>CP081303.1:2564000-3205000 GCA_019720755.1 Prolixibacteraceae bacterium
CAAAACAGGACTTAGACAAGGGGATTATATCTATATTCCTCCTTACAAAGGAGGACACTATATCAGTTGGGGAGTAATGAACGAAACAGGAAACTCTAAAGAAGAGCAACTGTATAACATTACGGATGATATTGCACAACAGAAAAATCTTGCTGAAACCAACCCAGCAGTTCTTAAAAAGATGAAAGAGAGATATCAAGAGTTAACCAAAGGTTACAAGTGGGGACACTAACAGGTAATACTAAAAAAAGCCACTTTTATAAAAGGTGGCTTTTTTTAATCTATCTCTTATTATGATCTTGGATGGTGTCTATTCACTGTATCCTTCAAATAATCTTGATCAAGGTGGGTATAGATCTCAGTAGTAAGAATTGATTCATGTCCCAACATCTCTTGTACTGCACGAAGATCCGCTCCTCCCTCGATAAGTTGAGAAGCAAAAGAGTGTCTAAAAGTATGTGGACTGATATTTTTATTTAGCTTCACTTTATCAGCCAACCCTTTGATAATGGTAAAAATCATCACCCTACTCAATTGACGACCTCTTCTATTAAGGAATAAGATATCTTCACTATCGGCACTAACATTTAAGTTTACACGATACTTCTCTACATAATCCTTGATATCGTTAATCGCCTTTACACTGATAGGTACCATGCGCTCCTTCTCTGACTTCCCCTCTACAACGATATACTCCTCTTCGAAGTGTAGGTTAGAGATCTTTAAATTAACAAGTTCTGATACACGTAAACCACAGCTGTAAAGTGCTTCTATTATCGCTTTATTACGTACTCCTTCAGGTTTCTTAAGATCGATAGCATCAATAATTTGATCAATCTCATCTGGAGTCAAGATATCTGGTAATTTACGCCCAATTTTTGGGCTTTCAAGAAGTGTTGTTGGATCAGCCTCAATAACATTCTCCATCAAAAGGAACTTAAAGAAAGATTTGGTTCCTGAAATTGTCCTAGCTTGTGTTCGTGGACTCACGTTATTACTGCTCATCCATTCTACAAAAGCTCTAAGATGTTCAAGTTTCACCTCCTTAGGTGTAATATTCTTATATTCGGAAGTCAAAAAAGTTGTAAGCTTATTGATATCATTCATATAAGCACTTACGGAATTTTGAGAAAGAGATTTCTCGAGACGTAGGTATGTCTCATATCCTTTTTTACATTGATCCCAATTCATAACTAAGCAATTAAGTTTCTAAGTAAATATTTCGTTTCTGTCTAAGCGTTTCTGTTTACAATAATAATTAGCTTCATTAGAAAAGCCTCATAATATATTGTTAAATAAATATAACAATATTATTTTATTTATTTAAAGGAACTACTAGATAATATTATTTTTATCTTACTTTATATTTGTATAAGGAATAAAAAACGTTATTGTTCAATCAACATGAAGAAAATATTAATAATTAATGGCCCGAACCTTAACTTATTAGGAGTTAGGGAGAAAACAATCTATGGAGATCAATCTTTCGAAGCATACTACAATGAACTGACAAAGAGATATCCTAAAATAAATTTTGATTATTTCCAATCCAATATTGAAGGAGAAATTATCGATAATATCCATAAAGTTGGTTTTGATTTTGATGGAATTATTATCAATGCAGGTGCTTATACCCATACATCCATTGCTATTCGTGATGCCATTGCTGGGGTAAACACTCCTGTTATAGAGGTACATATCTCTAACACTTTAACAAGAGAGGCATTCCGTCACGAATCGATTATTGGACCGGTATGTAAAGGAAGCATTATGGGATTTGGACTAGATTCATACAGGTTGGGTATTGAAGCAATATTAGGCTTTTAAAAAGAATTAAGTCTATATAAAAAAGTCTAGAAGAGCAGTGCCAAAGAGACACTTTTTTGTGTGAAATCGAAAAAAGGCATGAAGATCCAATTCTTCCTACAATACAAAAGCAGTAAAAAGATTTTTTATAATCTTTTTACTGCTTTTAATTTATACTATATATACTATTTTATATCAAAGCCCTTAATTAGAAAAAAAGAGGCATGAAACACTCCTTATATCTCGTTATATTTTTCAAAAAGATTTGTTAACATCTCCGCTTGATCGGGGGCTTCATTTCCAATATTAAACCAACCAAATCCTAAAAGCTTCTCTTCATTGACAAATTTAAGCTTAGCAGATATCGACTTTTGATCTTCGGCATAAACACGAATCCAATCTTTATCATCTTTGTAGTCGTAAGTGTAACACTGCTCTTTTTCGTGCCATACTGCTTCTCCTCCTTCATACACTTTATGGAATTTCATTGGAATATAGCCCACCAACATTAAGTGACGGTCATTCATCTTATTGACAACCCAACGATTTCCATAAAGAGGAAATATCGGAACCAATTTATTTGGGGGAACTCCTTTTGCATAGAGCTCTTTCACTCTTTTCTTTACAATATTTAGAGGAGAAGAGAATTTACGAGAAAAACCATACAAAGAAGCAGTTACGAACTCCGTACTCTTCGCAATTTCATCATAGTCCCATGCTCTATAGTCAGTAGTTACACTAGCCGTAACAGACAGATTACGATCCGACTGCTCTTTAAAGGTAGTATTCAACACTTGAATAAAACGACAAAGATGCTCTTTTCGATTCAACCCAGTCTCTTTAAACGATTTGAAGTTAATATTGACCCCATCAAGATTATTACGGTTCAACATATCTTTCAAAGATAGAGCAAACTCTGTCATATGGTTTTCATCACTCAACAAACTAGTAAAGTAATCCAATCGAAACTGGTCATCTCTATCAATCCCAGCAACCAAATTAATATAGACTCTCACCCCTTTTTGGTGAAGTGAGTTAATCAATTCAGCTTGATCGATAATAAAAGAGCCTTTACGAGCCAAAAAGATCGAGTTATCGGTTGCAATACGGAAATCAGAAAGAAATACATGACTAAAAACAGAAGGCTCAATCTGAGAGCGACGATATGTCATCTCTTTGTTTAGCTTAATAAATGCAACATTATACATACTATGTTTCCACTCTCTTTGGGCAAGAGGTGTCGATTTCGTATAAACTAAAGGAATATATCTTGGTTTATGAGAATCAGCCATTTTTGCAGCATATATCGATCGTCCTTTATTAAAGAAGAACCCTTTAGGGTCAAGTTCAATGTTAGTATCTTCAGGTATATCGCTACGAAGATAAATGGACACAATTAGTTTCGCCTTGCCATCGGTAAAATTGATATGACGATCAAAATTAATCTTAGCATCTCGATCTCCCTTTACCACAAGATGTTTTGCCAAAGGCTTATCTTTGGAATCAAGCTCCAAATCATTGGTTTGATAGATCGATATTGACTCAATATATTGAGAAGCAGCTTTCTGGGAAAGATCAAAAACTATCTTATTGGGTTTACTTCTTTTATCGGATGGCTGAATAACGTCAACAAAACCCCATACCACATGTTCATCATATGAAATACTTGGCCTATTCTCACGAATAAACTTAACATCTCCCTTCAATGTCGCAGAAGCTTTATTAAAAATATCTTCACGAATCGAATACCTATCTTTATCCTTTTTTCCAGATAAAGACATACTATTGGTAGAACGAGAACAACTAATAGATCCCAATAATAAAAGGGATACAAAGGCAAATGATAAAAATATATTAACTCTCTTCATAGAATTATGTATAATAATACAAAATAACGATACGCGACTAATAAATAGAAGATTTTGATTCATTATCAACACGATAAAAGTGTTTCAAATCAAAAAATACTCTCTTTCAAAAGTCTAAATTAATCAATACTATTTTGATTTAAAAATATTATATTAAACATTTCGTAAAATATAGAAAAATAAAATATACTAAACCTATAGGAATGAGTTACATTACTTGCACCAGATAGTGGAATATATATTTTAAAATTATTAAAATTAATCGGCATCCACTTGTGTTGAATATGCACAATATTTATGTCCATAAATTTTTCCTATCAAAAAAGATCTCCTATGAAAAACATGAATAGAGTAAGTCAATTTTATTCAGAAAAAATGAAGGATATTGAGACATGATATACCCTCCCAAGGGAGATAATAAATAATTAAAAAAAAGAGGATATCTCGCATGAGATACCCTCTTTTTTAATTATTTGATTCCGTGTAATAATCAAAAATTAAAACTTAATAATTAAGCTTTCTCTTCATTCTCTTCCTCTTCGTCAAAGATAAGGAGTTCATTTTCTTGAAGAATATTATACCACTGGAAAACTTTTTTCATATCAGATACATAAACCTGAAACTCATCGTAATTAGGCAAGATCTCAGCAAAACGAGCTTTGATCTCATTCGCAGATTTTTTGTGGCTAACTGTCTTAGCACCATCCTCTTTTTCAGATATTTTACGGAAAACTTCCACCAAAGGGATATCACCCTCTGTTGTAAAGATTGAGATATCAGCCAATGCACTAATCTTAGATGTTGCATAAGCTGGTAAACGCTTTCCATCGACAACCGACTCCACAATAATACTGTTTTTAGCTTCTGAAACTACTTTATATAGACCTGGACGACCTCCAATAGCTAATATTTTCTTCATACGTCAAAAAATTATAATCACTTTTATTTCCAAAGCACGAATATAACAACATATTTCTAATTGGAACAGTGTAACTCCTATAATAAAACAAAGTTATAAAGAATTTCATCTCTAAAAGGAAATCTTTATTCTACAAATTAAGCTTGTAGCTTATACCTAATCGGACCCATCTACCAGGCTGCTCAACAGAGCCTATATCTACATAAGATTTATCAAATAAGTTAGCCACTTCACCATAAATATTCATTGCCTTATGAATATAAGAAACACGAACATTGGCAACGACAAAAGGATCATAATCTTCAGTATATGGCTTCATTTGGGCATTATAGGCAGTATAACTACCATTTCGACTCTGGTAAGTAACCTTCCAATTAGCCACAATGGGACCATAAATCGTATGAGTCACCCCAAGATCAACCTTCGCTTTCAAATAGTCAAATAGATAGGCCGAATCGTAGTGATCATTCTCTTCCAAGTTCTGATTTAAGAAGGCATAATTAAGAGATATTTTCTTTAGGAAACAGTTAGAGAATGGAATGTGAATATCACCTTCCACTCCATAGGTATTTAAATTAGAGATATTTTCCGCCACATATACGGGGTCCTCATTACCTACAGGTGCCAACCAATCGATCATATTTTCAGTCTTTCGGTAAAATACATTTATTTTCGCTTGAACAGATGATCCATAATACTTCAATCCAGTCTCATAAGTAGTTCCCTTTTCTGGTTTCAAATTAATATTTCCTTTTATATTCGGAGAGTTGTAATAAAGGTCCGTATAGGTAGGTAATCTTAAAGCTCGATTCGCTGAAGCTACCCAGCGAAGCTCATCAGTAATTCCATAACCTAAAGTTACTCCTGGAGCAAAGAAGACACTCTCATCCAAATCACTATTTTTAACAGCCATCGCAGAGAGAGACACATCCAAATTACCAAGAGTAAAATCATCAGAGACAAAAAGACTATAGTTACTTCTCTGATGACCCTTATCATACATAGCCTCCGTAACCCCCTTAATCTCTTTGGCACTCTCTTTAATTTCTCCCAACACATTACTCATGATACCCTCATAACGATAACTAAATCCTACAGCAATCTTCCCTACAGGAGAGTGAAACCAGCTATCTAGATTCACACCTAAAACATCAGTTTGGTGATAATTATCGGTGATATACCAAGAAGGAGCCACAGATCGATCACGATAAAGTTTAAAATGATCAACTCCTCTTCGGTAATAGACAGAAGGAGAAAGGTGCATCCTCCCATAATCTTTCATCTCAATAGATGAAAAAAACGTCTTTATCTGTTCGTATTGGTCTGGATATTTAGGAGTATAAAACGAGTTGGCACCATAAGCATTGTCTACATAACCTGCTTGAAAACGTAGTTCTCTCTTTCTTGTATGATATTTCGAAGCAATGTAGTAGTTGGTAATATCAAAATCAGTATTGTCGATATAACCATCACTATGTTTGTAACCTGCAGAGACAAAATTGGTCCATTTTCTTGAAGCAAAACTAGCGGATAAACCACCATTGAAGTAACCGAACTGACCCCCATCAACTCTTGTTTTAATAGAGGAGGTATCCTCCGAGTCTGTAATGATATTGATTGCACCGGTAAAAGCATTCACCCCGTAGTTTACACTAGCAGCACCATTGAGAATCTCAATACGCTTTATCGCATCCATTGGAATTGGTATATTTAATGTATTATGTCCTGTTTGTGGATCATTGATGCACATTCCATTAATCAGAACGGCAACTTGCTCGGAAGTACCCCCACGAATACTCATATCGGTTTGTACTCCCATTCCTCCACGTTGTCTGAAATCAACCCCCATGGCATACTCAATAAGATCTTGTACGCTTTGAACTGGTGCTAGTTCAATCTCTTTACGATCTATGACTGTGACCGACCGGTTGACATCGGATAATAAAACAGGAACTCTCTTGGCAGATACAGTAATCTCGTCCACCTCATGAACTAAAGTATCCTCTTCCTCTGGAATTTTTTCCACTACCTCTTGCGCATTGGCATCTAACGATGGTACGAGTGCAATATAGGTAGACATTAGTGCAGCAATATGGACCACACGTTTGATTGTACTAAAAGCACTATAAGCGTGCCCGTTCCACCTCTTAAAAACAAGAGCAGAACTTCTTAATGAATTGATTGATTTCATACATGTATAGATTTAGACATAATAATATAATACGGTACAAAAATAAACTAGTTGGAAATAAATAGCAATATAAAAGAACATTGTATATGAACTATTTGTTAACTAAATATTAATTGTATATTTACATAGGATTCATTCTCAAACGATACGGTTATGAAACAGATCATTTTATATATATTCATTTTGATGTCACTAAGCGGATATGCCAACAGAGTATATTTAAATAGTGACTTTAAAAAGACAACCAAAGCGAAAGCTTCCTACTATAGAGATATAGAGACAGAAAACAAGATATTTGTAATAAAAGACTTCAGCATCACAGGAATAAAACTAAGAGAGGGACTTTTTAAAGATAAATCGGCAAAGATCAAACATGGGAAAATTAAAGAATACTACTCATGGGGTAACATTGCCTACATCTCACACTATGAAAACAACAGCCTTCAAGGGAAAAGACAGAGCTATTATGCCACTGGAGAGTTAAAAAGAGAGGAAGAGTTTCAACATGGTGAACTTATCTCGGGCAAATGCTTTAACAAAGATGGTACCGAGACTCCATTCTTTCCATCTCTAAAGATGCCGACGTTTGATTCTAATAACGAATCTCTCAGTGCATTTATCAACAGAAATATATATTATCCAACCGAGGCATACCAACTGGGAAAAGAAGGCAGGGTACTTGTAAGCTTTAAAGTAGATTCCGATGGAAAGGTATCCAATATTAAGATCCTTAAATCCAGCAATATACTCTTTAACAAAGAGGCAAAAGAGATCATTAGAAAGACCAATAAGAGGTGGCAAAGTGGATTATATGAAAACATCCCTTCAGCAATCACCATGACCATTCCAATTGATTTTACTCTAAATTAGAATCACTTTAATGAAACAAAAAGAACTCTTTGGTGTTATACTTAAGACTCAATTTTTGTATTTAATCTCAGCAACTTTGGTAATATATAGAAGCCTTAGCCTTGAGAATTAGTGAAACTTCGACATCTTTGTCAAAACAGCGCCTATTATCTTTAATAGGCGCTGTCTTTTTATTAATAATTCTCAGCAATCCAACCTCCTGCGACCACTCTCCCATGATGGTAGAGTGTTGCGGTCTGTCCTGGTGCCTCTAGGATCTCCGGTTCATGAAGTTGCACCACCATCTCGTCTCCATCAACAGACATAACATGTCCTAAGACATACTGTTTTCTATAACGAATACGTACTTCCAACGCGTCGTATCCAAGCAGGTTGGGATCCGTAAGATGGATATCTTTCAATAAGATTCGTGAAGTTAGAAGATTCGACTTATCTCCCAAGATAATCTCTTCTCTATCCACATTCATTCCAATCACATAAAGTGGCTTATTGAAATTTACACCAAGACCTCTTCTCTGCCCAAGCGTATAGTATGGAACACCCTGATGCTTACCTAAGAAAGCTCCCGTTTCATCTACAAAGTTCCCTCTAGGAATCTGCACCCCATACTGCTCATAAAGTTCTTTAAGAAATAATCGATAATCCTTGCCTTGCAGAAAACAGACCCCCATGGAATCCTTTTTAGTTGCGACCTTCTGAAAACCTCTTTGGGCAGCCATCTCTCGAATCTCCTCCTTGTTGTATCTCCCCAAAGGAAAGATGGTTCGTGAGAGAATCTCTTGAGGCAATCCCCACAAGAAGAACGACTGCTCTTTTTCTGGATCAAGACCTGAATCGATATAAAAGATCCCCTCTTTTTCTACCACCTGCGTATAGTGACCTGTAGCAACATAATCACAACCATATCGATCTGCAGCTTCAATAAGATAGGGCCATTTGATAGTATTATTACATAAAACACATGGATTGGGAGTGATACCTACCTGATACTGCTTCATAAATGTCTCCACAATAGTTTGTCGAAAATCAGAGCGAATATCTACAGTATAGTGTTCTATTCCTAATCGATGAGCAAGCGTCTTTGCATCTTCAACAAATTGTGGGGTCTCTTCTTCTGTATCAAACATTCTGAATGTCACCCCTTTCACCACATACCCTTGCTCCTGAAGGAGCATTGCAGAAACACTACTATCTGTCCCACCACTCATTGCCAACATTACACTCTTTTTCATATCCCGCATTAAGAAATTTCAAACCTAAAGTGTGGCAAATATACAGTTAAAACGCAGAATGAAACCCAAAACAGTTATAAAAAATAGACTACTAAGGTGGCGGTCTCTTTGAGCATATCCACTCCCGAGATCTTCACTTCAACCACCTTTAAACCAGTACGTAATTTAATATCTTCGATCAATTCATCCTGTTTCTCTGGTGAGATCAAATCTAGTCGATCATACACAATATCGATTGTCGAAGGCCTTCTATGGTATAAAAGTCTCTCGGTCACTGCCAAAATCACCCAAATAACAATATTAGAAGCAACCACATGATTGGTGAAGAAGAAATCAAAAGAGAGGGCATTAATCAGCGACACCGCAATGCCAACAAACAGATAGGTCATCTCTTTTATGGGGATAGGATCTGTTCTAAAACGGATAATCCCGAAGATTGCAAACAGACCTATAGCCAAAGAGAGCTGAAACTCTACATGATGAAGAAGAAAGGATAGCACAAACACACAGACACTAATCGCAATAAAAGAGAAAGTGAAGTCTCTCTTCAGCCATGTCGATGGAGTATAGATTAACCCAAAGATGACAAAGACAGATACTATTTGAAAAAACAATGGACTAATAAAAGACCAAGGTAAAGAGACAAACGGTTCACTCATAATTTCTATTTTTTTTATTCAAATATCGTGTTATCATTTTCCGTTTTTCTGGGAAGAGGTTCGGATTCAGTGTCCCTATACCATAGCAATACTTACTAAAATTGATAGGATATATAGCTCTCTCTTTCAGAAATCTACAAAACATACTTTGTAAAAAATGCTCCCCCTTCACCTCCACAATAGCAAAACCTTTCAGCAACGAAATAAATCGACCATCATCATAGATAGACAGATCTAAATCAATAGTCACCTTTTCGCAAGACGTGAAATCATAAAACGAAGAGCGAAGATATCTATTTACCAGCGAACAAAACAACTTTTCGTTATCCTTTGCAACAGAAAAAAAATCAGGACAACCATCGACTTCTCCCTCAACAACCTCTCTTGATTTTTCCATTCGCCCTCTAGCACTCTTTCTCTTGATCTCCCAAAACGATTCTCCTGTCAAGAGGTAGTTTCTTTTACGGAACTTCAGACGTGGTCTCTTCCCTCTAAAATGGTCTTTCGCACATCGTAAGTTATCCGTATCGTAATATACATTCTTATAAGTTTGTATTTTTTTACCATCAACAGACAAAATTTGGAACGATCTTTGAAGATACGTCAGGATAGAAGGCAACATCGTCTCGGGAACAATAAATTTCTTATCATTCCTCGACATAAAAGAGGGCTTCTTTTTCAACTCTTTTAAAGTCACAATGCGGAAGTCTAGTTCCTGTATTATATTCTCGATCATCTTCTACAAACTAATAGTAATTTTGGAACAAAAACAATCTCTTATAAGTTTAGCTTATCACAGTATTAAAAATACACAAAAAGATGTTCAATAACTTTACTTTAACCTTTTTGAATGATATTTTTTTTTAGTTTTGATTAAAGCCACGAAAAACAAGTAGCAATATGAAAAAGATCTTTACAACACCAAAGAAATACACTTTTGTATTCGCGTTATTACTCTTATCTACTTTTTCTTGGGCTCAAGAATCACAGTCGATGCCAAGCCAAAGTAATATGAATCGATCCATGTTATCTGATGGCATGTTCTATAACTACTTCACCCCATACTACCTATCCCCAAATATCCTTATTGAGAAAGACTCAATAGGAAAAAATGATATGGTCATGGAGGTAGGCACCTATTTTCAAACAGACTTTGATCATTTTAACGAACTAGGAGTTTATGTAAGTCCCTATATACAAGGACGACTCTCTAAGAATTTAGTATATACTCTACAACCAACCATAAGCAACCATAATCTATGGATGACAGGAAGCAATAAACTGCCTAGCGGAATGAATATGAGCTCGTATGCTAATTTTCAACAAATCGGAGGAAGTGCTTTTCTTGGTTACGAAATAAATGAACATTTCGAAGTAGGGGCAGGAATTTATGGAAGTGCTGCTTTTTCAAACAGTAGGGAGATGCAACAGGTAATCAACAACATGCACCAAATTGGAGCTTCTGTCTATACAAGATATAAAACAGATAACTTCTCTTTTACCATGCAATTTGATTACTCAAAAGTGCCAACCTATACCATGCCTATTAGACAAAACAACCTAGATCTTCCTAGAACTAAACGTTAAAATGAGAATGATTCCTACAAATATAAACATTAAAGAACTAGAGCTACAACTTCACAACTACTGTTTAAACAGACTCACTGAAGAAGAATATCACAAAGTAGAGAAAGCTCGTCTTGAAGCCCATGAAATACTTTCGGAAAAGACTCTTCCTGATGGAGAATCATACTATTCTCACTCCCTTGGAGTGGCACTGATTGCTAGCCTTGAGATGCGATTGGCATCCGACTCCATCATCGCTTCGCTTCTGCATAACACCGTGAAGATGCAAGAAGACCAGCAAAAGTACCTAAGTAAGATTGAGGCAACCTACGGTGCTACTGTAGTCACAATACTGAATGGATTTATTAAGATAAACTCGTTAGCAAAAGACAATATTGCAGTCCAAAGCGATAATTTCAGAAGGCTAATGATGACGCTTTCTGGAGACATTCGTGTTATCTTGGTTAAAATTGCAGACCAACTTAGGGACATGCGGAATCTACACTATTTTCCAGAGGAAAAGAAGCTTCTTTTTGCGCATGAAACAAACTACCTATATGCCCCTTTTGCACATAGACTAGGACTCTATAAGATCAATTCTGAACTTCAGGATCTATGGCTGAAAACGATTCATCCTGAAGATTACGATTATATCAATAAACAACTTGAAAAAAGTGGCTCTTTTAGGGAAAACTTTGTGTCCGAATTTGTAAAACCTATCGAGAAAAAACTTCTTGAAAAGGGGTTCAAGTTCGAGATGAAAGCAAGATCTAAATCGATCTATTCCATCTGGAATAAGATGAAGAAAAAGAAGGTCGACTTCGAGGATGTACATGATATTTTTGCCATTAGAATCATTCTGGACTCACTCCTAGAAGAGGAGAAATCTAACTGCTGGCAAGTATTCTCTATTGTTACAGAACACTATCAAACAAACCCAAATAGGCTGCGTGACTGGATATCCATCCCAAAATCCAATGGATATGAATCCCTTCATACAACCGTTCTAGGTCCTGGAAACAGGTGGGTAGAGGTTCAGATACGTACCGAACGAATGAATGATATGGCTGAGAATGGGCTTGCAGCACATTGGAGATACAAAGGAGGTAAAGGATCTGCAAATATTGACGACTGGCTAAAATCGGTAAAAGAGATTCTTGAAAATCCAGAACTGAATCCCTTTGACTTTATTGACGAATTCAAAACCAATGTCTATGAAGACGAACTATTTGTTTTTACACCCAAGGGAGACCTTAAGAAATTACGTGCAGGGTCCACACTTCTTGACTTTGCTTACGACATACACTCTCAAATCGGAGATCAATGTATTGGGGGACTAGTAAATGGAAAAAAAGTATCGATCAAACATGTTCTGCAAAATGGCGACCATATCTCCATCGAAACATCTAAGAACCAAAAACCTAAACTGGATTGGCTCGACTTTGCTGTCACCACGAAAGCCAAGTCTCGCATTAAGGTCAGTTTAAATGAAGAACAACGAAAATTAGCCGAACATGGTAAGGAGATCGTTAAACGTAAATTTAAAAACTGGAAGATAGACTATAACGATAGAGTGGTACAAGAGATACTTGATCATTATAAAATAAAATTATCCAAAGACTTTTATGCGGACATTGCATTAGAAAAACTTGATATCTTGGATATCAAAAATTTTATTAATCAAAAGATTGAGAAAGATACAGAACAAGAGGTTACTATAAGCAATATAGAAACTCTTTTGGGTGAAGATATAGCTCAAAATCTTAATATTGATGGTTCCGATGATTTCTTGGTCATTGATAACAACATTACCAATGTTGTATACAAACTGTCTAAATGTTGTAATCCTATTTTAGGAGATGACATCTTCGGTTTTGTTACGATAAAAGAGGGTATTAAAATACATCGAAAAAGTTGTCCTAATGCACCTCAGATGTTGGAAAGGTATCCGTACAGAATGCTCAAAGCAAAATGGAAAGGCGAAAACAATACAAAGAAAGCATTCCAAGCCAGCATCCATGTAACAGGTGTCGATCAATCCAATATCGTAGGGGAAATCTCTCAACTAGTATCTAAAGAGGTCGGGGTTCAGATGACCTCCATCTCTTTTGACTCGGGAAATGGCCAAATACAAGGGGTAATCAAAGTATTTGTACACGATCTAGACCACCTAGATTTCTTGATTAAAAAGCTACGTAATGCCAAAGGTATAAACTCTGTCTCTAGAGCAGATGGATAGCATTAAAATATACAGCCAATGCTTCCTTGTTTATGGAAACGTTGGCTTTTTTATAGAGGAAAGCTTCATTCGTCCATGAAGTTAGAATATAATCTAAACCAATCTACTCTACAGTTGTAATTGTAATCCCAAAGAGAATATCTGATTCCACTCTCGATAGGTATGTATTTTAGCAGTATCATAATTTATATACCTCCAATCGTAATCAACAGTAAAAGCCAACCAATTCATCAAATCCCAACAACCGCCCATTGAAAAACGGAAGTCCACATATGATGGTCCATAAAACTGAACCACAGACTCCTCCTCACTCGGTCTACTATATATTTGATATGACTTATCGAACACCATGGAAAAAAGAGCATATTTGGCCACCGCATGAAATCGAAGTCTCTCTCCAATATCCTGATTCACCGCAACTACTGCAGCATAGGAGTTATAAGGAGTAAGATCTGATTCGTTAGGAAAGAACAATGCATCACTATGATATTGTGAGATATGTTCTCTCACCCCCAAGTATAGAGCGGCTCCAACAAACAATGAAGTGGTTTTTCCTCGTTGAATATTTTTCATCAAACGATACTCTAGCTCATACAGATTTGCCTTTAATACACTCTCAGGAAGGGTTGCCGTTGGATCATCAAATAGATAAGAGATCTCCCCATTCAACATACGAAAAGAGACTTGATGTTTCAACCCTTGCTCTCTTCCAAAACCATATTGTAACTGATACTGCAACTGTTGACCTGAATGTTTCAAGCCAGTAAACTGTTCATTCTCTACCGATGTATTTCCTAAACCTGTTTTAATATCAAATACATGTTTCATCTCCTGCCCTATTCCAACAAGAACACAAAGAAAAAAGATCGAAAAAATAGTTATACGTTTCATTATGTACTAGTTGTTTTGGTTTTCTATATACTCTACTGCACGAAGTAAAGGATAGTCTACGACTCCCGACTCCACTGTTTGACTCTGATTAAAAGCCTCCATATCACTAGGGGTAATCAGGACCTCTGGAATCACTCCAACCCCTTCTAAAGAGGAACCATCCATTTTTAATACCTCCTCTACAGGGATAGACATAATCCAACCATTCTTCATCTGAAGAATGTTAATCCCTGAAAATATACCCATGGTCGTATCTCCCATGGTTGTAACATATTTGCCATAACCAATCCCTTCGGCAAAATGCTCTCCTGCACTTCCATTTCCAGATCCAATCAATACCACCACTGGACGGCTATATTCTCCATTAGAACCCTTATAAATTAACTTATCACGTGATGGTTTTAAGTCGAAAATCCCTTCTCCACAACGAGTATTCTTCTTAAAAACTTGCACGTCTTCTTGTAAAAAAGGAGAAGCCAAAACACCACCAAGCTCAGACGATCCTCCACCTTGAGAACGTGCATCGATCACAACCCCTTTTGTATCTTTAAAAGAGCCAAGGATCTCTTGAACCATTCCGTCATACTCTTTATTAGACACACCATCTTGAAATCCTCCAAATGTATGGGTATCGATATAACCTATATCATGATTGTCTCCTATAAAGCCATACGTAAAATACTGGAGATTATCACTACCGTAGAGATCCTGCATCTGATAAATCTCTCTCTCTCCATTAAAATAGTAATCAAGAAACAGGGTATTATCTTCGGACCAATTATTCTCTCCTGCATTCACAAAAAGATTATTGCCTGTCAAGGAGACATGACCATCCTTTACCTCATTTACAAGAATCTCACCACATAAATTAAATAATGCCTTTCTACTCATCTCCTCATTGACTCTACCTTCATACTTTGACTTTACGGTTTTATACCAATCGATATCTCTAACCCTAAAGTTCGCATAAACCCTTCCAAACGTATAAAAGAAATCATCATACACCTCTCTGTTAGTCTTCTTTGAGGATGGGTTGTCAAATAGAACCTCTTCGCATCCAGCTAATAAGAGGACACAACATAACAACAGTTTTAATTTTCTCATAAATAGTTCGTTTTAATTACCTCTTAATACGCAACGATTTAATATCCATTGCACGACAATCTCTATTTTACATATTATTTATATTTTTTAAATAATATAGAATAATATCCACGCTCTTAAACAAATGGTAAACAAAGAGGTGTAAAACAGCCGTTATTGGCACGATACAGGAGAAAAAGAAGACATAATGAGAGTAAAAACAGGGCAAACGATATACTATCGATGGAAAAAATAAAGAATAAGACCTAAAAGTCTAGTAATCTAAAAGGCCGTAAAAAAGGGTATCTATAGAGATACCCTTTAAACCTAACCTAACCTAAATTCCTATGAAAAAATTTGCTTTTCCCTTACCTTACAAAGGTGTATATTTTAGTTGAATGTGAAAAATATTTATACATAAGATTCTTAAATAAAAACTAAAAAGCCTCAAGAAAAGTCAGAAATATTGCACTATCCCCATAAGGACCAAAACCAAAGTCTGCCCTTAGATGAACCTTTTCTTTATCATCAATCTGAAAACGCCCTCCAATACCATATACATATTTGACATCTTCAAAGAATGCACTGTGTTCGTTGGAATAGTCATTTCCAACCCCAACCCAAGCGACAGCACCTAGACGCCACCAAAGGTCTCTACGATATTCTACTTGACTATACCACATATTGTTATCTATATATTTATTGGGATTGGATATACCCCTTAGAGTGTTCTTATCAGCAAGTACTGGCATTCGATAAAATGGCGTATTATCACTACTATTTTTAAATACGGACTGAAAAGCAAAAACATGCTTCTGTGGAAGACCAAAAGTGTTAAAATAACGGATATCTAGAGCCAACGTAGAGAATTCATAATCGCTTCCCATCCATGAGGCATAGTGTAAAGATCGAAGGTCTACATACAGACCATGATGAGGATACACCACATTGTCTCTTCCATCAAAACGAATCATAGGCCCAATCCCTAAGATAAAACCTCCTTCATAACCAGGAACATCAGGAGTAAATAGATCCCCTTCGATAGAGGAGATAGCCATGGTTTGAATATCATAAAGAAGCCCTACATAAACCTTTCCAAAACCTTTGGATATGGCTCCAGAAAAAAGAAATTCGTTACTATCAAACATCGAATAATCGATCGCTTCTCCTGAGACTCCAACACCATACCACTGATTCTCTTTGCGGTAGTAAGCCACAGAGGATTCGATACTCCAGTTCGAATTAGTAAACCCATTCAAGTTTGCCTCCGCATTAACAAACCCTTCTGTAGAGTATGAAAACTCGGTGGCGATGGTCGTACTTTTTCCTCCGACACCATAAAGAGTCCATAACGGTTTAATCCCAAAGATGAATCCTGCTTGGGGTTCATACCCAGCAACCGGATACATCGAAAGAGAGTAATTAGGATGATTAATTGTCGCAAAATCAATGAAAGCTTCTAACCAACGTTGGATCACTGGATCTTGGCTCTTTGACTCTACTGCAGTAGAATCTAGGATAGACGCTTTCACGACAATCACATTCAATAAAAGGAGTAATAATACAAGAGATCTCTTCATTCTTATCTTTTTCAAAACGCTTCTAAAACGGTCAAATATATTGAATTTTGTCCATGTGGACCAAAACCGATATCTGCTCTAAAATTTAAATTATCATCAGGAAGGATTTTAAACCTCAAACCAGCTCCATATACAAACTTTATATCTTTAAATGCCTTCGTATCATTAGACCCAAACTCATTCCCTAATCCAGAAAAAACAGTAAAACCAAATCGATTTTTAAACATCTGTCGATACTCTGCTCTTGCAAACCAAACATTCTTATCTATATAACGAAATGGATGTTCTATTCCCCTCAAAGCATATTTACCTCCCAATTTGCTCATTAAATAGAATGGGACATCCCCGTATTCTAAATCTGTCATCAACTGAAATGCCATCACCCGATTCTTACTCTTCAATGGATAATAGTATCGTAAATCCGTTTTCCACTCCATAAAGTGATAATCATTAAACGATGCGTTAGGGTAGGCCAAAAAATATGTAGTTCCAAAGAAACCTTTCGATGGAAAAAGGATATCATCTCGTGAATCATAACGTACAACGGGCCCAAGCCCCAAAGTAAATCCACCATCATAACCATAAACCGACGAATCCAAAGGAACCACATCTGACTCCGAATCTAAATCTAAATTATTCTTGGTCTGTACGATATTAAACCTCAACCCCAAAAAGAACTCATCGGTCAGCCCTTTAGAAACCTCACCTCTCCATGAGTTATTAATATAGGTGTAATCGGTGGGAGTCACTTCACTATTATTATTAGATATACCATAATATTTATTAGGGACCTCTTCTATGCGAATGTTAGACATCACCAACCATCGATTATCAGTAAACATTAAGAAGTCAATCTCAAAACTATATTGTCCTTGGGTAGAGACCATAAAAGAGGGGATCAAAGTCGTGGGACGATAAAAGGAGCTACTATCAGGTTGTTCTTTAGGTAAAAATCTGAATACAGGCATTAATCCAACTTGGAATCCATATTGCGGACCAAAACCAGCCATTGGATAGAGGGAAAATGTATACTTGGGGTGTGTAAAGGTGACCTTGTCTAGGGTCTTACTTACCAAGTGAGTAGTTTTGTCAATAAGTTTCTTACTCTTAATGGTATCCTGCTCCTGTGCAAGTCCATAAAAAATGGATACAAAAAAAAGGAATATAAAGACTACTTTTCTCATTAATATTTCTTTCGTTATTTAAGATTCAGACGTTTCTATCAATAGTAACAACAAAGGTGGTATAATAGATTAGCAAAATATCATCTTTTCAGCGAAAATTAATTTCAATTAAAGAAAGTAAAGATTATTTTCAATAAGAGATCTCGCATAGTGTCTATCATAACTATATTATCTTAAATTGTTTCTCCAATTTTCATACCCTCAATCCTCCTGAACAATTCTTTAAATAAGCACATCGAGACAATGACTTTCTACACTAATCTTCCATACCAACGCCTTCGAAGCATGCCATTTTTAAATAGAAAACCACTATCTTTGTACCAAAACAGAAAGAGTATGTTAGATCCATATAAAAGATTAGAAGAGATTCTTAAAGAGGACAAGTCTTGGCCAAAACCATATATGTATAAGTTTATTGTCCCAAATCACGATGACAAAGTAAACAAAGTGAAGAAAATGATGCCTGAACCAGAAAAGGTGGTAATGAGAAGTTCAAAAGATTTAAAATATATCTCTATCTCTCTTAAAACCATCGTAAATAGCGCAGACGATATCTTGGAACTATATAAAAGAATAGATCAAGTAGAGGGAGTCATTAAACTTTAATACAATACAATTCCGATTCTACTCTTAGAATCGGAATATCCAAAATAGACTTGCATAAGAGGTACGTAACTGATGATACACATTATCTACCACGGCATCCAAAACCGACCCAAATCTCGAAACTTGGTGAGAATAATCTTCAAAAAGATTCACAGAGAGCTTCGTGACACATTGGTATCTTTTCCTTAATAGTCCAGTGCTCTTTTGTCGCTGTTCACAAAATTTATCTGGTTCTTTTTTATCACATTGAAGTTTACACACAAACTTATTTCGTGGATCATTCTCTGTAAAGTAGGACGCCGACGTCCCACTATTTAGATCAAAATCTTTTCCCAAAACCCCTTCATAAATATCATGTAAGGTAAAAGGCAAGCCTGAAATAAACCAGTGATGATGGTCTACCATCCAACGGTAGCGTATATAATTTTTTTCAGGAGGCCACAATGACTTTATCACATGATGAAGTGCTGCAAAGATATAGGACCAAATATGAAACCTGTCGTACATACAGTCTATTCTATCTAGTTCGAGACTTCTCAATCGATCTATTCCTTGGAATAGTAACGTACTCTCATTTGACAAAGAGGATGCTTCAATCTCAAGCATCCCTGTCACCTCGTGGTATAATTTTGTCACCTCCTCAATACGATTCATTTGTTGCATACCTTAATCCTAAATAATACTATACTATTAAGACAGGTAGTACAACAAATTGTTTAATCAAGAGAACTAAAAAGCACTAAAAAAGGCTTTTAATGCGGAAGTTAGTTGTCCTTTGATCGAATCTAAGATATATCCAATATCCTTGGTTGTTTCACTCCATTCTTTCTTAATAAAGAAGAGGTTAAACTCATTTTTAAACGCGGACTTTGTATCAGCAATATCCATTACGGTTTTGTAAAACAGCGTAAAAAGATCCTTTTCTCCATATAGAGTTTGATCGTCAATAGAGACCACCTTCAACAGATTATTTAACAAAGCACGATCCTTTAAGAGAATGGCACTCCAAAGCCCTTTCATATAGTTACCATATAAAAATGGTAGTGCATCTTGATCGTTACAAAAGGCAATTTCGATAGGCTGAAATTGAAAAGTAGAATAGAGTGCTTTTGCCCCCTCTTTATCTCCTCTGTAAATCATTGCAAAAGATTGTATATTGGCAAGGGCCAATCTTTGGTAGCGATCCAAACTTTCAGCTTCAGGTCTCTTCTTATAGGTCACAACAACAGACTCCATCGCCTTAATCCACTGATCAGAATGAGATTTATCTGAATAGATAAAAGCAGTAAAATATAGATCAGATAACTTATATACCCAATCGATGATCTTTTGGTCTGGATAGGTTGCAATATATGCTTTATACTCACGCTGGGCTTGTTGAAACTCACCAATCAACTTATACGCATCAAAACGTGCCATACGCAATTCACAATATGCCACTTGGTGATCCACCAACTGCTCTAGAGCGATTGTATCCTGAAGAAATGCTTGTAATTCACTACTAGACCTATGCTTGATAGCATCTTGATATCTTTTTAATGTCTTATCTAAAATGGAAACTTTTTCCTCCATACAGGGTTACATTTAAAATGTCAAATAAATAAAATACTATTATCTCTACTCGAAAACAGTGCAAAATTAACTATTATTGAATAGAGAAACTCTTTTTCTAAGGGGAAGTTGTAAAAATCATTTCAAACAGATAAATTACATATCATAATATGCAGAATAGAAATATGTGGGTTACCGACCTCGATGGAACACTTCTAGATGGGCAAGAAAAGCTCCCATCTCAAATGTTAGATATTATTCCAAATATTAACGAAAATACCATCAAAGTCATTGCTACTGGACGCAACTTAGAAAAAGTATGGAAAGTGATTGACAATCCAAAACTATTCAACTATATCATATTCTCTTCTGGAGCTGGAATTTACAACTGTATCTCGGGGAAGATCATTCAAGTAAACAACTTACGACAAGAGGATAGTATAGAGATATTTAACTATCTTGACAAACAATCGCAAAACTTTATATACACCAAAGAAGTACCTCAAAACAGCACCCTTTATTACAAACAAAACTATTCATGTGACCATTTCACGGAATATGTAGATGCTCACCAAGAGGAACTAGAGAATACACTTAATCCATTCTCTGATAAATTGGCTCAATTCATGGCATTCTTACCAAACCAAAAGAATCAAATCGAGATTCATACTTCTCGAATTATGGAGATCTCCAAAAACATACAGGTCATTCGTGCCACTTCTCCTATAGACAAAGATTTCTGTTGGCTCGAAATATTTCATCAAAATGTTTCAAAAGGTAAAGCAGTACAATTTTTGAGCAATACACTCTCTATTGATCTAAAAGATATTATCGGTGTCGGAAACGACTATAACGACCTAGATTTTCTGGAAATTATCGGAAAACCTTATGTAGTAGATAATAGCCCGCAGAAAATAAAGGCTAATTTTCCAGTGGTTTCATCCAATAACGAATTAGGAGTTCTTGAGGTCCTAAAAAAACATAACTTAGCTTAAACATTTCCTATTTAAATTTTGTCTTATCTGAAAAAAATATGACAAAAAAGAAGTGTAAAAGTCCTAAGATAATGCCAAAAGAGAGTCAACTTAAGTATAAATGCAAGAAATGTGGTGAAAAATCTGAAGAAAAAAAGCAGGTTTGCAAACCCCAAAAGGTAGACCCAAAAGATTAACATTCACCACATTACACCTTATAATCATTATAAAGTAGTAAATCTATTTAACATTTTTTTCATTACCTGGAGAACAAATAGTATGGTTTCAACTTACCTTTACCCCCAAACTACGAATAAACCAAACACAAAAACTAACAATACATGAACAACATTTTTTTCATCAAAACATACTAATTATGTTCTCATTTATGTTGATCGTTTTTATAATCGGTTATCTAGCGATTATTTTCGAATCAAATATTAAAATTAGCAAAACAGCTTCCGCTTTATTTATGGGTGTAGCTGTTTGGATTGTTTATTCCTTAAATGGTTTTGATATTCTCTCTTTAGGGCATAGCCATAGTTGGCATGAATTTCTAAGCGTCCATCCAGACTCCAACTCTATCAAAGGAGCATCCAATTTTATTCTAGAAAATGAACTTTTCTCTCATTTATCAGAGGTAGCCTCCATTATCTTCTTCCTACTAGGGGCAATGACGATAGTGGAAATTATTGATAGATACCAAGGTTTTAAGGTCATAACCAGCAAGATTCATCAGAGGAGTAGGGTGAAACTTCTATGGATTATTGGAACTCTTGCTTTTATCATGAGTTCGGTATTGGATAACCTTACAACCACCATTGTAATCATCTCTCTTCTCAACAAACTTATCTCTGAAAAAGAGGAACGTTGGTTAATTGCTGGAATCGTAGTCATCGCGGCGAATGCAGGAGGGGCTTGGTCTCCGATTGGTGATGTTACAACCATCATGTTATGGATAGGGGAACAGGTCACTACTGTAAGTCTGATCAAAGCGGTACTTATCCCAAGTATTGTAAACATCTTGGTCCCTCTTACAATCGCAAGCTTCTTCATCAAAGGGAAAGCAATACCTCCTACGTTAGATCAAAATGAAACGAAGGTATTTACTACAAAATTCGAACGTAATTTTGTATTCACTCTTGGTATCAGTGCTCTCCTTTTCGTTCCAATACTTAAGACTTGGACTGGACTTCCACCATACATGGGGATGCTATTTGGACTATCGATCATGTGGACCGCAACCGAGGTCATCTCGAGAAGAAAAGATGAAGAGGATCGTAGACGTCTTAATGCTGGATATATTATAAAGAAACTAGATACTCCTACCATACTCTACTTTACGGGGATACTACTAGCCGTTTCTGCACTATCTTCTGCTGGACAGCTAGATCTTATTGCGGAATATTTAGATGATCATATTGGTAATATCTATGGTATTAACCTTGCTATTGGAGCACTATCTTCTGTGGTAGACAACTCCTCTTTGGTTGCTGCTACAATGGGAATGTACGAGACTGCACAAGCAGGTGCCACTGGATACCTAAGTAATTTTGTACAAAATGGTGATTTCTGGACATTCCTAACCTATTGTGCAGGTACTGGTGGTTCTCTAATGATCATTGGTTCCGCTGCAGGTGTAGCTGCAATGGGTATCGAAAAAATTCCTTTTGGATGGTATTTTAAACGAATATCATGGATGGCATTAGCAGGATTCCTTGCTGGAGCACTTACATTCTATTTACTCAATTAAACGAAACCCCTTTCTATGGAGATATTCTTCTCCATAGATCACCTTTTTATATATGAATACATTTGTAGCACTTGACTTTGAAACAGCAACTAGCAAACGTGACAGTGCTTGCTCATTGGCTATTGTAACAGTAGTAGATGGAGAGATCAAAGAGACATATCATACATTCATTCGCCCCCCCCAAAATAGGTATGACTCACGTAATATTCATGTCCACGGGATCACTCCCGAGATGACTGAATTTGCAAACGACTTTAGAACCGCATACCATCAGATACGCAAACGTCTTGTAGGTCAGGTCGTGGTAGCTCACAACGAAAGCTTTGATCGAAGTGTTCTAAGAAATACCATGGAGTACTACAACCTCCCTTCCGAAGAGCTACAACTTGACAAACAGTGGTTCTGCACCTATAAACTGTGGAAAAAAGAGGGACTGACCCCAACTACTTTAAGAGATTGTTGCGATCACTTTGAAATCCCTCTAAACCACCACGATGCGATCTCTGATGCCGAGGCGGCTGCAAAGCTGTTTATGATCTACCAATACTACCTCAAAGAGATTAAAGAATAATAAACCGTAACCCTATCAAAAAACAGAACATATGAATATTTGTGTATTTTGCGCCTCAGCAAACCACCTTGATGAGAAATACAAAAATGATGCAATAAAGCTCGGTCAAATAATTGGTCAAAATGGACACACCCTTGTTTATGGGGGGGCAAATGTTGGATTGATGCATATGGTAGCACAAAATGTCAAATTCCAAGGAGCAGAACGAATAGGAGTTGTAGCACAAGTCATTAAAGACAATAACGTAGCAGCAACCGATGACACCAAGCAGATCATTACCCCAACCATGCACGAACGAAAAGCAAAGATGAGAGAGTTGTCCGATGCTTTTATTGCACTACCTGGAGGATTTGGTACCCTTGAAGAGCTTCTAGAAGTATTGACTCTTAAACAGCTAGGGGTAATAAAACAACCTATCGTCATCTTAAATACAGACCACTACTATGATAGCTTGTTGTCCCAGTTCCAGAAAGCAGTCAATGAAGGAATTTCGAAAGAGGTATATTTAAATCTATTCTACGAAACAGACTCCATCGACAAGGCGATTGATTTTCTAGAGAACGACAAGAAGACAAACAGAAAAATAGAGACAAAATGGAATTGATCCATCTTACCTCGATGAAAATATCATTCATCGAGGTAAAATAGATCTCAATAAAATATTACAAGGTTATATCTCCCTCAAAAACTCGAACAGCGGGGCCCTTCAACCAAACATGCTCAAACTCATTGATCGACTTGGCTTGAAAACGAACACCTAATCTTCCTCCTTTAGCCTCAATATCAAAGCCTTCATACTGACATCCAGACATGACATATGCTGCTATAGCGGCAGCAGTTACTCCTGTACCACATGCCAATGTTTCATCTTCAACCCCACGCTCATATGTTAACACTTTTAAACAATCTTTATCCATAGAGACAAAATTCACATTGGTTCCCTCCTCTTTAAAACGAGCATTATAACGAATCGAACGCCCCTCTTTCACCACATCTAGATCCGATAGATCTTGAAAAACAACATAGTGTGGAGACCCCGTATTTAGATAGAAATCCTCGCCAATACGCTCTACGAAATCCACATCAATCATCTCCAAATCAACCACTTCATCCGACTCCATGATCGCCTGATGAACACCATCAACTGCAACAAAAGTAACCTCCTTCTCAAAAAGACCAAGATGATGAGCAAAGGCAACAATACAACGCCCCCCATTTCCACACATGGTAGCCTCTCTCCCATCACTATTATAGTAACGCATACGGAAAGTATAATGATCATCATTCTCCAACAACATAAGCCCATCGGATCCAACACCAAAACGTCGGTCACACAACTGATTAACTAAGGCAAAATCCTTGGCATCAAATTTGTTCTCTCTATTATCGATAATGACAAAATCATTACCTGCACCTTGATATTTATGAAATCTATAACTATTCATTACATATGTTTAATTTATCTTCGTCCTAGTCATTTATTATGACCACTCACGAAATAACCACTTTCTAATACTCTAATTTTTGTTTAACTCAAAACTACAAAATATTAGTTGACATGAAAAATTTTAAGAACTTACTTAACTACGTAATTGTAGCATTCATCACCAGTTTACTTTCTATTTTAGGTGTTTTTGCAATCATTTCAAACAAACAGAAGGATACGACAGAATTTACACATAAGAAGCCTGTTCCGGTACAGCTCGCGAATTTTTCAGAAAAACAGCCTGAAAGATATCCGAATTTAACCACGGCTGCCCAACATTCGGTAAAAGCAGTAGTCCATATCACAACACAAAAAGATATGGGGAGACAACCTCGTAGCCTAATGGACCTCTTCTATGGGAACGGTTATCAAAGACAACCGCAAATACAACAAGCCAGTGGTTCTGGGGTGATCATCTCTAGTGATGGTTATATCGTGACCAACAACCACGTCATCGAAGGTGCCGATAATATTCGGGTAATCTTTGAAGAGAATAGGATTTTCAAGGCGAAGCTAATTGGAACAGATCCAAATACCGATATCGCAGTACTAAAAATAGAGGCGGAAGACCTTCCTTTCCTTCAATGGGGAGACTCTCAAAAACTTAAACTCGGGGAGTGGGTACTAGCCGTAGGAAATCCTTTCTCTCTAAACTCTACCGTGACAGCTGGTATCGTAAGTGCCAAGTCTAGATCAATTGGAATTATGTCGGGTCAAATGGCACTAGAATCGTTCATCCAAACCGATGCTGCGGTAAACCCTGGTAATTCGGGTGGTGCTCTAGTAAACAAAGCGGGAGACCTTGTAGGAATCAATACCGCGATCGCATCCAGGACAGGAAGCTATTCGGGATATTCGTTTGCTGTCCCTTCAACCATCGCTCGAAAGGTAGTAAACGATCTTCTGAAGTATGGTGCGGTACAGAGAGCAATTCTTGGAGTACAGATTATGGACAACAACAGTGAATTAGCTAAAAAAGAAAATTTAGACATTACAAATGGCTCTTATGTAGCAGAAGCCACCTATGGCAGCGGCGCGGAGAAGGCAGGAATCAAAAAAGGAGATGTCATTGTTGGTGTCAATGGAGTCGATATCAAAAACAGTACCCAACTGAAAGAACAGGTCGGTCAGTACAGCCCTGGGGATAAAGTGGAAGTTGCGGTCAATAGAGATGGAAGAAACAAAACGTTTACAGTGGAACTTCAAAATATTAGTGGAAGTACCAGCATCGTAAAATCAAATACTGGAGTACTTGGAGCAGAATTAAAAACTATCAGTATGAAGACAAAACAACGTTTTGGCATACGTAATGGACTTAAAGTAACGAAACTAGAAGATGGAAAACTAAAAAAAGCTGGAGTAAAAGAAGGATTTATTATTACTAGTGTTAACAATAACACCGTAACTTCCGTAAAAGAATTGGAAGAATTGGTAATAAACACCCCTCCTAACAAACAAGTTTTGCTAGAAGGTGTCTATCCAAATGGAGAATGGGCTTATCATATATTTAGAAACAACTAAGATAACAGGTGCTAGGATTTGTTTTTAAGGGGAACAATCACTAAATTTGCGCACTTTTAATCGGAGAGCATGAGACAACTTAAGATCACAAAATCTATCACTAACCGTGAGAGTGCTTCACTAGACAAATATTTACAAGAAATAGGTAAAGAGGAGCTAATTACCGTTGAAGAAGAAGTAGAATTGGCTCAACGGATAAAAAAAGGAGACCAAGCAGCTTTAGAAAAACTAACTAGAGCAAACTTGAGATTCGTTGTATCTGTTGCCAAGCAATATCAGAATCAAGGTCTGACACTTCCTGACTTAATCAACGAGGGTAACCTTGGACTGATCAAAGCAGCGGAAAAGTTTGATGAAACAAGAGGTTTTAAATTTATCTCTTATGCCGTATGGTGGATTCGTCAATCTATTCTTCAGGCGTTGGCTGAACAATCACGTATCGTTCGTTTGCCTCTGAACCAGGTGGGTTCTTTGAATAAGATCAATAAAGCGTTTTCTAAGTTCGAACAAGAACATGAAAGAAAACCTTCACCTGAAGAGTTAGCTGAAACATTGGATCTTCCAGCAGATAAAGTCTCTGATACTCTTAGAGTATCCGGTAGACACGTATCAGTGGATGCTCCTTTCGTTGATGGAGAAGATAATAGTCTTTTGGACGTATTGGTAAATGATGATTCACCAAATGCAGACAGAAGCCTTATCGGAGAATCATTGGCAAAAGAGATCGAAAGATCCCTTGCGACATTGACAGAGAGAGAAGCTGACATTATTCGTATGTTCTTTGGAATAGGTTGTCAAGAGATGACACTCGAAGAGATCGGAGAACGTTTTGGTCTTACAAGAGAGCGTGTACGTCAGATTAAAGAAAAAGCAATTCGTAGATTAAGACACACATCAAGAAGTAAACTCCTTAAGAGTTACCTTGGATAAAATGTCTCGACATATCGTTTTTAGAGGCTACCTGTTTAGGTGGCCTCTTTTTTTATATCATACCCATACAAACAATACAACCCTCCATCCTTCAAAAGAGAAATCCCAAAAATCACCTCAGCAATCATTATACTAAAATATTAAATCTGTTGAAACAAGCCTAATGGCTTTATAATTCCTAGCAGTGCCGCTATTAATTCGACACCATCCTATTGTATCAACATATTGCCATATCAAACACATGAAAAACACCCTTCGTAGCTGTTAACTCATGTGATTAACCTTCATATTGCAAAAAATGCAAACATCATTCAGCTCTTGTCAAATGAACGATAATATTAAATCATTTTAAATCAAATTATTGAAGAATCGTGTGTCACTGAGTTGTAAGAACACACTCCCGAAATCATTTCAAAACATAAAAACACTCCCGAAATACAAATAGCCAAAGACCTACTTCATCCGTAGTTTGGATACCCTTCAGTTACCCTTTGGATACCCTTCAGTTACTCTTAGAGTAATCAAACCCTAACCAATCCTTATATAAACCCTAACGAAAAGACGAAGGTAAGAGGAAAGAGAGCCCTTCTAAAAACAAACTATTTCAAATGTGATAAAACCTTATGATTTGTGAATAGAGAGAGATTATATGGGCATAAAAAAAGAGGTTATCTCAATAATCTGAGATAACCCCTTCGTATATAAATAAACAAAAAAACTACTGAATACTCTTCACCGAGGTTGTTTCGTCTACATCAGCAGCATAATCTACTCCTTCGATATCGAATCCAAAAAGACTCATAAACTCATGTTTATAACCTTCCAAATCTCCAATCTCAGATAGATTATCAGAACCTGCAATATCCCAAAGTTTAGATACTTTCTCTTGGATATCCTCTCTCATCTCCCAATCATCAACACGGATAAGACCTTTATCATCCACTGGCACTTCTCCTCCAGTATAAAGTCTTTCGCTGTATAGACGTTGGATCTGCTCAATACAACCTTCATGTATCCCTTCTTCTTTCATCACTTTAAATAGAAGTGAGATATAAAGAGGGATTACAGGAATCGCAGCACTTGCTTGAGTAACCAAAGCTTTATTTACAGAGACGTAAGCCTCACCATTGAATGATGACATATAATCAGTCAACTCATGAGCTGTTGCTTCCAAATGATCTTTTGCTTTACCAATAGTACCATTACGATAAATTGGGAACGTGATTTCAGGGCCAATGTAAGAGTAAGCGACAGTCTTAGCACCATCAGCTAAAACCCCTGCATCACGCATCGCTTCGATCCACATTTTCCAATCTTCACCACCCATTACTTTTACAGTGTTTTCAATCTCTTCCTCATCCTTTACAGGCTGAATAGAAACTTCAGACACTTTTCCAGTATGGAAATCTACTGTTTTATTAGAATAAACCCCGTTAATAGGCTTTAGTACAGAACGATAAGTTTTTCCATCTACCGGATTTGTTCTTCGAGGAGAAGCCAAGCTATAGATTACTAGATCCACTTGACCTAGATCTTTTTTGATCGCTTCGATAGCCTCTTGTTTCACTTCATTTGAGAAAGCATCTCCATTGATAGTCTTTGCATAAAGACCCTCCTCTGTAGCAAATTTCTCAAATGCAGCAGAATTGTACCAACCTGCAGTACCAGGTTTTCCTTCAGTACCTGGCTTTTCAAAACAAACACCTAATGTTGCTGCATTGGATCCAAAAGCACTAGTGATTCGTGATGCCAATCCAAAACCAGTAGAAGAACCGATTACCAACACTTTTTTAGCGCCATCAATAGCACCTTTAGATTTCACATAGTTGATTTGGTTCAACACATTCTGTTCACATCCTTTTGGGTGAGAAGTAAAACAGATAAAACCTCTCATCTTTGGTTCAATAATCATACTGTAAATATTTTATTCAAGAATATATTTCAAAATTCAGGTTGCTCCTTCTCAGGATCCGATATTCAATACAAACATAGTAACTAAGAGCTTGTTTACAACGTAAAAGGATCAAAAAGCAACCTCTGAAAGAGCGATAAGACTAAAAAAGGATCAAATCATCGAACAGATCAGAACAAAAGTTCAATTTTCAGGACTCCTTTTTGGTCTTTTTCTTGTCTTTAGGGTATGCTATCCTTGAGTGGTAAACGTTTACCAACTGCTCGAGGTAACATCGCTTTAGACTAGTTAGCTCTGCCAAGGTAATAGGGGCATTATCTAGTTGTCCCATCTCTAACTTACTATCAATAATTTGATCGATAAGCTTTTTAAGGCTCTCTTCACTTTTATCTTTTAAACTACGAGAAGCAGCCTCGACCGCATCAGAAATCATCACCACTGCCTGCTCTTTGGTCACTGGATTTGGACCAGGATAAGAGAATTTCTCTTTATCAATCTCCTCTCCATCCTCGGCACGATTCTTACTCATGATATAGAAGTATCCTGTGACGCCTTTCCCATGATGCGAAGTGATAAAGTCAACAATAGACTTGGGTAAATTATGTCTTTTAGCAAGTGCTACGCCATCAATCACGTGATCAATAATAATCTTAGCACTCTCTTCGGGAGTCAAATTATCATGAGGATTCACTCCTCCTACTTGATTCTCTGTATAGAAAGTAGGGTTCAACATCTTTCCAATGTCATGATAGAATGCTCCAGCCCTTGCAAGGTTGGCATCAGCCTCTATCTCCATGGCTGCTCTCTCAGATAGATTGGCAACCTGATTAGAGTGTTGGAAGGTTCCAGGAGCCTCTTTCGACAAGCGACGAAGTAACTCTTGCTGGTTAGTATTCGACAGCTCCATTAGTGTAAAGTCTGAGATAAATCCAAAGGCTTTCTCCGACACATATGCTAGCGGTTGTGCTAGATTCACCAAAAGGGCATGAATAGAGAACCATTTCAACATAGACCAGTTTATTTGGCTTAAGTTACCATCTTGCATCAACGAAAGAGACAGATACCCTAAAAGAAAAGCAACAAAGACAACCACTGAGGTCAATACCCAATGACCTCGCTTCTTTAATGTACGCAAAGACATCACTGCGGCCGTTCCTGCTACAAATTGCAAAAATACATATTCATAACCACTCGGAGCAAAATAGCCTATCATCACCACAAGAATAGTATTGGTAAAAATGGCAATCCTACGACCTAAGAAAGAGTAAGCTAATATGGCAAAGGTGGAGACGGGGAAAAGATATAGATTCAGAGATTTAACCTCGCTAATTAATCGTGCAGAGGTCACTGCAATAACCACTAGGACAAAAAGATAGAGCACCTGCTTCAGGTTCTGACTGATCTCTGGATAGAAATCGTAGATATAGAGTATCAATAGAATAACCAAAGTAATCACAAAGATTAACTTCCCAAGAACCACCAAGAGGGTATCAACATTCATCCCACCAACATCTTTTATCTTCATCTGCATAGACTGTAAGATATTGTAGATATGCGGCGTTACTAAGTCTCCTTGCGCTACAATACGCTCCCCCTCTTGTACCATACCTCTTGTCTGAGATATTCCTCCTATGAGCTCGTTTTGGGCCTTTAAAGACATATCCTTTTGATATGTCATGTTGGCTTCAATATATTTAGATGGCTCTAGGGCTGACAATCTTTTAGAAGAGAGCAGACCTTGATCTTGCCAATGCTTTGAAACATAGGCAAAAGCATTCTTCAGGGAGTATAATCTATCGACTTTCTCAAGTTCCACAATACGGTTTCGAAGAATAGAGACTTCAGAAACACTATCGAGAAGCCCATTGTTTACCACCTCCTGTTGCAAAATTCCATGTCGATATACCGAATCTAAAACCGCTACATACCAGTCCTCAATAAAACTATTGTTTCCCTCCAAACGACGAATATCTTCACGAAGAGATTGGATGTTTTTTCGACCAATCTTTCCATTCAATTCAAAGTAAGGGTGGTAATCTTTCATCACCAGTGTCTTCTCTTTCTGTAACTCAGTAGAGTTCTTAGCAATAGCAAAGCTAAAAGGAGCATAAAGGGTTTCATGCCTCCATGGTTTCCCCTCCCGATACTCATAACGGAAGTTCTTATCTTGAGGGAAAGCAATAAATAACATTGCTGAAGTGAATATACAAATTAATACAATGTATACTATATGCCACTTAGAACTATGATTTTTATTCATATACGTCATTCTCCTTATTTATATTCATAACACTAGATGTGATTATGAAATATCATTCAAAATGATTAATTTACACAAAAATAAACAATATAAACCTGAATAAAACAAAACAGGTAGCTTATATCCACCTATACACTTCAAACACCTTCTATATGAATGATTTTGGAACCATAATTTGTAGCAATATGGCCATGCACAGAGATGCCACCTTTCAATCAGAGACAATATCTGAAGTATTATGGGACGAACCATTTATCATTCATAAATCCCAGAAGGACTGGATCTATATAGAACTTCTTTACGATCACTACAAAGGATGGATTCCCGCTTCGATTGTCATCCCCATTGAAAAAGGGACTGCCCTACAAATGGACAATGATTATATTCCGGTACACACTTTCAGCGCACACAAAAAATGTATCATCGATAGTGCAGAACAACATATCCATATTCCGATGGGGGCTATGACCAAAGACATAGGACGTAAAATAGCCCCACTTCATCGAATAATGGATCATTTGATTGGGGTATCTTACCGTTGGGGTGGTCGTAGTTCTTTCGGATTAGACTGCTCTGGACTCACTCAACTTCTCTATAAATTCATTAGACATCGTATCCCTAGAGATGCGTCAGATCAAGCAAAAGAGGGCATCCTCATGCCATTTGGAGAACAGAAATTTGGAGACCTCGCTTTTTTTGGCCCTAATGAACAAAATATTAGTCACGTCGGTTTCATTAAAAGTGTAAATCAAATTTTCCATGCTTCAGGAAGTGTAAAAGTAGAAACCATCACGAAGCAAGGGATTATAAATAGCAAAAACGAAGTCACACATCAACTTTTATTTATAAAAAGGATGAAATAATAGGCAATAATGGAAAAAACACATCTAATAATTTATATATTGGCGATATTGATAGTCATATATTTATCTTACAACTGCTCAAATAAGAAAAAGAAATAAAATTCCTGTTATTCTTATGGATCTGTTTTTTTTGTTAAAAAGTTTCTATATTTGAGAGCTTAATAAGAGATGAATAATATATTCATTAAATCCATTTAACTTAGTCGACAATGAGTTTTGTCTATAAATATCCTCGTCCAGCAATTACTGTTGATACCATAGTGATCGCTCCACGAAATCAAGAAATGCTTATTCTTTTAATTAAAAGAAAAGAGTATCCTTTCCAAGGATCTTGGGCCCTTCCGGGAGGTTTCATCAATATGGATGAACTTCTTTTAGATGCAGCTGCACGAGAATTAGAAGAGGAAACAGGAATCTCTGGAGTAAAACTAAGCCAGTTCTTCACTTTTGATGCGATCTTAAGAGACCCAAGACAAAGAATCTTATCTTCCGTTTTTCATGGAGAACTTCCTGAACCAGTACCTGTAAAAGGAATGGATGATGCACTTGAGGCAAAATGGTTCCCTATTATCTCATTGCCTGAAATGGCTTTCGATCACAATGAAATTATCCGTAAATTTGTTAGAGAGAAACTTTAGACCCCCCAATAAATGCTTTTGGAGAAGGTTATAAAGCAATACATATAGTAAAGAGATCTATTGATAGATCTCTTTTTTTGTCTCCATAAAATGCTTCAGAATAAATATTCAAGGAACCAAAACTCTTCATTTATGAAAATAAAGGCCCGAAAATGCATTAATTTTCATGGTTCTGATACTAGATTTTTATGGTAATATTATGGTCGCAATCGACAGATGCAATAAAGAGAATGATAATAGGTTGCTAAAACCTCGAGGAACGTTGGTTGAATCAGATTCCTGCATTACAACAAAAGGATCTTCAGCTTGTCGAAATAACGCAATCTAATATATCGAAGGCTGGTCCTGTGTTTGTCGAAGCTTAGTGGTCATTAAATGAGACTTTGTCCAATACATGTTAAATAGTTCATTATACCCAATATAGTTCTATCCCTGAAAGACAAGGTAGTGCAGTTATCTATAGCGTGTATGAAAATAATATCGTGTTTCTATTTGATTGATACAATAATATCGTTTTAAACCATTCATCCAATTATGGAATTGCAATATGCGGTGACAATTCCTTGTAACGGGACTTAAATTAGGCCCCTGTATTTCAACAATAGGTTCTTGAGTTTATCGAAAGATAACAACCTACATATTGACAGCAATTCCTCTGCTTGTCAAAATGTGAGGTGGTCGAACAATACTTCATCCAAGATGTTAGATAGTTCATTATACCCAATATGGTTTTGTCGTTGGGAGACAAGGCTGCTCATAATAATGGATATAAAACATTGGAAACGATGATGTTTTCGTTTTTATCAAAAAAAAGAGAGATCTTATAACAAGATCTCTCTTTTTTTATTCTCATAAGATGTGATTACTCAGCATCTTGATCTTTTTTGTTTTTGCTTGTCAATTGCTCAACAGAACCAATCTCCATGAATGTAGTTCCAGCACCAGCACCGAAGCTTCCTCCAACGTAAACTACGTTGTCCTCTTTTACAAGAGTTTCGTCTTCAACCATTCCTTTCAATACAGACTTAACCAACTTGTCTTTGTTCTTACGACCTTTGATAACATCAGCGTAAACACCGTAAGAAAGAGCCAATTCTCTCATTACATTTGGAGTGTGACACTTAGCCAAAACAGGCTTGTTACAACGGAAAGCAGCCAAATAACGAGCAGTACGTCCAGACATTGAATCTGTTACGATTGCTTTAACATCCAAATCTTCTTGATTTGCAGCCTTTACAGCAGCTTCTGCCAAGAAAGCAGGAACTTGGTAAGGAGCCATGTTCACATCCAAGTTGTTTGTACGGTCTTGAGCAGCCTCAACTTCTTGAGCAATACTAGTCATAACCTTAACAGCTTCAACTGGATAGTCACCATATGCAGTCTCACCAGACAACATGATAGCATCAGTATTTTGGTAAATTGCATTCGCAACATCACTTACTTCCGCACGTGTAGGACGAGGATTCTCGATCATTGTGTGAAGCATCTGAGTTGCAATAATCACAGGCTTCTTACGAGAAACACAAGTACGTACAAGTGATCTTTGGATTCCAGGAATCATAGAAGCAGGAACCTCGATACCCAAATCACCACGAGCTACCATTACACCATAAGCGTGGTCAAGGATCTCGTCAACGTTTTGTACACCATCGTGGTTCTCAATTTTAGCGATGATTTTCGCTTTACTATTTTTAGAATCAAGAATTTCTTGAACTGCAAGAACGTCTGCTGCGTTACGCACGAATGAGTGAGCTATGAAATCAATATCATTCTCAGCTGACCACTCAATAAACTTTTTATCTTTTGCAGTAATAGCTGGCAATGTAATTGTTACACCAGGAACGTTCACACTCTTACGATTCTTGATCGCGCCATCATTACATACTACAGTAACAAGTCCTTCTTCTGTTACATCCTCTACTTTCAACTCTAGCTCACCATCATCAATTAGAAGTGAACTTCCTGCAGGAACGTCGTTTGCAATACCTGCATAGTCAAGGAACAATACGTTGTCTTTCGACTCGCCTTCGCCACCTTTTACGATCACCTTATCTCCTGATTTTACAGAGATAGGATTCTCCACATTCTTTGTGCGAATTTCTGGACCTTTGGTATCTACCAAAATCGCAATCTTGTCTGATACTTCACGAATGTTTTTGATCACACGCTCAGTATCCTCTGGCATTTGGTGTGCTGTATTAATACGCACAACGTTCATACCTGCTTCGTGTAGTTCGCGAATAAACTCTGGTTCGCACTTTCTGTCTGAAATTGTCGCAACAATTTTAGTATGCTTCTTGATATTCATGTAAAAAAGTTATTTAGAAGAAATCTGATTTCGCCACAAAAATATATATTTTTTTTAATTTACATATCCTAAAACATACGTTTTATTGATTGTTTTTTCATTTTTAAATTGTATTTAGATGAAAGAGAATAAAAAAGTTTGAAAGGAGATGCCTTTATTATTATCTGGGCCATTCTCCAATCAAACTATGATTTTTAGTCTTTTATATACTATCTACCCTTCAAGAATTGTAAATTAATAGAGGTAAAAAGCTGAAATACGGGAACACCCACTCCTTCTGAATAAATTGAATATTGAGGTTCTATGAAAAGGTTTGCCACAGTATTTCCTATTTTTACGACTTGACCATAACCGATACCAATAGGAAAGTTATAAGCCTCTTTCTGAAAATCAACAGTCCATATTGGTGCACCTCTTAAATAACGTCCTTTTCCTAATTGGAAAAAGTAGAATGGTTGTATTGCCATTAAGTTCATCTGCTTATTAATATCTTCACCATAATATGGTATATCTCCGTCAGAACGATCTCCTACTCCAATATTCCAAGTAACTAAACCACCCCATTGAAATTTAGGGTTCGTTGCAATATATGCAACAAAAGCAGCTCCTACTTGATACTGATCTGCTCCCATCGAGTTAGTACCTGTTGGGAATGTAGCCATAGGACCAATACCAAAGTTTGTAGCTCCGGTCTTTACGAGATAAGTCGCAAACAAGTTTAGATCACCAAGACCAGATTGCTGTCCCATATTGGTCGTACTATTTAAAACTGGAAGCGTTCCCCTTAATAAAACACGTCCAATAGGTTGTGCATATCTAAGATTAGTCATGTTTACCTTAGAATCTGTCCCAGATATATTTGATAAATAATTAAACTGAACATTAAATGCTTTCATATTGGCCAAAGGATTATTGGCTTGAGCAGCTTCAGACATAGAGTGATTCTCTTGTGCAAAGCCTTGAAAACAGAAGACAATAACAGCTATAAGTACAATTAAATTTCTTTTCATAACATTCTGATTTATAACAAATAATTGATTTACACTCATAAAAACAGACATGCAAACCTAAAAGTTCAACACCACCATCAAAGATCTAAGCTCAGAGGAACAAATTCTGTTTATGAAAGATATATTATAAAAAAAGTCTAAGCGTCAATACTCTTTAGAGAAACAAAAAAACGAAGATATTAAAAGAGTTATTGGTGTGAAATAACTACTTTTGTTCGCTTATAAAATCTTAGATTAAGAGAATGACAGGGAGTTTAAAAAACAGATGGTTGCCTACGAGCCTTAAAGAGGTTAAAGAACGTGGATGGGAAGATATTGATGTGATCTATTTTACAGGGGATGCCTATGTAGACCATCCATCATTTGGGGCTGCTGTTATCGGTCGTATTATGGAAAGTGAAGGGTTGAAAGTGGCTATTATCCCACAACCCAACTGGACTGATGACTTGCGTGACTTCAAAAAATTAGGAAAACCAAATCTATTTTTCGCTGTGACAGGAGGAAATATGGATTCCATGGTGAATCACTATACTGCGAACAAAAGAAGACGTTCCAATGATGCATATACTCCAGGAGGTCGCGCGAATGCTCGCCCTGACTATGCAGCGTATACATACGTGAATATCCTTAAAGAGTTATATCCTGATGTTCCTGTGATTGTTGGAGGAATAGAGGCTTCTCTTCGTAGATTAACTCACTATGACTACTGGAGCGACAAACTTCGCCCAGGTTTTCTTGCAGATGCTCCTGCCGACCTTCTATTCTATGGAATGGGAGAAAAATCGGTTAGAGAGTTTATCTCTCTAGTTAAAAAAGGAGTTCCTGTCTCCTCTATTACCAACATCAACCAAACTGCTTTCGTGAGAAAAGATTGGGAGAAGTATGCTACCCAAAAGAAGTGGGACTCTCAAGAACTTCACTCACATCAGTCTTGTCTTGAAGACAAAAAGAAGTATGCGGAGAACTTTAAGAATATTGAGATCCAATCCAATAGTTGGGAAGCTAAAAAACTCCTGCAGAAAGATCACGATAATGTAATAGTAATCAATCCCCCATATCCTCCTCTAGAAGGGAAGGAACTAGACGAAGTATACAAATTGCCTTTTACTCGTCTACCCCATCCTCGATATCATAAGAAAGGAACAATTCCAGCCTATGAGATGATCCGTCATTCGGTAAATATGCATCGAGGCTGTTTTGGAGGTTGTGCATTCTGTACAATCAGTGCTCATCAAGGCAAATTTATCGTCTCTAGATCTGAAGAGTCGATACTAGAAGAGATAAAAGAAGTTACATTGATGCCTGATTTTAAAGGGACTATTTCCGATATCGGAGGACCTTCTGCAAACATGTATAAGATGAGAGGTAAAGATCTGTCCATCTGTAAAAAATGTAAGAAGCCATCCTGTATATTCCCTAGAATATGTAGCAACCTGGATAACGATCATGAAACATTGACAAACCTTTATAGACAAGTAAGAAAAGTCGAAGGGGTGAAAAATGCTTTTATTGGAAGTGGGATACGTTATGATATGATTCTTGGAGATCATCAGGATCCTGACACAAAAAGAAAAAACCTAAAATATCTCGAAGAGGTGATTAAACATCATGTTTCAGGTCGCCTGAAAGTGGCTCCAGAACACACGTCAGATAATGTACTGCAAGTGATGAGGAAGCCCTCTTTTAAGCTCTTTCACGAACTGGTTCCTTTCTTCAATAAGATCAACAAAGCCAATGGATTAAAGCAACAGTTGATTCCATATTTTATCTCTAGCCACCCTGGCTGTGAGTTAAAAGATATGGCAGATTTGGCTATACAAACCAAAGCATTGGAATTTAAACTAGAGCAGGTACAAGACTTTACACCGACTCCAATGACTGTAGCAACCGTTATATACTACTCAGGATATCATCCATATACTCTTGAGCCAGTACATACGGTAAAAACAAGTAAAGATAAGTTAGAACAACGCCAGTTCTTCTTCTGGTATGATTCCAAACAGCGCCACCAAATAGAGAGCTCTTTAAAAAGGATAGGAAAACAAGAGTGGATTCCAAACCTATTGGGACAAAGCAACAAAATATCAAAACCTAAAAAAAAGGAGCCAAATAAACAACAGAACAATCCAAATAGAAAAAAGAGAAGATAACCAACGTTTTACATAGGATATATCTTTTGAAAATATTAATTTGACACTAAATAAACGAGCTAAAGTGGGATTCCCACTTTAGCCCTCCTAAAATAGAGAGTATGAAGGTCTCAGAATGGAAAGAGAGCGTTATAGATCCATCTCAAATTGATAAATATCTTGTAGATGGAGAAGATTTTATCTGTGAAGATACAATCAAGCAACAAATTAAAGATGGGGAAAATCCGTCAGACGAATATATAGAAAAGATTATTCAGAAAGCACTTTCTGTACATACATTAGCCCCTGAAGAGACAGCTGCACTATTGAATGTCAAATCACCCCAGATGTGGGATAAGATATTTGCTGCTGCTTTAGAATTAAAGAAAAAAGTTTACGATAATCGTATTGTTTTTTTTGCACCATTATACTGTTCAAACCTTTGTGTAAACAATTGTGAGTACTGTGGCTTTCGTGAAAAGAACTGTACAGAGAAGCGAGTAATTCTCGATTCGGATCACATCAAAAGAGAGACACGTTCGGTTCTTAATGAAGGACACAAACGATTAATATTGGTATTCGGGGAACACCCTAAGTCTGACATTGACTATATGATTGATGCCATAAAAGCAGTTTACGATGTAGAAGCAGAAGCTCCTAAATCAGGAAAACTAGCAAATATCCGTCGTGTGAATATCAATGCGGCTCCAATGAGCATCGAGAAACTACAACGTCTCAAAGAGACAGGAATTGGAACCTATCAAGTTTTTCAAGAGACTTATCACAAAAAGACCTATTCAGAGGTTCATCCAAAGAATACATTAAAAGGAGACTATCATTGGAGACTATATGCCCTTCATAGAGCGATGGAGGCTGGAATTGATGATGTAGCTATCGGAGCCCTATTTGGACTATACGATTGGAAATTTGAAGTGATGGGACTACTCTATCATACCCTAGAACTAGAGAATCGTTTTGGGGTGGGACCTCATACAATCTCATTTCCTCGTATTACACCCGCGTCGGGATCTGATCTGAGTAAAAACCTTCCATATCAAGTAAGCGATGAGGACTTTAAAAAAATCGTTGCTATTCTTCGCCTTTCAGTTCCTACTGCTGGATTAATTATTACCGCAAGAGAGAATCCTGAACTTAAAAGAGAGGTTATTAAACTAGGTTGTACACAAACCGATGCCTCAACTCGTATTGGAATTGGTGGTTATAGCGACCAGTTAAACCAAGATAAACAACAGTTTACTATTGGAGATCCTAGAGATCTTGATGACGTGATACAAGAGGTCTTAAAAGAGGGATTTATTCCTTCATTCTGTACTGCAGGTTACCGTTGTGGACGTACAGGAGAAACGATTATGGGGATGCTAAGCCATTGTGTAGAAGGAAAATTTTGTAAACTAAATGCGGTGCTTACTTTCAAAGAGTATCTATATGATTATGCTTCGGAAGAGACTCGTAGGTTGGGAGAGAAAGTAATTGAGAAAGAACTTAAAGAGATCCATAAAGAACAATACTTTATAGATCATCCGAAACTGACAGGGAAGTTTGACCAACAGTTTCATGATATAACGATCGGTAAGCGGGACCGTTTTATTTAAAAACTAGAGATAAAGATTATGAATAATATTGATATAAATAGATGGAAAAATAGAAGGATGTGTGACATCCTTCTTAAATATCCACGAGTGTTATCTATATTGGATAGACTTCATATACACCTTGAATTGCATGAGATGACAATTCAAGAGGTGTGTGATAGAACAGGCACAAACATTACCATGTTTGTCATCTTACTAGAATCTTTTTTAGACAAAACAGATAACTTTCAAGGCAAATGTGATATAACACTTATACCAGACCTTGTGGCCTACCTAAGAGAGTCTCATCACTACTTCCTTAATAAGAAGATTCCATTTCTAAATAGCATACTAGAGCAGTTTATAGAAAGATCTAATCATCCACAAATTAAACTACTAAAAGTATTCTTTGAAGAGTATTGTCAGGAAGTAAACCAACATATGTCGTATGAAGACAAAGATGTATTTCCTTATATCGAGAAACTATACAAAGACTCTATTGATCAGAACATCAAACAATTGGATTTCTCTATAGAGTATTTTGAAGAACACCATACCAACATCGAAGAGAAACTTAGTGATCTAAAGAATCTTCTAATCAAACACTTTGCTTCCGACTCAGGGAACTTCCTTAAGACCCAGTTTCTAGTAAACTTGTACGATCTAGAAGACGAAGTACACGATCACTCTCGACTAGAAGATGATATTCTCATCCCATTGGTAAAACAGTTAGAAAATTTAACCACCAAGTAAGAGATGAGCGATAAACTAAATGTTGTTATAATAGATAATTCAACCATTATAAGAGATGGTATCGAAGCACTTTTAAATAGAAGCTTTTTCCCTCTTACCACCCACAAGCTATCTAACTTTCCGATAAGCCTAGATAAATATATCAAGTTGAAAGTGGACTTGATCCTGATTAATGGAGATATTCTGTGGGAATACACAGGGGAAACTAAATCACTATTTGAAAAACTTAAATCCAAAAACACTCCTGTGGTTGGATATAACATCCAGAAAAAACTACAAAAGAAATTATTCTCTTCACACTTCTATCTAGATCAATCAGAGGAAGAGATTATAGAGTCTATTAAATCTCTTATCTATAAGACACAAAAGATAGTGGAGGAAGACAGTAGTAATTTGTCTACTAGAGAGATTGAGGTGATTCGTCAGATTATCGATGGTAATAGTAACAAAGAGATTGCAGAAAACCTATTTATCAGCACCCATACTGTGATCACACATCGTAAGAATATTACCCAAAAGTTAGGTATCAAGTCAATCTCAGGACTAACAATTTATGCCATATTACATGGACTTGTTGAGATCGACGAATATAAGAAACCGTAAGCTCATAAAAATAGAACAATCTATATTCATTTAAAGTAATTATGGATAAATTTGAATATACCCAAACCTTAATATAGAATGGATATCCCTTATCTAAAAAAGACGGGGAAGTCCAATGCATAAGACAACCTCTGTTTGGATATCGGGAATAAAATCAATGTAAATATTCATATTAAATAGATAGGGCTTTTATTATATTTGCGAACACGCTCCCTGTAAAGAGAGCCTATTAATTATCCAATTCATTAAACATTAGATAGAAACCATGAAAAAAGCACTTTTAACACTAGCTGGTGCTGCTTTTATTAGCGTGGCTGGTGCTCAAACAAAAGATCCTGCGAATATCCAAATTATCGAAGGTGGTAAGGGGTATTATCAAGAGACCATCATGAAAGATATTAGTAAGGTAAACAATCAACTTAAAGAGAAGAAGCCTTACAAACGTTTTGTAATGGATCAGTCTAAAATGGTTCTTCCTAATAAAGTAGACATTTACAAAAAGCTATGGGCTTTCGATCCTATCTCACAAGGAAATACTGGATCATGTTGGTGTTTCTCAACGGTATCGATGTTAGAATCTGAGATCTATCGCATGCAGAAAAAAGAGGTGAAACTTTCTGAAATGTATGTGGTATATTGGGAGTATGTCCTGAAAGCAGAAAGATTTATCGAAAAGAGAGGTCACTCTAACTTCTCTCAAGGATCAGAAGGAAATGCTGTCGCTCGTGTCGCTTCTAAATATGGTCTTGTTCCTGAAAAAGAGTACACAGGAAAACTCAATGGTCGTAAGTTCCATACGCACGAAAAAATGTATGGTGAGATGAATACATATCTAGAGGGACTTGAGAAGTCTAATGCTTGGAATAAAAAAGAGGCTATCGAGACAATCAAGGCAATCATGAACCACTATATGGGAACTCCTCCTGCGTCTTTTAATGTAGATGGAAATGTTTATACGCCTCTATCGTTTATGAAAGACTATGCTAAAATTAATCCAAACGATTATGTAGAGATTCTTTCTTATAAACAAGAACCATATTGGCAACAAGTAGAGTACACTGTACCAGACAATTGGTGGCATAGTAAAGAGTACTACAACATTCCTCTAAAAGATTATATGAAGATCATCCGTCGTGTGATCGACAAAGGATACACAGTAAGTATTGGAGGAGATGTATCAGAAGCTGGATTCCTTAGAGAGACTCAATGTGCTATGGTCCCAGATTTTGATATCCCTGCGAAGTATATTAGCGAAGATGCTCGACAATTCCGTTTCTCTAATGAAAGTACTACAGACGATCATGGAATGCACATGATTGGATACATCAAGAATTGGAAAGGCGATGGTTTTAACTGGTATCTTATCAAAGACTCTAGTTCAGGATCAAGAAATAACGATCCTAAGGTTAAAGAGTTCGGATACTACTTCTTCCGTGAAGACTACATCAAACTAAAAATGATGGGATTCACTGTTCATAAAGATGCAGTGAAAGACATTATTAAGAAATTCAAATAATACATCGTATTATAGAGATTTTTTTAGGGGAGTATGTGTTCTACATACTCCCCTATTTTGTATCCAAACATTCGTAAATATAACTATCTAATTTAATATCTATTTCTAACCTATCTAGAAAGACAGAACCACTGTCTTTTTTCACCTCTTTACCTATTAATAATCGCATAAAGGCTAAAAAAATAAACATCATGTGATGCTTTTTTCTTATTTAGAGTGTTGCTTACCATGATTTTATTAAATTAGTTGCTTATCATATTATTCTCAGTGACACAAATAAAATCTATAATAAATAGTATTAATATCTCCAACTAGACATATTTCACAAATCATAAATAAATCTATGACACCGAATTTTATCTTTAAATCTATCATTTGTATTTTATGTATTCTGCCATCTAATTTATTGGCATCATATCAAACAGATAATATCTTACAGCCTAGTAACACTTCTCCTCTAACTGTTTTTAACGACTCCACCAACCAAGTTCCTCAAACCTCTACATCAGAGACTCCGTTAGATTCGATACAAGGAGGAGCAAAAAAGATAGAGGTAAAGACAAATAACGATTCGATCCAAACGACTGATATAAATCGAAGCAATTCCATTGATCAAGATTCACTGAAGATAGAAGAGGAACAGACAGCAGGAATCGATACGATCGTAACACCACCTACTGACACGACGACTACTCCTGAAATTACCATTTCAGAATCATTTACAGAAGAGACAAAAAGCGCTGTAGATCAAACAGAAGAAGATATCGTAGTAGTAGAAGACAAAGATAAAAAAATTGCAATAGGAGGAGTAAGATACCAGGAGGCAATACGCCTATTATATGAAGAGATTGAAGTAGAAGATGCCTACACCATTCTTCATAAGGAAGCACTTAATGGAGACATTGCAGCACAACTATTCCTTGCTCTATATCCAAATAAAACAACCTTTAATTCATTAGACCCTTCCCTTGAACAGATCTTCCTTGATGCCAATGAAGAAGATGCTCAAAGTCAATATCTACTAGGGAAGTCCTATCTTGGAAATGGTTATATCATCAATTTAAAGAAATCTATATCGTGGCTACAAAGAGCCAAAGAGAATCGAAACATTCAAGCATCGATACTATTATCGAAGCTTACCTTATACGGTATTGGCGTTGAGAAGAGTCAGTCCAAGGCATTTAAGATGCTATTAGATGCAGCAAAAAGAAAAGATACCATAGCACTACGTTTGGTCGCAAATGCTTACATAAAAGGAGCCTATGGACAGAAAACCAACCCTCAAAAAGCAATTCCCTACCTTTTACCAATAGCACAAAATGGACAGATCCTGGCACAACGACAGCTAGGAAAAATCTACTATAAAGGGAGACGTAGTAAGTCGGTGATGTGGTATACAAAAGCCTCTACTCAAGGAGATATTGAATCCACAAAAATACTAGCCGATCTATACTATAATGGAACGGGGGTCGTAAAGAACTATTCCAAAGCAAAACAGTTATACACACAGTTGGCTTCACAGAGTGATATGAAAGCCTTAACCATGCTTGGCGATATCTACTTTTATGGAAAAGGAGTTAGAAGAGACTACAACAAAGCGTGTCAATACTATCTTCAAGCAATGGAACACGGAGCCACCTCTCCTGCGACCAACCTATCTCGTTGTTACGACAAAGGATGGGGAGTAAAGAGAGATCATCTTTATAGAGATTTCATTCAAGGAAAAGCGAGCAAACACTACAAACTAACACCAGAAGAATGCCACACACTTGGAAGTCAAGCAACGCTTTACTCCCATGGAGCCAAGATGAATGTGGACTTCAGTGGACTAACACACTATAGGATCGGAAGAGAACTAGAAAAACAGGGCAACTTTAAAAAAGCATTCCAATGGAATAAGATGGGAGCACAATACAACCACGACCTCAGTCACCTAAAACTAGGTGAGTATTACATCAAAGGACTTGGTATAGAAGTAAACAGAGACAGCGCATTCCACCATTTTATTATTGCTGCTGCGATGGGTAATAAGAGTGCGAATCAAAAATTAACCCAATACAACTACCAAAGAGTAAACCCGAATGTGATTGAGAAAGACATAAAACTCTTAGAGGAGATTGCATATCATGGCAACAAAAGAGTCGCAATATTCCTATCTCGTTGTTACAAAAGTGATAAACTAGGAGTCGTATATAATATTGATAAGTCAAGCTATTGGCAGAAAATAGGAGACAGTAAACAGAAAATCATCTCATTGAATAAATGGACACAGGGACAGTGGAAAGACCTGAGGTTTATCACCAAACAAGCATATGCACAAAATAGAGAAGCACAGACGATTCTTGGCTATTGGTATCTCATCGGAATAGAAGATCAAGAGAATTTAAGCGATGCCATTATGTGGTTAGAGAGTGCATTATCTACTGGCGACCAAAGTGCGGCCCTATTGTTGTCGCAGATATACTACTATGGATACAAAACCATTATGCCAGACAAAGATCTTTACAATAAGCATATAGAAATTGCCAGCAAAAGCAACAATCCAATAGTCAAATTATCCACCATAGAACTACAACTTCAACACCATCTTACGGGATCCCAGATGAAAAAGAAGGTAACAACATTAGAGAAGATTGGTAAGATGACTCTATCGTCTTCTCAGAGAAGATGGCTACAGTGGATACAACATCACCCAAGCACATTAACCAGCACTTTGGATCCAGATTATGCAAAGAGATCCCAAAATATGATTGCCAACATCCTTTTTTATGGACCATATCCCGTATACAATCCATCCAAGTCGATGTTATACTATCAAATAGCAAGCAAAGCTGGATCGGCTCAATCCATGATTAATCTAGCATATGGTAATCAATATCATTTGATGCGTCAAGGTACTGCTTCTAGAGCTCTTTTTCATTGGAGAACCCTATCCAAAGAAAACCAAGCATTGGCAAAGCCATACCTTTATCGTGCCTACTCCGAAGGCATCGGAACACGAAAAAACAGAAGTTACGCCAAAAGATACAAAGTAGATAGCGTATTATAAGAGACCTTCAAATCCACATACATCTCACCCTAGCAAAAATAACGTTAGGGTGAGATGTCATCCAATCCAACATTAAACAAAAAGGGAAATGTTATTCTAATTGTCAAGAAGAGAACTCCTCCTCAGACAAATGAAAAAGAGGAGATACTCAAAAAGTATCTCCTCCTTATATTATTGCATATAACGTCTATTCCCAGTCAAGAATCACTTTACCACAATTACCCTCTTCCATCACATCAAAACCTTTTTGGAAGTCCGTATAGTGCATACGGTGTGTAATTACAGGAGTCACATCCAAGCCAGAAAGAAGCATTTTCTCCATATGGTACCAAGTTTCATACATCTCACGACCATAGATCCCTTTCAAAGTAAGCCCTTTAAAGATCAATCGATCCCACTCTACTTGAGTCGTTTCAGGAAGCAACCCTAAAAGAGATATTTTACCTCCATTATACATATGAGCCAACATATCTTTAAAAGCATAAGGCGACCCAGAGCACTCCAGCCCAATATCGAAACCAGAAACCATCTGCATCTCTTCCATCGCCTGACTAATGCTTGACTGCAAAGGATTCACCACCTTAGTCGCACCCATCTTCTCAGCAAGTTTGATACGATACTCACTAGTCTCTGATCCAAGTATATTATTAGCACCAACAAAACGAGCAATTGCAATAGCCATAGCACCAATAGGGCCACCCGCACCAGTCACAATAACATCCTCTCCTACAAGAGGGAATGAAAGAGCAGTATGTGCAGCATTACCTAGAGGGTCCATAATAGAGACTACCTCATCAGGGATACTAGCATCTATTTTCATTACATTTTCTACAGGTACAGATACATATTCTGCGAAACCACCATCACGATTCACTCCAATACCCACAGTATTATCGCAAATATGTTTACGTCCTCTTCGACAGTTCCTACAAAACCCGCAAGCAATATGTCCCTCGGCAGTCACACGGTCACCCAACTTATAGTTAACCACTTCACTACCAACTTCAACAATCTCACCTACATACTCATGACCAATAGTCATTGGTGTATTAATAGTTTTTTGAGCCCATGCATCCCATTTGTATATATGAAGATCCGTACCACAAATAGCACTCTTCTTAACCTTAATAAGAACATCGTTGACTCCAACCTGAGGCATTGGCACATCCTGTAGCCACAACCCCTTTTCTGCTTTTGCTTTTACTATTGCTTTCACGTTAGTCAATTTATATAATGGTAATATTTTAATTGTGTCATATATGATAAAGAGCAGTTCATCTTTTACCTGCATAAACCCGTCAACCTTTGCATATACGAAAATAAAAAAATTATAATACTAAACACCATGTATTATGACAGGAAATCAAATAATTTATTACACTTTTTTTATCCTCATATATTCGTTTTTAATTAAATTTGAAACCTTGTTTTTTGATAAATAGTCAAACAAGGTCTATACATTTATTTAATCATTCATTCCTATGAGTAAGAATAATAGAAAAGGAGTTGTCTATTCGACATCTGACAACTACGAATACGATTACGATAACAACGAAGAGATGGAAACTCTTACTCCAAACCAGCAACAGTTAAGGATCCTTTTAGATCGTAAATCTCGCAAAGGAAAAACCGTGACACTCATTGAAGGATTTGTGGGAACAGAAGAAGATCTTAAAGATCTTGCAAAGAAGTTAAAATCGAAATGTGGCGTAGGTGGATCCGCAAAAAATGGAGAGATCATCATTCAAGGAGAATTTCGTGATAAAATAATCACTCTTCTAGAACAGGATGGTTATAAGACAAAACGTGTTGGAGGCTAACTGAAGAACCTGAGATTTTAATCAACAAATTAACCACCACCATCTAAAATAGATTACTCTTGAAGAATAAATTTATTCTTTTGCTACAAGAACATAGAGCACTTGGTCTCCTACTCAAACCTTGTCTTATTACTCAAAGACAAGGAGCTCCTTTTTACACTATTGTAAAACCGATTCGTTCTCACAATTTCTTGGATAACGACTATGAGTATAGCCAAGTAGAAAAAAGAATTGTAAAGATCACTGAAAGCTTTAGTGATGATAGTTTGGTCAAAAGATTCAAACAAAAAGGAGGCTTAAAGGAGTTATATGAAAAACTAACTTCGGATGATTTTCGTGAAAAGATAGAGCCTATTATAGACAGAACCCATACACAATGCTTAAGACTAATGAAGCAGAATGGGATACGTCTTTTCTTTTCTAAAGGACAGAAATATAACAACATCTATGATGAAGACGAGATCATAATTCATGACACCAACAACACGGCCACATTCCTTTTTCACAAAACAGACCAAAGTATTCGATATGCAATTCGTCTTAATTGTAATGGAAAAGAGATATCCCTACCACATAGAATGCTTAAGGTGTTAACTAAAAACCCTTGCTCCATCGTAGTGGGACACAATCTCTATCTATTCGAAGATCTGCAAGGCAAAAAATTAAAACCCTTCTTAAAGAAGAGTCACTTAGATGTGCCACTTACCATAGAAGACGAATACTTTAAAACATTTGTCTTAAATACCATCAAATGTTATCCAGTAGAGGGAAATGGATTCACCATCAAACACATTCATGAGTTACCAAAACTCGTATTCGAAGCAGAACAGGTAGATGACAAACATGTTTTAGTAAAACTCCTATTCTCATTACATGACCACACAGCTTCCCTTTCCAAGCACGAATCCATTGTATCCTACAGGAAACAGCATGGGCAATATATCTACACCAAGTGCGACTTTCCTGAAAAGGAGTACCTACAGCTACTCAACATACTTACAGAAAAGAATCTGAAAGTAGAGAACGACATTCTACACTTCAATGATGCGAAATACTACACCAAATCCAGCTTCATTGAGATACTTCATGAACTAGAAGAGAGCTGTATTGCATTTGATATCACCCACCGTTTCCTTGATGGTTCTAAACAGTTCTTTATTGGGAAAAGAGAACTTGCTTTCTCTGTACAACAGGACGACGATTGGTTTGATCTAAAAGGAACGGTTACCTTTGGAGACTACCAGTTTCCATTTACGCATCTCAAAAAACATATTCTCAATAACATCCCTGAGTTTGAACTACCCAATGGGCAGATAGCACTGATCCCTCAAGAGTGGTTTACCAAGTTCAAAGAGATATTCTCTCTCTCTGAAGGAGAAGTAGATAATCTAAAAATACGCAAAGTTCATTTCTCTCTTATCGACCCAACATATCTCGAAGAGAAGCAGAAGATTAAGAAAAAATTAGAGAAACTATCCAACAATGTAGAGATAGTTGACGTTCCAGACAATATACAGGCCACTCTAAGAAACTATCAGGTAGATGGTTTTCATTGGATGAACTACCTCAACAACAATGGGTTTGGAGGCTGTCTTGCAGACGATATGGGGCTAGGAAAGACCCTTCAATGTATCACATTGATTGCAAGCCTAAAGGAGAAGTTAAAGAGAGAATCCAATAACGAAGTGCTATCCACAAACCTTATCGTATTACCCACAACGTTGGTATACAACTGGGAGAACGAGATCAACAAGTTCTGTCCATCTCTCTCTTGTTTTAAATATGTCGGAACCTATCGTCCTAAAGGAGCACTCTTGAATGAGACCATTCAGAATAATGATGTCATCCTCACCACGTACGGAACCATCCGCAACGATTATGAGATTCTAAAACAGTATCGATTCCAATATGTTATTTTGGATGAAGGACAAAACATAAAGAACCCTCACTCCAAAACATACAAGGCCATTGAACAGTTAAACTCTATTCATCGCCTGAGTATTACTGGTACTCCAATAGAGAACACCCTCTATGATCTTTGGGCACAGCTCAACTTCCTAAACAAAGGTCTCTTAGGCACAGAGGCTTGGTTTAAAAAGAACTTCCTTACTCCCATCGAGAAGAAAAATGATGAGGAAGCACAGGCCAAATTGTTAAAGCTGATCCAACCATTTATTCTGCGAAGAACGAAAGAAGAGGTAGCAACAGACCTTCCTCCTCTATCTGAGCAAACAAGACTCATGAAGATGAGTGAATCACAAGCCAAAGGTTACGAAAAGGAGAAATCAGCAATACGAAATATGCTCTTAGAAGAAGAGATCGCAGGTCCGAGTAAAGAGAAACAAGCACCTCTGGTGATACTTCAAGGACTCATGACCCTTCGACAATGGGCAAACCATCCCCAAATGATTACGGGTGACCCTTCGATGAACTCAGGGAAATTTGATGAGGTGATGCGTATGCTTCGTATTCTACGAACAGAAAAACACAAGATACTAGTCTTCTCCTCTTTCGTAAAACACCTAAACCTCTTTGAAAAGGCATTTGTCGAAGAGCAGTGGAAATACTCTATACTTACGGGACAGACACACCAACGACAAGAGATCATTGAAAAGTTCCAAAAAGAAGAGGATAACAATATCTTCCTAATCTCTCTTAAAGCGGGAGGAGTTGGTTTAAACCTTACCGAAGCCGACTACGTTTTTATATTAGATCCTTGGTGGAATCCTGCAGCCGAACTCCAAGCTATAAACAGAGCTCATAGAATAGGACAAACCAAGAATGTATTTGTATATCGTTTTATCTCGGAAGGAACCATCGAAGAGAAGATTCAGAAACTAAAAGACAAGAAGTCTCTTTTAGCCGAAAAGTTTATTCAATCAAACAATCCACTCAATGGTTTTACATCGAATGAACTTCTATCTTTAATTGATGACTTATGATACGTAAATATTTAGAAAAAAGAGCACTAAAAAAACTGAATAAAGGATGGCTTCTTTATGATCAAAAAGATCGTAAAGAAGCATCTCGCATTGCTCTAAAATATGTGAATAGTAAAAAACCACACATCAAACAAAATGCGATACGTCTGTTAGGGCTTTCATACTATAAGATGGGAAACTATGATCTGTCCATCAAAACTTTTATTCAGCTTACTGACATCACCCACTACAAACAAGACTACTATAGTTTGGCACAAAGCTACCTCAACGACGAACAAGTAGACAAGGCGATGGAAGCATTTGAAAAAATCACTACAGCCAAAGCACCAGCAACCGTCTATGCCTTCTCTCATGGAGAGCTACTACTACAGTTTGGCAAACGATTATATCAAAAAGGCTACTATCCAGAGTCGATCACACTACTCAATCAACTCATGTCGTTTTATGCAGGGGTAAGAAGTATCGACTCGAAGATCCTTTTTGAAAGAGGTCTTCCCGAATTCCATTTCTTTGAAGACTGGGTAAAAAAGATTATTCCCATCCACCACAACGATCCATCACAGTGGTGGTTCCAAGCACAAAAAGTGATTCCAGAAAAAGCAAAAAAGAGACTAGCCATCTACTTCAAAACCTTATAAGAGAAAAATAGTATACAAAAAAAGTGGATTGTATAACAACCCACTTTTTTATCTTATATATGAAAGATCGATTAACCTTGGTAGCTGTTGATACCGATAGTCTCCATCTTGCGATCCACCTTCTTCACCAAACCTTGAAGAACCTTACCAGGTCCAATTTCTGTGAAAGAGGTAGCACCGTCTTTAATCATATTCTCTACTGTTTGTGTCCATTTCACCGCACCAGTCAACTGTTTTACCAAATTCGCTTTAATAGCTTTTGCATCTGTTTGAGGCAAAGCATCCACGTTTTGATAAATAGGACAAGTAGGCGCTGAAAAGTTTGTTGCCTCGATAGCAGCCTCTAATTCAACACGAGCAGGCTCCATAAACGGAGAGTGGAATCCCCCACCTACAGGAAGTTTCAATGCACGACGAGCACCCTTCTCTTTAAGAATCTCACATGCTTGATCAATAGCAGACTCTGCACCAGAAATAACCAGCTGACCTGGACAGTTGTAGTTCGCAGGAACTACCCCTTCTATTTCAGCACAAACTTCTTCCACAACATCATCCGAAAGGCCTACAATCGCAGCCATCGTAGAAGATGTCATCTCACATGCCTTCTGCATAGCCTGAGCTCTTTGAGAAACAAGCTTCAAACCATCTTCAAAAGACAATACTCCATTAACAACCAATGCTGAAAACTCCCCAAGAGAGTGGCCAGCAACCATTTCAGGCTTTGCATCTTCGCCAAGCGTCATTGTCAAGATGACAGAATGCAAGAAGATAGCAGGTTGCGTTACTTTTGTTTGCTTAAGCTGCTCGTCTGTTCCCGAGAACATAATATCCGTAATACGGAAACCTAAAATATCGTTTGCTTGCTCAAAAAGAGCTTTCGCTTCAGGACAGTTCTCATATAAATCTTTACCCATTCCAACAAATTGGGCTCCTTGACCTGGAAAAACAAATGCTTTCATTTTATTCGTTTTATTAAAAACTTTAAGATAAAAATGTAAAGTTCTTTTTATTTTGACTTAGAACAAATGTAAATCATTCATTGCGATCTTAGCTAATATTTAGACTACTTTTTTGTCTAAATAATAGAAAATAGACAATAAAAATGATCCTTTTTCGAATTTATGATAAATGTGATCCAATTAGTCGAATAAACTCAGATCGAGTTGCTTCATTTTTAAAGGCACCCGTAAAATCAGAGGTAGTAGTAACACTACTCTGTTTCTGCACTCCCCTCATTGACATACACATATGTTTGGCTTCGATCACTACTGCGACGCCCAAAGGATTTAAAGTACTATCAATACAATCCTTAATCTGGGTAGTCAAACGCTCCTGAACCTGTAGTCTACGAGAGAATGCTTCCACTACACGAGCAATCTTACTCAAACCCGTAATGGTTCCGTTAGGAATATACGCCACGTGCGCTTTCCCAAAGAAAGGAAGCATATGGTGTTCACATAAAGAGTAGAACTCGATATCTTTGACTACCACCATTTGGCGATAGTCCTCTTTAAACATCGCTGAATTTAATATTGCAGCAGGATCTTGTTGGTATCCTTGACATAAAAACTGCATCGCTTTCGCAACGCGTAACGGAGTCTTTTCTAATCCTTCACGATTAGGATCTTCCCCAAGAAGTTCTAAAACCTGTTGGTAGTGATCCGACAACGCTTCTGTAGTATCTGCCGAATAGTTCTCTATTTTCTGATACCCGTTGATCACCTCACTCATAATGGTTATCTTGTTTATAATTTATCTTCTTAAATGAAATCAGAGTGCAAATTAAGACCTTTTTTGTGAAAAACATGGCATCTATGTCATGAAAAACAGACATGATCCTCTTTAAAAAACAGTTATTTTACATCATTTGTTTCACAAAACAATCCATCCGAACATAACAGAGCAGCTTTTAAGCCCATATTGCACTTTTTTATTTATACTATAATTCAACAAGAATCTGCTGTTATTTGTTTCTCTTTATTTGCTACTTTTGAAAATCACCAACGAGGTACGAGTTATGAACAAAAAGTCGAAGCATATACTATTAGTAGCCGCGACAAAATTTGAGATCGAACGTATCACCCAGAAGTTCACTCATTCAGAAACACCGAACCATTTTCGGGACAGTCGATATCCAAACACTCTTTTTGAAACACTGATCACTGGTGTCGGTATTCATCCTACCATCTATCAGTTAACCAAAAGAGTAATGTCCCCATGCGAACCAGTTGATCTCATTATAAATCTGGGGATAGCAGGAGCTTTCGATATGAATAGAGCTCTAGGAGAGACTGTCCAAGTGGTAAAACAACAGTTTGTCGACTGGGGAGTAGCCGATTCAAAAGGATTTCTTTCAGTCTTCGATCTTCAATTTCAAAACCCCAACCAACCGCCATTCTCAGAGGCTACAATAACCAACCCTTTGACAATAGAGATGAAAAACCTATCTCAAGTATCTTCTATTACATCCAACACCTCGCATGGATCCATAGAGTCAATACAGATAGCGAAAACTCAAGCCCACGCAGATATCGAATCCATGGAAGGAGCTGCCGTAGCATTTGTAGCCAAACAGGAAAGTATCGACTACATAGAGATGCGAACCATCTCCAACCATGTGGAGCCTAGAGACCGATCTAAATGGAACATCCCATTGGCACTAGACAACCTTTGCACAAGTTTTTTTCAACTCTTAGAACATTATAAACAAATATAAATACTAGTATGAAGTTATCTTTAGGATTCTCAACATGTCCAAACGACACCTTTATCTTTGATGCCATGATACATCATAAGATCGATACAGAAGGATTGACTTTCGAGGTCGTGATGGAAGATGTAGAGGCACTGAACGACAAAGCATTTAAACAAGAACTAGATATCACCAAGCTGAGTTATCATGCCTTCTGCTATCTTACGGACCATTATCGTTTGATGAATGCAGGAAGTGCACTCGGAAGAGGCAATGGACCACTACTAATTTCACATAAAGAGCAGGTCGATCTACAGAATGGGGTGGTTGCAATTCCTGGCAAATACACGACAGCCAACCTACTTCTAACGGTTGCCTATCCACAGATACAACACAAAAAGGAACTGCTTTTCTCAGACATAGAACAATCACTCCTAGAGGATCAAATTGAAGCAGGAACTATCATTCATGAAAACCGCTTTACTTATTCCGAACGAGGACTGCATAAGATTGCAGATCTAGGAGCATTATGGGAATCCAGATCTGGACATGCCATACCACTAGGAGGAATCGTCACCAAAAGAGAATTCCCTCTCGAACTTCAGAAAAAAATCGATCGAGTGATGGCTCGTAGTGTACAATATGCTTTCGACAATCCAACCGAATCGGTGGCATTTATGAAACAACATGCCCAAGAGATGGAGCTAGAAGTGATGAAAAAACATATTGCACTCTACGTAAACCAATTTACCAAAGACTTAGGAGAAGAGGGAAAAACAGCAATCCTATTCCTCTTTGAAGAGGCCAAAAGAGTAGGTCTTATCAACACCTATCAAGAGGACTACCTCATCTCCTAATCCACGGCTCCACTTATTCCTTGTAATTTTACCTACAAGGAATAAGTGAAACCTTCTCTTTCATCACATTAGGCATCCCCTGACCAATAGAAGCTCCAACATAGGTAGGATCACAAACGGTAAATGCAGTCTTCTTATAATAGACTACATCTCCTTGGGCAGGCGAGAGATCCACAGCAACAAACATATGACCTGGCGACCACACTCCCACTGTTGGCAGCGAAACAAAATGATCGACAAGAAATGAGAACAACACCGAGCGGTCTTCACAATCACTAAAAGGATAGGCAAACATCTCCTCCACATAGAAATATTTCTCTTTTCCGAACTGCTCCACATCTCTCTTATATGGGAATGCATGCTGTACAAACGAAAGGAGGAAGTCGACCTTCTCTTTGGGAGTTTCTAAGGCTGACACAACAGGCTTCAACTGTTTATCGATACTCTGAATCATCTCCTCTGTAACAGGCGTTGAAAAATGCTCTTGTACCGCTATAGGAGGATAATTTTTATAGAAATCAATCAAGTTCTTGTTGTAAGTAAAATCAAATTTATAATCCTTCTTCTTATAGGCAAATGCTACAGGGATATTTTTGTTAGACTCACTCAATAACATGGCATTCGAGAAGGTCATTTTTAACGGCGTGTTCGCCCCCTTAAATTGATCCTCATAAATATACCAAGAACCACTATAGTTCGAAGTCATGTAGTACTGATTCTTTCCAATCATCATCGAAAGCTTTCGATAGACCTGCACATCGGTCGCATACATCATGGCTATCTCATCATCATGATATGCAAGGCGCACGTCATAGGACTGCTCCAACAACACATACCATGTCCAAAGCGTCTGCAACGATTCCGAGTCTTTAAAAAGATAAGTAGAGATATCTTTGATCAGCATATAATAACCATAGTCGTTTAGTTGATAAGAATCTCTAAGCTCTTTTAACGATGCAATATCATCAGAGACATCCATACGGCTCCACTTCTTATAGACATTCGCTATCGCCTCCTCTTTGGATTTCCCGTCAAATGCAACCTCAGTCCATCTATTGAAAGTTTTAAAAAAAATATACGATCCATAGAATGAAAATCCAACTCCTGTCACATTTGCTTCATAATTGCCATCATCTGCCTTTGCCCATGGAATAAGAAACTCTTCTTTCTCTTTCTCAACCTTCGTAGTAGACAGAACCACTGTTTTAGGGATATAGATACGATCGATATGTTTGATCTTCTTAGTCTTTCGTTTTATACGCTTAGGGGTGGTGGTCGGAACCTCTTTCGGCTTCACTTCCTGAGGCATAGAATCGGCATGAAAAGCCTTTCGCTTCATCCAATCTTCTATCAGATAGTTTGCAAAAGACTCTCTTTCTCTCTTTTTATATAATTCCAAAGCAATTGCCGCTTCATTTAGCCCATTTTGTTGCTGCTGCTTCTGTCTCTTCAGACCTTCCTGTTGTGCCTTTTTAAACTCCTCTAGTGTCTGGCAAAAGACGGGAGAAACTGTCAGAAGTATCGCCAATAAAAATAATATTTTACGCTTCATAGATTCTGGGTTTGTTAAATACAGTGTAAAATACAAAAGAAATGCTACTACGACAACTATTTATTTAACTAAACCACTAAAGCTATCTGTGAATCAACAGAGTAAAAAAAGATTATCAGATATATTATTTCATAAAACGTAGAGACAACGGAATTGCCTTTTCTCACGATATAAAACTTTATACACCTCAAATGTCTCCACAAGAAAGGATGATTTTATAATTGAACCCGAACAAAGTAGAACAAATGTAAATAGCAAATTAATCGAAGAGAGATACACGAAATAACGAATCTTCGACACAGGTTATAGATATATATATAAAGAACGAGCACCCTTCTCTGAACTCTGTCTTGCTCCGAAAACACCAAAGAATCGATAGGGGATTCAAGGCTGGATTGGTTACCCTTCCTTTACCCTTCCTTTACCCTTCCTTTACCCCTAGAGTAACCAAAGGGTAAAGAACCTCCGAGAAAACCATAAAGGAACTTGCCTTAAAACCAAATGAAAAAAGAGGGAAAAAAATAGAAAGGGAGATGAATAATATCGTGAAACTGTACCTACAGTTGTGTGCTAAAAGTCCCTTTTAAAATAAGCAAACTTCAACAGAAGTTACAAAAATACAAACAACAACAATCCTTAAAAGGGAAACATCTGATATTCGGTACAGTCTCAGGATATTACAAAAGAACAATATAAGTGATATATTGGTTCTAAAATATTCAGAAAAATCTATTTCTAGCTTTTCTATATAAACTACAGTAATGTAATGTTACCAATAATTCACTGTTCAGTAAAATCGTTTAACTCTTTTTTCTAAAGTTTGGCATTCATACATATCACTTACTATAATTATCCTTATAGAAGATTTGAATGTGTTAACATAACTAAAAAAACAACACAAGATTAAAACCATTAACCTTTTGTTGTTCAATAAGCTAAACACACCGATCTTTCGTTGACAAAGATATTTAATAGCCTATTATTTCATTGCTATTGCTATCTATTTACACTATCAATAATTTTGAGGTGATCCTCTTTACGAAAGAACATTACTATTTTCATTCATTAACCTTTTAACATGTCGTTACGACAAAATCAATTTATGAATATAATAAGAATATTTTCGTGGATATTTATCACATTGTTTCTTTTCTCCTGTACAAAAACAGAAGAAAACACCTCTAGTATTGAACACTATATTAATGTCATTTACGACAAAAATGTAGCGATCTCAAGTCAGTATAATAGTGAAGAGTTAGGACCTCATGGATACAAACATAAGGTATACTATAACAATGGCTATCTCTATTATGGTACGACTTACAATGAACTAGACAGTAAGGGATCTGCTTCGCAGTTATTAAAAATAAATGCTGAGACAGGAGATATCGAGAATATGGTAGCTCTTAGTAGCTGGGGTGGTTGTCAGGATATGGTTTTCTACAGCGGCAAAATTATCACCGCTTTTAGTGGATACACCTATACACGTGTTATGGATCAAAATACACTAAAGAACATCCGAACTGTCAAAGGAAATTTTACAGATGTAGATGGAGAGACTAATACAATACCCCTTTTTAAAGCTCTTTCTGTTTTCGACAACAAGATTATCCTTACTTCCGATAGTCAAAATAGGGCAATTGTTTTCGATATCGATAAATTTACAGAAGCTCCAACAGATGGGGTCCTACTTGTCGCAGAATCACAAATTGGCACCAATAGTGAATCGGAAGTTGCTGCATCACAAAAGAGTGCAGAGAGTTTGAATGCACCTTTTAAATCAGAAGTGATCGGCAATTACCTACTCATTGCGGATAAAGACAAGATAAACGTATATGATAGAAACCTGACTCTTGTAAATAGCATCACTAAAATTAAAGATGTCAATAGAGACAAAACGATAAACTATACAACTGCAAATTTTGATTTTGCCCAAACCTCTGAGAACTCCGCTTTTATGAAATTCAAGAGTGAAGGAAAGTACTATCTAATGTTCTTCAATATCGACCAGATATTAGAAGGAGATACCCTTTCTGTATTCTATTGTGAATCCAATGGAGATGCAATCATCGATGCCAGTAAAGCAGTAAACCCGATCACTATCAAGAACAAGATTATTTCTAATGACAACGAAGGAGGCGTAAACTATTATGATATCTCTGAGTTTAAAGTGGTTGTAGAGTAATCGTAAAAAATTAAAACATAAGAGATGAGACAATTAAAAAACTATATACTTTCGTTATTTACTATCTGCTTAATTTTCAGCTGCTCCAAAGAAGAAATAACGAATCCAAGAGACTTCTCAAAGATTCAGACTCTAGAATCAGAGACACCATCGACCATCATTAATGATGGAGATACATGGGAATTGGCATCGAACTATCAATTCAAAATTTCCCAATCTATTTTCGTTACCCATATAGACCAGAATCATTTTAAGTTAACGAGTTTGATTCCAATGGACATGAGCAATGTCTATATCACCATGAAGCTTTTCAGCACAGAGATCATATTGGGTAAAATAGATCTTATTCCTGGATTAACCGAAATGACTGTAACCTATCCTTTCGCAGAGGGTAAAAGAACATTTTTCAGTACGGATTTTAGAAAAGTGACTCTACCAGATGATTTTGCACTACCAGCAAAACCGGAGAGTATGTTTTACAAGTTCTCTTTTATGGGAGAACCAGATAACGAAAAGATGAATATTCTGAAATCCATCACTTGTGACTGGAAGATTAACCTACATAGAAAATATGGTAAAGATATTGAACATGCAGAGGATAATGGTGTAAGCACAAACCGTCCAGTTCAATTTCGTCTTTGGTTGATGGCAATCATGAATACAGCATACATCTTTTCTCAAGATGAATTTGAAGATATATTAAAAAAACAACGCTTCTATTACTGTACAAAAGGGAGTCCAGTGTACGACAAAACAGCACCAGAAAATGCATATGTATATAAAGGAAATGGGTTTACTTGGGGGACCAAATATATGGGGAAAACTTATATCGAATCCAAAGAGGCAGTAGATGCCATTCTTTATAATCTTAAAAATGATTTTCACCTTGAGCTAGGAAATGCAAGAGGAGGCGGATCATATGGTGGGGGTGCTGGAAAAGGAGGACCTCTAATTATCTGGCCAAACTCTATTCGCAATTTTCATAAATGTCAATTTGTAGGCGTACCTTACAAAGATCTGAAATATAATGATCCAATCTTAAAAGAAGAGGTATATTTCCTTCCTGATTTCTACTACGAAAAAGGGCCGATGGCTGTTCTTGCACACGAAATTGGACACTGTCTCGGATTTGGACACAATTCCAACTGGTGCTCTACAGGAAGAGTCCAACCTATCGGAACAGAGTTTGATGAGAAGCCTGGAAGATATGGATTTCCTGCAGCAGCAAACTATGTAGCAAATAAAATGATCACGGAGAAAACCCTCTTTATCAACAAGGAAGATTATTACAGACAAAAAGATTTCGACTACGATATAAAATCGCTTCCTGATGGTTCTCCATACACAACTATTCCTACTTATATCGATGGATACTACGACAACAAATAACAAGATTCACATAACACCTTTCTATAAAACGACCACATGATCAGATCGTGTGCAGTCCATAGCATGGGGCATAAAAGGTTGTAGTCCTCTAATGGTACTACAACCTTTTTTCTTTCTATCAACATCCGAAAAAACCGATAGTACAATATCGAAGTGATCCCAACAATCCTATCGACAAGAAACCAATAACTTCATCTTCAACTACCTAACCTACAGGCCGTAAACTTATTTTACTTTTTTTTTATGATGGACAGAATGGTTGAAATTTGACAAAAACATTATCTTAGCATCCATACTAACAATATTAAATCAGTAACTTTTATGAAAAATCTGGTCTATACGATCATGCTATTATTAATGGCATCAAACTACTCTTGTGTCTCCAAAAAGAGTAAAGGAAAAGTGCAGCCAATGCATATTTTTATCCTTATGGGGCAATCAAATATGTCTGGATATGGCAACATGTTACCTCAAAATAAAAAGGTAGTAGATGGCATTTATTACATCCCACAATCGGAAAAGAATGATTTTAAATGGGAAGGTGCAAAACATCCTCTACATAACAGGACAAAACACGATCGATTCGGTCTAGGGCTTCCTTTTGCAAAAGAATATCTAAAAAAACACCCTGGGGTAAAAATTGGTTTGATTCCTGTTGCATGGGGAGGAGCAGGTATCGATATGCTTAAGAAAGGAACTGATGTATATACCGATGCCATAAACAAAGCAAATTTTGCAATCGCTCATCATGGGATTATTAAGGCAGTCCTATGGCACCAAGGTGAATCGGACACAGTAAATAAAGAATTGGCAGAACAGTACGAGAGTAAACTGACCCAACTCATTCAAGATGTACGTACAGATCTTAAAGCACCAAAGTTGCCTTTTGTTGTCGGCAATCTTGCTGAATTTTATGGAACAGGAAAAGATCATTGTGCACCAAAAAGGGTTTCCTATATCAATAAAGTGAAAAATACACTCAGAGAAATTCCAAAAAAGGTTCCAAATACTGCTTTTGTGGAGAGCACTGGAGGGGTGACATACGACCAAAACAATGTACACTTTAACAGAGAGTCCTATATTATGCTAGGAAAAAGATATGAAGTGAAGTACGAAAGTTTGGTAAAAGAGTGATTCGATAAGAGGCTGTTTCGAGTAGAAGTAGCCTCTATCCTATTCATCTTTTATACTCGCAGATACAATACGATTGAATTAGATTCTAGTGTCAGTCATTAGTCTTTGAAATCCCCCCTTTCATAAAAGCTTATTGTTTCAAACATAATCATAAAGCGATCTTTATATGAATTAATCCAAACAGTAGGGATGGATAATTATCACATAGATGATACTCCTTGATCAAAACCCTCTATACAATAAACAGTAAAATATAGAAGCAACACATTGACAACGATATACCAAAAAAATGGAATAATATTTTGGTACACATCACCTCCAATAGACATTAGCGATTCAGAAGAAAAACTGAAACCAATAGGAGATAATCCACCAACTCTTTACTTAATATTTTTAGAGCCTTTGTAATATTTGCCTCCACCGTTTTAATGGAGATATCTAGGTCTTCAGCAATCTCTCGATTCTTCAAACCAGATTCTCTACTTAAAAGAAATATATCTCGGCATCTATCCGGGAGATTATTCACGGTGTCGTTTATGATATTGTTAATCTCTTTGAAAGTGATCGAGGTAGTGTCTAAGTTTTTAAGTGCATCAATATGAATATTGGTTTGAAATAGTTTTTCTTCTCTATCTCGATACTTTAAACGAATTTTATTTTTGCGAATAAGGTATAGACTACTATTCTTGACTATTGTATAGAGATAACTTTGAAGTTGAAACTTATTATTGAAATGAGGATTTTTATTCCACAAAGTTACAAAGGCATCTTGCACAATATTCTTGGCATCATCAATGTCTATATATTCATTTGCAAAGCCCAAAAGTCTAGGGTACAATAATTCAAACACATCATTAAATGCACCTCGATCCTTTCTATTCAGTGATATAATTATATGTTCTAAATTATCATTCATGGCTTAAGTTTATTTATTGAAGTGATATTTTCCCATAAAAATCTTATCGTACAAATTTATTTTTGTGAGATCAGATTTAACAAGTAAACATTATTTTATGGATAAAAAGACCATCAAATTTGATTAAATATAAACAGATATGCAACTTTTATTAAATCTTTACAACATAAAGTCACAACCATTACTAAATTCCAAGATGGAATATCAATAACAAGATGGATGAACAAATTCATCTAAAAACGAATAAACAGCCCCCCTACACAACAAACGCAAAATGTTAATTATCTACATTTTACACAACACACCCTAAGTAAAACCTATCCAACCTCCGCTTCTCCCCACTTCTCACCTACTCCTACACACTGTTGTATCCGACGAACAATTAAGCAATTGTTGGTACAATAGAATTTATTTTGCTTCTGAAATAATACTTTTTTGGATAGTAGAAGATCTCTGACTTTGAAAAAAATAAAAAAAAATCATAGGGTATATAGATTTATGCGCATTGTATATACGTAGATAGATATATAAAACTCAATAATGAATAAAAAACAGATCTTTAACAATACAAACAAAAACAAATCAATTGAAGAAGATGAAACATTAAGAAACTGGATCTTATCATCGAAAGCCAATAGAGAAAAATATATTAAAGTGAAGAACCTTCAAGCATTATACAATGACGGAAGCGAATACACAAAATTTGTACTCGAAGGCTTAAATAGAACCCACGAGAAAATAGAACAAAGGAGAAGAAATATTACAATTTACCAAAAGGTATTTTCATATGTAGCAATCTTCATTATTGCACTAATAAGTGGATATCTTATTCCTAAAATATTCGATACGAAACAGACTAATTCCGAGGTATTAATTAGTGAAACCTATGTTGCAAAAGGGAGTAGATCCCAGATCACATTGCCTGATGGATCAAAAGTGTGGCTTAATAACGGATCAAAATTAATATATCCATCCTCATTTAACAAAAAGCATAGAGATGTCGAACTTGTTGGAGAGGGTTTCTTTGATATCGTTCACAATAAGGATATTCCATTCGTCATAAAGGTAGAAGATAATAATGTTCAAGTTCTTGGGACCAAATTCTTACTGAAAGCATATCCAACAGATCCTTTGATCAACATAGATCTTGTTTCGGGGTCCGTATGTTTTAATCAGAAAAAAAGCGAAGGAGATTATGATGACTATATGCTGACTCCAAATCACAGACTTACATTAAATAAAGAGAAAGAAGCAATACAAATTAAGCAGGCAGACCTTAAACTTTATGACTTTTGGACCAAAGGAACCTACTCATTCAGACAGACTCCATTTAGGGAACTAGTTAGTATTCTTAATCAGTTATATGGGGTACAGATTGAAATAAAAGGATCAGCACTGAAAGAACGGAAGTTTACGGGATCATTCTCTGTTGATGACAGTATTGATAAGATACTAGATGTATTCAAGAAGACATCTGTTGAGAACTCTTTTGACTATATAAAAAATGATAATAAAATCTATATCAAAATAAATCAATAAAAGCCTATGTAACAGACCATAAACAAACACAATTAAACTAACATCCCACACCTCTTAATTCGAAATAGAGGTTGTATTTAAACTTTAAAAATTGAATTTATGCATAAAATAATTCCCTCATTTAAGGGTAGCCTATACTCTTGTTCAAAAAAGATTGGACGGATATTGACCGTCTGCTTCATAATCCTTTCGATTACGAACAATGCATTAATCGCAAATACATATATCGGACAAAGAGTTAAGATTTCTGTCAATTTAAAACAGGTGAAATTATCTACATTTTTCACAGAAATTGAAAACAAAACGGACTTCCAGTTCTTTTACGATAGCAATGATGTAGATGTAGAAGATAAAATATCTGTATCAAAGGAGAATAAAGATATTGATAAGATAATGTCCTCTGCCTTCAAAAAAAGTAAGTACGATTACGAATTTGTGGATAGATATATCGTCATAAAAAGTAAAAGCCCGATAGAATCAAATACTTCAAAAGTATCACAACAAGTTAAAACGATAAAAGGAAAAGTCTCTGAAAGGAACGGCAATCCTCTTCCAGGAGTATCCATCTCTTTAAAAGGGACAACCAAAGGTATTGTATCAGATATAGACGGTAATTTCACTCTTAGTGGAGTCTCACCAAAGGATATCTTAGTTTTTAGTTTCATCGGAATGAAAACCAAAGAGGTTCTTGTTGGAAACATTAAGTCCTTTAGTATTACATTAGAAGAAGACGCTATTGGTATCAACGAGGTGGTAGCTATTGGTTATGGTAGTAAGAAAAAAGCAACATTGACTGGAGCCGTTTCCAATGTGAAAGCAGATGAAATTGAAAAGATTCCCTCTTCAAATGTCTCTGCAAGTCTATATGGTAGAATGGCAGGGGTGAATATCTCTTCACCAACAGGTACTCCAGGAGTTTCATCAAATATTCTTATACGTGCAAAATCAACTTGGAATAACACAAATCCAATATATGTTATTGATGGTATTATACGAGACAAAGCATCTTTTGATCGATTAGATCCTGTAGAGATAGATCAAATATCTATACTGAAAGATGCGGCAGCCGCAGCAGTATATGGTGCACGTTCAGCAAACGGTGCTGTTGTTGTGACGACAAAAAATGGGGCGGAAGGTGCTCCTTCCATCTCTTTTACAAGCTCATACAGTATCGAAGAGGTTAGTTATACACCTAAATTTATGGACAATGCGCTAGAAATAAATAAATTCTTTAACTCTTTTCTTAAGCCTGGTCAAAATGGATATTCTACTCAAGAAGAACTTGATTGGTTGGCAACACAAAATGGAGGAAAAGGTTGGAATTGGTTTGATGAAGCCAAAGAGAAACCAAGAGATCAACGTTATGCTGTAAATGTTAGTGGAGGGTCCAAAAAAGTACGATATTTTATGAGTGGTGCTTATTATGATCAAAAGGGTATCATTGATGCACTAAAGTACAACCGACACAATCTAAGAGCAAAGATAGATGTAGATATTACTGATAACTTGACTGTTGGATTACAACTAGCAAACGTTTCGTCCGAAAGAAGAAAATATAATTTCCAATATGACTACGGCAACGATGCATTGCCAGATGTATTCTCTAAGTTATTCTACTACAATTGGGACAAACCTCCTTATATAGATGGAAAACCTGTAAATATCGGTTGGGTTGGTCATCCAATAGAGTTGATGAAAAATTCGGGCTATTGGTTGCAAAACATTACGAGTCAGGAAGCAATCATGAACGCCAAATATAAAATACCATTTATCAAAGGCTTAACCGCAGGTTTTGTTTATAGTAAAAATGTTCGAAACACTTTGACCAAGTCTCTTTGGAAAAAACATACTGTATATAATTTCAAAACAGAAGGAGCAAATAATAAGATCTATACAAACGAACTGCTCGGCTCTCAAACCTCGTCATCGCCAAACAGAGAATCACTATATAATGGAGATGGGAAGTATGACAACTATCAAATGAATGCGAACCTTAACTTTAATCGCAAGTTTGGAGATCATAGCATTAATGCGAACTTTATCTATGAGCAAGCAGAAGGTAGTGGAAAAAGATTCACAGGAAAAAGATATGATTTTCCTCTCATATTCAAAGACCAATGGTTTGCAACAAGTTCAGACAATAAAGATTCATCGGTTGGTGGTTATGAATATGAAAATGGACGCTTGTCTTATATCGGAGTATTAGATTATAACTACAAAGAAAAATATATGATTAGTGGTTCGGTTAGACGAGATGGTTCCATGAAATTTGCTAAAGATAAGAGATGGGGATGGTTTCCATCAGGTTCTGCTGCATGGAGAATATCTGAAGAATCGTTCTTTAAGGACAATATTGAATTTATTAACTACATGAAAGTTAGAGGTTCGGTAGGTCTTCTAGGAGATGATAGTGTATCCCCTTATCAGTGGCAAGATACATATGCAACGGCTGGAGGTTTCTTATTTGGAGATGATAGCCATATTGGTAAAGCTCCTGGTGCACAATATAAAGGACTTCCAAATAAGAATATTACTTGGGAAAAATCATTATCTGTTAATTACGGTTTAGATATGTCGCTTTTCGACAGCCATCTTAGTATCACAGCAGAGTTGTGGAATCGTAAAAATTACGACATCTTAAAATCTAGAATTGTCTCTCTTCCAACTTCAGTAGGAGCTAGCATGCCAGATGAGAATTACGCAGAAATAAAGTCTCACGGATATGAACTAGAGGTAAGATACAACAACACAATAAAAGATTTAAACTATTATATCGGTGCAACATTTGCCTATGCAACCAATGAAGTAGTGAAGCTAGATGTGGCGGAAAATGTACCAGATTACAAAAACCCAATAGGCCGTAGTTTAGATTACGTTTATAGTGTTCAGGCAACAGATATTATCAGAAGTCAAGCTGAATTAGATGCACTTCCTGAAGACTATCGAATCTTTGGATACAAACCAACCCTTGGAATGATCAACTACGAAGACATTAGTGGACCAGAGGGAAAACCGGATAATAAAATTGATGCTTACGACAACCAAGTATTGGCCGATCATAGTATTGCTCCTTACAATGGGAGTGTACTTTTAGGTGTATCATGGAAAGGAATTAGTCTTGACATGGTAATACAAGGTGCATTTGGAAACAAAAAAATGTATCAAGGATTAGGTCGTCAAACAATAAGTCAGATACGACCAGCAGCCCATTGGAGAGATGCATGGTCAGAAGACAATCCAGATGGAGAATATCCTGTCGCAGGACATTGGCATAAACATCCAGGTTATATGGACTCCTCTTTTTGGTTAAAATCGGGAGCGTATATGAGACTGAAGAATCTGAACTTAGGGTATAAACTACCAAAATCATGGACCAAAGGGGCATTGGGAATTGAAGGAATTCAAGTGTATTTCAACACTACCAACCTATTTACTCTTAGTGAATTTACTAATAAAGGATGGTATGATCCAGAGCTTTCTAAAGGAGAAAACTATCCTAATATGAAGAAATATACTTTTGGTCTAAATGTAACACTTTAATAATCTGAAGATATGAAAATAAATATTAGATATATATTCCTAATTATCTCGGTACTATTCATTTCTAGTTGTGAGAAGGTATTAGACAAAGAGTACCTTGAAGCAATCAACCCAACTGATATCTGGAATCAAGAGAGCCTCTCGGAGGCTTATGTCAATAACTTTTATGCAAAGGTAATGCCTGGGTGGTCAATAGGGACAGGAACTTCATCTGATGAAGCATGCCATATCGGACAGATATCCAGTTTGCTTAATGGTACTGCAACCATCGATTCACATAACAATTGGCAATATAATAACATTCGTACAGTAAATATTTTCTTCGCAAATATTGATACTGGCTCTTTGACAGAAGAGGAGAAGAATCCCCTTAAAGGTCAAATGTATTTTTGGAGAGCTTGGATGTATGCAAGTATGGTAAATAGCTATGGTGGAGTCCCTTTGATCACAGAGGTACAAGATGTTTCTAGCCCAGATGTCTTTATGAAGAGAAACTCTACCACAGAGTGTATGACTCAGATATTTAAAGATCTAGACAATGCAATAAAATTTCTTCCAAACAATTGGAGTGGAAAAGATGTAGGTCGTATCGATAAAGTTGCAGCATTGGCATTCAAAGGTCGTATAGCACTTCGTTGGGCAAGTCCTTTATTCAATCCTACCAGAGAGATTGGTAGATGGCAAGAAGCTTATAATGTCAATAAAGAAGCTCAGAGAGTTGCACTGGAGAACGGAAAAGGTCTTTGTGATAAATTTAAAGACATATGGTATAATGAGCTCAATAAAGAGGTGATCATGGTTCGTCGTTTTCACAATCCAGGATCTACATACTTTGTTGGAGGTATTCGCCCTTTAATATACTCTAAAGACATGGCGCTCCAAGACACGCCAAGTCTTGAGTTGGCAAACGCATTCCCAATGAAAGATGGTAGTGATTTTGATCCTTCAGCAGGATATGCAAGTTTAAGTGCAAACCGAGACGATCGCTTTTATGCTACCATTGCATATAATGGATCTGATATGCATCTTGCAGATATGATAGAACAAGGTACTTTCCTATGGACCTATTATCGTTATTCAGCGACAGAAGAGGTTGGAAGTAGCACAGAAGGCTCACATATCTCAGCATCAAGCTTCTATCGTCAAAAAGGACAAGATCTACAAGTTAAGCAATCGCAAGTATATGATGCGACTCTTGATAATGTAGTGATAAGGTATGCAGAAGTATTAATGAATTTAGGAGAAGCCGCGAATGAGATTGGGAGACCAAATGAGGCACTAGATATTCTTCATCAAATAAGGGGCCGTGCTTCAATCGAACCAGGACCTGATGGCAATTATGGTATTACGGCAACATCCAAGGAGGAGATCCGTGAGGCATATTTTAAAGAGAACTTTGTGGAGTTTGCTTTTGAAGGGAAAAGATGGAATGAGTTGCGTCGTTTACGTAAATTCGATCATCTTAATTCTATTGGAAAACGTCATGGACTTAGATGGATTTTGAAAGATGATGGTTATGAACCGACAGGATATGATGATATTTCTACTCCTGAAATATATGAAAGATTCAAGATTGAGGTTCGTGAAACGGATGAGGAGAAAATTGAAATTCCAGATACATACTATTTTTATGCGATTCCAAGAAAGCATTTAGAACGCAATAGTAAATTGGAACAAACCAAAGGATGGGAAGGGGGCACATTCGACCCATTATTATAATAGTTTTTTTAACATTTGTTTTTAGGTCATCTCTAATGAGATGACCTATTTTTTTACCTTTGTCTAATACGCTTATTTAATGATGTATGAAGACCCTAATGACACTACTCATGAAGCACACCCTAGAGACACAAGACAGTCATTTTGAGACTGTTTTGGATATCCTTTCACAATCGTTTCCATTAGAAGAACGGAGGGATAAAGATTGTTTTATCACAGTCATGGAAGAAGACTGTTTCTACCCATGTTATTACCAGATTGGAGAAAAGGTCGTTGCTATTTTATTCTATTGGCGTTTTAAGGAGCTCTGTTATATCGAGCATTTTGCCGTTGGCAAAAAATTTAGAGGATCAGGTATAGGAGAATCAATACTTCAGCAATTTATAGATGAAATGGATATACCAATCGTATTAGAGGTTGAAAAGCCTATAGACATGAATCATTGGAGACGTATCTCATTCTATGAACGAAATGGGTTCTATCTACTGAAACAGGGGTACCTTCAACCTGCATATCGCTTGGGAGATAAAAAAGTAATGTTATCTCTGATGAGTTACCCTCTCCCGCTCGATAATTCATTAATTAATGAGTTTGTAACAAAATACCATCCCATCATATATCCAATCTTAGAATAGAGCTTCTGATCAGTACTCAAACCGATATATTAGAAGGAAAAAAAAAGAGATTCCATAGGAAAAGGAAGCGATTCTACCTACTTATTATTATTCGATCGATGGTTGTGACATTGCTCTTTTTAAAAAGATCTCAGATAAAAGACTCTAAAACGATACCAATACATTAGGTGGACTATAAATCTATCTTAATAATGCGAATCAAGAGTTGGATTTCATATCTAACCAAGTGGTTTAATTGCCTATATATTAGACATTTATATTGTTTTTATCCTTGAAAATCAGTATCTTATAGTTGTTTTCAAAGCGACTTTAAAATATGATAATCAAGGATAAAGACTTCAATTTAATAAAAATATACGATCTAATTTGTTATTATTTCGATGAATTAAGATATTATTGTGAACGATTTAGTAACAATAACTCCCCTTGCTTTACTGATCAAGAGGTGATGACAATATATCTTTTTGGTGTTCAATATCAAGAATACACCAAGATAAATCAGATTCATAAATTTGCAAGTGATTACTTGTCTGACTGGTTTCCAAATTTAGGATCTTATCAAGCATTTTGTAATCGCCTTAATCCTTTAGGTGGAGCTTTTACAAGATTGTCTGAGTTATTACTTGAAGACACTCAGCCTAATGATTGTATTATCGATCAATGTTTACTTGATTCGATGCCAATTATAACGTGTTCTGGCAAACGAAAAGGCAAGGTGGCCAATGAAGTAACCAATAAAGGCTATTGCTCTACGAAAGGAGTTTACTATTATGGCATGAAGCTTCATATGCTGGGGATAAGACGACAAGATGCTTTACCATTTCCAGAGCAAGTCCTTTTTACTCCTGCATCTGTGAACGATATTGTCGTTTACAAGGAGAGATGGTCAGAGATGCGGAACAGAACCTTCTTCGAAGATAAAATTTACATGCATAATGAATTTAACCAACAAGTGAAGAATCAGTATAATTCAGAAATGTTGACACCTATTAAGGCAATAAAAGGGATGCCCTTGATAATCAAACAAAGAATAAAAGCAGCAGACGATTTGTATAATAGAGCTGTATCTAAAATTAGACAACCTATTGAAGCAATGTTCTCTTGGCTAATCGAAAAAACAGATATACAAAGAGCTAGTAAAGTAAGGTCTACAAAAGGATTAATGGTACATGCATTCGGTAAACTAACTGCAACGTTTCTTAATTATGTTTTGAACCCTTGATTCGCATTAATAAAAGAAAAAGCAAAAAATAAGAATTTACTACGAGGAAAGGGTATTCATAAGGAATACCCACACGACACAACATACTGTATTTAAAAACATTGATGTCTTACAATGACTTTATATCCTATTGTATTGGTTCCCATTGAATAAATATTTACCTCAAATTAAAGGACCCTTATTGGAGGTACATCTACACACATGACACACTGTTATCCACTACATTGACCTATAATAAAAGCTTATTAAGAAGATCTTTCGTTTAATGACTCTTCCTAGAATATTGCATGAACTCTAAAACATGAAAGATACCGCCATAAATAAAAAGGATCTAGACACTTCCAAAATTTCTTCTCTTTATAAATTACAGTAACAAAAAAATTACACGATATAAAAAGATAAAAAAAGCAGTAATATAAAGAGTTCTAATTCTTTATATTACTGCTTCTATAAATGCTTAAACTTAATGAATTAGGCTCTTTTTTCAGATCTAATTTTAAGGAACAGACCAACAAAGATTAGAAAACTTCTATTTAGAAGTAATATGTCAATCCAATATTGATTCCTTGCTTACTATATGGAGAAGTAGTCTTAAGTGCCTTAGATGGATCTGGATTAGTAGAATCCACAGTGTCCACATAATCCACATTAACTGACTGTCCAGTAATTGCGGTAAAATTATCCAACTGATCCACTCCATTTACAGTAAACGTCTCAATAGTTGATTTTTTTCTCTTGATATTTAAGTATACTCCTTCAAGTTCAGCAAACATCGCGAACTTATCATTCAATCGATATTGTACACCCAATACGCCTGTGAAACCAATAGAGAAATCTCCATTAATCTTCTGCTCAATCTCAATAGCATTTGCTGTACTTGGATCTAAGCTACTAGATTCAACCATTGCATATCCACCCATTGGTAAAACGAAACCAACTTTAGTATAAAGACTCAACGTTTTGCTGTTTCCTGTACTCATAATGATAGTTGGTGCCAAACGATATTGGTTTGTGTATGCATCCGCTGACTGATAAGTCACCCCTCCTACTGAAACATTCTGAACATTTTGTTTTGCTCCTTTTAAGTAGGTAAAATCAAGCTCTGCACCAAGGTGATCTGTAAAGAAGTGACCGATAGCAAACCCGGCGATGGTTCCACCACCTAGAGAGGTAAAGATCTGCTCTTGTTGTCCATCAATAGAACTTCCCTGTCCCATATCAACATAGTAGCCATCTTTGGCAACACCCCATCCATATCCACCTTTGATTTTCACGTAAGTAGATTGTGTTTGTTTATTGTTCTCTTGGGCTTTGGTTTGAAAGGATAATCCTATCATTGCGAAAACTGCCAAAGCAGTTACGAATAGATTCTTCATATTTAATATAGATAAATAGTTTTTACATGATAATTATTATAACCTTCTAATAAATAGGTAATTATACAGTTACAAAACACCACAAATCTATAGGGAAGAATGGGTTTATCCTAATTCATTTCAACGACTTTACGTACCATAGACTCATCCATTATAATGGTCTATTTTTCGACATAATAACCATTGAACAAAAGGTTTAGAAATCTGCACTTTAGAAATTAATTAAGCATAATATAGGCACTAGTGTCAAATGTCCTTCATATTATTTTAACCTATTTTAACACATTAATTGAAATGACAGACAAAAGGAATAGACATACTAGAGTAAACAAAGAGTTGTACTTAAGAGAATCGATAAAAAGAGGACTATATGCTATAAAAATAAAACTTTGGGGACACTTGAGATAATAATTTATATAAAGATCTCTGATTTAAATTACCACTTTTATCTTTTTTTTAATTTATATTTACATTTAAGACATTTTTTTTTCACTTAACCATACAGATTAATGAAAACGATTCATCAAATTTCATTATTGCTTCTGTCTTTTCTTTTGATTGCAAGCTGTACGCAAAAGCAAAAGTATTCGACATTAACAAAGACTGACAAGAATGGGTATACCTATACGGAGGTAACAGACGACCCCACCCATTCACGTATTTATCAACTTGAGAATGGTCTAAAGATCTATCTTTCTGTAGATAAAACGAAACCAAGAATTCAGACCTATATCCCTGTACGTGCAGGTTCATCATACGATCCTAAGGAGACCACTGGTTTGGCTCACTATTTGGAGCATATGATGTTTAAGGGGACCTCTAAGATTGGTACATTAGATTGGGCAAAAGAGAAACCTCTTATTAACAAGATCTCGGACCTATATGAAAAACATAAAAACACGGAAGATCCTAAAGAGAAAGCTGCTATTTATAATCAAATCGATGAAGTATCTCAAGAGGCTGGGAAATATGCTATTGCAAATGAGTACGACAAATTGATGAGTATGATTGGTGCATCAGGAACCAATGCTTACACTTCAACAGACCGTACTGTGTATGTAAACAACATCCCATCAAACGAAATTGAAAGATGGTTACAGATTGAGAGTGAAAGATTCTCTGAATTGACTTTAAGACTATTCCATACTGAGATCGAAGCAGTATACGAAGAGTTTAACATGGGTCAAGACCGTGAGTCGACACAGGTATGGGAAAAACTAGGTAAGATGTTGTACCCAAATCACCCTTATGGTACACAAACTACTATTGGAGAGGCTGCTCACCTTAAGAATCCTTCAATGGTTAATATCAATAAATATCACGACAAATATTATGTACCAAATAATATAGCGATCTGCTTGTCTGGAGATTTAGATATGGAAGCAACTGTGAAATTGGTTGATAAGTATTGGGGAAAAATGAAGAAGAGTCCAATTGAACCAATCCAATATCCTAAAGTACCTGAATTGACAGAGATCAAAAAAGATGAGGTATATGGTCCACAAATGGAGATGTTCTATATGGCATATCGTTTTGGTGGCGAGGCATCAAAAGACTTCCAAATGGTTACGTTGATAGATATGTTGATGAGCAACTCGGTAGCAGGTCTACTTGACTTGGATATCAACCAACAACAAAAAATGCTTCAGTCTGGCTCATTCACAAACTTTATGCAAGAGTTTGGAGAACACTATTTCTATGCTGTTCCTAAACCAGGACAGACTTTGGAAGAGGCTGAGAATTTGATTAATCAAGAGATCGACAAGATTAAAAAAGGGGATTTCGAACCTTGGTTGCTAAAAGCGGTGGTTAATAACATGAAAATTGCAGCGATTGAAGGAAGAGCTAGTGGAGAAACTGCAAATGAATTTGTATCTTCTTTTATCTCTCAGAGACCTTGGAATCAATATGTAGATTTTTGTAATGAAATGAGCAAAATCACTAAAGAGCAAGTAATGCAATTTGCCAAAGAGCACTACAACAACTATGCGATTGTTTATAAACGCAAAGGGGCACTTAAAGGGATTACCAAGGTGGACAAACCAAAGATCACTTCTGTCCCTATCAACCGTACTGCGAAATCTGACTTCGTGAAAGAAATTGCTGCAGAAAAAGTTCCTAGACTTAAACCTGTTTTTATCGATTATAAAACAGCCGTTCACAAAGAGGCTATTAATGATCATGTGTCTTTATATGCAAACAAAAATGAAACAAATGATCTTTTTACTTTGAGCTATCGTTTTGATATTGGCAAATTAGCGGATAAGAAGTTGGATATTGCGGCACAATTAATGGAGTATCTTGGAACAGATAAGATGAGTGCAGAAGCTTTTAAGAAAGCGATATACAAAGAGGGTATTTCTTTTAACTCATGGTGTTCAGGTAAATATCTAAACGTAACAATTAGTGGTCTTAATGAGAATATGGATAAAGGAATCCAATTGATTGAAGATTACCTGAAGAATGTTGCTCCAAATCAAGAGGCTCTTGACAACTTGGTAAATGATATATTGAAGATTCGTGAGGAGAATAAAAATGATAAAAACACAATTTTCAATAGAAACCTACAGCAGTATGCACTTCATGGAAAGCATAATGTAACTACTGATATTCTTACAGAAAAAGAGTTGAAAGAGTTGAAAGCGGAAGATCTTATCGTCTATATCAAAAACCTAACAACTTATCCTCATAAGATCACCTATTATGGTCCTAAAGAGAATGGTGAAGTGGTTAAAATATTGAAGAAAGATCACTTCTGGGCTACCAATTATCTTCCTAAACCAGAGATGAAAGACTATACATATGTTGCAACTAATGAAAACAAAGTGTATTTCGTTCATTACAATATGGTACAGTCATTCATTAAATTGATCAATAATAAGGGCGTTGTTCCTGTAAAAGACTTCCCTAAATTGACGCTTTTTAATGAGTATTATGGTGGTGGTATGGGATCTATCGTATTCCAAGAGATCAGAGAATCTCGTGCATTGGCATACTCCGCATGGTCATATTTTACAAAACCACACGACAAAGGAGATCCTTCACTTCTTTATGCTAGTATCTCGACTCAATCAGATAAGTTCGATGACGCTTTAAATGCAATGGATGAAATCCTAACAGATATGCCACTTTCTAAAGTTTCTTTTGAAACATCTAAAGAAGCTATCATTAAAAAGATTGAATCTCAAAGAATCCTTGGAGAAGATTTGATCTATCAATATCTTAACAATGAGAAAATGGGATATGATCATGATTTAAGAAAAGATGTATATAATTACGTACAGACAGCAACATTAGAAGATATAAATAAATTCTTTAATGACAAAGTAAAATCAGATCACTATACGATTATCGTAGAAGGAGATAGAAACAAACTAACACCAAAACGCCTAGGCAAATATGGTAAAGTAGAACAACTATCCCTGGAAGAGATCTTTAACTACTAAATAGATACTAAAAGGCTGTCTTTACGACAGCCTTTTACAACTTATAACTGAAATACTAATCCTAAACTAAAGTCTCCCTGAACCATGACAGAAGTGGCACTTACTCCAATAGATGAATAAGATCCGCCTCCTCCGAAACCGACCATAAAACCAGCTCCATCAAAATACATCGGCATTAACAATCTCCCTTGGAGTCTTAATCCTACTCTATCATTAAGGTAATACTTCACTCCACCTCCTAAAGCCATAGAGAAAAGGGATGTATCAGAAACTTTATCATCTTTCGAATTTAATAATGTTGCACCGACACTGATCAGTCCAAATGGACGAAGAGCTCCTCTCTTCATATAGTGCAGGTAACCAACTTGAAAATAATCGACACTTAAGTTATAACTACCACTTTTTAAGATACCATAGCTGTTAAAGTCGGCACGTGTATCCATTCTAGAATAAGAAAACTCGGCATCTCCATCAGGGTGTAAATGAACCCCAACGGCACCACCATACATCATATCATCACGGATATTTAGTTGTCCTTGAACAAAGTCGACTTTTCCTCCAAATTGAAATCCTATCATCGGAGTTACTTCAAATCGACTATCGGTAGTAGTTTGTGCTTTTTGTACGTTAGCATAAGTGTTACTTTGGTAAAACCCTTGTGAAAAAGCAACACCTACCCATGTGAACGTTGCTATAATAGTTAATAGATATCTTTTCATAATGCTTGTTGTTTAGATAATGGAACAAAAAAAAGCTTGTAAAGGTTCATCTCCTTTACAAGCTCAGTATTGTATATGATATTGTATATGATATTGTAATCGCTTATCGATACTGCATCAGTGGCATATTCTCATATATCTTCATCTCTACTAATAGATCAATCTGTCGATCAATCTGGAGAAAACGAATAGCATATACAGGCGACATCTTTTTAGAGATAATTTTAAAATATTTCTGCCTTAATGCGGTTGCCTTTTTGCTCAATTTAAATTGTTCTAGTGCAATCTTCTTCGCATCATCCTCTTTAATAATCAAATACTCATCTGCATATTTCTTCAGAATTTTAATTCTTTGATCCATAATAACAGACTTCTCATTTTGGTATTTGTTATAGATAGGCCAAAAGATATCTGCCTCATCAGACACCAAGTTCATATTCTTACGAACAAGATCTTTCTTCTCTGTTTTTAATTCACTTTTAATAATCTCTAATTCTCCTTTGGTAACTTGTGCAGTTACAGAGGAGACTATTAATAGTAGAAAAGAGATCAATAATAATCTAAATTTATTAAGCATAATATTATATTTTTTAATTTCTTTGTAAACAATTCAAAGATAGATAGGGTTCATTTTTATAAAAGTTAAATAAATATTATTAACCATAATATTTTACAACAGTATCAAGAAATAAAAAGAACGAACCTTTTTTATTCATACTTTTTTAAGTATATTTATATTTAACATAGATTATTCTATTTATAAAGATTAGGAACATAGGAAAACCTGAGTATATGAAAAGTTATCAATTTAATCACACTGTGAGAACAAATCTATTTTTGGTCCTTTTGGTATTCTTACTATCTGTTTTCAATAGTCGTACTATCGCACAGAATGTATCCATTAGTGATATTAAGAATGCACCAGCAGATGTAGCAGCAGTGCTAGATGTCTATTCTAAGACGAAAGGAATACTAGTTCCTAGAGTTGAACTTAAAAGTGCAGACGATCCAATTGTAGGGATCAAGCCAAATGGACTTTTAATTTATAATACGGTAGCTTCAGACAAGTATAAAGTCGAAGGCTTCTATTTTTGGAAGGGAAGTGATTGGATGCCTCTTGGGCAAGATATATATGAAGTAGATCCTACAGCAAATTTTATATCTAGTGCCACTAGTGCAAGTAATGCGGATTTTCTTTTGGATCAGGTATGTTTAGATCTACAAAACAGATTGAAGGCAATCTCTACTACAGCCGGTTCTCCTGCAATGATACAAGCCTCTATAGAAGCAACAAGAATAGGAGCTGGTTTAGATGCGACCAATGGACACTATACACAAAATACTTCAGGACACTATATCAATGCTTCTACTTCTATTAATGAGGCAACCAACGAATTAGACAAAAGAATGTATGGTATCGATTCAAGATCGGCTTCCAATGTGATTGCAGTCAACAGTAATATTGCAAAGATCGATGAGATAAACAAAAAACTTACATCCATTACGGGTGGTAGTTCTGGAACACAAGATGAATTAGATCGTTCTCAACGAGCAATAGGCCTTGAGACAACAGGTGCATTTAAGGCTATTAAATACTCTAACTATGTGAGTACGGCAACCACAATACAAGAAGAGGTATACCTTTTGGATAAAGGACTACACTCCACAGATAGCCAGATTGCAAACATGAATGTGATTCTAAATAATGTAAGCAATAGCCATACAGCACTTCAAGATAGAGTAGCACAAAACGAGACAGACATCAGTGGGGTTCAAGATAAATTAAAAAAGACAATTACTGGAGCTGGACTTAGCGACAATGGACAATATGCAAAATCGACTTCATCAAACTATATCAATAGCGCAAGCTCTCTTTTTGATGCTGACAAACTATTAGATGCTAAAGTAAAAGAGAACAAGTCTTCTATAGATCGAAACACGAATAATGTTGTCAATGCTCAGAGTGAACTAGATAGAACTCAAGCTTCAAGTGGATTAAATAGTAATGGAAGTTATACTCCATTGTCATCTGCTCACTTAATCACAAGTGCAACGAGCCTACAAAACGAAAGTGCTATCCTTGACAATGAAGTATTTAATATGAAGATTAAGGTGGCAATCAATGCTACAGATATTGAAAAACTTAAAACAACAGTGGGAGGCCTTGAGCCTAGGGTAGGAAAAAATGAGTCTGATATTATCAGCATTCAAGGTGCTACCAATAATTTAATTGCAAGACAAGATAATGCTGACACCAAAATGGCTGCCATTATCACTGGAACCGGATTAAACACAGATGGGACTTATAGCCCAGACATGACTACCACTACCATAAAAACGGCTACTAGTCTAGCAGATGCAGATAAAAAATTAGACAAAGCAATCAATGATCTAAACTTAGAAAGTAAAGATAAGTTTGGGGATGAAGGAGTGGTTCAAGCAAGTAAAGCAATCGTTGCAGATAGTAAAAAAGAGGTAAAAGGTTACAATAAAATTGTGGTTGGAAGCGAAACCGCGACTTCCGCTTCTGCTGCTGTAGAGATCAGTAGTACTTCTCAAGGATTCCTTCTTCCTAGACAAACCACAGATCAAATATCAAATATTAAATCGCCAGTTGAAGGATTAGTTGTATATAATTTAACCCAACATATACCCGTTTTCTACGATGGATCTAGATGGAGGACTTATAAGGGACGTCCGATGATTCCTGTTATAGGAGATAATCTATGGGGAGGAGTGGTTTTTGAAGTAAACGAAACGTCTCATGAAGTTCTTATTGTCGCAAACTATGAAGATGCTCACAATTATAATGCTGCATTACTAAAGGCTGACAATTATACTTTAGGAGATTATACAGATTGGAAGCTTCCAACAAAAGAAGAACTTCGTAAGCTAAATACAAACTACCCTGCAGCGTTTAATAATAGTGGATCTTTTTGGGCAAATTCAGAAGCCACAGCACCTACTGATCCTAATAATGCATTCTTTTATAACAAAACAACGGATACAATGGGAGATAAAGCGAAATCAGATGTTAGTTACACAAAAATAATTAGAAAGACGAGTTTCTAACTTATGTGTAAGTAAACACATTATTTTAGCTCTTATAAACACCTTGAATATGAGAAGAAAACTATTCATATTGGCTATACTCACCTTTACAACGAACCTATCGTTTGCTCAAAAAGCATATGTCTCTATCAAAGGAGCTGTAATATCTGTTTCCAAAGAGGCAAATGTGACGATTCAAGGAGATTTTGAAAGTAAAGGAGAAAAATCAGCCGATCAATCATTCGTAACGATGGATGGTTCTTTGAACATCTTTGGGGACATTCTAAATAACACCTTCCCTCTTTTCGATGAGTTCTCTAAAGGACACTTCTCTTTTTTGGGAAACCAAGATCAATATATTACGGGAGAAGGGACAGTAAACTTCTCCAATATTGAAGTAAATAAAGTCCCTGTAGATGCTTTAGAGAAACCAAAGATCTTTTTTGATGCACCCATTTCTATTACTAAAAAAACGAAGCTTTCTTCTGGAATAATTGAAGTAGGGGATGATGACTTACTACTAAAAGAGGAAACGACCATTACTCGTTCTATCGATGGTGTGGGTTGTTTCTTTAATACCGATAGAGAAGGTTCAGTAAGAAAATATTTTAGTTATACAGAAGATCCGTCACTAACTCTAGAGATGCCTATCGGGGCAAACAATCAATACTCCCCTGTAACGGTACAATTTGTAGATCTAGAGACACTAAATGACAATGCACAACTACGATTCAAAGCCCAAGGAAAGCGTCATGAATCGATGCCTAAAGATGGACAATTCTTAAATAGGTTTTGGGAAGTCGAGAATATCGACATTCACGAAAACACCCAATATAAGATGACATTCTTCTATCAACAAGAGGATATTGTCTCGGAAGATCAAGAGAATACTTACGAGGGTATTGAGATGAAAGAAGAGAAGGGATTCCTTCTTCCATTTAACACCTTAGAAAAAGTAGACGAAGTAAATAATTACTTTAATATTAATGCGAAAGGTAAGATGAAAGCTTTCACTGCAGGTGATCTTAGAAGTGCAACCTTCTCCGATGTGATCGTCTTCCCTACTCCTAACGACGGACACTTCTCCATAAAAATCGATAATCCAAACGATAAATGGATGGATTACGAGTTCTACAATATTTTTGGACAAAAGATTCTTTCAGGAAAAACAGAGAGAGGAGTATTTAACTTTAACTTCTCTAAATTCCCTAAGGGAGTATACTTCTATAAAATATATTTCAGTACGAAAACAGTTAGTCGTAAGATTACCATTCAATAAAAGAGTAAGAATACCTATCTTTACACCGTTTTAATATTTTTATCCATGAAACGTGTAGAGATAGGTATTTTTGGTAGAATGAATGCAGGGAAAAGTACCCTAATGAATCTACTCACTCAACAAGAAACATCCATTGTAGATCCAACACCGGGAACGACAGCCGATCACAAAATTACTCTTTTTGAGCTCCATGGCATCGGTCCATGTAAAATATTCGACACCCCAGGTATAGATGAAGAGACAATACTAGGACAAAAGAAACGCAAGAAAGTGATCCAAACACTACGAGAGTGTGATCTAGCAATCATTACCACTCCTTCGAATATTGCGGACTTTAGCGTGGAGGAAGAACTTATATCTCTAGCACAATCTATTCAGAAAACTTATATCTTAGTACATAATATTTTCGATTCAACACCTCAGCACTCCATCAAGTTTAAAGAGGTCGATACTTCCATTATCAAGGAGGCCAATCTTTCTGAAGAGAACTCTAGAGAAGCAATTCTCCCATTCATCAAAAAATATATTACCAAAACAAAAGAGCATTCTCTATTGCCATTTATTAAGAAGGACCACTCTTACGTTTTAATCATACCAATGGATGAAGAGACTCCGGAGAAGCGACTTCTAAGACCACAAAGTATGGCTGTAGAGGAGATCACAAGAAACTGGGCCTATTCTATCACCTACAGAATGGACCTTAAAAAAGCGAGAGCAGGTAATATTGAAGAGAAGAGAAGATTTGATAATTTGCTTAACCATATTCCTTTTTTAGATGCAGTGATCACCGACTCTCAGGCAATGGATATTGTCTCAAGATGGACACCTAAACAGGTTCAACTCACAACGTTCTCCATCATGATGATTCAACATGGAACACAAAGGTTATCAAAGTTCTATCAAGGAGTGAATACTTTAACTACCTTAAAAGAGAATGGAAAGATACTGATTTGTGAGGCATGCAACCACTCAAGGATACAAGAAGATATTGGAACAGTTCAAATACCAAACATACTAAAAAAGAGATATCCGAACATAACGATTGATCATAGTTTTGGTCGCGAATTTGAGGACAAAAATCTTCAGGAATACGATCTGATCATTCACTGTGGCGGGTGTATGATCTCTGCCCAGAAACTAACTCAAAGAGTTGTGAATCTTGAAGTACACCACATTCCAATCACGAACTATGGTATCTTCCTTTCTTGGATACAAGGCCAAGAAGTATTAGAAAGAGTGGTAAAACCTTGGATATAAAAGACTATTATCATACAATCAATATGCAAAGTGGGACTACATAAAAAGCCCACTTTAATTTTTAACAAACACTCTTTTGATTAAACATAACAAACAAATAGTGGACCAATTAAAATCTCGAAAGAGTCTTTGTAAACATACTTGTATTGACAATAAAATACACAATTAATCAAATTATAGTTAATTAATCCTACTTTAGGGCACCTCTCAGAATTAATTAACTGATACTTAATATTGTAAATTACCTTATTGTTGTCATAATTAAGATCTTTCGGACTATGAGATATAAGACTATAGATAACGATATTTTATTTGATGACATTTTTAGGCTAGAGAGGTTACAGCAAATGGGAGATCCCTTGGAGCGATTAAATGACATTATCGATTGGGAAATTTTTCGACCGACATTGGAACTTATTTATGAGAAAGACCGAAAGAGTAATGCAGGAGCTTCATCATATTGCCCAATACTAATGTTCAAGATTTTAATATTACAACGGTACTATAATCTTAGTGATTTTCAAACAGAATATCAGATTCTAGACCGACATTCATTTAGTCGTTTTTTAGGTCTTGTTCGAAGTAGTGCTGTACCTGATGAAAAGACAATATGGCGATTTCGGGACAATATAACAAAGTTAGGACTTGAACGAGACCTCTTTGAACTTTTTAATGAGAAGTTAAATAATGAAGGACTATTAGTCTCAGAAGGGAAGATTGTTGATGCAAGTTTTGTGGAAGTTCCAAGGCAACGAAATAGTGAAGAAGAGAACAAACATATTAAAGAGAATGACTGTATTCCAGAGTCTTGGGAGTCTAATGTTCATAAAATAAGACAAAAAGATATAGATGCTCGTTGGGCTAAAAAAGGAAGTGAAACCTTTTATGGTTATAAGAATCACATCAAAATAGATGCAAAAAGTAAACTGATAGATGAGTACACCTCTTCTAGTGCAGAGCTTCACGACTCAAAAGTCATAGAACTTCTTATCGGAGACAAATCTGATGAGAATTGTGACTTTTATGCTGATAGTGCTTATACAGGAGAGAGATGTGAGGAAATTATTAAAAAGAGCGACATGAATAATAAAGTCAATGAAAAAGGAACCAGAGGAAATCCATTGACAGACCAGCAAAAAAAACGAAATAAAGAGAAGTCTAAAACAAGATCAAGAGTTGAACATGTCTTTGGTTTTATGGAATACAGTATGAATAAATTATATGTCAGAAGCATCGGTTTTAAAAGAGCAAGTACCATTATAGGGCTAATTAATCTTACTTACAACTTATTTAGATATGAGCAAATTAGACGATTACAACTAATGTAGGGATAGGTATGTCTAATCAATTAGTGAGTATGGTGTATTATCCTGATATTCAACGCTTAAGGTGTAACTAAAAATAGATAATTTTTCTTATCTCTATGAGGATACAGGCATTAGTTTGAAAAAAACGATTTTGAGAGGTTCCCTTTATTATTTCTTACACTATTTGCATTTATAATGTGAATAAAATGTTATAATAGTTTGCTATATTTATCAAAACTAGATTGATAATATAAACACTAAAACATGAAAAACATTTCACTACTTGTTCTATTATGTTGCTTCGTCTTTGGATCAAACAATGTAAAAGGTCAAACTATTCAATGCCTATCATCGAAGCTAATATCCAAAAATACAGATCAAAAGTGGAAAGGTTATAATCGTACGAATCTATCCCTTGAAATTGAGTTTAAAGAGAAGGGCAAAACTTACCAAGAGACCTACCAAGCACGAATAGTGACCCCTAAGAAAGTACTTAAAGGAAATCCATGGGTATGGAGAGCTAGGTTTCCTGACTGGCATACAGAGATGGATCGTATTCTTTTAGACCAAGGATACCAAATAGCATTTGTCAATACAAACAATATGCTAGGTTCTCCCAAAGCAGTGCAAGTATGGAATGCCTTTTATAAAGAGATTAGAAAGAAATTCAATCTATCGGAGAAGGTAGCACTTGAAGCGGTTAGTAGAGGAGGACTTTTTGCGTATAATTGGGCAAAGATAAATCCACAAAAGGTATCTTGCATCTATGCGGAAGCTCCTGTTTGCGACTTTAAAAGCTGGCCCAAAGGAGATGGGATAGGCAGAGGAGATAAAGGTACTTGGGAAAGATTGAAGAAAGAGTATCGTTTTAAAAATGATAAAAAGGCAAAAGCATATACAAATATTCCTTTGAATGGACTTGAAGCACTAGCCGACAACAAAGTCCCTATTCTTCATATGATTGGACTTAAAGATATGATTGTGCCTCCAACAGAAAATACCATCCCTTTGGTAAACAAATATATCAAACTAGGAGGCCCTGCGACAGTGATACCATGCACTAAGGGTAAACAGAATTTGGAAGGACATCATTTTGAAATCGAAACACCTCAAATTGGCGCTGATTTCATTCAGAACCATACTCCCATTGACCCTCATCTAGATTCTAAAAATTTCCATCAATACAGAGATGGAATCACCAATAGCTTGCTTAAGTTTACGAGAAACAAAACTGCACGTGTTGCATTTCTTGGAGGATCAATCACATACAATCATGGATGGAGAGATAGTATCAGTACTTATCTTACCAAACGTTTTCCAAATACCAAATTTGAGTTTATTGCAGCAGGCATCCCATCGATGGGTAGTACTCCAGCTGCTTTTCGTTTGGAAAGAGATATAAAAAACTTAGAGAGTATTGATCTTCTTTTTGAGGAAGCTGCTGTGAATGATTCATCTAATGGAAGAACGAACAAAGAACAGAAAAGAGCCATGGAAGGTATCGTTAGACATCTAAGAGAGAAAAACCAAGAGATGGATATTGTATTGATGCACTTTGTGGATCCTAGTAAGATTGCTACATACAATAACGGGGAGACTCCTGCAGTCATAAAGAATCATGAGTCTGTAGCAAAACACTATGAAATCCCTTCAATCAACCTTGCACTAGAGGTGACTGAGAGAATTAATAACGAGGAGTTCAACTGGAAAGATGACTTTAAAAACTTACACCCCTCTCCTTTTGGACAAGGAGTTTATGCCCACTCTATGATCACATTTTTAGAAAATAGCTGGTCAAGAGGCGTTGCCCAGGACGATAAGGTGACAAGGTATACCATGCCTAAGGCACTAGACAAACACAACTATAGCCATGGTATCTTGAAGAGTGTAAAACTAGATTACAAAACAAAGGGATGGGAATATATTCCATCATGGGTCCCTACCGATAAAGTAGGAACGAGGGCAAACTATCACCATGTTCCAATGCTTGTTGCAAGCAAAACAAATAAAAAACTAAAATATAAGTTTCATGGCAAAGCGATAGGTATAGCAATTGCTGCTGGACCAGATGCTGGTATTTTAGAATATGCCATAGACAATAAGGAGTGGAAAAGACAAAACTTGGCAACCAAGTGGAGCAACCACATTCATCTTCCATGGTATTATATTTTGGATGCAGAACTTGAAGAGGGAGAGCATACATTATATCTTAGGATGGTGGACAATAAAGACCAAGAAAGTTCACACAACGCTTGTAGAATAAGGTACTTTATTGTAAACGAATAGGTCTATATATAGACAAAAAAACAGAGACGTAGAAATAATCTTTCTATGTCTCTGTACTCCTTGTTTATTAAATATAAAAAATAGAGCGAGATCCGTTGAAATTATCATCGGATCATTATGTTGTTATTATAGATCAACAGAGAACCACTCAAATAATAATTAACCATGAACAATTTAACTATTAATAAACTCTGAAAACTCTTCCCCCAAAGAGCGACCTCAACATAATACAATTGCTACCTAGATTCCTCAGAAAAACTCCTACGTAAGCGATCTCAACTCTACAATCGTGAAAACAATCAAATTTTAAAATAAGACTTCCCCAAAACAAACTTTCACGATGATCAAAAAACTATTATATAACAAATAGTTAACATTTTATATTACTACAAATTTAACATTATGATCATATATATCAAATAAAAATTGCCAAAGAAGTACACATTTAAGTTTTTTTGATAATTAACCTTATCAGGACTTGTTCTTGGCAATCTTATTGGAATCTTGGTTAATCCAGAAAACCACCATCCCGAAATACTTTCCATAGTTCATCACGCCATCTTCTACTCCATTACTCTTTAGATAGATGTCGTTTGCTTTGCTTTGGACACGATCTATAAACTCATCTCGTTGGTCTCTATACCAATAAGAACGACTCCTCAAATCACTAATTAGATAAGAAGGAATGGTACGCACCATCTCATTAAACTCCTCTTGAGGATATTGATAAAAGTAGTCAATAAAATAGGGAAGTATATTGAGATAAGCACTATAACGCAAAGACTTATCTTGAGAGTGATACGCTAAGATAAAAGCAATAAAATTACAATCTCTTTCACTACCGACTCCTTGTTGGTGTGATAATTCATGAAAGGCAACATAAGGATAATCCTTCTCATATAAATATCTATTCACATGCACCTCATTAAAAAATGGACCAAAAAATCCCAACACTCCTGCTTGAATATAGAACTTACTAAAGGTAATCTTCTTGATCTTATGAGGATTCACATACAGAGGAATCTCCTCTCTATCCATTTGATCTCTATATTCCGCAATCAAAGCCTGATCCACAGGTGTCGTCCAGTTTAAAGCATCCATGGACATATCAGATATATCCTTCAATATCAAATGAAAAGCATCTTCTACATCAGACTTAGTCAACCCTTCCGTATTGATATCCATGACCTCTATCATAGACCTTCGACCATAAGAATATCCCCAAGAAATATAGAACCAATTGGCACCTATCAATAGAACAAAAACAAAATATTTAAGAGACCTTTTCCAAAATGATTTTTTTATAAAAGAGAGGACAATCAAGACAATAATGAATAGTATAAAAAACACCCAAAAGAGTTCCCATAGAGAGATGCTCACCAACGAAGAGAGGCTATTTGATATATTTCCAACAAATGAGTAGACATATTTAAGGTAATACGACTCGATAAAACAGGAACTTGAATATCTTGAAATTAAATACTGTATACACAATACAATTCCCAATATAATAACTCCTCTGAAACGTTGTATAAATAATTTTAGCATAATAAAATAAACAATCAATTTATACTAGGTGTTCTATTGATAGAAAAACAGTATAACATGAAAAGAACAATACTTACAACCACACTCTGCTTGCTATTTACGACCATCCTAATAGCACAAACCAAAGAGATCGAATCTCTTCTTTCGAAAGCACAAAAAGGAGACCTACAATCACAAGTAACACTCTCGCGTACATACTATTTTGGAAACCAAAAAGTAAAGAGAGACTACTCTAAATCGTTCTTTTGGTGCAAAAAGGCTTCCGAACAAGGAGAACCTAAATCACAATTTCTCCTATCCAAACTCTTCTTTAAAGGTATCGGTACCGACAAAGATATAAACAAAAGCTTTTATTGGTGTAATAAATCGGCACTACAAAATGATGCTGAAGCAATGTTTTTTGTTGGAAGGATGTATCTAGATGGTATTGGTACAGAAAAGGACACAAAGAAAGCACTATATTTTATTGAAAGAGCATACAACTTTGGTAATGAAGATGCCATGGTCTATTGGCAAAAAAATCAACTATGGAAATTAGAAGAATTAACTACTAATGATTAAAATACCTGATTATGAAAAAGATTATTGTTCCTTTATTTGAAGAGCTTCCCAAAGAGTCACAAGAAGTACTTGAACCGATGAAGAGAAAAGGCAGGGTTCCTAATATTATTAGAACCATAGCAACATCTCCTGCTCTTCTTGAGGGATATAACAAGATGGAAGCGATTGGAAAACGCAGTAAGTTTTCAGCCAAAGAGCAGGAATATATCAAATTAGCTGTTGCCGAAGCCAATCAATGCACCTACTGTATCGCTGCACACTCCTATATAGCCAAACATATGGTTAAGATGAGCGATGAAGAGATCTTAGAAGCTCGTAACTGTAATTCTCATGACAAGAAACTAGGGACACTAAGTTGTCTTGCTGCAACTGCAGCAAAAAATAGAGGGCATCTCGATGAAGCCGATCTGAATAACTTTTTGGAATTAGGCTACGACACAAAAGACCTAATGAACTTTATTGGTATTATTATCACCATGATCATCACAAACTACGTCCATAATATCACAGATATAGAGATCGACTTTCCAAAGGTATAACAAAAGATATATGAAGGGGGCCTCCCCCCTTCATCATACTTACGGGTAAAGATCTATTTTAGAAATGCCAACTTAATCCCCACTATAATCATATCCATACCCATCACTGCAAGGATCAACCCCATGATCTTACCCAACACTGCAATAAAACTCTTTCCCAAATATTTCAACACACTATCTGCCTCTTTAAAAGCAAAATAGGTCAAAATACACATCAGACCAAAACAGAGGATCACCACCACTAGGTTGACAATATTCTTCTCACTCACAAAATTAATCCCTGTCACCAAAGTTCCTGGTCCAGCTAGAATAGGTATAGCCAAAGGCGAGACAGCAACACTAGAAATCTCATCGTCATTCATAGAGTGATGTATGGCATTCTTCTTTGATTCCAACATCTGAAATCCCACATAAAAAAGAAGTATCCCTCCTGTAATTTTAAAGGACGGGATAGTGATCCCGAACACCTTAAACAGAAAATGACCAGACAATACAAAACAACCTGTAATAACAAAAGCGACAAAAGTAGACTTCTTTGCAACCTTATTCTTCGACTCCTCATCTAAACCTTCTGTAAGACCTACAAAGATTGGAGTATTTGCAATTGGATTCATTACAGCAAAGAAACCTGTTAATACAGACAACGCAAAAGACAGTATATTATGTTCCATGTTAACTCTATTTGATTTTATAGTATGAACAGCACCAGGGGATAAGTTGTTCTTATAAAATTGGTAATAAATGGATATTATCTCATTTTCTTACTCTATATTAGCACTACGATATAGAATCTATTTAGGTTAAAAACAGAACAGATGAACCATCAACCAAGTCATAGTTATTACCAAAAGACACTTTCAACAAAGCAACATAAAGCCATCAAAGCAAAAAGAGTAAGTAGATGGGTAGGCACCACCAGACTATTACTCTTTTTAGCCATCTGCTACACATTCTACCTTTTCACCAATGGATTGTCATTTCTATACATATTACTTCCATTAATTCCCTTTGCAGTACTCCATATTTACGATTTAAAACACCAACGATACCGAAATAAACTTTCTATACTCATAAAGATTTTAGAGGCGGAGATAGCCTCTTTGGAAGGAGACATCTCTAAGTTTCGTGATGGAAAAGAGTATATAGACAGCAAACACAACTACAGCTACGATCTAGAGATCTTTGGACAGAAGTCTCTCTTTCAGCTGATCAACAGAACTGCGACCAAAGAGGGAGCAGACCATTTGGCTTCCCTTCTTCAAGATACAGACCGAAGTGCAGAAGAGGTTCGAGAAAACCAAAAGGCAACCAAAGAGCTCTCTTCAAAGATCACATGGCGACAAAACATCTTGGCAGAAGGTTGGAATACCCCACTGCACATCACCCCATTAAAAGAAGCGGCCTCGGACTACAAGAAAATTATTACAAGCAAAGGACAGATCGTCATCGCAATCCTCCTCACCCTATTCAATATAACAGCAATTGTCACCGCCTCATTGGGGATCCTGAGTCCAAGTATTGCCATTATTACAGTCCTTCTTTTGATTGCATCAGCGGGAGCTTTAGCCAAGAAAATAAACAAACAACAACTTCTATTAGACACCACAATAAGCTCTATGAGAGGTTTAGAACAGCTACTACAACTCGTTTATCAAGAATCGTCCACCTTTCAAGACACAAAATTAAAACGTCTAGCAAAATCATTATGTGGCGAAGACGACAGTTTCATTTCTGAAATCAAGGAACTCAACAGTATTATATCAGCACTAGACCAACGAGCAAACTTAGTAGTAGCAGTCCTCCTCAATGGGTTATATTTCAGAGACTTTTGGGTTGTATTACGTACCGACAGATGGTTTATAAAGAACCAAAATAATGTAAGCAGATGGTTAGAGCACATCGCGGAACTGGATGCACTCTGCTCTCTATCGCATATTTCGTATCACTATAACACCACCACATATCCTGAAGTTAGCCAAGAGAAAGTATACGATGCAGAAGAGGTTGTACACCCTCTCATCCCTAAAGATGAGGTCGTAGGCAACAACATCGAAATACAACAACAGCACACCATACATATAGTGACAGGTGCAAATATGGCAGGTAAAAGTACTTATCTAAGAACCGTAGGGATCAACTTAATACTTGCCTCTACTGGCTCCACTGTCTTTGCAAAGAAGATGCAGTTCAGACCTACGGCCCTATTCTCAAGTATGAGAAATACAGACCAACTAACAGAGGGGATTAGCTTTTTCCATGCCGAACTTATACGACTAAAACAGATGAGAACACACTTAGAGAGTCATCAAAACAGTTTTATTCTTTTGGATGAGATACTAAAGGGGACAAACTCAGAAGACAAACTCAAAGGATCACGAATAGTATTAGAAAAGATTCTAGACTACCCATGTTCGGGCATTGTTGCAACCCATGACCTTGAGTTAAAACACCTAGAAGAGGAAAAACCAGAACACTTCCACAACTACTGTTTTGAGTTTACCTACGAAGAGGAAGAGATCCTCTTTGACTACAGACTAAGAGAAGGAGCTACACAAAAGATGAATGCAAGTTACCTACTCAAGAAGATCTTTTTAGAATCATAAAAGGAAAATATTATTGTCTGTAGATGCACTACATTTACAGACAATACCCTTTCTATTTTACTCAATAGTATATACACCACCATCCTTCACCGCTTCCACATTTGGAAACAGTTCTTTTGCCTCAGCAACAAGTGGAGACACCTCCTTATATCTACTAGAGAAGTGTCCTATAAGCAATCTCTTTGCGTCTACACTCTTAGCAATTTCAGAGGCTTGCACAGAAGTACTATGTCCTGTCTTCTTTGCCAAGAGATTCTGCTTGCAGTCAAAAGTAGCCTCATGATATAGCAGATCCACTCCTTTCACCACATCATACTTGTCTATTACAGGCGCAGTATCCGTACAGTATACATATTTTCTAGGAACTTGGGCTTGTGTTACAAGTTTGGCATTCGGAATAACCCTACCATCCTCCAGAATATGATCTTCACCATCCTTAATTCTCTTTATGTCGGAGATGGAGAGCTCATAAGTTTCAATCGCATCTTTATTGATATTAGGCTCCTTCTCCTTCTCTTCAAATAGAAATCCACAACACCCCACTTTGTGCTTCAGAGGAAGCGAGGTCACACGAATACGCTTATCCTCATAGATCTCTTTCACCCCCTTGAAACTAATAGGATGAAACACAATGTCGTAATTAAACACTTCTCCAAAAAAATCTTTCTGCAACACAAAGAAACGATGGACTTCAGAAGGAGCATATATATGTAAAGGCTTCGTCCTGTTTGAGAGATTATACGAAGACAACATACCATACAATCCAAGAATATGGTCCCCATGATGATGGGATATAAATATCGCTGTGATACGGGATTGTTTCACCCCAAAACGCATCATCTGTGTTTGCGTCCCTTCACCACAATCAATCAAATAAGGCACTTGATTCACAGACAACACCTGTGCCGATGTATTACGCTTGGGAGTTGGAACAGCAGCTCCTGAACCTAAAATAGTAACAGTAATTGGATCTCTCATTCTTATATATATCAAAAAAATAGGTTGCTTCTATACAGAAACAACCTATTAATATTATCATAAATCCTTTAATGGATACGAAATCGGATTAGTTTTCTCCTTTTTCGTCCTCTTCCATTTGAGACTTAAGAGCAGCAAGGTCAGTGATATCACCTAGAGTTGTTTTCTCCAAGTTATCCTTCACGTGTTGCATACCTTTTTTAGCTGTTTTAGCAGCAGCTGATTTCTTAGCACGATCTTCTGCACGTTTCACATCTTCGAATACACGAGAGTGAGAAAGAATGATACGCTTAGCTGATTTAGAGAATTCAATTACTTTGAACTCTAATTTCTCATCAACTATCACTTGAGTACCATCTTCTTTTACAAGGTGACGTGGAGTAGCGAATCCTTCAACACCGTAAGGCAATGCGATAACAGCACCTTTGTCGAAGATATCGATTACAGTTCCTTCGTGTACAGAATCAACAGTAAAGATTGTTTCGAAAACATCCCATGGGTTCTCTTCTAGTTGCTTGTGTCCAAGGCTTAGACGACGGTTATCTTTGTCGATATCCAATACTACAACCTCGATCTCAGCTCCAATAGAAGTAAATTCTGATGGGTGCTTAATTTTCTTAGTCCAGCTTAGGTCAGAAATGTGAATCAAACCATCAACGCCCTCTTCGATCTCTACGAATACACCGAAGTTAGTGAAGTTACGTACTTTAGCTGAATGCTTAGTACCAACACTGTACTTCTCTTCGATTTGAGCCCAAGGATCGTTTTTTAGTTGCTTAATACCAAGAGACATCTTACGCTCGTCGCGATCTAAAGTAAGGATTTGAGCTTCTACCTCATCTCCAACTTTCATGAAGTCTTGAGCAGAACGTAGGTGTTGACTCCAGCTCATTTCTGAAACGTGGATCAAACCTTCTACACCTGGAGCAATCTCAACGAATGCACCGTAGTCAGCCATCACAACAACTTTACCTTTCACACGATCACCAACTTTCAACTCAGTATCTAGTTGATCCCATGGATGAGCAGTCAATTGTTTCAATCCAAGAGCAATACGTTTCTTATCATCATCGAAGTCAAGGATAACAACGTTAATCTTCTGATCAAGTTCAACGATCTCGCTTGGATGGTTTACGCGACCCCAAGAAAGGTCAGTAATGTGGATAAGACCATCTACGCCACCAAGGTCGATGAATACACCGTAAGAAGTGATGTTCTTAACAGTTCCTTCAAGAACTTGTCCTTTTTCCAATTTAGAGATAATCTCTTTCTTCTGTTGTTCAAGCTCAGCTTCGATAAGTGCTTTGTGAGATACAACAACGTTACGGAATTCGTGGTTAATCTTAACTACTTTGAACTCCATTGTTTTACCTACATAGATATCGTAATCACGAATAGGCTTCACGTCGATTTGAGAACCTGGCAAGAAAGCCTCAATTCCGAATACATCAACGATCATACCACCTTTAGTACGACATTTAATGAAACCTTTGATGATTTCGTCGTTTTCTAGAGCAGCATTAACACGATCCCAACTACGTAGAGAACGTGCTTTTTTGTGAGAAAGAACTAGTTGTCCCTTCTTGTCTTCAAGGCTTTCAACGTAAACCTCTACTTCGTCACCCACAGTCAACTCTGGGTTATAACGGAATTCGTTCAAAGAAACGATACCATCAGACTTGTAGCCAATGTTTACAACTACTTCACGCTTGTTCATTGCGATCACATTACCATCAACAACTTCTTTTTCTTGAAGTGCAGATAGTGTGTTATCGTACATAGCTTCCAACTCTTTGTCTTTCACTTCTGCAGCTGTTTTACCAGCTTCGTACGCATCCCAATCAAACTCCTCGTGAACAACAACTTGAGTTTTTACCTCCTCAGTTGCCTCAACAGCCTTGTTTTCTAAATTTTCGCTCATTTAATTTTCTTAATTCAATTAATAAATTAGACAATATATCGTTTAAATCGCGGCAAAATTAGCGATTAATTACCAAACCACCGAATGAAAGATGTTTTTTTTGTCTTTTTCTTAGGCACTTAATCAATATAGAGTAATTTTTTACAATAAACGACATGCAAATCGCTCTCCGATTAAAATAGAAACCACTATTATGTGTTATATTTACATGCTATTTAGAAAACCATTTCATGCATATCAAAAAGTCTATATGAACACATTATCTTCGTTATGATACCTATAATAAGATGTAATGATACAGCCCAAAACAATACTAGTATAAATAGAGATATTGGGGAGTCGAACATCACATTTAAATAGGATCGACAACAGATAAGAGGGTCATAAAATATTAAATCGTAAGTCTAAAATATTTCCGATTTTTACTATTTTCACGGAAGGTGTTGTTGGTTAAGGAAGCGCCTCATTTGACAATATCTAGAATACATTATCTAGGAAATAAGATGCAGTCTAATCACGTATCTCAAGAGGGAAAACATTATTAAGAATCACATAATGAACACAAACCGAAGAAAGAAAATCCTTGTAACAGGAGGAGCTGGTTTTATTGGCTCCCATCTTTGCGAGAAGTTGCTCAACCAAGGACACGAAGTCACTTGCTTAGATAATTTCTTTACTGGCACCAAAGACAACATCATCCATCTATTGGATAACCCATACTTTGAGTTGGTGAGACACGACATCACCATGCCATTCTATATTGAAGTGGATCAGATATACAATCTAGCTTGTCCTGCCTCCCCGGTCCATTATCAACACAATGCAATCAAAACAATCAAGACATCTGTCATGGGGGCAATCAACATGCTAGGGCTTGCCAAAAGAACCAACGCTCGCATACTACAGGCATCCACTTCTGAGGTCTATGGAGATCCTTTTATTCACCCACAAACAGAAGACTATTGGGGAAATGTCAACCCCATAGGCCCAAGGTCCTGCTACGATGAAGGGAAAAGATGTGCCGAATCGCTCTTTATGAACTACCATATTCAAAACGATGTAGACATTAAAATTATCCGCATATTCAACACCTATGGCCCCAAAATGCAACCCAATGATGGGAGGGTCATCTCCAATTTCATTTTTCAAGCTGTAGAGAACAAGGATATCACGATCTATGGCGATGGAAGCCAATCACGAAGCTTTCAATTTGTCGATGATTTGATTGATGCAATGATCCTTATGATGAATACAGACCCATCTGTCTTAGGTCCCATTAATATTGGCAATCCGATAGAGTATACCATCAAAGAGCTCGCTCAGAAAATTGTAGATCTCACCCACAGTAAATCGAAGATCATCTATCTTGAAAAACCGATTGACGATCCCAACCAACGTCAACCCAACATCTCTACCGCGACCAAAACCTTAAATGGATGGAAGCCCAAAGTGGAACTAAACGAGGGACTAGAAAAAACCATTGCATACTTTAAAGAAAGACAATGAAAAAAAAGAATATCCTTATTACTGGAGGACACGGAATGCTAGCATTTCACCTAAATAGGGCACTAAAAAATGAGAACAATATCCGTACTTTATGCTTAGGAAGAGAGGATTGTGATATAACCAACAGAGAACAACTCAATCAAATAGTTGTGGACAATCACATCGATATCATTGTCAATTGTGCGGCCTATACTGCCGTAGACAAAGCAGAAGAAGAGAAAGAGACTGCTGATCTTATCAACCACCGTGCTCTACAAAACATCGGGGAGATCTCTCAACAAAAGGAGATTGAGGTGGTTCATATCTCTACAGATTATGTCTTCGACGGAGAAGCATCGTATCCCTATCAAGAAGATCATACAACCAACCCCCAATCCATCTATGGTATCACCAAAAGAGACGGAGAGACTACACTCCTGAATGCCTCTTCCTATGCCACCATTATCCGAACCGCTTGGTTATACGATGCCCTACATGCAAATTTCTTCAACACCATGGTAAAACTAGGGCAATCTAAAAAAAAGATACAAGTGGTGAACGATCAATTTGGCACACCAACTTATGCTCCAGATCTAGCAAACGTCATCGTAAAGATTATAAACACAGATAGAAAACAGACAAAAAAATTTGGTATCTTTCATTTCAGTAATGAAGGTCAAATATCATGGTATGATTTTGCTCATAAAATATTCAGCAAATTCGAAATAACTTGCGCAATACACCCTGTTTCTTCAGAACAGTTTGTGCGTCCTGCACCAAGACCAAAATTTACTGTATTAGACAAGACAAAAATAAAACATACCTTTGAGCTCTCTATTCCGCAATGGGAAACGAGTCTGAAACAGTGTGTACAACAATTTAATCTAAATATAAGAAACTAACATAAAAATGAATAATATGGATATATTGTCAACAGTTGAAATCAAAGCAACTGAATGGTTAGAAGGACCTTACGACCAAGAAACAAAAGATGCCATCAAAAAAATGTTGGAGAACGAAGACAAGACAGATTTGATCGAGTCTTTTTATAAGGATTTAGAATTTGGTACCGGAGGACTTCGCGGTATTATGGGACCTGGTTCTAACAGAATGAATCGCTACACTGTTGGAGCAGCAACACAAGGGCTATCAAATTATCTTAAAAAAACATATCCAAACAAAAAAGATATTAAAGTAGCTATTGGATATGATTGCCGTAATAATAGTCCATATTTTGCAGAAACCGCTGCAAATATCTTCTCTGCAAACGGAATAGAAGTCCATATCTTCGAATCGTTAAGACCTACTCCTGAGATGTCTTACGCAATCCGTGAATTAGATTGTCAAAGTGGTATTATCATTACTGCATCCCACAATCCAAAGATCTACAATGGTTATAAGGCTTACTGGAATGACGGTTCTCAGATTGTAGCACCTCACGATAAGAATATCATTGACGAAGTAGCAAACATCAAAGTAGAAAACATCCTTTTCGAGCCAAACAAAGAGCTTATCCATGTCATGGGAGAAGAGATGGATAAAAAATTCATCGAAGCATCTCACCAAATCTCTATGTCCCCTCAATCGATCGAGAGACATAAAGATATGAAGATTGTATACACACCAATCCATGGTACTGGATACAAAATGGTTCCTGCAGCACTTCGTAAGTTCGGCTTCACAAACATCATTAACGTTCCTGAACAGGATGTAGTGAGTGGCGAATTTCCAACCGTAGTCTCTCCAAATCCCGAAGAAGCTGCGGCAATGGAAATGGCTATCGCTAAAGCAAACGAGACTGGTGCAGAAATAGTGATGGCGACTGATCCCGATGCAGACCGTATTGGTGTCTGTGTACGTGACGACTCTGGTAAGTTTATCATCGTAAACGGAAACCAAACTTGTATTCTATTCACATACTACCTTATCGCTCGTAACAAAGAGCTAGGACGCATCACTGGTAAAGAGTATGTAGTGAAAACAATTGTTACAAGTGAGTTGATCGCTAAAATTGCAGAAGCGAACAATGTAGAGTACTTCGACAGCTACACAGGATTCAAGTTTATTGCAGACGTAATTCGCGATAATGAAGCAACCAAGAGATATATTGGTGGTGGAGAAGAGAGCTTCGGTTTCCTTCCTTCAGACTTCGTAAGAGATAAAGATGCAGTAACTGCTTGTGCTTTGATGGCAGAAATTGCTGCTTGGGCAAAAGACAAAGGAAAATCTCTATTTGAACTTCTTCAAGACATCTACCTAGAGTATGGTTTCTCTAAAGAATTCATGAAATATATTGTACGTCAAGGAAAAACTGGAGCAGAAGAGATTCAAGAGATGATGAAGAACTTCAGAGAGACTCCTCCTGCTACGCTTGGTGGATCAAAGCTTGTTCGTATCAAAGATTACTCTACTCTAGAAGACAAAGATCTTGAAACAGGTAAAATAACAAAGATGAACTACAAAAGCACATCTAACGTACTTCAGTTCTTCACTGAAGACGGAACAAAAGTGTCGGTACGTCCATCAGGAACAGAGCCTAAAATCAAATTCTACTTCGAGTGTACAAGTAAAATCAACACCAGAGACGAGTATCATTCTGCAGATGAAAAAGCAATGAAACGAATCGAAAGTGTGATGAAAGATCTAGGAATCTAAAACACAAACACACAATGCGAAAGGCTGACACTCAAACCGTGTCAGCCTTTTTTTTCACCACATCCCCATCCTGTCTCCTTCTTCCCGAATAACCATTTACAAAAAACGCCCAACAGATATTCCTATCTCTCCTACCCCCTATAAAAACAATCATTTTGATAAGAAAACAACTAAAACTCCCATCCCTCTATTTTTTCTCTCACATCTCCCCTATTTCATCCTGGTTTCAAAGGGGTTTCCACCTAGGTTTGTCCATGGTTTGTCCATACTTCCTCCATGGTTTGTCCATCGATTCTCCATCGATTGGGTGGACAAAGCATGAACAAGATTCGAATCAACCATGAACAAAGTCAGGTAGAAACAGGGGACAAAACCCTTCCAATATACCCCTAAAACAAATAGAGGGCACTGTCCCGAAAAGTATGTTAATCCCCTTTATTTATATCCTGATTCCTTTTCATGAACCAAACAATAAATTGCATCCTATAGACAAAATGGTCGAATGGATGTCAACCCATATTTGTCTCTTTCTACATATTTTTTTGGGAATAGTCCTCCTTTACGACACTTAACTGTTTCACCTGCTTGTCCCCATATCTTAAACGATTTTTCGAACCTACTTGCTTTACACTCTCTCCTGCATAATACTATCGGTTTTCATCTCATTGTATAAAACTTCCACATAAAAATAACCACAAGCAATCTCTCCCAACAATAGGCATAGACTCCATCAAAATCTCCTCTCTCAATCCCTTTAATCCACTGATATTTGGATATATAAGATATTATTTAGATATTTGTCTAAATATATAAGTATTTACATCAATGAATTTAATATTTAAAGCGCTGAATGATGAAACTCGAAGGAGAATCGTAGAACTTTTAAAAGAGAAAGATATGAATGCTGGGGAGATCGCAGATCGATTTAATATCTCGAAACCAAGCATATCTCATCATCTCGATATATTAAAAAGGGCAGATTTGATCACGAGTGAGAAGAAGGGCCAATTTGTGGAATATTCCTTAAACACAACGATTCTAGAGGAGCTTCTCAATTGGATTTTAACATTAAAAAAGTAAAAACATGAACTTAAAAAAAGAAATTCCGAACTGGATTATTATCTCCCTACCGTTTATCTATCTTGCTTTTGTATGGAGCGAATTGCCACAAACAATCCCCATCCATTGGAACATAGATGGGGAAATAGATAGATATGGAAGCAAAATATCTCTATTTTTTATTTCTCTTCTTCTTCCTCTATCCACCTACTTGATTCTTCATTTTCTTCCAAAGATAGACCCCAAAAAGAAGATGAAGAAGATGGGGAGAAAGCTCGCATCACTCAAACTTCTACTCACGAGTGTTATGTCGATCATAGCAATATTCATTATCTATGCAGCAAAACACAAAACGATCGGGGATCCGAACTATTTTCTCTTGCTTAATGGACTGCTATTCACTATCATTGGAAACTCTATGAAAACCATCCCACCAAACTATTTCCTTGGAATAAAAGTTCCATGGACCTTAGAGAGTGAGACCGTATGGAAAGCCACACACAAGTTAGGTGGTGTAATTTGGTTTGTAGGGGGTCTCATCGTAATATTATCTAGTTTGATTCTTCCTATCAAGACAAGTAATACTCTATTTATCATCATTATATCCATTATGGTTATTGTCCCGATCGCATATTCAGGAATTCTTTTTAGAAAACTAAAAAGAGAGAATACTATTTAAACGAGAGTTCATTCCAACTTACGTTTAGAATGGATAGAATGTTTATTTAAGTTAAATATTAATAACTTAGTAAGATTAAAAGAATCTCGACAAAATTTGCATATCCATGACTGAAGAGATAAAAAAAGCTTATCTCTACAGTCTGATAGATATTTTATTCAAGTCGATAATACAATGCGAAAAAAACACATACAATCACGTAAAGACCGATAAATAGATCGTGTTTCAGAGATATCTATAATAAAGGGAACAATCAGAGATATCCAAAGTGACAAACCACAAAAGACAAAGCACTAGAACCGAAGTGCTAGTGCTTTTGATAAAAGAGTGTTTAAATAAAAACGTACGAAAGACGTATCCTAATTCTATTGATATCTTTTACGATAGACCATATAGAAGATCAATGGAACAATGACTAATGTTAAGGCAGTGGAAGCGATAGAACCACCCATCAGAGAGATGGCAAGTCCCTGGAATATTGGATCGAAAAGAATCACGAATGCTCCGATCACTACGGTTCCTGCAGTCAACAAGATCGGAGTAGTACGAACAGCTCCTGCCTCAATGATGGCCTGTTTCATCGGAATGCGCTCTTTGAGTCGGATATGAATAAAGTCGACCAATAAGATGGCATTCCGCACCATAATCCCTGCCAAAGCGATCAATCCAATCATACTTGTGGCAGTAAAATAAGCACCAAGAAGCCAGTGTCCAATCAAGATTCCTCCCAACGAGAGTGGTATGGATATCATCATGATAATAGGAACTTTATAATCTTGAAACCAACCAATAATCAACATATAGATAATCACAATCACCACTGCGAAAGCAATTCCTAAATCTCTAAACACATCGTAGGTTATCTGCCATTCTCCATCCCATTTTACAACATATTGGTCGTCGTTAAAAGGTTGTCCATTATACATCTGTAAAAGATGATCTTGTCCAGATACAGGAATGGCCTCTATCTTCTCTTTGACATCCAACATAGGATACACAGGACTCTCTAGGTCGCCAGCCACCTCGGCAGTAACAAAGGTTACGGAGTGTTGATTTTTACGATATATCGATTTCGGCTCTAATCTCTTTTCGACATCTACGACATCGCCAAGGTATACCATAGATCCATTTTGTGAAACCATAGAGATATGTTTCAGATCCTCCACAGAGGTATACTCTTTGTCATTATATTGAACAATAACAGGCACCTCCTTCTGTTCCTCCGACTGAATAATATTCATCATATTAGAACCATGAAGTGCAGTGTACAATACCTGTTCTATTTGTGCTACTCCGACTCCTCTCATGGCAGCTTTCTGTTTGTTGATTGTAAACTGAAACTCCCAATTATCAGACTCCACATAGCTATCGACGTCTACCACATTCGAATTGTCGTTAAAGATGTCTTCTATATTTTTCGCGATACGCTGTTGCTCTTTGGCATCTGGTCCATATACCTCCACGACAAGGGTACTTAAAACAGGCGGTCCTGGAGGCATCTCCACCACTTTGATCTTCGCACCATAATTGTTGGCAATCTTTTCAAGTCCTGGTCTTACAGCTTTAGCTAAGTCATGACTTTGAATATCGCGATGATCTTTATCCGTAAGGTTCACCTGAATATCCGCCATATTATTGGCACCTCTTAGGTCATAATGACGAACCAATCCATTGAAAGTGATCGGAGAGGCAGTTCCCACATAACAAGTATATTTCTCTACTTCTGGCTGATTTTTAATATAGTTTGCTAAAGCTTGCGTTGCTTCGTATGTCTTTTCGAGTGAAGTGCCCTCAGGCATATCAATCACCACCTGATACTCATTCTTGTTGTCAAAAGGGAGCATCTTCACTGCGACCCATTTGACATAGAAAAGTGTCACAGACCCCAGTAATAGAAGTACAACAGCTCCGATAAATGTCCAACGTCGCTTTTTGCTGCTTAGAAGAGGAGTCATCACTTTATAATATGCCTTATAGATCCATGTCGAGGTAACCCCTTCTAATTCGTCTCCACTATTGCGTTCGGTTCGCTCTTCCTTTTTCAAAAGACGGTAAGCAATAAAGGGAGTAATCGTCAAAGCCACTAAAAGTGAAAAGATCATGGCAAAGGCAGCACCAATAGGCATCGGACTCATATAAGGTCCCATCATACCTGAGACAGCCACCATAGGCAACACTGCTGCGATCACAGTAAAAGTAGCTAGGATGGTAGGGTTTCCCACTTCACTAATACTCTCTAACGCAGCATCCATAAAGCGCTTCTTCCCCATCCTAAAGTGTCGATGCATATTCTCGGCTATAATAATGGAGTCGTCCACCACAATACCTGTAACAAAGACTAATGCAAAAAGCGTAATACGATTCAACGTATATCCTAAGAGATAATAGACAAATAGAGTTAAGGCAAATGTAACAGGTACCGAAAGAAAAACAACCAATCCTCCTCTCCATCCCATACTTAATGCCACGATCAATGTCACAGCAAGAATAGAACCTAATAGGTGCCACATCAATTCATCTACTTTATGAGAAGCTGTCTCCCCATAATTTCTTGTTACCTCTATATGCACATCACTAGGAATCAAATTTTCCTCTAAATGAGACACTTTATCCAATACCAAATCAGCAACCTTCATCGCATCTGCCCCATTACGCTTAGCGATAGAGATAGTGGTAGCTGGATAAGAGGAACGGTTCTCTTCATTCTGCTCTCCATACCCGAAAGTGACATACTGAGATGGTTTTCCTGGACCATCTTCCACCACTGCGACTTGATCAAGGTAGACAGGTACACCATTTTTTGTCGTGACAATAATATGTTCTAAATCCTCCTTTGAACGTAGAAAAGTACCTGTTTTGACTGAATAGGTATGATTGTTCTCGAAGAATGAACCGACTATCTTCTGCCCATTAGCTAAAGACAACTGTCTAGAGATCATGGTTGCATCTAGTCCATATGAACGCAGTCTATCAGGGTCTATAGTAACAGAAAATTGACGCGATCGACCTCCAATCACTTTTACTTGTGCAATATCGTTAATGGTTCCCACTTGATCAGCAACCTCAGAGGCAATACGACGAATCTGATAGTCGTCATAGTTATCACTCCACAAAGTTAAAGACATCACAGGGACATCATCAATAGATCGAGTCTTTACCAAAGGCATAGATACACCCTTGGGCACTTGATCCATATGTTTGACGATTTCGTTATAAAGTTTAACAATACTGCGTTCGATATCCTCCCCCACATAAAACTGTACCACAAGTTGTGCTTGCCCTTTCATACTAGTAGAATAGACATACTCAACCCCACTAATGTTCGAAACAATCTTCTCTAACGGTTTGGAGACACGAGAGGCTACCTCATCCGGATTTGCCCCTGGATATTGAACAAAGATATCTGCGATAGGCACAGAGATTTGTGGCTCCTCTTCTCTTGGAGTAAGTGAAGCACCATAAAACCCTAGCCCCAGAAATAGAAGCATCAGAAGCGGGGTGAGCTTCGAGTTTATAAATTGTTTGGCAATCTTGCCAGCGATTCCTTCTTTCATCATATATTCCTTATTGAAAATGGACTACTTAACTATTTCAACTTGATCTCCATCCACCATCTTTTCAGATGGATTATTCACAACCATTGTTCCTTCATCAAGACCAGAGAGTACTTGGTAGTTGCCGTCGTATCGACTTCCTAGACGAATCCACTGAAGAAGCGCTTTGTGGTCTTCAGATATCTTATAAACCCCTTTTAATGCCCCACGTCGAACAATAGAAGTTGCAGGAATCACGATCTTTTTCTCATATAAATTGGGGATCACAACCGAAGTATAGATGCCGTCAGCAACCCAACCATACGCACTTGGTTCGATAGTAGCGATCACACAAATCTGCCCATTATGGAACTCTCCTGCAGGTGCAATATGAGATACAGTAGCACCTGCTTGTCTATTGTCACGAATACCGACTAGACAGGTAGCTCCTATCTCTAGCTGTGGACTTAGATCTTCTGGAAGAAAAAACTCCACATTAAAAACGTCACTATTTGAGATAGAAAGAATAGGATGGCCTGGAACAGCATAACTGCCTTCCTTAATATATTTATCTACGATGATCCCATCAAAAGGGGCTTTTACATGACACTCTCCAATTAGACTCTTCACTTTTTTCACTTGAGCCTTCGCCTGTTTTTGTTGCGAAAGGGTAGCATCTCTTTCCATCTTCACTTGATCAAACTCTCTTTGGGTAATGCTCTGAACGGATAGAAGTCGAGACAACCGTCCATAATTTTTTTCAACAAGCTGTAGCTTCGCTTGAACCTGATCTAGAGCAGCAAGAGCAGTGGAGTAAGAAGCATTTAACGCTTGATCGTCAATCTTTGCTAAAAGTTGCCCTTTTTTCACGTGATCGCCTGGCTTAAAAGGAAGATAGATAACCTCTCCCATCACCTTTGTACTCAACTGGGCTTTCTGGTCTGAAAGAATGGTGCCAGATAGTTTGGTCATAGATTGTACTTCCATTAGGTTGGCAGTAGTCACCTCTACTTTTGTTTTATGAACCACATCATTAGATTGTATATCTTTTTTATCTCCACAAGAAGTCATGACACCCAAAAGGGCAAGGATCATGAATGTATATAAATGTTTCATTCTATTCTATTTTTGTAACATGAGTTGTAGTTGAAAATATGCTAGGGCACTTTGATACTGAGACTGAAGGAATTTCCAATGAAGTTGTTCCATCTCCGTTTGACTTAACAACAAGTCTGCAGTCTGTTCCAGTCCTTCGTTATAGCGATTCGATTGAATTGCATAGGTCTCTTTAGCTTGTAGAAAAGCTTTGTGCATAAGCTCAGATTGTTGTCTATATAGAAGAAGTTGGTCTTGCATATTTTGCAGCTCCATATCCGCCTTCTTTTGCATCTGAGAGAATTCTATTTTGGCTTTTCGATATTCTGCTTTATGTTTCTTATTTTGATTCCATCGTACGCCACCTTGAAAGATATTCCACTGTAGTGTCACACCAATCCAATAACTATTGCTCGTATTCTGGAATATCTCGTCACTATTCAAGCTATAATTCGCCATTCCATTAAGAGATGGAACCCAACCCATCTGATTCTTTTTGACCTGATGATATAACGCATTTACTTGATGCAATTTGGCAACAAGATCGGCACGTTCTTTACTTACAGAAGTTTGAGAGTCAAAGCCTGTTTGCTCAATATCCCCTAGTTTGTCTATGGGAGTCACCTCAGTATCCAAATCAAGTCCTAATAGAAATGTCAGGTAACGATTGGCCTTTTTGTAATTACTTTTGGTAAGAAGCTGTTGATTTTCAGACTTAAGTAGATGAACCTGTGCAAGAGATAAATCCGCAGAGGTAGCCATCCCTTCTTTCGAAAGAGAACGAACTCTTTTTAAAGCAGCTTGGGAAGTTTGTTTAGATTTATGTGCAACCTTGACACTTACAGAAGAGAGTTGTAAAGCATAATATGCCTTCTTCACTTCAAATCCAATGAGATCAAAGGATCGCTTCAACATAGAGGACCTTGATTCCATCGCCTCCTTAGCCGCTTTTCTTTCGTAAATCTTATCCAAGTTAAAAATCGGCATTCGAACGGAAACCATACTATTCCAGTTATCCGTAGTAGATGGATTATTCAACTTGTCTGGGGCAAAATCACTCGAAGTGATAGAGGTTTGTTGAAGATTGATACCAAACACCTGCATGGGATTATTGGTCGCTACATAACTTTCGGACAACGAAACTTGAGGCATATAGATCGCATTGGTTGTCTTATAGTCTGCAATATAAACCTTTAAGTCTTCGTAAGCAATCTTCAATGAGCTATTCTTTTCATAAGCAATAGAGAGTGCTTCTTCCAAAGACATCTCCCGTTTTGTCTGTGCTATAAGCACTAACGATGGGATAAAAGAAAGAAAGCACCATAAATAGATCTTCTTCATATAGTTGTTATTTAATTATATCATACTAATTCAACAACACATACTCTAACCTAGAAGCGGTACCTATACAGCTTTCTAAGAAGATGGATTAGGCTTCTTTAATAAGCTTACTCCATCTCTTGGTACAAACATTTACTCACTCAAATCTTATGCAAACATAGATGCTTTGTCCAAGATGGTCAGTGACAATAGTTACCGAAGAAGTGGTCTCGTTTATCTATATGGGTTCAGTACAATATTAGAAGAGATGACAAGCAGGGGGTAGAAGAAATGATTATATATATATATGTAGTGTCTTAATACTATATGAAATTTTCTTAAGCAATAGAGTACACTATAAAAAAATGGTACGATTGTTCGGAGTGATAAACATGGAAATTTCAACTCTATATTTTCACAAAGAAGATTGTTAAAATATAGTCCCTTCTAAAATGAGACTTCGATTCGAGTGAACTATTTGACAGGTTTTAGGGCTCAGGTGAATATTGAAAATGGTGTATAGCTCATATAATCTGTATCGAATCATTTTAAAGGCACATTTCATTAAATAGGATATAATAAGATAAAAAATAGTTATAGCAGATTTATCCCTAAAAAGCAACATATAATTTAAAATACTGACTCCTGATATCTCAAAATAAAGCAATTCGAATACATTATCAACTAATTAAATAGCCCAAACACATCATTTAAAATAGTTTAAGACTATTTAAAAAGCATTATTAAGCAATTATTAATTGTTAAATAACACATAAATAATCATTTTAAAACAAAGTAATAAAACTGATTATTAGCAAGATGACAACTTATATAGATATCGTAGTAATATAAATATTCGTATAAAATTATATATACATTAGAACTACAACACCTACCATACCCCCTAGTTTACAATATCTTAGAGCCTCCAAATTTAAAACATCCATTAACAAAATATTAATACATTTAGACCATCTAAAACAACGATACTATAGCATGACAATTTATGCTATAGAGCTAAAAATAACTAAAACTATGCGAGACATTAAGATCTTAAGATCCCAATGTACTGCAAAAACATTGGGAGTAGTAGCTTTGGCTGCAACCCTATTTTTTCCTGCAGTCACATTTGCCAACAACTCACCAGAGGCTCAATCAGTTTTTCAACAGGATTCTAAAAAAGTAATCAAAGGGGTCGTAACAGACAAAGAGACTGGAGAAACGATCATTGGTGCAACCGTTATGGTTCCTGGTACTAGTATTGGAACTGTTACAAACTTTGAAGGGGAATTTACCCTAAAAGTAAATGCAGATGCGAGACAGCTTCGCATTTCCTATCTTGGATATCAAGAACAAATTATTGAATACACTGGGCAAAAAGTGCTCAATATTGCACTTGCAAATGACACACAAAATATAGACGAAGTAGTTGTTACTGCTTTGGGAATAAAAAGAGAGTCTAAGAAACTAGGTTATGCTATGACCGAAGTAAAAGGAGAAGAGGTAGCTCAGTCAAATACTGTAAACCCCGTTTCTGCACTTCAAGGTAAATCTGCTGGTGTTAGTGTTAGTGGTAGTGATGGTGGTGCCTTTGGTGCAACCAAAATTCAGATTCGTGGAGTATCCACTCTAGGATCTAACAACCAGCCTATTTTCGTAGTAGATGGGGTTATTCTTGACAACAACACTTCAGGTGGATCTGAGTGGGAAACAGATAGTAATGATTTCGGTAATGAATTAAAAAACTTGAACTCAGATGATTTCGAATCGGTATCGATCCTTAAAGGATCTGCTGCGACAGCACTATATGGATCTAGAGGTATCAACGGTGCGGTAATCATTACAACGAAAAGTGGTTCTAATACCAAAGGTTTAGGGATCACTATCTCACAAACAACAGGTATTGACCATGTTTACAATACACCATCACTTCAAAATGAGTATGGAAATGGTACACTTTCTGGATATGTTAATTATGGGGAAGTAAAGCCTAACGGTAAGTTCAATTCATTTGATAACCAAGGACAATTCAAAACTTCAACATTAGATGGGAAGACATACCCATCTTTACCTGAGCTATCTAGTCTAAGCTTTGGACCTCGTTATGATGGACAACAAGTGATTGGATACGATGGAAAACTAACACCGTATAGATCTTACGAAGACAACTTTAAGGATGCATACGATTTAGGATTTAATTCAAATACCAACTTTACGATTCAAGGTGGTAACGAGAAGACCCATTTCTATATGTCAAACTCATACAACTATCGTAAAGGAACGTACAAAAACAACAGTTTCAATAGATACTCTTTCCTATTGAAAGGAGATCACCAAATCTCGGAGAAGTTAAAAGCAGAAGCATCGGTTAATTTTTCTCAATCGAATGCAGCAAACCCAGCAGGTAACCTTGGGGGTAATTTTGCAACAGGAACATTCTCTAGATCTTATGACACTAAGTTCTATAAAGATAAGTACACAACCACACACGGTGGTATCCCAGGAACTGGACCAGCAGATGAGTATAGTCAAGTACCAGGATCAGGATTTTGGTTCTCTGTAAACAACAACGAGATCACACAAAGAGAATATGTGATCCGTCCAACGGCTCAATTGACTTATAAAGCAGCACCATGGATCGACTTTACAGTAAATGCCAATATGAACCTTTACTTTGTAAACAAAGAGAGTAAAATTCTTGGTGGTGGATACAAAAATGATGGTGGTTCATATATGATCGGCAGTCAATACAAAAGACAGCAGACATTAAAAGCATTGGTGAATATCCGTAAGGATATTAGTGAAACAATCGGTTTTAGTTTGATGGCAGGAGCTGAGTACTACGATCAACTAAATTACTACACAGAAGTAAAAACAGACGGAGGTCTTATTATCCCTGGACAATATTTCATCTCAAATAGTAAAAAAACAGTAATTGGAAATGGAGGATTGAATCAAACAAAGAAGATGTTCTCTACCTATGCATTGGCATCGTTTAGTGTAAAAGATGATCTCTTCATAGATATTACAGGACGTAATGACTGGTCGTCTTCATTAGTTTACACTAATGGATCAGGAAACAACTCATACTTCTACCCTTCTGTAAGTTCATCATGGATTGTATCGAATACATTTGAAGTACCAGAGGCTATCAACTTCTTTAAATTGAGAGCATCATGGGCACAAGTAGGTAACGATACAGCACCATACGCTATCAACCAAGGTTTTAATGTTCGTACTATTGAAAGAGATGGAACCTTCAACTACAGAAATGAAGTCCCTACATCTATGATAGATCCTAGTCTTAGACCAGAGCGTAAAACATCTTATGAGCTTGGTTTAGACATTAGGATGTTGAACAGTAGATTTAACATTGACGCAGCAGTTTATCAAGAGACAACAAAAGATCAAATCATCAACATCCCTGCTCCTGCAGAGTCAGGTGTAAGTTCTCAGATGGTAAATGGTGGGGAAATAATGAACAAAGGTTTTGAGATTGCATTGAATACAACTCCAATCAAAACTCGTGACTTCCAATGGGATTTAAACTTTAACTACTCGAAGAACAAAAGTGAGATCGTATACCTTCACCCAACAGTTGGAGAATATAAAGTTCTTGCTGGTAGCATCGGTTACGGTAACTATCGTGTAGGATCCGCAGCATATATTGGAGGAGAGTATGGTGTGCTACTTTCAGATGCAGCACCTATGAAATTCCAAGCAAAAGATGCTGATGGAAACAATATCGATGACCCTCGCAACGGACAAAAAGTTCTAGTTTGGAATGACTCAAAAAGAGGTGCATATGCAAAGAGAAGTGGTAAGGTAGAGAAAATAGGATCAATTATGCCTGACTTCGAAGGAAGTTTAAGCACTTCATTTCGTTACAAATCGTTATCTATAAGTGCCCTATTTGATTTAAGGTTCGGTGGAGAAATCGTATCCTACAACAACCGTTACGGAACTGCTTATGGTTTTACTGAGTCTTCACTAGAGTACAGAGATGAAGCACACGGTGGCGTTGCATGGGATACTCAATATGCAGACGATGCAGGAATGAGATATCATGATGGAGTTATTCCTCAAGGGGTTTTTGCTACAGGAACGACTGTAACAACACCAACAGGAGCAAAACAAGATGTATCAGGAATGTCATATCAAGAAGCATTCGACAAAGGTTTTGTTGAGCCAACACATGCTTCATTCCACCACTATTTTAGTAACTCATGGAAACAAGGTACCGTTCATGACGGATGGGTATCCGAGGTTAATTACATCTCACTACGTCAGCTTGCTATTAACTATGCATTCCCTTCACAAACACTTTCTAAGGTAGGAATTAAGAATCTGAACCTTTCACTTGTAGGAAGAAACCTTGGGTTTATCTATAACTCTCTTCCAAACAATTTGAACCCAGAAGGGCTACGTGGAAACAAAAGTGACTACTCATATTTCGAGAGAAACTTTACTCCATACACTGCAACCTATTCGTTGGCATTGAAATTCAACCTTTAAGAAACGGTTTAAAAAACTACACAGATGAAAAACAAAATTATATATGCACTTCTTGCAGTAGCTGCAATCCTAAGCACTAGCTGTAACAAAGAAGATTTTGCCGAAACAAACACCAATCCATCTATTATTTCTAAGCCAGATGTAAATTTTCTTCTGACTGAAGCACTATATCGAATTGGTGGTAGAGACTCATATACAGAGTGGTTTTACAACAACAGCCAGTATTTTTTCCCATGGTGTCAAACCACTGTATCTGGAGGAGGAAACAATACAGATATGAACAGAATGTCCTCTGCAGGAAGCGTGGATTACTATCGTTACGTATTGCCTCCATTGGCAGAGATGAGATATCAAATTGACCAAAGGTTAGATAAAACACAGGCTAATGGATATCAATATCTAAGAGCAATCACCTTTCCTATTCAAATCTATCAAGTATTGAAAATGACGGATGTGACGGGAGCAGTATCTTACTCAGAGGCAGGATTAGCTAAATATACGACTCCACCTCTTCTTACACCAAAGTATGATCTACAACAGGATCTATTGAATCTTTTTGACAAGCAGTTGGCTGAGACAGTAAAGACTCTTACCAATGATGTGGTCATTAATGGACAAACAGTACAACAAACAAGTGTTGGATCACAAGATTTCGTTTACAATAGTAAATGGGACAAATGGGCAAAATTTGCCAATGGTCTAAGACTGAAAATCGCAGCTCGCTTGCTTCACCAAAATCGTGAGAAAGCATTTGAAATAGCAGAATCTGTAGCAAACAGTAGCATTGGATCAATGGATGCCCTTTCTGATGATTTTGTATACTATCCATCATCAAAAGAGTATCACATGAATAATAATGTGGACTTTGGTAATGGAGGTAAAAATCTTATCGATTTCTTAGTGGCAAACAAAGATCCACGCGTAAGGTTCTATTTCCATAAGAACAGCTTTAACTCAAAGGTGATTCAAGCATTCTTTGATCAAGGGAAAGATGTTCCTCCATATATTCTTGCGAATGTAGATTATGATGAAGATGCAGAAGGAAACAAAACATTCAGAGGATGGAAAGGCGAAGGAGAACCATGGGTACGTTATTATGGAGCTCCTGTAAAACCAGATGCATCCCTTGATCCAGAACTAAACAAAATTTACTTTAACTCAGTAAACTTCCAGTTGAAATCTAGCACAGGAGCAACAAAAGGTTATAGCCCACTGTCAGGTTACTCTTACAAAATTGTTAAACCTAATAGAGATTACAACTATCCAGATGCTCCAGATGCTCCATTAAAGCAGATGAAAGAAGACAAGCCTTATGCTTGGACATTGATGTCATCGGCTGAAGCAAATCTTTATCTAGCAGAGTTCAAATTATTGGGTGCAAATATTCCTGGATCAGCTCAAGACTATTTGACAAGAGCGATCACTATTTCGGTTGAAAGTGCAGACTATATCGCAGGGCACAACGGAATGCCTTACTATAGCGAGCCATATGATAGCTATGTAGACCGTGCAGGAAAAGAGGTTTCTGAGAGTACAGTAGCATTAAAAACTGGAGAAATCGATAACCTATTATTGCAGCCAGCTTACGAGCTTACAGGAGACAAAGATAGTGATTTGGAAAAAGTATATATCCAAATGTATATTCACTTCTTATCTGCTCCAAATGAGCTTTATGTTACTTGTCGTCGTGCAGGTATTCCTAAAGCAGGAAGTACTATTCTTCCAGCAGAGGATATGAGTATTACTACTGGACCACTACCATTCCCACGTAGATTCACGATAAATACTCCAACCAAAGACAACTTGAACTATGCAAATCAACTTAGTGCAATTCAAGCTCAGAACTTTACTTCAGGTCAAAACGAGCCGACGGTACTAAACAGTGAAAGACTTTGGTATGATATAGGAGCTCCAGCATTTAACGCAGGTCCTAACTACTAAAATATTTATTCATTAGTAGTACTAGAAAAGAGGTCGTTTCGTCGGAAACGACCTCTTCTTCATATATCCCCTTTTAATAGAAAGAATACCAGAAAATAATATTATAATACTTCTCCATTAATGACGAAAAAAATCTTCATCATACCATTCTTTTGGAAAGAATATGAAAGACTGTAGTATACACGATTTTTTGGATCATTTTCCTTAACGTAGTCCCAAATATGAAAGAAAAGTGTCGAGAACCAGTGAATAAAATGATGGGGAATATTCGGATAGAGAATACACCCAATAGCAGGAAGCTAAAAGAGGATAGAATCGTGCTTTGTCTACATTTCCATAATAGATTGGTTAGGGTTTGGTTACTCCTAGAGTAACTGAAGGGTATCGGAAGGGTATCGGAAGGGTAACTAAAGTAGCACTGAAAGTAGGTTCAGAAAGATTCTAAGAAGAGAAATCAAGGGATTAAAAAGAAGTTTATTTGAGACCGTGTTGAAGACAAAGATAACCCTTATTTATATTGTATCACGAAGACCATGAAATGGAACAAGAATACTCTTCACTCCTATATATTACGTTCATACCACTCCAAAAGTATCAAAGAGTTCGACAATCGAATAGTTTGGTTCCATTCTAAACGAAAAAACCAACTCCCAGAAGAGAGTTGGTCAAACATAATTATGTAACAGTCTATTAAAATTTCTTATTCCAAGATGGGCCGACATCTTCTTTTTTAAGAGGTGCCCCTTTTACGCCTTCTGAGACTAGCTTAGATAGGTCCAAATAAATTCCCTGAATATTGGGGTAATCACAGTTTTGCAGTGGAAGACCAGCAGGTCTTTTCTTGAGACCTAGCTTTTCATCCTTCATCGAAAACTTCTTCTTCTTCATTCCCTCAGTATTGCCATTTAGGCCAGATCCACTTCCACGATAGAAATTCCCTTTGAAAGAGCCAAGTGCTTTGTGAGATTGAGAGGTATAGATAAAGTCGTTCTCAAAATATTTATGTTGAAAGAAGACATTACCAAGAATGGCTATATTAAAGGGTAATTTAAATTCTAGATTATTCTTCGCAGCCCATTTTTCTCTACGATCTTTCAGAGGCTCTGTATGGATGGCATATCCATTATTATTGACGAATAAATTATTAACAATAAACAGATCTTTTGCCAAAGCATGATTACTAGATGCAGGTCCTGGGTTTAGATATATCGCAGCATTGCCTCTCGTTTTCAAAGTCGAATTTAGTTCGAAATAGTTACATGCAATGAGGTGGTTTGCCCCCCAAATGAAAATACCTCCACAACCATAAGCATCGCTTTTGGCAATAAAAAAGTTGTTTAATAGCACTTGTTTATCTCCATGTCTTAGGTTCGTTGTTCCTCTACAATCAATGAAAGTATTGGCATAGATCACATTCTCTTGGCATTTACTTGTAATGATTTCTGGCTCGGAGTTTTGTCTCACAAAGAGGTTCGAATCGACCAAACATCGACCTAAATCATTTCGATAATAACCTATTCGAATACCGCCACCAGCATTTCCCTTTTTCTTATAAGGGCTACTAATTAAACAGTGGTCAATGCGATGATACATTGGAGGAGCAGGTGTTGAAGAACGTTTATGAATACGATTATTCAAATTGATCACTTGATCTTGTGTCTTTTTATTCAAAAACGAACAATGATCCACACGACAATGTACAGGTACGCCCCCATCACTATCTAGAAATGTCGTAAGATAAGCTGATTTCACATTATCGAAGTCATCGACAACACAATTAGTCACTCTATTGTAACTACCATAGATTGCAATCAATCCAGGACCATGAGATTTCCATTGAGATGGGATACGATTCCCATCTTTAAATACTAAACCATCAAAAACAATAAAACTTCCCCTCAACTCAACATTTGAATTTCCAGTAATAGATACTTTCCCTCCGTTATTGGCTCTAATAACAATCGGATTTTCTGCATTTCCACTAACAGGAATGACCCATTTGATATCTTTATAAACTCCATCCGCAAGCGTTAAGGTATCTCCCGGTTTCAACTGCTTCGTTGCATCAATAACTTGAGGCACAGTATCCACAAAAAGATCTTTAGCTTGAACCTCTGTACAAAGAATCAGAGAAATCAAAATCGACAAACAATTGATAAATACTTTCACATTAATAAGATTTTCGACCTTTCCTTAAAGTAAGGAAAATGTTTGTATTAACTTATAAAATTAACTCAAAGTGATTTAGCCACTCTGAACAGTAGCAAACATAACACATAAACTGAGAGAGAAGCAGATTCAATAATCAAAGAACAAGCCCAAAAAAGGATATTGGGAGTAGTACCACGAAAGAAGACTAAAAATGGATACAATCATTCAAAATGGTGAACGATTTTCTGAATAGACTTCTATCATAAAGAAAGGATTAGATTAAAAAACCTATTCAGAAAAAAGAAATTATTCAAATGGAGATATCCAATCAGATACCTTCGGAAGCTTTTGATCCTTTGGAGAGATAATATATTCTGATGGGTCTAAGACCCAATCAATATCAATAGAAGGGTCGCTCCATAAAATTCCTCCCTCATCTTTTGGTGAGTAAGGAGCATTGACTTTGTAAGAGAATACTGCTGTTTCACTAAGAGTAATGAACCCATGAGCAAATCCTTTTGGAACAAAGAGCTGTAGTTTATTGACATCAGATAGTCGAATTGAGAAGGACTGAAGAAACGTTGGAGAGTTACGTCTAATATCAACACAAACATCGAGGACTTCACCTTGAATACATCGTACTAACTTAGCCTGTGCAGTAGGTGGTCCTTGATAGTGTAGTCCACGAAGGGCACCTTTTTTTGACATCGATTCGTTCTCTTGAAGGATATAAAAAGGGCCACTAAAAGGTTCTAATAACTCTTTTTTGTAAGACTCCATAAAGTATCCACGATTATCTTCGAAAACATTTGGTTCGATGATAACAAGATCTTTTATAGGTGTTTCAACTATTTTCATCTATTTATTGTTTTGTCATTCTTAATTGAGAGATCAAGTAATCTTCTATTACTCTACTGCCAAAGATAACAAAACAATAGGTGGTAGATCGTTTTTGTCTCAATTTTAGTTCTGCCTTCAATCTGATTCCACTCTTCATTCATCACAACGAATCCATAAAACATGATCATTCACAAAAACATTTGTTATTTAAATATGTTATGAATAAGAATTAAACAAACATTTTTAAATATGAAACACATTTTATTACTCATTCTATTCGTTGGGTTTACCTCAGCAGTAAGTGCAAAGAACATCCAAAACGAGAGTAACCAAGTAAAACAAGAGTTACAGCTCGACAAGGATTGTTGTAAGAAAGCCAAAGATGCTGGAGAGACATGCAAAAAATGTCACCCTGAAGCGACGAAGAAATCTTGTTGTAAAAGCAAAGATAAAAAGAGTTGCTCTAAGTCGAAGACAAAATGTAGCAAAGAAAAATCTACTTGTAAATCGGCAAACAAAGAGAAGAAGTCATGTGACAAAAGTACTGCAACATCCACCAAAAAATGTTGTAAGAAAAAGGGGTAATGAAACATGTTAAACACCCCCAATAATATTATATCCAATCCCTCTAAGGTTGGATATAATTTTACTCTTTAAACTGAAGTGTATTCTAGGAAACACCCTAAATAGCACACGCCTTCTCAAGTTCTTTCGAAGTGTACTTATTCTCCTACTCAACAGAAATATTCGTTATATCCACCTCATAGAGGTTCGCCAAAACAAACAGTTGTCAATATAAATGCTCCCAAAACTAATTCGTATCTTGTCCATTCATAGAGCTTTAACAAAAAATCACAAGTAATGATGAATCAAGATATTAGACGATGTGAATGGTGTAAAGCAGATGCGCAATACATTGTTTACCATGATACAGAATGGGGGGTTCCAAAGATTGATGACATCGAACTATTTGAGAAACTCTCTCTAGAAGGTGCTCAAGCTGGATTAAGTTGGATTACCATACTGAGAAAAAGAGAAGGATACCGAGAAGCATTTATGCACTTTGTTCCTCAAAAAATTGTCGAAAAAGAGTTGTCATTCTTCTTAGAGAATATGGACAATCCAAAAATTGTTCGTAACAGACGAAAGATAGAAAGTATCTACACCAATGCAATCGCATTTATTGAGATTCAGAAGGAGTATGGAACCTTTGCGAACTATTGGTGGAAATGGAGTAATTACACCATCCTTGACAACCAGCCTAAAGAGAGCAAAGATATTCCAAGTCAAACAGAACTCTCAAAAGAGATTTCTAAAGATCTCAAAAAAAGAGGATTTAAATTTGTTGGACCGACCATTATATATTCCATGATGCAAGCAACGGGAATGATCAATGATCACCTTCATGACTGTATGTTTAGAAATCATGGGATTGTTATGGACAGATCCCTTTTAATAGATTAAAATTAGCTTGATAATCCAATAATTTATGAAGAACATTTGTATTATCGGACAAAGAAATCTTTCTTTGCACATTCTTTAAAACAAAGGTAATCAGGATTTTTATAATGAATAAGAAGGTAAATATTGTTACATTAGGTTGTTCCAAGAATCTAATTGATTCAGAACTATTTATGGGTCAACTTGAAGCGAACGGATATGAAGTAATAACCGATTCGAATGAAACAGATGCTGATATTGTGGCAATCAACACTTGTGGATTCATTTTGGATGCAAAAGAAGAGTCTATTAATACTATCTTAGACTTCGTAGAAGCAAAAAAACGTGGAGATGTATCTAAAATATTCGTTTTTGGATGTCTTACAGAGAGATATAAAGATGAATTGATGGCTGAAATTCCTGAAGTGGATGGCTTTTATGGAAAGTTCCAGGTAAAAAAGATGGTAGAAGATCTTGAGGGAGAATACAAAATGAGCCTAAAGAATCAACGTTATGTTACGACTCCTTCTCACTACGCATTCTTAAAAATATCTGAAGGTTGTAATAGGACTTGCTCCTATTGTGCCATCCCATATATCACAGGGAAACACAAATCAAGACCCATAGAGGACATCGTAATCGAAGCAACACTTCTTGCAAAAAAAGGGGTGAAAGAGTTACTTGTAATCGCACAAGATCTCTCTTTTTATGGATTAGACTTATATAAAGAGCAACGTTTGGCTGAACTCGTTCGTCAACTAGCAAAAATTGAGGGTATAGAGTGGATTAAGTTACATTATGCTTATCCATCAAACTTTCCTTATGATCTATTACCTGTGATGCAGCAGGAGTCTAAAGTTTCTCTATATCTTGATATCGCACTACAACATATTTCAGACAATATGTTGAAATTAATGCGTCGTAATATCAACAAAGAAGAGACGCTAGCTCTTTTAGCAAGAATTCGCAAAGAGGTACCAGGAATACATCTTCGTACCACACTTCTTGTAGGACACCCTGGAGAGACTGAGGAGGACTTCAATGAGTTGTGTGAATTTGTTGAAACAGCACGTTTTGAAAGACTTGGTGTTTTTGCTTACTCTCACGAGGACAATACCTATGCTGGGGAGAATTATGAAGACATTATCGTAGAAGAGACCAAACAGGCTCGTGTAGAAAAGATTATGGAACTACAACAAAATGTTTCACTTCTGCATAACGAACAAAAGGTTGGTAAAGATTTAAAAGTCGTAATAGACAGAGTAGAAGGAGATTTATATATTGCCCGTACAGAATTTGATTCTCCAGATGTCGATGGAGAAGTGTTTGTAAAAAGTGATAGAGAGCTCTCTATCGGTGAATTTGTAAAGGTTCATGTAACAGAAGCAGCAGACTATGATCTATACGCAGAGATAATAGAATAATCCATCACTGCGCCCAAAAGACATTAGCCCTAGCATCCTTAAAAGAGGATGCTAGGGCTTTTTTGTTGCCCTCTACCCAAGATACACTCTTATAAAAAAGCATTAAGACTCTGACAATAATGACGACAATCTATTGAGAACCACTTTCAATGACAAAGAGAGCAAGCACAAGATAAAGTAAGCAAGTCAGCAGGGCTATTTTATTTAAATGAAAATTTTATTCGAACAAGAAGTTATATGTTTTGAAAGATTTCATAAGAACGTTATCTTTAAACACCGTACAATTATTTTTAAAACTAACATATGACTGCTTTGCAGAAAATCCAATATAAATTAACCGTTCTATTATTAATCGTCTTTACTTTTCCTGTAAAAGGAGCGCCTATCGCACAATTTCAGCCTCTGAATATTGATTTTATCAGAGACTATGGAATAATCCCCAAAGGCATAATAAAAGGCCCACAAGGTTACACATGGGTATATAACAGTTATAACTTACTTCGATATGATGGTTCCGAAGTTGTTGATTTCACCAAAAAGTTTTCTAAAATAACAGGATCTGTTGGAATTGTAGAAATACAAAAGAAGAGTTCGGGTGAACTAATCTTGGTAAACAAAAAGAACCAATACTTTCTTATTCAAGACAATATTATTAAACCCTATCCAACAATAATAAATCACCCTAACCCGAATAGTAACGTCACACTATTTCGGATCATTTCAGATCGTGCATGGATTGCTTTTAACGATGGCAAAATCTATGAGTATCAATTTAGCAACCATCGGACAAACACATTTGATATTCCTAGGAAGAAAGGAGTTGCAAACAAGTTAATCATTACCCAAAGTGGAACTATATGGGTAGCAACAAATCAACACCATCTTTTTAGTCTAAAAATAGAAGATAGTTTCTTTAAGGAAAAAAAACCACTTAAGGATTATCACTCTGGTTGGATTGTATTGTCGGCAGGATCTTTGGCCGATGATATATGGATAGGAACAGAAAATGAGGGTCTTTTTCACTTCAATAATGGAAAATTAATTCAATATACGAAAAATAATAGGAACCCTAAAAGAAGGATTCACAGTAATATTATATGTACCATGTTAAATGATAAATATGGACATATATGGGTTGGCACCGATGGAGCGGGTCTTATTGAGTTCGCACCCAATGGAGATATAATAACCCAATCGCAACATCAGTCTTATAATCCGCACTCGCTGGGCAGTAATGCAGTCATAGGTCTAGCCCAAGTAACAGATAAGGTTATGTGGATCATTACCAATTTTGGAAAAGTAAGAACATACACCCCTTCTCTTCCGGGGATGAAATATCTATACGGAAGGAAACAGTCGAGTCCTACTAGGGTTCTCAATATTTTTATTGATAGTAAAGATAGGGTTTGGTTTGGCAGCGATGGTTATGGAATCTTTATGAAAGATGGGGATAAATCAATTCAGATTAATATAGACAATCATCATATAAATGGTAATTACGTACAGTGTATTCACGAAGATAGTATTGGCAATATATGGTACGGAACGTATCAAAGTGAGACAGGGTATCTAGATAAAACATTAAAAAATCATACGATAAAGCTTCAAAACGAACAAGGAGTAGTGGTAAAAGATATTCGTACAATCTTTACTGACGCACAAAAGAATGTATGGATAGGAAGTAATTTAGGATTACATCGCATCAATGAAGATATCAATGTTTGTGATTTCTATAGCCTAAAGACGCTAGATATGAGACACTCTCCTATTATCTTTCTAAACCAAACCAAACAGGGAAATCTAGTGGTCGGATCAGGAAACAATTTAGTAGTTATTGAAAACCCATGTGACTCTATCCATTACAAGATGCATAACTTGCTAAACAAAGATGGAAAAAAGATCCATTTTAATGATATTGCCAAATCAGATAATGGTTCCTTCTTTATTGCAACACCTTCTCGTGGTATTCTACTTTGGAATGGGTATCTTAGCGACTCAATACGGGTAATAGAGGACTCGCCAACAGATCCAGTAAAATCCATAGAAGCAGACTCCGATACAGTATTGTGGTTGTCTACGGACAAGGGAATTGTTCACCATTCACGTATTACACACAAGAATGTATTGTGGGATCAAACCTATTCTGAGGTAATCCCAAACTATAGGCAGTACTCTAGTTATAAGAAAAAAAACCAGTTATATTTTGGGGGACAAGAAGGGGTTACTTCAATTATTCTAGATAGTCTCAAAATTAAACCGAACAATTCAGATAACAGCCCAATACTCATAAACAACCTTCTTATTAATAACAAATTTGCAGAGCAACAGATTCCTCAACAAATTCAGAATGGTTATAATCATATAGATCAAATATCGATACCATTTAGCATGAATGAAATTCAAGTTGAATTTTCATGTAATAATGACTATCGTGAAATTCATGAAGAGTTTTGGTACAAACTAAAAGGTCTAGATAAAAGATGGATCCGAGCAAATGAACTCAATCAAATAACCTATAGGAATTTGGCTACTGGGGACTATACCCTTATTATTGAAAAGATAGGTCCAAACAAAACGATTATACAGAAAAAACTCAACATTAAAGTATTAAAACCATCATGGCAAAAGTGGTGGGCAGTGTTGATATATGTGATTCTCTTATCCTCAATCATCTTCTTGCTAATGCATCTATTTTCTAGATGGAAGCTTTTAAATGAACGCCTTGAACTAGCCTCTTGGAGACACAATGAGAAAGAGAAGATATTCTCAATGAAGATGGATTTTTTTTCAAAGATGTCCCATGAAATACAGACACCTCTAACACTTATCATGTTGCCCATTGATGAGATCATCTCCAAGTTGGAAGACAATCCACAAATACAAAAGCAGTTAAAAGGGATAAAGAATAATGCCTCAAGACTCTCCTCGATAGCGCAGAATATGATGTCTGTAAAAGAGAAGCAGTCAAAATTAGGCACATTAAATAAGACAACTAATAATTTAAAGAAACACTTAAACAGCACCTTGGACGCATTCTCTGAACAAGCCAAGGTGAAGTATATACACCTAAATATGGACTATCGTTCTGAACAGGAGTATTTCGACTACGACCGAGATAAGATGGAACATGTTTGGTATAATATCCTTTCTAATGCATTTAAATTTACTCCCGAATATGGGAATATATACATTGATGTTTCTTACAATATAAAGAAACAGGAGGTAGTCATAACCATTGTGGATAATGGTTGTGGAGTACCAAGTGAAGAGAAAGATCGAATTTTTGATATGTTCTATCAAAGTCATCATGGTGTAGAAAAAGGAGGTACAGGTATTGGTCTTGCGCTATGTAAAGATCTTATGCAACTACACCAAGGTAGCATACAGTTAGCCCCTTCGAATGCCGGTGCAACATTTATTTTACGTTTACCACAGAATAATACAAAGAGTCAATTAGAACTATTCAATGAGGAGACGAAAGAATTATCCAAACAGTTTATTCCTTCCTCATCAGAGATACTAAAAAATAATATTCTTATCGTAGAGGATCATCCGGAGATGAGAGAATACTTGCAGTCATACCTATCCACCTCCTACAATGTTGAAGTGGTAGCTAATGGACCAGAAGCACTAAACAAAATTGAACGTAGATCTTTTGATTTAATCATCAGTGATCTTGAAATGGGCAGTATGTCAGGAATCGATCTGTATAAGATACTCCAACAAAATAAAAAAACTCAAAAGATTCCTTTTGCTATAATTACTGCTAACCATAGCAAAACAGTAAGAATCCAAGCACTTAAACTAGGTGTTAATGAATATCTTCAAAAACCATTTGATATTGAAGAACTAAAATTGAGGGTGGATAACCTTATCATAGAGAGAAAAAAGGCAAACACCGAAGAGGATAACTTCTTGTTTCAACATAAACCCAATAGCTTTACTCATAAATTAGAATCAATACTAAACCATGAAATCCCTAATGGACAAGTATCTCTTGATCATATTGCAAGTAAGATGAATCTTAGCTACTCCTCTCTTTACAAAAAAACAGTGGCTGAAACAGGAATAAGTCCCAATGAGCTACTTACCCAAAAAAGATTAAAGAAGGCTGAGTCCTTGTTACAGTTTGATGAAAAGTCTATTGCTCAAATAGCCATAGAGTGTGGATATGCTGATCCTAAATATTTCTCTAAAGCATTTAAAAAACAGTATGGAGTAAGTCCGATGAATTATAGGAGGAATTGTAATAATATATGATTCATAATTTCTTTGATTAATATTATTAATTATATATTCGGCTGTTTTTTGCTTTCTAAAATGTAATACGACAAAGTTATCATTGTAGTATTATATTAGAACACATAACGAACAAAAGGGTTCGTTATGTGTTTTTACTATTAGAGAAACGAAAATTGAGCATATTAAAATACAACCACAGCACTTTTCATAATGACTAGAATTAAGACATACATTTTTCTATTTACAATACTTTTTACCACACGACTACAGGCACAAAATAAATATGTTATTGCACAAAAGGGAGATGGTATTATAAAATTACTTCAGCGTAATAATTTATCACCATCGAAATATAGAACCGCTTTTATTGAGATCAATAAAAATCAGATTGGAAAGAATGATCAACTTTACGCTGGGGTTAAATATAAGCTACCCGATGTAAAGACAAATAAAGAGGAGACGAAAGTAAAGACAACTGATAAATCTAAATATCCTGTAAGAAAATATAAGATATTTGGGTCTACATATGATACAATCCATATTACCAACAATCAACTAAAGAGCTGTGTGTTCTATCTTGTTAGTGGACATGGAGGCCCAGATCCTGGGGCTATAGAAATGATAGACAATAAGATGATTACAGAGGATGAATACGCTTATGATGTCACACTAAGACTTGGTCGTGAACTCATCAGGCACGGTGCTAGGGTATATATTATTACTCGTGACAACAAGGATGGAGTCAGAGATGAAAAGTTCTTAGAAAACAATTATAGCGAAAGATGCTATCCAAATAAAAAGATCCCTTTGAATCAGAAGAAACGTCTTCGTCAAAGAACAAATATTGTAAACAAACTATACAAACAGAACAAAAAATATAAGTATCAAAGACTACTTGTTCTTCATGTAGATGCATTTCACCCAACCAAGAGCATCGATCTATATTTCTATCATCACAAAAGGAGTAAGACAGGTAGACAATTAGCAAATAATATGAAAGAAGTAATACGCAGGAAATACGATCAGTATCAGCCACATAGAGGATATAATGGCACTGTTACATATCGTGATCTACATATGATCTCCATGACAGATCCGCCAACTGTATTTATCGAACTAGGGAATATTAAGAATAGCCGTGATCAGCAAAGATTAATGCAACCCAATAACAGACAGCTTTTAGCGGAATGGATGACACAGGGTATCATAAAAGATAAGCTCTCTAAACAAAGATAAGAGACTTGAATAGGAAAATGGACTACAATGCAAGCCAATGCCTTACTATCTAATTATCCTTATTACAAACAATCAAATCGTTATTTCCACATTGAAAAGGGTATATTTAAGTAGATACTGAAACCAATCGTAGATAGAAAAAATATTGGATGGTAGACTCAATAAGAATCAAGACATAGTAGTTTCTTAAAAAAAGAAAAACATTCCACTTTCTTAACATTAGACATTTTTAAACGCATACGTTTAGGCTAAAATATAGTCCCTCTTAAAATACATAATAGAATTCGATAGGATACGAAAAACGCAATGCTTTATAGGACCAAGAAAGAGCAACGAACATGGGACATATCCTCATCGAAGGAGCATAAGAAATGAAATCGAAATGACATAAAAAAAGGATACCAATTGGGTATCCTTTTTTCGATATTTATAATAGATATATTAATGTTTTTCCGAATCTATCTGAGATAAGGTCTTACCCTTTTCTCCTTCGTAGCTCCAGTGTTTAGGACTTCCAACAACCTGAGCACTGTAGATGCTTGAGTGTCCAGAAAAGAGATAGGCTATAACACATGCTATCGCGATATAGACAGCCGCTTCAGCACCAAATAACTCAATTCCCATAATAGTACATGCTATCGGTGTATTGGTTGCTCCAGAGAAGACTGCAACGAAGCTTACACCTGCCAAGAGAGATATCGGTAATGGAATCCAAAAAGAGAGTGCACTTCCAAGAGTAGCACCTACATAAAAGAGTGGTGTAACCTCTCCTCCTTTAAATCCAGCACCTAAAGTAAAGGTGGTGAAAAGAATTTTAAGCAAGAAATCATACCAATTCATCTGGCTTGTAAATGAATCAACAATAGTCGGTACGCCCAATCCAATATACTTGGTATCAAAACCCATTGCCCAAATAGTCAACGCTAGAATAGCACCCCCAACAAAAGGACGAAGAGGTGCATATTTAATCTTTTTAAATAAGTTTCCCCAAAAATGAACTCCTTTAGAGAATAACATTCCGGCCAAACCACAAAATACACCGACAAGAACTACCCATAGAAAATTCTGTATTTCAAAATTAGGGATACTGAATATCTCATATTGGGTATGGTGAATATTAAACATCTTACACCCATAATCAGCAAAAACGGCAGACAAGAAAGAGGGCATAATCGTATCATAACGCATCCTTCCAATAGTAAATACCTCTAGAGCAAAAATAGCTCCCGCTAAGGGCGTTCCAAAAACAGAAGCAAAACCTGCAGCAACACCACATGAAAGAAGTATTCTACGGTCTCTTTCATTCAATTTAAACCACTTAGTGAATTGATCTGCGATAGCACCACCCATTTGTACTGCAGTACCTTCACGACCTGCGGAACCTCCAAATAAGTGTGTAATAACAGTTCCAATTAATACAAGTGGAGCCATTCTTAGTTGAATAATTTTCTTTGGACTATGAAATTCTTCCAATAGAAGATTATTTCCTTTTACAACCCCTTTACCCCAATAGTGATACATTAAACCAATGACCAAACCTCCTAAAGGAAGACCAAAGATGATGATCATATGTTCATTTCTAAAATCTGTAGCCCAATGCAACGATTTTAAGAAAAAGGCAGAAGCTGCACCAGCAAGGAGACCTACTAATAGGGATAAGAAAAGCCACTTTATTAAATACCCCAGCGTAGCTACCTGCTGGATCTGCAGTAGTTTCTCTTTTAAACGCTCAAACATAGTTTATGATTACAATTAACAAAAAAAAGATCTTTTTATCTAAAAGTTCTTTTTAGAACTAAACGAGGACAAAAATAGTGTGTAAATAGCAATAGAGCATACAATTCTTGTTAAAAACAATGCCTAAATATAAAATCTATTCTTTGACAAATTTTATGGGCTAAAAAAAAGTGGCATCATACATAATAAAGTTCTATCTTTGACTTCTTGAAAAATAACAGCAAGATTAACATATGGTTCATTTCTTATTAATATTTATTGGGATTATTGCAGGAATTGTTACAGGGATTACGGGAGCATCTAGTGTTATGGTTGTTGTTCCTCTCTTAAGCATCTTACTTAACTTCTCAATACATCAAGCTATTGGAACAAGCTTGGTGGTTGATATTGTTGCACCTCTATTCATATCACATACCTATTTCAAAAAAGGACATATAAAAATTAAAGAGAGTATCCCTGTTTTACTCGGAACAGTATTAATGGCTCCCATTGGATCATACTTTTCTGATATGGTTCCAGAAAGAGGCTTAGGATCCTCTTTTGGAGGATTTATGATTGTCCTTGCAGTAATTATCTTTCGTACTGGCGCAAAGCAGAAGTTAGATCATAAAAAAGGATCCAAACTGCCGAGTTCCCTGAATCATCCATATACTAAGACACTTCTCTGCTTTTTACTTGCAGGTGTAAGTGGTTTTATGACAGGTTTTATGGGAGCTGGTGGAGGCACAAACCTTCTATTAATCTTAATTCTCTTTTGCGGTTTTTCTTTACATAATGCACTTGGAACATCCATATTAATGATGGCAATGACTGCAAGTGCAGGAGTGGCTGGACACCTTTATTATGGGAATGTAAATTTCCATGATGGGCTTCTCGTAGCAATAATTGCCACTATTTCAGGCACCATAAGTGCCAAAAAGATGAGCAACTTAGATGAAAAAATGTTATCTTTTGTAATGGGAGGAATATACACCGTTCTTGGTACTATGATGGTTCTATTAAATATGTTTTACAACTAATCATTTTTACCTATATTTGCGTAATCCTCTTTCTACACCAAATGCAAAAATCAAAAAAGTTTCATCATTTAAAAGGTATAAGAATGCGATTATTAAGATCAACCATACTGTTTTTAGCTATTCTTCTTTGCACTGTAACCTATGCACAAGAAGGTACAACTACAGCGACTTCATCAACTACACAGACAACTAAAAAAGCAACCATACGCAAACCTCGTCCTAAATTTACTTTAAAGGATAAAAGTATTGATGAGCAGTTTGACTTGATTTATAAAAGGTCTACCAAATATCAAGACTATAAGGTCGTTAAAATCACTTGGTATAATGATCTAAGAAAAAATATTAAGGACTCAATAAGTGCACAAGTACAAATGTGGAAAGAGGCAAATACGGAGACCATTAAATTAAAATCGGAGGTTGAAACATTAAACAATCAGCTAAATACAACGAAGACAAATCTTGATAATGTTACAAACGAAAAGGATAGTCTTACGTTTATGGGCATGTTGATTAAGAAATCTACTTACCAAACCATTTTGTGGAGTATCATCTTTCTTTTGGTAGTGTTCAGTATTATCTGTTTTCTACTATACAAAAGAGCTCACGTGGTCACTAAAAGAACCCAAGAGAAGCTTGAAGATACACAAAAAGAGTTTGATCTACATAGAAAAAGAGCCCTTGAGAAAGAGCAAGTTTTAGCAAGAAAGCTCCTTACGGAACAGAAGAAAAATCAATCGTTCTAAACCATTCATCATATTATCAAATTGTAACAACACAATCGTAGGACAATTGATTAAGAAGAGACAGTTTTAGTTAAAAACTGCCTCTTTTTATATAAGATGGGCAAGGTAAGTCAATCGCTCCTCCTGTTTACAATTGCCTGAAGCCCTGCGTAAGGCTCCTCTATTTCCTACAAAAACAACTAATCTTTTACCTCTAGTCATTCCTGTATACACCAAATTCTTTGTAAGCATTGTAAAGTGTTGGAAAGCAAGTGGAATGATTACAGCATCAAACTCACTCCCTTGAGATTTGTGGATTGTAATGGCATAAGCCAAATCAAGATCTACAAAATCATCAACACTATAGACAACCTCTCTTGTCCCATTTTTATCCTTAAATGTGACTCCCAACTTTCTCTTATTGTCTGCGATTTTACTGATATAACCAATATCTCCATTAAATACCTCTAGGTTATAGTTGTTACGCTTTTGAATCACACGATCACCTTCACGTAAAACATATTTACCCACCTTCACCTCACGTACATCAGACGATTTGGCAGGATTAACCACTTGTTGTAAACAGATATTAAGATTAAAAGTACCTAAAAGGCCTTTAGTCATTGGGGTAAGAACCTGTATCTCAATCACACTATCATAATACTGTTTAATAGTATTACAATACAATCGAATAATCATATCTAGTGCATTGTATCCATAATGAATAGAAGAGAATGGGGAAATTCGTTTCGTGATATGTGTTAACCCTTTGGTTTCTGAATCACTCAATGCAATCCGACTAAGATCTGCATATTTAAACTTGTCTGGCACTTCAAAACCATCCCAGGAATAACCATCACATTGTAATATATTGCTTGGATGTATATCTTGTTTCTCTTGAAAAAGAGAGGCATAATATTTCTTTACTTTTCGAATAAAAGCAGTCTGCTCTTGTGTTGCTACTTCACTATCAATAAACATACAATCCTCCCCATTTTTCCATAACATTGGATCTTGAAAAGGAGTTTTAATCTCGGGGTATTCTCCTTTATTTAACTCATGTGCATAACGAATAATAGCACTGGAGGCCGCCTGACGAAAAACAGAGGATAGACGATGTACTCTTACTTTGCCACACTGTATTAAATCGTGAAGAACATTCCCTGCACCTACTGAAGGCAACTGGTCCACGTCCCCGATAAAAAGAAGCTGTGTTTTTTCTCCAATGGCAGAGAATAAGCTCTGTGAAAGCTCAATATCCAGCATGGAGGTCTCATCGACAATCAAGAAATCGACCTCCAGAGGGTTGTCTTCATTATATTTAAAATCATTGACCATAGGATTAAAAGCCAAAAGACGATGAATCGTCTTTGCCTCCCCTCCTACAACATCACTCATTCTTTGAGCAGCCCTTCCTGTAGGAGCAGCAAGCATCACCTTTAACTTACGGTTCTTTAAGAACTTAACGAGTAATCTTAATGTAGTAGTCTTTCCACATCCAGGTCCTCCTGTAAGTATTGAGAAAGGGCATCTCACAATACTCTCAATAGCATCTCGCTGTTCTGACGAAAGAGGAAAATCCTCTCCTTTTTCTAAGCTTGAAAAAACGATTCGTTCATCAAGATTGGGATTGCAATAGTCCAAAGTCAAAAGAGAACAAACCTTCTGTGCTACACTTAATTCTGCATCATATAATTTCTTATCATAGTAAGCTATAACATCATGAACCTTTCTAGACATGACCATCTTTTTTGAAAGTAATGTCTCTAAAACCTCATCAAGTTGTATTGTAGTGATACGACTATCTAAACGTCTAAGTTTGTCTTCTATAAGATTTCTGAGCAGATAACAATTCCCTTCATCTTTTGATTTTGAAAGAACATACTTTACCATTGCTTCAACTCTTTCAGGACTTTGTGGTGACATTCCAGTGGAGAGAGCGATGGCATCAGCTCGAATAAATCCGATCCCATGCATCTCCTCAATCAAACTATAAGGATCATTACTTAACTTATCTAAGGCAGCATCTCCATATCGATCTATTAGTTTTGAAGCATAACTTATTGGTAGATTATTTTCTTGAAGAAACTGTACTATCTGGCGATTTGCCCTATGTGTTTTCCACGTTTTTTCAATCTTTCCCAATTTACTCTTTGAGATTCCAGGGATATTAAGCAATGACTCAATATCATGATCTAGAATATCAATGGTGTCTTTTCCGAAACGTTTGACAATTTTATTTGCCATCACAGGACCAACCCCACTAATTAATCCAGAACCTAAATATTTTCTCAAAGCATCTAATGTTTCAGGCTGTTTTTCAACAGTTCTTTTAGCTTCGAATTGCCTGCCATAAGTCTTATGTTGAATCCATTTACCATAAAAATCAAAGGTCTTCCCTACAAAAACATCTTCCCCAAACATTACCACTGATACGGTTCTATTAGAGTCAAAAGGTTTCACTTTCAATACAGTCCATCCATTTTCTTCATTGCGATAAGTAATACGGTCAATCACTCCGTGTAAATGCTCTTCAAACATAGTATAACAGTGTTTTAGTACAAGTAAAAGTAGTACAAAAAAGATAATCGTAAAAAGAGATCATAATCAAATAAAAGAACATCACAAATAAAACAAACATATTATAAAACATACTACACTAACCACTTAATATACAACACATACCACTTTATTTATTAACATTAAAGACATTTATCATGAAACAATAGAATGCAAACTAAATTATTATGATATTTTTGGGATAAGTAAATTCGAATGGAGTAATCTCATTCTACAATGTAACTGAGAATATAACACAAAAAGTAATTATAAAACAGAATCATGACATCGAGTTCAAACAATCAAAAAGCCAACTACATGGGACCATTTCTTATAATGGTTGCATTGTTCTTTATCGTTGGATTTCTTACTGTAGTAAACCAACAATTTCAAGCTCCTCTAAAAGCAGCATTTTTATCTAATGCAGGAGCACTGAAAAACACGTTAACAACGTTTATTACGTTTGCTTTCTTTATGGGATATCCTGCAATGGGAAGTATCTCTTCTAAATGGGTAGACAAAAATGGATATAAATCTACACTGGTACGTGGATTGGTGATGCTAGTAATTGCATTAGGTATTTTTGAAGTTTCTGCATTCTCTAATGCTCACCTTGGTAGCATGTCTATTGGTGCAGGTGAAACATTGCCTTATGCATTTATCATCTTCTTTCTAGGTTCATTCTTCTTAGGATGTGCATTGGCAGTACTTCAGGTTGTGATCAACCCATACCTTGTAAACTGTGATGTAAAAGGAACTTCTTCTGTAACACGTATCAACATTGGTGGAGCATCAAACTCTATTGGTACAACATTGGCTCCTTTCTTCGTATCAGGAATCGTATTTGCAGGAACAGCAAACCCTACAGTAGATCAACTTTATGTACCTTTCGCTGTTTTGATGGCTACAGTAGCATTGGTTGCAATGACTGTTACAAAACTTCACCTTCCAAACATCTCTTCTAATGGTGCCGAAGAAGTAGTAGTAGATGATTCTAAAAGTGTATGGTCTTTCAAACAACTTAAGTATGGTGTAATCGGTATCTTCGTTTATGTTGGTGCAGAGGTTTGTATTGGAGCAAATATTAATCTATTCGCTGAGGCTCGTGACTATACAGCTGAAATCGCATCTACAATGGCAGCGATGTATTGGGGAGGTATGTTAATTGGACGTCTTTGTGGTTCTTTCCTAGCAAAAGTATCAGGACAGCGTCAGTTGATTGTTGCATCTTTGATCGCAACCACATTAATTGTTCTAAGTATGTTAATGAACAATCCATGGTTGCTTGTTGGAGTTGGGCTAGTACACTCAATCATGTGGGGTGCTATCTTTGCTTTGGCAATCGACAAACTAGGTGCTTACACTTCTAAAGGATCTGGAGCATTGATGATTGGTGTTGCCGGTGGTGCAGTACTACCTTGGTTCCAAGGAATTGCAGCGGATGTTCTAGGTGGATGGGAGATGACATGGGTTATCGTTATCCTTTGTGAGCTTTACATCCTATGGTATGCTATCTCAGGACACAAGCCAAGCAACGCATAATTAGAAATCGTTTGATTACAATAAAAAAAAGAGAGATCCACTTGCTGGGTTTCTCTTTTTCCGATTTAAATAAAAAAGTGGGATTATGAAAGAACTAACAAGAGCAGAAGAACAGGTCATGCTTTTCTTATGGGACATGGATAAGGCATTTGTAAAACAGCTAGTAGAGATGTATGAGATGCCTCAACCTGCATACAATACTGTCTCCACTATCGTTCGTATTCTAGAAAGAAAAGGCTTTGTTAGCTATAAGGCTTTTGGACGATCTCATCAATATTTCCCTATTATATCCAAAGAAGAGTATAAACACTCTCTAGGGATGAGAATCCTGAGAGACTATTTTAATAATTCGTTTATAGAACTAAATCAGTTCTTTATGGAAAAAGGAGAGATCAAACCAGATGAATTTGATAAGATTACCAATATCCGATAGAATTACGACTCTTTCTCTTTCCTAAATATTTCGAATAATTGTTCTGTAAGATTCAACCCTGTACTCTTATTCAACTTCTTTAAAGGGTCCTCTTTCTTTTCTGGATTCACCTTCCATTCTCGCACCTGTTCCAATATCGCACGACCATATTGCGTCACAACAGAGTCTCCAACCCCTTGTATTGCTTTCAATTGGCTCATGGTCACAGGAGCATAATCAGCAATAGTCTTCATAATATTAAAGTGTAGGATCGAACTAACTGGACGACTTTCATTATCTGCTTGCTCTTCACGCCACAGCTTTATTCTAGCAAATAAGCTTGGATTCGTTGAAACCACTCCTTTAAGCTCAAATTTCTGTGGTTTCACAAGCAAACGCCCCTCTAGTTTTGATATTAATGGTTTAAGATTATCCACAGGTGTCGCATTCTGTAAGGCTTGAAAACATTTAGTCTTTGCTTGAATCACCCTAAAGAAGGACTCATTCAAATCTGTCCACTCCACTCTTAGTTCCGTATTGTCGGACTCAAAGATTGCATTGGTTAATTTCTTAACAAATGCAGTGCATAACTTATCTAAATAGTAGTTAGCCCCATCTTGTAATCTCTGAGATAACTCTTTACGCTTGTTACCATAAATCAATGCACTAATTTGTTTCACAAAACGCTCGGAAATTTCATTCATTGGCTCGATGATCTCCATCAGAATCTCTTCTAAAACGTCATACAGAGAGCCTTCCCAACGAGTCTGTTTCTGTAACAAGTTAGTGGCGCTAAATACCAGGAGCTTCAAACTTTCTACACCAAAAATATCATTCAAGAGAGAAACTTGAAACTCTTTATGAGCTTTATCTAATAACTCAGGATTCGGCTCTACATCCGAAGAGATACGATGAAATAGACGCACTGTCTCATTACATATCACAGAATATTCATTAAATGGTTGGGTTAATACCAACCCCTCTAGAGAACGACACCTACTTAAAGCGACATAAGTTTGTCCATGGTCAAAAGCCCTATTGGTATCAATAATTGCTTTAGAGAAAGTGAGCCCTTGGCTCTTATGTATGGTGATTGCCCATGCCAATTTGAGGGGAAACTGAGTAAACACACCTACTATTTTTGTCTTTAATGACCCACTCTTTTTATCCAATTCATACTTCACCTCTTCCCACTGCTCCTTAGGAACCACAATAACCTCCTCTAGATCTTCACATTTCACATGAATCTTCTTATTATTTAAGAAGGTGACCTCTCCGATCTTACCATTATAGAAACGTTTTTGGGTACTGCTATCATTCCGAATAAACATAACTTGAGCCCCAATCTTCAACTCAAGCTCCCCATCTGTCGGGTAGTTTTGTTTTGGAAAATCCCCTTCAATATCCGCCTTATAGGTAAATAACTTTCCTTTCAGCAAAGATATTTTCTTATCATTAATGGCTTTCACAGAGGCATTATGGGTAGACAATCTGATATAATGTTCAGACTTATCCGGATCGAAATCTGGCACATATCGTTGATTCAGCAAAACCTTGGTATTGCTAGATATATATCCATCACGAACCTCATTAAGAATTTGAATAAAAACAGGATCATCTTGACGATAGATCTTTTTTAATTCAATTCGAATATAACGACAACCCCGAAAAGCAAAACTATTAAAGAAAAATAGTGATGGATAGAAGTTTTTTAAGATAGACCAATCCTCATTGGTTATGACAGGAGGAAGTTGTTGTATGTCCCCAATCAATAGCAACTGAACACCACCAAAAGGCTTGGAATTGCGTCTATATTTTCGAAGAATCTCATCGATCGCATCTAATACATCTGCACGAACCATACTAATCTCATCGATGACGAGTAGTTCCATCGCACGAAATAGCTTAATCTTATTCTTTCTTATTTTTTGTTCCGTAAGACTACTTTTCAGAGCCCCCGCACTCTTTGTTAGAAGAGGACCAAAAGGAATCTGAAAAAATGAGTGAATCGTCTGACCTCCAGCATTGATCGCAGCAATACCTGTGGGAGCAACAACAATTGCTTTCTTTGTAGTTATTGAAGAGAGCGTATGTAAAAAAGTCGTTTTTCCTGTTCCAGCTTTCCCAGTTAGAAAAATATGCCAAGAAGACTTCGAAACGAAATCTTTGGCATAAGAGAGTTCTTCATTATAATTCGATTGCTGTTCAGGATCTATATTCATCTATCTAGAGGTTTAGTATAACTCATTAATTATAATAATTTATCTTTTAGGTAAGGAGCAGTAACACTATCTGCACATTGAATCAATGCTTCAGGAGTTCCCTCAAATATAATATTACCACCTCTTTTTCCTCCACCAGGACCCAAATCAATAATCCAATCGGCAGTCTTTATCACATCCAAGTTATGTTCGATGATAATCACCGTATGTCCTCTTTCAATCAAAGACTGAAGCGACTTCATCAATAAAGCAATATCATCGAAATGAAGCCCTGTAGTAGGCTCATCGAAGATAAACATTGTTGGAACCGTCTTCTCTTTTGCAAGGAAAGATGCCAACTTCACCCTTTGGCTCTCTCCACCAGATAGCGTGCTACTAGATTGTCCTAGTTGGATATAACCTAACCCCACATCTTGTAGCGTCTTCAGCTTCTTGACAATAGACTTTTCATATCGATCGATTTTCTCAGAAAAGAACGCTACCGCTTGATTCACAGTCAATGTCAAGACATCATATATACTTTTTTTACGATACTTCACTTCGAGCACCTCTGGTTTAAATCTCTTTCCATCGCAGAGGTCGCACTTCAGTCGAACATCCGCCATAAACTGCATCTCTACAGTAGTCACCCCTTCTCCATTACACTGTTCACAGCGCCCGCCTTCACTATTAAAAGAGAAGAAATTGGCTTTCATACCCATCACCTTAGCCTGTTTTTGCGAGGCAAAAAGGGCACGAATATCGTCATATATCTTCAAGTAAGTCACCGCATTCGAACGGCTGGACTTACCTATTGGATTTTGATCCACAAACTCGACCGCATGAATGGTAGAGAGATCTCCATCCACATAGTCATGAGCTCCCGTAGGATTTCCATAGCCTCCTAAATACTTTGCAAGGAATGGCCATAAAGTATTCTTGACCAAGGTACTTTTACCCGAACCACTAACACCTGTAACCACCGTAAGCATATTCAATGGAAATTTAGCCGTTACATGGTTCAAATTATTTTCATTGGCACCATGAACTGTAATATAGTTACGCACAGGACGTCTAGATTGAGGAACATCTAATTTTTTCACTCCAGAGAGATATTGTGAGGTTAATGTATTCCCTTCCGCAAGAAGTTGGTCCATATTACCTTGAAACACCACCTCACCTCCATGCATTCCTGCACGAGGTCCAATATCTATAATTTGATCAGCAGCTTTCATGATATCTTCATCATGCTCTACCACCAATACCGTATTTCCAAGATCACGCAACTCATTTAAAACAGAGACCAAACGCTCTGTGTCTTTAGAGTGAAGGCCAATAGATGGCTCATCCAAAATATATAAAGATCCTACCAAACTACTACCTAAAGAGGTCACTAGATTCAAGCGTTGACTCTCCCCACCAGACAAAGTACTCGAAAGTCTGTTTAAAGTAAGATAACCTAGACCTACTTTATCGATAAGCTCCAGTCTTTTGGCTATCTCGCCAATAACTCGTTTTGCCACTTTGACCTCATATTCATCAAATTTTATTTTTGCAAAATGAGGGACTAGCTCATAAACAGGCTTATCCAAGAACTCTTGTATCGAATGCCCGCCAATTTGCACATAACGACTATTTGCTTTTAATCTAAACCCATTACATGAAGGACAAGTTGTTTTGCCTCGATACCTAGACAACATCACACGATATTGCACCTTATACACCTGCTCTTCAACCATTTTAAAGAAAGCATCTATCCCTTCAAAGTGCTGGTTCCCAGTCCAAAGAAGTCGCTTTTGTTCTTCCGTAAGGTCCACATATGGAGCGTGAACAGGAAAATCAAACTTATGTGCATTTAAAAGAAGCTGATTTTTCCATTCCGACATCTTCTCTCCTCTCCAACAGGCCACTGCATCTTCATAGACAGAGAGAGATTTATTTGGAATCACTAGATCGGGATCAATACCAAGCACCTTACCATACCCCTCACACATCTCACAAGCCCCAGTAGGACTATTGAAAGTAAACATCTCAGGAGAAGGCACTTCGAAAATCATTCCATCGCGTTCAAAACGATTAGAAAAGAAGAACTGCTCCTGGGAACCAGAAGGGTCAAACACAATCACTTGACACTCTCCTTCTCCCTCATAGAAAGTAGTCTGAACAGAGTCAGCATAACGATAACGACTCTCATCATCGTGAGATACAGAGAGACGATCCACTACAATATCATAACGATCCCCATCGATAGTCGCATCCTCCTCTAGAGAGGACAAAGAGACCAATTTTTCATCCACACGAATTCGTGAAAATCCTTGTTGACGTAAACTACTCATCTCCTCTCCAAATTCTCTTCCCTCGATTAATTTCTTAGGAGCCAAAAGCATCATCTTGGTCTTCTCTGGGAAGGAGACAATAAAATTAACCACATCTTCGACACTCGAACACTTCACCTCTTCCCCTGATATAGGAGAATAGGTACGACCTAAGCGAGCGAACAATATTCGTAAGAAGTCATACACCTCAGTGGAAGTACCCACTGTTGAACGGTTATTTTGGATATTCACCTTTTGCTCAATAGCAATCGCAGGCGGGATACCATAGATATAGTCTACTTCCGGCTTATCTATTCGTCCAAGGAACTGTCTTGCATAAGAAGATAAACTCTCCACATAACGCCTCTGTCCCTCAGCATATAGGGTATCAAATGCCAACGAGGACTTCCCTGATCCCGAAACACCAGTTACAACAACAAATTGATTTCTTGGTATATCTACGGAGATATTTTTCAAGTTATGAACTCTTGCTCCTTTGATCTCAATATTCCCAATTGATTTACGTTTTCTCATATTGCCCATTGTCCTTGATGTTTCTTTCTTTTTATGAATAAGATCTTATGATTTCACAAATTAATTGTAAAGCATAAGAAGAACAAAAATAATCACTAATTTTTACATCACAATTAAATAACTCTCCATTCTTCTGATCACACACAAACAAGAACAAATTGGTGCAAGTTTTGGTTTCACTTGAGATACAAACAACCATACTTAAGATCATAACTGATAATAGCAATTTTTCATTCAAGATTGAAATAATCTAGCCATAGAAAAAGGGGTATGATAGCCACACCCCCTCTATTCAGTTTATCCTAATTTCAATCCTATGTATCGTCTAAAAGAAATATCCTTCTATTTTCCGAATACATTTACATCTAACTCTCCTGTAACAGTCTTCAACTCTTGCATGGTCATATTACATTCAAAGTACATTAAAGTCCCTCCACCAGACTTCTCCATATTGATCATCAAAAAATCTGTTATCTTCTTGCCTTTCACACGTATATAAAAGCGAAACTGGCTATTGTTGTCATCAGTCATATCCATGATTTTCTCATATTTCTCACCGGCTAACGCAGAATTTATGTTATCCAATTTCGGAAACTTCTTTCCATTCACAATAAGCATATAGGTTACATTCTTATATATCGTCTCATCCGAACCATTCTCTCCTTCTGCAACCGTAGATAGAAGTTTAAACATCGTTGGGGTTAGCTCTGTTTTAGATACCCCCTCTTGTTTAGAGAGTTCTAACATATACTTGACCACTTTGCTTTTACTATACCCTTGTAGGGCAAAAAGACACAATACGATTAATAATACTTTCTTTATCATGTTAATATTATTATTTAAGACACGAACATTATTCAATACAAACGCCAAAGATCCCTATTGTTGCGTAATTGAAGAGATCAACTTGCTCTCCTTAATCTTTTTCAGATCCTTCATCGACACAGCACACTCTACATATACAATAAAATCTTTTCCACTATCGTCAGTATGAACCATTAAAAAATTAGATATTTTCCCTAAAGAGAAGAGTCCTTTTCTCTTTATATAGAATCTATTTTGGGTATCACCACTCATCTGCGCAATCACCTTATAATGATCCTTGTCTATTAGTTTATTCAGTTTCTGCATATCGGGGAATTGTGGTGTATTTAAGATCAGTACATACTTAAGTTTTTCAATCGCGTGACTCCATTCACTATCTTCCCCATCACCCAACGAAGCGAAAAAGCGAAGTTTCTCCACACCAATCTCTGTTTTAGAGATCTGTTGATCATCCGATAAACTTTTAATATATTCTCCAACTCTCTCCTTACTATAACCACAAAGAACAGTACAACTCAGTAAGAACAATAAAATAATTTTCTTCATCTTTTACTCTTTTTAGGGGATGTTATGAATCTATTCAACTGCGTATCTAGAGCCTTTAATGCAGGGGTGACACGCTTTAAGTTTGTTGACAATATCTTCTTGTAGTTCATAGATCGAGGCATATCCATCTGGGGCTTACAAGCTTCCATATTTTTAGCAAAAAGCTGTAATGCTAATTGAGGAGAGGTGATTGGTTTCCCATCTATATAGGCATATATCTCTGTTTGAGATGCAGTATGCTGCTCTATCAAAGTATGGATCACAAAAAAACAAGCCAAGAAAGAAGCTGCCACAGCAAACGATTTAAAAGACACCTTCATAACATGCCCTTTACTCTTAGGTTGTTTTCTCTCCTCTTTCATCGATGCCATCGATAAAAAAAGCACTTTATCTGGGAGTAACTCTTTGGGAACAGATTTACATTCTCTAAAATATTGAACCAAAACCTCTCTCTCTGAATCACTCTCCCTTCCATCATAATATTTTTCCAATAGAATTTTTACTTCATTTGGTTTCATATGCATAGATATTTGTTATCTGTTCTCTTATTTTTTTCCTTGCACGCGACAAGGATACTCTCACTGAAGCAGTATTCATTTTTAAAACCACTCCTACCTGTTCCATAGACATCTGTTCGACATCCTTCAGATAGATCACCATTCGATATTTCTCTGGTAATTTATCGATCAGAAGCTTCGCGACCTCAGACATCTCATTTCTCTCTAAACATCGTATTAGATCCTCTGTATGAATATTTAAAGACGCGTCTAACTCGACACTACGATATCTATTGCTTCGGATCACATCTAGAGATCTATTCTTTACCATGCGATAAACAAATCCCTCTATATTTTTTACTGACTTCAAAAGCTCAGGGTGTGCTAACAATTTAAGCTGAACATCTTGTACAATATCCTCTGCCAAAGAGTAATCTTGTACTAGAGTCGTCGAAAACCGAACAAGCCGAGTCCATCTATCAGTAGATATTATAAATTTATTTGATCTCATATATACTTAAGACGGTTAAGTAATCAAAATGAAACAGATATCACGATATTTTTTTATCCTTTTGTAAAAACGTTCACGTAAACCGCTCCAAGTAAATAGATATGAGCACTAAGATGATATCCCTATTCTCCACTATTGATCAGGATCGACACCATCATAGAGTCGTTAAAGATAGGCAAACAAGCGACATGGATTATTCCACCACAACAAACGTTAAATTATTTAACAAACAAGTCAATTCTGTTAATCTACACTTAATTATATTCACATCTTTTCACATAAAATTGAATATTACTATATTAGAACTAAATAATCACTAAAATACGTTATATGAAAATCCAATCCGCAATAGCTTTTATCTTAATCTCCATGCCATTCTCTTCTTTCTGCTCGACATATAGGAACAGTAAAAACAACAGAGCAAACCATATCCCTGATGTTGTCAAAGAGGAGAGCACCCTGAATAGACTCGACAGTATCCAAAGTAATGGGCAGTCGAACACAAAATTTATAATTAGAGATAGTGCAACGTTAAATGTCAGCAAATTGCCTATATATATCGTCGATGGGAAAACTGTCTCCTCGGAAGCTTTTGCGAAAATAAACACAAGCAATATCGAGAGTGTAGAGATACTCAAAGATGCAAAAGCCACTGCAATATATGGTACGAGTGCAAAAAATGGCGTCATTTTAATAAAGACCAAAGGAAAGAAAGAGACCACATCTGTTAAGACCCATGACCCTGCGACCCCAATCAGTAAGATGCCAATATATATCGTCGATGGGAAACATATCTCTTCAGAAACATTTGCGAAAATCAACACAAACAATATCGAGAGTGTAGAGGTCCTCAAAGATGCAAAAGCCACTGCAATATATGGTACGAGTGCCAAAAATGGCGTCATTATAATAAAGACCAAAGAGAATAAAGAGAACACAACTTTCAAGACCCATGACCCTGCGACCCCCATGAACAAAATGCCAATATATATCGTCGATGGGAAACCTGTCTCTTCGGAAGCATTTGCGAAAATCAACACAAATAATATCGAGAGTGTAGAGGTCCTCAAAGATGCAAAAGACACTGCAATATATGGTACCAGTGCGGAGAATGGAGTGATCATTATTAAGATGAAAGACCCCCAATCAAAAACTCAGACTACATTGAGATGTGCCAATGCGGATAAAAGCAAGTTGCCCATCTTTATTCTAGATGGAAAACCCATCACACAAAAAGAGTTCGAAAAACTGAATCCAGATAACCTAAAGAGTGTAGAGATACTTAAAAATAAAAAAGACACTGCAATATATGGTACTAGTGCGAAAAATGGCGTGATGATCATGAAAACAAAAGATTCTAAAACAAAATAATCCGAACCAGAAGCAATATTTCTAATCCTAATAGAGAACTATGTGGGCAGTCAAGTAACACCAATCCAACAGTTATTTGACTGCTTCAAAATGTTCCATGACTATATCTACACACAGCCCTCTCTTTGCCTCCCCCTTTACGAGCTCGACTTCAGGATATCATTTCTCCCATTACAACAAGAAGGACTCTACTCCAAAACAGAATCATCATTACAGACACCTTCTCACACCTTCTACCACACTAATTCGTTGAATACAATCCCTTTAATGCTTAACAACATTATTGTTTACTTACAATTTGAAGTTAAAATCATTAAATTTAATGCTAATCAATAACAAATTTTAATCTATTTTTCAATGAATAAAAGTTCGAAACATTTTATGGATCTCGAGCATAACTATGGTGCACACAACTACCATCCAATACCTGTGGTATTGAGTCGTGGTGAAGGCATCTATGTTTGGGATGTCGAGGGGAAAAGATATATGGATTTCTTGGCTGCATACTCTGCAGTAAACCAAGGTCACTGTCATCCTCGACTTGTAAAAAAGATGAAAGATCAGTGTGAAAAGCTAACACTTACTTCCAGAGCATATTATAACGACCAGTTAGGGTTGTGGGAAAAATATACCGCGGAACTATTAGGGTACGACAAGATGTTACCTATGAATAGTGGTGCCGAAGCCGACGAGACTGCCATTAAACTGATGCGCAAATGGGCATATCAAGTAAAGGGAGTCCCTGAAGGTCAAGCAAAGATCATTGTATGCAACGGAAACTTCCACGGCAGAACGATCACCATCGTTTCGATGTCATCCGATCCATCTGCATATGCTGGCTATGGTCCTTATACTCCTGGTTTTATAAAAATCCCATATAATGATATGGAGACACTAGAAGAAGTGATTCAAGATCCAGATGTTGCAGGCGTACTTGTAGAGCCTATTCAAGCAGAAGCTGGAGTCTATGTGCCCGACGATGGCTTTCTTCAAAAAACCGCAGCTTTGTGTAAAAAACACCACTGTCTATTGGTAGCCGATGAGGTACAGACAGGTCTCGGCCGTACAGGTAAGATGTTGGCATGTGATCACGAAGGAGTGCGACCAGATATATTAGTACTTGGAAAAGCAATCTCTGGTGGAATGCTACCCGTATCTTGCGTGTTAGCCGACGATGAAGTGATGCTTACCATCAAACCTGGAGAACATGGATCTACTTATGGAGGAAACCCTCTCGCTTCGGTCGTAGCAATGGAAGCGCTAGAGATACTACAAGACGAGAAACTCATTGAGAACAGCGAACGTCTAGGAAAGATCTTTAGAGAGGAGATGTTAAAAATCGACTCAAAATATATCATTGAGGTTAGAGGAAAAGGACTCCTCAACGCAATAGAGATCGATTCTAAAGCTCCCAAAAGCGCATGGGATCTATGTCTAGAGCTGAAAGACAAGGGAATCCTTGCAAAGCCGACCCACGATTACAATATCCGCTTCACGCCACCTCTAGTGATTACAGAATCGCAACTAAGAGAAGCGTTAATTCCAATTAAAGAGGTACTTAGTAATATTTAGTGAAGTATAAAATATCCTACTATAAATTATAGGGGAGTGCCAAACAAAGCACTCCCCTTTTTATTTTTAATGAGAAGCTTTCACCGTCGATAGTACAAGTATTCTCCATCTAAATAGTCTAGTAAAGTTAGACCAAATACAAACCCTATCTCATGGAAAGATTGCCTCGTTATAATGAGTTATACGACTCCAATAGAGAGCACTGTAGAAGTCTGGGAAATAAGTTTTTTTGTCTACAGGGATATAACAACTGATTCCATGGAACCTCTTAAGCAATAGAGACTGTTGAAACCTATCTGTATGGTCTGTATAGAGTATAAAAGAGTTCAATGTTTTTATCATCTTAATCGCTGAATCTTCCCCATAACTCTTTTCTATGGCATCCACCAAATCATAACAATCAGCCTCTTTGTGAAGCCTCTGAACACCTTCAGCTCCTATTTTTACTTTCGGATAGTCAGTTATAATCTCAGACATCGTATGCTGAACCAACTCAATGTTATTCAGATCATACAAAGCAATGGTAGCAGATTGCAATTCTCCCTTGTTTTGCTTATAATGAGCTATATATGTTTTACAAACCTCAACAAGCCTAGCTTTTACTGTTTGAGAATAATTCAAGAGTATTGGTAAAATCTCCTTATAGGGCATTCCTGTCTTTAATATGTCAGTAGGCGATGCCAAAAGATAGTCCGTATGGTTCTGTAATTCTGAAGCCACCTCAACACTCCCCATCAGACAGGCATCAAAGAGAATATATTTAAATTTTGTAGGCAGAGCATTTGCTAAATCATTTATCTCGATAGTCGCTCCTTTATCGATCCCAAATGATTTTGTTTGAGGCTTTGAAGAGGGAAACCACGAAGTACCATGAGACCACAGAATAAGACCATATTGTTCAGATGGATATCTTTTTATAACCTCTTTTAAGATAAAATGGAGCGTACTACTACTTGCAGAATTCATATCTGAATACTGCTTTACAACTTGTTGATGTATCGAAACTCCATTCTTCTTGTTTATCTCCATCAGGTATGAGCTCTTGTCTCCTTTATCAAAAAAAACAATCACCTTTTGATCTGGTCCAATTCCCTCCACCATATCATAGACATTCAACAAAGCATTGCTCTTCAGATTATTATCTGCAGCCATATATATAATCAAAGTTTCACTATGCTGAATGACTTCTGGATTCTTTTTACAACAACTTAAAAAAGCACAAAGAATACAACTATACAATAAAAAGTAGTGTTTCATAAATTGCTTTATTAATATCCAAACTCTTTGATATATTTCTCTGAAAGATCCCCCTCTACATATTTTGTATTACGAACAATTTTCAATCCCTCATCTTGGTTACTATTCAGATATTTAAAAATCAGCGTTAAGTGAACAGGTTCGGCAAATCCCTTCTTTTGATTATAGTAAATCGAAATAATCTTCATGATCAACATATTATTACGATATTCCACTTTTCTAATGGAACCATGATCACTTCCTGAAAACAAATCATCCCATCGAAAACAAATAGTACCATCTTCGGGGCGAACTTCTGGTTGTTTCATACTACACCTTAACTGCCAATTTGTACATTCCCATTTACTATACGTTGGATTCGTGATTTCTTTTTTCTCAAATGTACCAGGTACACGAAACATGAATTGATATTGTTGATTCCCCTGATTATTTACACCTCTTCCACAAAACAATAAATTTTGCTGTCGGCTTAAATCTAAAGGATTTTCACCCGTAGTATACTCAGTTAAAAAATCCTCATAGATCCCATTACAATTGATATCATGAATTTGTGGGCCATCCACACGTACTAGCTTATAAAAGCCATCCACATAAGAAGGTATTTCAGGAACGCCCTCCTCCTCTTTCGAGCAAGAGCAGAGTGCCAAAAACGCAAAAAGTATGACTGTTAGTTTTTTCATATATTTAAATTCTAGATTATACGATGGAATTTTCATTCCATCGTATGGTTTGATTTTTAAGATCATAGATAAAACACAGTATTATAGCTCACAGATATCCAGTCAAATATCTGGATAAGAAAAGAAGTAGAAATACTGTGCATGCTTATTTTAATCGATAGGTGTCTATGGAAATACTTTTTAAGAAATACCCCATCAATTATTGCACTATACATAAAATCCAAACACAATAAAATTAATAAAGAACAGTTTTATTTGAACTCCTCCTAAAACAACATTAGAAGGCATTCGATACAGTTCTATTAGTTTCTCGACACCTTTCTCTGCAGATATATTTTCAATAACGATTCTTCCAAAATGATTAGAATAATCCACTTCAAGAAAAAAATATGGTCACATATACTTTCTGATTAGGATGAGGCACCTACCATATAAACTGTTTGATATACTCCTCTGAAATGTCACCCTTTTCAAACTTCGTAGCAGGAGAAACTTTCAATGCTTCATCTTGTTCACTTGCAAGATATTTAAATATTAGTTTTAGGGTAATAGGTTCTACAAACCCCTTCTGTTGATTATAATATATTGAGGTTACTCTCATTATCAATAGATTATTACGATACTCAATTCGTTTTACTGAACCAAAGTCACTTCCTGAAGACGACCCATCCAATTTAAAACCAAAAGTTCTATCATTGGATACAGCTTTAGGTAGATAGACACTACACATTAAATCCCATGATCTCCAATTATTTTTTATAAAATAAGGATCCGTTATTTCTCTTATCTCATATGGACCTGGGACACGAAAAATAAATGTGTATTTTTCATTTCCATCAGAATCATCTATTCTTCCACAAAGCAATAGATTCGATTGTCTATTTAGATCTACAAAATTATCCCCAGTAGTATATTCTGATAAAAAGTCATCATACACTCCATCACCATTTAGATCTGCAATATATGGAGCATCAACCCGAACTAATTTATAGTATCCATCCACATAAGAAGGAATTTTAGGTATGTCCTGCTCCTCTTTCGAACAAGAGCAAAGTGCCAAAAACGCAAAAAGTATGACTGTTAGTTTTTTCATATATTTAAATTTTTAGATTATACGATGGAATTTTCATTCCATCGCATAACTTGATTTTTTAGATCATGGATAACACTGGGTATAGGAACTCATATACATACACCCGAATATCTGAATTCTAAAAGAGACTGAAATACCTACTCTTTAAATTAAATCGATAGATGTCTATGGAAGTCATTCATTCAAAAAATATTGTTAAATGATCCATTCGCCCTAAAGTAGGTACGATATCCAATTTGAAGGCTATAACTCATCGAAATGTACTTGCTGATTTCGATTGTGTACCCTCTAATTAAACTGCTTGATAAATTCCTCCGAAAGATCACCCTCTTCGAATTTCGTAGCAGGAGAAACTTTCAATGCTTCCTCTTTGTCACTAGAAAGATATTTAAAAATTAACGTTAGGGTAATAGGTTCTACAACCTTCTCCTTTTGGTTATAATAGACTGAAACAACCTTCATGATCAACATATTATTCCGATATGCCGCTAACCTAACGGAGCCATGATCACTTCCCGAATACAACCCGTCCCATGTAAAACCAATAGTTCCATCATTAGGGCGAACTTTGGGTTGATAGATACTACACGTCAAATCCCATTTTCTATATTCAATTTTATCATAAAAAGGATTTGTAATTTCTTTCATCTCATATGGACCTGGGACACGAAAAATAAAAGAAAATTTCTCATTACCTCCAGAGTCCTCTGTTCTTCCACAATACAAGAGGTTGTTGGAGTTATTTAGATTGAAAGGATTATTTCCAGTAGTATATTCAGTTAATAAGTCCTCATATACCCCATTACAGTTGACATCCTGTATTTGTGGACTATCCACACGTACCAGCTTATAACAGCCTCCAACATAAGAAGGAATTTTAGGAATGTCCTGCTCCTCTTTTGAGCAAGAGCAAAGTGCCAAAAACACAAAAAGTATGACTGTTAGTTTTTTCATATATTTAAATTTTAGATTATACGATGGAATTTTCATTCCATCGTATGGTTTGATTTTATAAATTATTCTAACCCTCTCATTGGATTATCACCATACTTTCGTGATAATTCATTTGGTTCGAGTAGGCGTGATGGTCTGTCGTTAGGAGTATACATCCCCCAGTTGTTTGTAGGCACTCTAGCTCCCACATTTCTAAAGTGAGGTGGAAGCGCTCTATTCCTACTTACCGAGGAAGAAGTAATACTTCCTGACTTTTGTATCTTTGCTAGACCAGTCACTTGTGGATTTGTGTCATCTTGTGGCAAAATAATCATTTCCATATAACCTCCAATTCTTATTGGTTCAATTGGATAATACATCTTACCCTTTTTTTGAATAGGAGGATACTTTGTACTCCTATAAATTACTTTTCTTTTGAAATTAAGAAAAGTGGATCCCCAGTGGTCTGACTCATTATCATAACTCCATGTGAACTTTTTATCGGTTGTCTTAGTTTGTTTCTTTGCCATCCTAGCAGAGATAGAATTTTTCAGTCCTACAACTCCCACATTCATAGATGCTCCAATACTTGAGGAAACTTCAGAGCTCTTAATCTCTTCAAATTTAAAACTTTTATTTACGGTTATCCGTTCACCTTTATCAACTTCTTCTGCTTGAATATAAATAGATACTCCCTGTTTTAACGGATCCCATTTCTCTAAAAAGTATTTCCCAACACTAGGTTTAATCCATTTAGATTTGATACTATCTTCATTAATTATATATCGCTCTCTTGAATGATTCCAAAAAGATGGCTTTAATCCGTCCACGGTAATTGTCTGAAAGGCAAAAACGTCAGATGCTGCAATACGAAATTTTAAGTCTTCAGGTGTAGAATCCGTCTCTCCTCCACGGAAAAACAAAAACCTAAACACAAAGTCATCACCAGACCAGAATTTTTCAATTAATTTTTTACCTCGAGCAAATCCACCACCTCGTTCTGTAAAACTTGTTCTGAGTTTCGGATCCTGAGGTTCATAATCGAGACCATTAACATCGTGTAATTGATTCAAACTTTTACATTTTAAAGCTGGAGAAATTCTAAAAGCAAACAACTCCTCTCTTATATTATTATTGACAGATGAAATGGTAGTATTTTTACTGTTTAAATCATAATACAGGGCTTTTCCATAAAAACTAAAAAAGTCATCAAAAAGTGTTTTATTTGAATAACGACAAACATATAAAACCTTTAAGATGACTAAAAAAACGAAGTTAAGGAATACTATGAATATTTGAAAGAAAATTTAGTAGATCCTAGAGATACACGAGGGAAGAAGCATGATTTAGAGTTTGTCCTTGTAGGTATCACTCTATCAATTATTACTGGAAATACCTTGCTGTCTGAGATTTCTCGTTTTCTAGAGAATTATCATTCTATATTACGCAAGATCGTTGGACTGCCAAAATGTAAACCTATATCATATAGTCAATTACGTCGTATAATATCCTTTTTAGCTTCAACTAATTATCAAGAGGTTCAATCAAGCTATTTTGGATGGCAGAACACAAAAGATGATGATGACTGGATTTCTTTAGATGGCAAAGAGCTACGAGGAACAATAGCTAAGAGTCTAGGGCAAAAACGAGGTCTAAATATTGTATACGGCATAAGTCAAAAGGATAAAATATCTACAGCCGCAACATTTTATGAAGGAGCTAAAGAAAGTGAAATAACGACGGTAAGAGAGCTCTTAAATGATCTATCTTTGGCATCTTCGAACTTAACATTTGATGCGCTTCATACACAGTTTGAGACTCTTGAGAAATGTGAAAGTGCCAAAGGAATCTACATTGCACAAGTAAAGAATAACCAAAAGAATTTGAATGTAGAATTACGGAATCATGAACAGTCAAGTGTTGAGTTTATGAGCCTTTCAATTGATAATAAAGGACATGGAAGAAAAGAAACAAGAACTTACTCTTTTTATGACATCAGAAAGGTTACACTTGATGAAAAGTGGGTTCATTGTGGAATCAAGAGTTTAATTAAAGTCGATAGAGATCGCCTAATAGTAAACTCGAATAAAAGGTCGATAGAAACCTCATATTATATTAGTAACCGAGATTGTAATGAAATACATCCACATAAATATGCGAAAGCTATTAGGGGACACTGGACGATAGAAATGAGTAATTATATAAGAGATGTTCTATTCTCTGAAGATAATATACGATGCTCCAATAGAAATCAAGCAAAAGGAATGGCAATATTAATTACAACGGTAGTTAATTTAATACAACGAAATAAACCTAAAAACATTAAGGCTCAGAGAGAAAAGTTCTTATCTGATATTAGAAAGATGGCTTCTCTTTTTGTCATTTAACATTTTTATGAAAATGCCCTGAATCATAATAGAGATATTCTCTTGGATATAAAACAGGATGCTTCTCATTATATGCATCAATTAATCTTTGATCTATGACATCTGTACTAAGATATAGATACGGCTCAAAGCCCATATCATAACCGACAGTATCAGCTCTATATTTTTCATGATAATATTTCGATTTTGTAGACGTAGTATTATATGCTGGGTTGTAACAATCATCAACAAAGTCATAAACAGCCTCACTTGATTTGGTAGCAGGAGATCGCAACACGACTCTTGTATTATTTTTTACAACCAACAATGGGTTCGTTGGAACTTCTGTTGACAACAAAGCATACACAGAATCCCCATTACCAAATACGGTGTTCGATTCGTTTCCAAGATCAGGAACAACACCGACATGATTATCCGAAATATCCCATTCTTCAGCACTAAAGCCTCCAAGATAGGCCATATCAGGGATATGAATATTGATTAGAGGAGCACTCTTTTCTATTTGATCTAATGTGTTTACATCTTCAGCATACACGTCTAATGCTTGTTTGAAAGTGACACCAGCTTCTACCTCCATATTTTTTACTTTACCATAAAGAACATGATAAGCATTATCAAATTTCTTGAGTGACTCACGATGGATAAAAGATCTTACAGCTTCGTTATTATAAACAGCCTTCGAAAGTATCTGTGCAAATTTTCTTTGTGCTTCCCCCTGCGATATCGGCTTTATTACCTCAAAAGCACTCTTATCCACCATTGGACTTTCGGAGTTTATCTCTTCTTGTTGACAGGATAACAATCCCCCCCTAACACAAATAGTGTTAAAATTATTTTTTTCATATTAAACTATATTAAATGTAATCGATTGCAAATCTAATTTATTTAATATAATTAACAAACAATTTATAATAAAAATAAATCTTAACATACTGATTTAATACGAGCCAATGGGGTACAAACACACAAGGCCTCTAATTATATTTAGAAAATAGTTGAATATTGAAACAGACAATTCGTTTGGAGTTCTAACGATAAAAAGGCACTGCAACATCAAACCCGATTCCTTCATTACGAAACATATGAAGTATTGTTATTTCAAGTTTCATACAGGATGAACAGAATCTTGGATCGGATAGATCAAATATAGGGATCAGTTACCCTTTGATTACCCTGAGAGTAACCAAAGGGTAAAGGAAAGGTAAAGGAAGGGTATAGGAACCCCGAAGCAAACTAGTTTAAATTTATAATCAAATGATTATAATATAGAGAAGTATTCTATCCAAAAAAGAGCATTGGGATGGGGTATTTTATCGAATAGCAATAGATTCGTCTAAAAGTTACACCTTCCTAATTTAATCTAAAGTGAACCCAAGGTGTTGACACTTCTATATGTTGAGATATCAATGGTAGTATCGTAGCTGCACACCAATATGTTTGCCATGATGTTTCAATCCATTGTGTCATCCAATATGATATATTACTTTTGTGGTTCTGCATTAAAATTTGACGAAGCGAGGGCAAACACGTCGGTTTGCAACTATCCTATATGAATAAAAAGAAATCTGTGTGTATCTGTATTATCTGTGGATAGATCCATCTAAATATTAAATAATGGAAGAACATATAGCTATGTTTGTACAATGCTTTAATAAAACAAGTGATTACTGTGACTTGATAAAGGCTTCCTAAACTTGTCTAAAGGCTTAGCAATCGATATTGAGATCAGTCCACCTAAAAGAATCCCTGACCTCATATTTTCAAGAGGCAAGAGGTAAAACGAAAAGAGAGGATATCCATACTTGATGGATATCCTCTCTTTTATATAGGTTCAATGGAAAACCGATTATACATTAAAACGGAAATGCATAATATCTCCATCTTGTACGATATACTCTTTTCCTTCGATAGAGATCTTTCCCTTGTCTTTACAAGCAGCTTCAGATTTCAATTCAACGTAATCATTATATTTAATCACCTCAGCTCTAATAAAACCTTTCTCAAAATCAGAGTGGATCACTCCTGCAGCTTGAGGAGCCGTAGCACCTTTAGGGTAGGTCCAAGCACGAACCTCTTTTACTCCAGCAGTAAAGTATGTCTCTAAATTAAGAAGATTATATGCAGAACGGATTAGGTGAGCAACTCCTGGCTCTTCGATACCTAGATCATCAAGGAACATTTGACGCTCCTCATAAGTATCCAACTCAGCAATATCCGCTTCAACGGCAGCAGCAAGGATCAACACTTCAGCATCCTCTTCTTTTACCGCTTCTTTAAAAGCATCAATATGTGCATTACCATTTCTCAAAGAGTCTTCGTCGACATTACACACATAAAGGATTGGTTTTGTTGTCAATAGATAAAGATCTTTTGCAACTTCCTCTTCTTGCTCTGTTAACTCAACCACACGAGCTGATTTGCCCTGTAGAAGCGTCTCTTTATATCTTTCTAATACACCAGACAATCGAATTGCAGCTGCATCTTTACCTGTCTTAGCCATTTTTTGAGCCTTAGTCAAACGAGCCTCTACGGTTTCAAGATCCTTCAACTGAAGTTCTGTATCAATCACCTCTTTATCGCGAACAGGATCAATAGACCCATCCACGTGTGTGATATTTTCGTCTTCAAAACAACGCACCACATGAATAATTGCATCTGTTTCTCTAATATTCGAAAGAAACTTATTTCCAAGACCTTCTCCTTTACTAGCTCCTTTTACAAGACCTGCAATATCCACGATCTCCACAGTTGCTGGTTGAACACGCTCTGGATTAACCAACTCCTCTAGTTTAATCAATCGATCATCAGGAACGGTGATTACCCCAACATTTGGTTCAATAGTACAGAAAGGGAAGTTTGCTGATTGAGCTTTCGCATTTGAAAGACAGTTAAAAAGAGTTGATTTTCCCACATTAGGAAGACCAACGATACCACATTGTAGTGCCATTTATGCTTAAAGTTTAATTTTTTTCTTACTCAAAATTTTATGCAAAGGTAATTTTTTTTCGCTTAAATAGGTTCTATGCACTATAAAGAAAAGAGGGTAATAGGTTCTACCCGACAAGAATATAGAGCATACCTACATAATATATGTACAAAGGTTAGATCGATTCTCCAATATTATATGAGAAATAGATCTAACCTTTTCATATCATTATTGCCCTCTAATGAGGTTATTCTACTTTACAAAATCGTCAAATGCATTGTAAGTATTTCCTTGTTGGGCACTACTTTGCTGTGCTTGCATTTGGGCTTGTTGCTCTTTCCATTGCGCAGCCATCGATTTCATAACAGGATCTACATGCTTGAAGATCATTTTGTAAGCAGTACAGAATCTAGGTTGACGATTGTCTGAAGGATCTTTTACTCGATCTTTTGTACATCCTCCATAACATTTTGTGTACCACTCACACATCTTGCATTTTCTTGGGACATTGGCTTTCGCCGCACCAAAAGATTGTTGTCTTTTAGAGTTCAACATATTGATAATACGATCATGTTGAATATTTCCTAGTTTAAACTTAGGCTCCACAAAGAAGTCACAAGAGTATACATTTCCGTTATGCTCAACGACAACATATGGACCACACTCCTTCATCAGGGCACACTCTGGTGCCTCCATTCCCACATAAGAGTGAAAAATAGATTCGAAGAAACGGATGGAGGTCGTCGGTTGACCATCTTTAAAGTCATTGATCCATAGATCGAAAAGTTCAATCATAAAATGTCCATAATCCACTGGATCTAATGAAAAAGGAGCAGCCATAGTAGGATCGTTTTTATCGGTCTCTACCACTGGGATAAACTGCATAAAAGTCAGTCCTAATCCTTTATAGTAGTTATAAAGTTCCTCTGCATACTGCGAAGAGTAGTCTGTAATACAACACATAGCATTTACAGAGACGCCCTCTTCGAGCAACATCTTGGCATTACGCTCTACACGTTCCCAAGTACCTTTTCCTGCTTTATCGAAACGATATTTATCGTGAATATGTTGTGGACCATCCAAAGAGAGTCCTACCAACCAATCATATTTTTTAAGGAATTTAGCCCAGTCACTATTCAGCAGCAATCCGTTTGTCTGGAGACCATTTCCTACACTCTGTCCATGACCATACTTAATCTCGAAGTCGACCGCCTTTTGAAAGAACTCCACCCCCATCTGGGTTGGTTCTCCTCCTTGCCATCCAAATGAAACCGCTTCGTCTGATTGCTGCATCACCTGTCTAACCATCTCTTCTAAAGTATCCTCAGTCATTCTATGAACTTTCTGTTCTGTAAAAAGATCTGCTTTCTCTAGATAGAAACAGTAGGTACAGTTTAGATTACAGTCTGGTCCTGTAGGTTTTACAAGGACTGAATTTAAAGGTTTATATTTTTTTGCCATTATATGTTTTTTTGTCAGTTCTATAAAAAGTCAAACACTTGTGTCCTACAAAAATAAATTAATTCATTATAACATAAGGGTTCCTTTCATACGACTTTATACAAATAAACTAAAGTGGGATACCATTAAGAGTTAATAAAAATGAAATTTAAATATTATGATACAATCATGTTAACAACGACTGTTTGAGGTAAAAATATGTGGACAATCAGAATCTTATTATGTACAAAATAAGCACAAAACAGAGAGAGTGAATATCATATAAAGCGTCCTAAAACATCAGTAGATTACATGATAATGTTACAAATAATTTCATACCCTTACATTTTTTCATATCTTAGCAACGTTTTATAGGTTAATCTATGGTGGTTTTGTTTCCATCATTATTAGATGAGGGATGCTTATTTTAGCGTCCCTCTCTTTTTTATTTTCCCAATAGATTTCGTAGTACAACAGAGGCAACGGCACAACCAAAAGCAGGAGGCATATAAGAGATAGTGCCTACTACAGATGCTTTATGCTGTCCTCTCTCTTCTATCACTCTTGAGATATCAACCTCTTCTGGAGAGAAAACAACAGGGATTCCTTCTCGAATATCTAACTTCCCCAGACGTTTTCTTACTTGACGTGCTAGTTTACAGTTAAAGCTATTGGAAATATCCGTAACTTGAATTTGTGTTGGATCGAATTTACCACCCGCTCCCATCGAACTTACAATAGGAATATTGCGTTCCACGCAATTTCTGATAAGATTAACTTTTGGCGAAAGCGTATCAATACAGTCTACCACATAGTCAAAATTATCGGACTCGATTAAAGTATTCATATAATCTTCTTTAATAAAGTCATTCACCACTCTAACCTCTAGCTGGGGGTTAATATCAAGAAAACGCTTACTCAGCACCTCGGCTTTAGGAAGTCCGGTAGTGGATATTAATGCTGGCAATTGCCTATTTCTGTTGCTTTCATCCACACAATCCCCATCCACAATGGTAATCTTACCAACCCCTGCTCGGCATATCGATTCAGCGGCATAAGCCCCCACACCACCTAGACCTATAATCATTACATTCGCTTCTTTTAAAGCCTTCATTGGCTCCTGGCCAACCAATATCTCTGTTCTACTAAACCAACTCATCTTCAATCAACATTAAACATTCTCACTTTACAGTGAATATTTTATAAAAGTTTTCAAAGATAATTTTTTTCAGACTATTTACCGCAATCCCTGATTTTGCACTATATAACTCATACACAGACAAAATATCATTCTCAGAGTTGTCAGTCTCAAGAAAAAGGCGATCAAGAGGGACTAACTGTAAAGTATCCATCTTAGAAGCCCATAGAATCTCTCGAACACCCAAAGAGAAATATATATTCATATTCTCTAACGACTTCATGATAGACCCCTTCGGTTTGAAGGCATGAATAATCCATGGTGTAGAATTAAGTGATTTAAATCGTAAGAGGTCATGGTATGCCTTTACCACATGCAATAGTACAGGCATCTCATTCTTGTTCGCCATCTCTAGAAGCGACTTAAATAGATACATTTGAGCTTCTCTATTTTTATTTTTTACATAATCCAACCCTATCTCACCTATGGCAATACAATTAGGAGAGTGAATCCGATTTTGAATTAAAAAAAGGGCACAGTCTGTTACATGATTATCAATATCCCAAGGATGAATACCCAAAGAGAAGTAAGAAGATTCATCAATCGTATCATAGATTGAGTAGCTTGAGAGAGTCAAAATATCTCTTTCCTCTGTATTTATAGCATGATGAGTATGAATATCTATTAATATACAGTCCATAGATCATCATATTTATTAAAAAAAAGTAGTAGATGGTACATTCATAAATAAATTATGTTTTATTTTGTAGTTTGAATATAGAACAACTAGTGAATGCAAGATAAATTTATTATTTTCATTGTATAAACATTTTAAGACAAAAACAGTTGTATAGAAGTCAGAAAACTTAAAAAGATAGGATAATAATATTTTATATATGAGACGTACATTTTGTAAATTTTTGATTCGAATATTAGGATGGAAAGTGGTGGGGTCAAAAGTTGAAGACAAAAAATGTATTATTGTTGGAGCTCCTCACACAAGCTTATGGGATTTTGTTATATGCTGGATTGGCTATACTTCCATGGGACCTAGTCCGAATGTGATGATTCGATCAGAGTTTTTTAAGTTTCCTCTTGGAATAATCATAAAACCAATGGGGGCACTACCCTTAAATAGAGAGAAGGGATCTAATTCATTGAAACAAATTGTTCGAACTTTTCAACAAAGAGAGACAATGAGATTGGCAATCACACCAGAAGGAACAAGAAAAAAAACAACCAAATGGAAAGGTGGTTTCCATGCCATATCAAGGCTTGCAAAAGTACCGGTATATATTGGTTATTTTGATTTTAAAAGAAAAGAGATGCGGTTCGATATCCCCTTTGAGACGACCTCAAATGTTGAAGAAGACCTCGAGAGATTGAAAAAATGGTATCACGACAAAGGAGTCGTAGGTTGCCACCCTGAACAGTTTGTAACTGGATACGAATAAATCTAATTACAAGGTTCTATGCTTATTAAAAACAACAAATTCTAAGATATATGAGATTAAAATTATACCTTATACTATCTATTCTTCTATTTGCTTCGGTTGGTTATGGTCAAACTTATGAGACCATATCTTACAATAACTATGACGATGAATCTCTATTTATGCTAGGTAGAGATGCGTTAGAGGCAAACAACTATGGAGAAGCTTATGAATACTGCTTGGAATACCTTTCCCAGCGTAGAAAAATATCTAATGAAGAGTACATCAAAGGCTGTATTCGCTTAGGAAAACTCTTTGAAAGCGAGTACAATGATATTTTGGCAATCACCTTTATCGAAAAAGGGGTGAAGGCAATTCCTGCCAATCAACCTAATAGACAAGCAGTGCTTCTTCGAAAATTAGGCGATCTATATCTTAAAATTAAAGACCTTAATAAAGCATATGAATGTAGTTTCGAAAGCCTTGGACTTTTTGAGGATATAGGAGATAAAAATTCCTCTGCTGATCTACTGAATCGTTTAGGTAATATCTACCGAGAGAAACATCAGGTTCATAAAGCATTGTCATACTTTAGAAAAGCGGAGACAATCTACCAAGCAATCGGAGATTCTGTCGGTTTAGGAAATAACTATGCAGACATTGGACAGCTCTACACAGAAGAGAAGATGTTCACCTTCGCTAAAAGCTTCCTTAAAAAGAGTTTACTTCTGATCAAGAATGAATCCAAAAATAGAATATGGATTGGAAGAATAAACTACTATTATGGTTTGGTATACTTCTGGGAGAAAAAATATGACCTTGCCGTTACTCGTTTCCAAAAATCGGTGCGCTATCTTTCATCTCATGAAAATAGTGCAGAGTTAATATCTGCCCATGCAACAATGGGACGCATATTTACGGATCAAAAGAAGTTTAAAGAGGCTTCAAATGCTTTTCATGTATCGTATATCCTGCAAGATAAGCAGATGAATGAGCAGCAAATTAGTGAGCAACTGAAACTAAAAGTGCAGCTTGAAATAAGCATGAAAGATGAGCAATTGAAGAAGATGATGCTCGAGACCGAAAAAGAGAACCAAGAAGAGAGATTCTTTAATGTTCTCACATATTCTGTCTTGATTATCTTAATACTGCTCCTTATCTTGGCACTTACACTCACTCGCTATAGAGTAAAAACCTCGAAACAAACAAGTGAGATCCTTCGTCATGAGAATGAATTGAAGGTGAATGAGAATAGACGTTTAATTGCGGAAAATGAATCGGCTCAAGCGCTTGCTAAGCTTAATAATCTTGAAAAGATAAAGCTTCAGAATGACTTGAAGCATAAAAAGCAACAGCTTTCGACTCACTCAATACACCTATTGAATAAGAACAATGCATTGATTAATGTACAAGATAAACTGAAAGAGTATATCCGTTCTAAAAACAAAGATGTAGATGAATTACATAAACTTGTAAGAGAGATCAATGAATTTATCAATCTAGATAAAGATTGGGAAAACTTCAAACTTCACTTTGAGAGCGTCCACGAAGGATTCTTTAGACGTTTGAAAGAACTATACCCTGGACTGACTCAAGACGAACTGAAGTTATGTGCATACTTAAGAATCAACCTATCTTCTAAAGAGATTAGTAAGATCTTAAATATTAATCCAACGTCCGTAAACAAAAGAAGAAATCGTCTACGTAAGAAGTTAGATATCACTCCTGAAGTGAATCTTGTAGACTTTATCATGAGAATATAATTAAAAAACCTCTATAGAGAATATTCTATAGAGGTTTTCTTTTAGAACAAAGGATGCCGATGGAGTTATAAAATGCCATAACTTTATAGCTAAATCATCGATATGTTACTTTGTATAAGAAGAGTGCAAAAAAAGAGATAGGATTCATCTATCTCTTTTTTTATGGGATCCATTTATTAGTTAAAATGGTATAAGAAGATTAACTTCCCTGTTAATGCAGGTTTACGTTGATCCTTAATTTCTAGGGTTACATCAATCTCAGCCTTTACAACACCTCGAAGATTCACGACAGAATCAAGTACTGCAACAAGTCGAACCTCACTATTAACAGTAACTGCTTGAGCAAACTTTAGTTTATCAATTCCATAGTTCACCATCAATTTGACATTCTTAAACTCAGCCACCTGCTCCCATAGAAATGGTAGTACAGAGATATTTAGATAACCATGAGCAATGGTTGATTTAAAAGGACTCTCTTTTGCAGCACGCTCTGGATCAGTATGAATCCATTGATGATCTAATGTTGCATCTGCAAAAAGATTTATCTGCTCCTGTGAAATCTTCAAATAATCTGAAATACCTAATTTCGCTCCTTCTAATGCCTTAAATTCTTCAAAGCTTGAGACAACAATCTTTTCCATATCTAATTTTAATCAAATTGTAATTTTCCTCAAAGATAAATCAATTTAATACAAGAAAATAGGGGGATTGATAGTTTTAGAAACATGTTAACAAACTCACCCCCTATAAACTCAAGGTTTTTTATAGACTAAACGAATCTATTGTTTTAAAAATTCATTCCTCAATGGGGGCTGTTCAGGTATACTAAAACAAGAAGAGCTGCCAATTAAACTGACAGCTCTTTGAATATTGTATAACGATTATGCGCTCTCAGACAAAAGTCTCTTAGTAATCTCGTCGAACTCTTGACTACATCTACCACATCCATGACTCGCACCAGTCTCTTCTGCAACCTCATCTACAGTGGATAGACCACTTGCTATAGCGTCTTGAATATCATCTTTTGATATACCAAAACAAGAACATATAATTTCCATAATAATTTCCTTTTTCAACTACAATAACTTAATACAATTCAAATATAAGTAATTATTTGCAAATAAAAGACATAAAGGTGTTTTATTATAAAATCTATGTAGCATTTAACAAAAGGAACTGAAAGACTATATATTAAAGAAGTTCATCTAATTTCTTAAATAGTGCATCTCCTCTTAAATTACGTGCAATAATGCGACCGTCTCTATCTACCAAAAGGTTCGCAGGAATAAATTTTATTCCATAAAGATCCGCGACCGAATTCTTCCACCCATTAAGGTCTGTAACATTCATCCAAACGATCTTATCTTGTTTAATTACTCGTTCGAGAGAGCTTCTATTCATATCTAATGAAACCCCTAGTACCCCAAAGCCGGCTTCATGATACTTATTATAAGCTTTCACAATATTTGGATTCTCCACACGGCAAGGACTACACCATGAAGCCCAGAAGTCGATTAGGGTATATTTATTCTTTTTGTACTCATCAGAAAGACGAACCATTTCACCTGTCAGGCTCTTCATAGAGAAGTCAGGAGCAATCGCACCAATTTGTGTTCTTTTAAGAACCTTCAATCTGTTTTCAACCCAATAACCTTCGTAAGTCTGACGAACTTCAGGAGAAAGTATATAATACAGATTCTCCAATTTGGTTAGATCCAAATAATATGAAAGGACACTTAAAACATAAGGGGAAACATAAGAAGATGCATTATCAGTAATATAACTGACCTGATAGTTCTTTAACTCATTCTCTTTATTCTCCACATTCTTACTCAACTTAGTGATAAACTTCTCATTATTGATCGGATCAATTAACAGTTCATTATATTTAGAACGCAGCTTCTTTACCTCTGACTCAAGCGAATCATTTTTCAAGTAAAAAGCACGGTAACTTTCTTGTGTTTTCGAACCTTTGATTTCCACATGCTTAATATCATTGATATCTCCATAGATCTTAATCTTACTATTCTCAACAAAAACAATAAAAGCACCTCTAAGATTATCCCCTTGACCAAGATAACATAGCGTTGGTTTCTTCACTACTCCATCGAAGGTAAATTCGTTATCATAAACTTCAGTGGAATCTACTTTTATGGGACCATCTACCCCCATCACCTGTAGGTAAATATATCCGTCCTTTAGTCCTTCTACATCTCCTTTTATCACATACCTCTTCTCCTTATTGCAAGAAGAGAACAAAAGACAAAAAAGAGCTATTAGTAGATATGCAAATTTCGTATTTTCTTTTCTCATAAAGTAATATAGTAAATTTAACTGCCAATAAGTTAATACAACTGCAACACAAGATGATAAACATATAATTGTTTTGCAATTAAAACAAATTTAAGCCTATTTTAATACAACATCAGACCAAACTAAACGATGGTCTGACGCATTTTTACCAAAAGTAAGCACTCCTAATGCGTCTGATTTCTCTTTCCAAAAAACACTAGTTTCCAACACAATTAGGTCCGCAGAAGGAAGCACATAGTCAATACGAAGGCCAAACACATTGGTATCTTGATTGTCGGGGCCTTTATGACTCCACTTAAATGTTTTATTATACTCTGTAGCTCCTTTACTAAATGGGATTTTATCACCAACAGCAACTTCACTATTTAATGTTTCACTTTGAAGTAAAGAGACGATTGCAGAGTCGAAACTATCCCCATCGACAGGATCCGCATTCATATCTCCCATGATCACAAATGAAGCATTCGGTTTCAGTCCTCCTTTTGTTCCTTTATCGTCAACCATATAACTCTTATGCTCCACATAGTCTTTAATTAGACGGATCTCATCGTAATTACGTTTCCCATTACGATCCTCCTCTCCATCAAAAACAGGAGGTGTAGGATGAGCAATAATAGCATGTATTACATGGTTATTTATCTTTATTGGAACATCTACATGATTTTTAGAAGAGATTCTTAGGTCCTCTTTCTCTGTATCATTAAACCATTGTGAGCCGTCCTCCAATACTGGCCAATTAGGATTTGGCATCTGTTTCCATTTAAAATATTGGAATGTTCTTACAGCATCTTTGTCGATAGGATACTTTGATAAAATAACAAAGGCATACTGTCCCTCAAAGGCACCAAATCCATATCCATCTTGAGGAAGGCTTAATTTATTATCTTTGTTTATATCAGATTCTGAAAGAACTCCTGTATTAGAAGGAAACATCATAAAATAGGGGTAGTGCACTGCCTTGTCTCCCTTCTCTAGGTACTCCTTCATAAAGAGCCTTAATCCCACACCTTTGGCATCATAGTCAAACTCCTGAATACAAAGCACATCGGGATTTACCTCTTGTATTATAGATGCAACATTTTGAGCTTGAACAGAGCCTGACTGAAGATCCTTTATCAGCATCCCCTTCTCAGGACGGTTTAGAGCACTATTAAAAGTAGAAAAACGAACAGTCAACTCTTTTTTCTCACAAGAACTTAAAAAAGTTATAGTAAGAATCTGAAATAGAAAAAAAAGCTTCTTCATATTGTTATAAATTTTGAATAGTTAGTTTTTTGTAGACTTCAGATCTTGCAATACAGCAAAACTACTTACAGACATGAGTGCTGCTGTTTCGGTACGAAGACGCTGCTCTCCTAAAGAGATTTCTCTGTAACCGTGAAGTTTTGCAAATTCCACCTCTTTCGACGTAAAATCTCCTTCAGGACCAATAAGAACTTTCACCCTATCACTCAAAACAGTCCGAACAAATGAGACACGAGGAGCATCTTCTTCACAATGTGCAATAAACTTCTCTCCATCGAAAGGTTCTAACACCACCTCTTTAAAAGATATGAGATCATCGACTTGAGGAAGATAGGCCTTTATTGATTGCTTCATTGCAGAAATTGCAACTTTTGTCAACCGTTGAATCTTAACCATCTTTCTCTCAGAGCGGGAGCATAAAACAGGGGTTATACGATCCACACCGATTTCGGTTGCCTTCTCGATAAACCACTCAATACGATCAATATTCTTTGTGGGTGCTACGGCTATCTCAATATGATAATTTCTCTTTTGAAATTCCTCTGTCTTTTGAATAATTTCCAAAGCACAAGCTTTAGGATGCGCATTGATTATACGAGCTTTAGCAAAGACTCCTTTACCATCCACAAGCTCAATAATATCTTCTTCTTTTAAGCGCAAAACCTTTACACAATGCTTTGACTCAACCTCATCTAACACATAACGATCTTCCACAAGATCTGGAGTATAAAATAAGTGCATAATTTATTTCTGCTATTTTTTTTCAAAAATAGCAGGAATAAACAACAAACCATCCTATTTCTTAAGGAAATAAAGAAAAAATAGGTTCTCCAGATCTAACCGAAAGGTCGATCCACTCGCACACATTAAATTCAATACATATGGCATTTGCAGTAGACAACCAACAATCTAAATCTTTAGCTAGTTGGTTAGATAACATCGAAAGCATTGGATTATGTCCAACAACAAGAAGTGTATCTTTATGAGAAGGAACCCACTTTACGATCAGATCCAAAAAATCGTTTGTGGTCAAATCTTCATATAATTGATGAGAGATCGCACAACTTTCATCTGCAATATTCAGGCGATTCTTATATATCTCAGATGATTGATATGCTCGCTTAGCATCACTCCTAATCATAAATACATTCGACAAAGTCATTGGGGCACTAACAGAAACCTTTGACGATACTTGCTCTGTATTATAAACCCCTTCAGGAGTTAACTGTCTATCAAAATCATCTACATCCCACGATGCAGATTCGGCTTTTCCATGTCTTATAAAAACGATCTTCTTCATTCTCTCTATTTATCATTCACTTTCCTAATTTAGTCAATGATATAAATAAAAATAACTCTTTCTTCTTAATTTCATAAAAATATTCAAACAAGCTTCTCGATGAACATAGAATTGTCCTACAAAGATATTCACATAATAAATCACACAACAAAAGATACGATGTCAATAATTAGAACAAAAATGAATAGGCCTTGGTCACTATTATCTATTTTACACCTATTGAAATTCATCACAAACTAGCGTACATTTGCGGATCTTTAGAAGAAGATGAATTATACATAACAATTAAAAAATAATGAAAATGGATCAAATACTGATAACTAGAAGTGAAAACAAATGTGAACTATGTGGAGCAACAGAGAATCTATCTAGCTATCAAGTACCTCCTGTAAAAGAAAACAATTCAGATAAAGCAGTATATATTTGCGACACATGCAAAAATCAAATTGAAGGGAATACAGATTTGGATGCGAACCACTGGAGGTGCTTAAATGATAGCATGTGGAGTCAAGTTCCTGCAGTTCAAGTAATGGTATGGAGAATACTTAATCGTATAAAAGCAGAGGTATGGCCTCAAGACCTTCTTGACATGATGTATATGGACGAGGAAACACTTCAATGGGCAAAAGCAACTGGAGAAGACCAACAAAACGAAGAAGGAGCTGTCAAGCATATCGATTCTAATGGTGCTACCCTAACTGATGGAGATACTGTAACATTAATTAAAGACCTAAATGTAAAAGGGGCAGGCTTTACTGCAAAAAGAGGAACTGCTGTTCGAAACATCTCTCTCGTACAAGACAATCCAGAGCATATTGAAGGAAAAGTGAGTGGACAACATATTGTTATTCTTACCAAATTCGTAAAGAAACAGTAGCCACATAGCGCTCTATTTCGTTTTAAACAGGCAGTACATTGTTCTTCAAATCAATATACTGCCTTTTTTTTCACAGTCTACGCAAAGAAAGATCAACTAAATATTTAATTAGTTTTTTTACATTAACTTAACAATATTATCTACATATCGGTTAAATTATGTATACTTGTACAGTAATTATAAAAACATAATCTAACCTTTTATGAATTGGCATAAAATAGCTAGAAAAACATTCATTTTTTTTCTATTAAATGCAGTGGTCAGTCTGCTAATCTCTACAAGATACTTAAACAACATAGACAGTGTCACCTGGATATCAGGTTCTTTTATCACAGTGGCCTCTATAGGACACTTCTTTGCAATCACCTCTCTACTATTCTTAGTTCTACTTCTTCCGATAAGAGTAGGGTACAAATATCCCAAGGTCCTAAACACTATATGTATTTTGATTGGTTCTTTTGCACAAACCGTGCTCTGTATCGACACATTTGTATACCAACTATACCGCTTCCACATCAATGGTTTTGTATTAGGATTGGTATTTGGAGAGGGAGCTGGCGAGATATTTCAAATAGGAACCCAAACTTATATTACTGCAACTGCCGTAATACTTGGGATTGTTGGACTAGAGTCTCTGCTTCTATTCATAGCGAAAAAGATAGCAAATAAAGAGGCAAAGAGCGCAGTAAGAAGGATTGCCTACACTGGATTATCTTTCATCCTTATAACAAACATTAGTTTTGCCTATGCTGATGCAATCATGTATAGGCCTATCATGAAGGCAAAATTCATCTACCCTCTCTTCTACCCGTTGACTGCCAAATCTTTCATCTACAAATATATTGTTGATAGAGAGAAGATAAACCATAATCCAGAGATACACCTCTCTAAAAACAGAGAGATCAACTATCCCAAAGAGGAGATCGTAACACAAAAAGCCAAAACGAATATCATTGTTATTATGATCGACTCTTGGCACCATCAGTGTATGACGCCTAAGATTACTCCAAATATCTATAACTTCTCCACACAGAACCTTGAGTTTAAGAATCATTATAGTGGAAGTAATGGAACAAGAGGAAGTGTATTTGGCTTTTTCTATGGTATCCCAGCCTTATATTGGGACGACATGAAAACAGGTGAAATTTCCCCGGTATTTTTTAATACGTTAAAGAAATATGGATACAATATTCAAACATTTCCTAGTGCAACCCTAAGATACCCAGAGTTTGATCAAACAGTATTTTTAAATATCGATAATCTAAATATAAAGACGAAAGGGAAGAAGGCCTCTGATAGAGATATTCAAATCACTAAAAATTTCATCCAATACATAAAGGATAAAAACAATACCAAAGACCCTTTCTTTAGTTTTATTTTTTATGATTCAGCACATGCTATTGCACATCCAAAAGATTATAAAGGTCCTTTCTCTCCAGAATGGAAATATCCTAAATACGAGAAACTATCCAACGATTTAAATAGAGAAAAATATTTTAATCTATACAAAAATACCCTGCATTTTGTCGACAATCAAGTCAAAGAAGTGATCGAAGAGATAAAGAAACAGCAACTTTTGGACAACACAATGATAGTCATTACAGGAGATCATGGACAGGAGTTTAACGACAATCACAAAAACTATTGGGGACATGGAGGTAATTTTACCGAGTTCCAAACGCAAATACCTATGATAATTCATATTCCTGGAGTGGAACATAGATCATACGAACACTTTACTACCCACTACGACTTTGTTCCTACAATGATGCAAGATATTTTTCATTGTAAGACAAAAACCTCAAGTTACTCTGTGGGGAAGAACTTCTTCTCAGAAGAGGATCGTATGCCTATCGTTATGGGAACAAAAACCAATTTTGCTTTTAGAGAGAAAGACAGGATCACTTGTGTTAACTATGATGGGACATACGACCTGACGGATCTATCTCTAAATCCACTAGAAGAGGAATCCATTCACGCAAAAGCATTAAACAGTGCGCTTAAAATTACCAATCAATATTATGGGGAACAATAACCCATTTCACACAAAAACACTTAGGGGGTATCCAATAGGATATTCCCTTTTTTTATCGTTTAAAAACATAGCCAATAAGAGAGCATATAAAAAAATTACGATACAATAAAAACACTCACTCCATCACTATCATAAGATAAACAGAGTGATTATCTACAACTTAAAAACATCCAACGCTTCCACTCCTTATTCCCCTTTCGAAGTATTTACATATTCGACTCTCTAAAAATCTATATCCCCCTCAACACCAATAACGATCACGAGATAATATATAAAAAACGTAAAGAGGGTGCCCAAATAGATTGAACACCCTCTTTTTATTTTATATGATAAAATAATCTATAGAATAGGCTCTATCACAAGATAAAGCTGCTTCTGCTTATCATTCATTCTATACTGCTTCATTGGTGGGGGACCACAACTAGCACCTCCTAATCCTTGATGTTCTACATCGATATTTACAACCGTCTCCGCATAAGGAGTCAGTTCATAAGGATGGTTGGCATCATAGATTTCAGAAGGGGTATTGCGAGAAGCATCAAAGTTAAATTTCTTATCACTAGAAACTTTCATTCCTTTTCCTGCTCTATCCACAAAAGCAACCCAACGTACGTCGCTTCTATTACCACTATCTTGTGGTTTGATATATTTCTCCTCCAAGTTGTCTACCATTTTGTTGTAAACACCCATAAAAGCAGATTGTTTTCTATCACGATACGACTCCCACGGGCCTCTACCATACCATTCAACCGCATTAAACTGAGGTTCTAATTCGAACTCCAATCCTAGGCGAGGCAAAGAAGCACCAAATTTATCAGGAGCAAAATCCGAAGTAAGTTCGATAGCACCAGAAGGATAGACCACGTAAGTCATCTTCGTTTCTAGCGTATATCCTTTCTTCGCGATGGTCTCAATGGTCATCTTCACCTGTACAGCCCCGTTATCAAGAGGTTTAAACTTAAATGAATTACATTTGAAAGAAAGGTCGTTCAATCCAGCCTCTCTCCAATTCTTAATTACTCCATTCCCGAAGTGGAAATCATTATCTACAGGAGCTCTAAACAACTGAGGAACGACCGCTTTAAAGTGATTTGCTGTACGGATTGCACCATTTTTTTGTTTTGCAGCCTTCGACATATCCATATCAATAAGTTGCTCCTGACCATACTTCAAGTGAGTTAGCACACCATACTTCTTATCGAATGACACTTCAAATGTTTTACCCAAAAGCGTCAACTGCTTCTTTCCATCTTCCACATTTACAGCACCAAGAGCATCATGACGTTTCACAAAGTCAAAAGAACTTCTATCTTGTAACAACAACTGCTGATGTGCCACCACATGATCTACTTCAGACCAAAGATTAGATTCTTTAGTAATCAACGAAATATTCAAATAGTAGTCAGCGCTACTGTCTAGTTCAGTTGCTTCATAAGGAACAGCCACACTTGAACTCTCTCCTGGAGCAATAGAAGGCATCTCTTTATATCCTGAAGAGACACAAACTCCATTCTTCAAATACTCCCACTTCACACGATACTGAGATAAGTTAATAAACTGATATTTGTTCTTAATAGTAACCTTCTTAGATCCATCTAAAGTGAAACCTACATATTGGTAAATCTGCTTCACCTCTTCAAGTTTTGCAGAGATAGAACGATCCGAAGGAATCACCCCATTAGCACAGAAGTTATTCAAGTTTGGTTTATCTCCAAAATCACCACCATAAGCATAGAAATACTCACCAGGCTTACCAGGAACCTCTTTGCGAATCCCTTGATCGACCCAATCCCAGATACATCCACCAACAAGACGAGGGTATGTTTCGATAGCATCCCAATACTCTTTTAAGTTTCCGATTGCATTACCCATCGCATGTGCATACTCACAAATAAAGAATGGCTGAGAGTTGTTCTCTTTTCCCTCTTTAATAAGGTCCTCTACAGAAGGATACATAGTAGACTCCACATCTGCAATCTTATTCATTCGCTCGTAGTGAATCGGGCGAGAAGTATCTAGAGCAAGAATTGCATTCTTTCCAGCAACGAAGTTACGTCCAGGACCAGCCTCATTACCTAAAGACCACATCACAATCGAAGGGTGGTTTTTATCTCTTTCCACCATCGACACTTCACGATCTACATGGGCTTTCTCCCAAGAAGGATCATGTCCCAAACTCTCTTTTCCATAGCCATAACCATGAGACTCTACATTTGCCTCATCCACGACATACAAACCATATTGATCACATAGCTCGTACCAGTAAGGATGATCAGGATAATGACAAGTACGTACAGTGTTAATATTATGCTGCTTCATTAGAACAATATCACGAATCATCGACTCTTTTGAAACCGCTCTACCATCAATAGGATCGTGTTCATGTCTATTAACCCCTTTTAATAAGACACTCTTTCCATTCACCCAAAACTGCTGGTCTTTGATCTTAATATCACGGAAACCAACCATATGTTTTACCACTTCAATACGATCACCTTTAGTATCTTTCTGATCGATGATCAAAGTATAAAGGTTTGGTATCTCTGCAGACCAAAGAAGAGGATTCTCTATCTTCTTCGATATATGAACAATCTTATCTTTTTTAGTAGAACCAGAAGAAACTTTTCCTGACTTCAATGCCACCTTCTCTCCAGAAGGAGTCAGTAGATAGGCATCATAAGCGATTACACCCCCACGACCTCTAAATTTCAAATCTAAATCGATATTTGCCTCTTGATAACTATCAGAAAGCGTAGTCTTAAAGAAGAAATCTCTCAGATAAGTCTTAGGGCGTGCAAAAAGAACTACATCTCTATAGATACCAGAAAATCTCCAAAAATCCTGATCCTCCAGATAACTACCATCACTCCAGCGGTATACCTCTACAGCAATCTCATTATCTCCCTTTTCAAGATATTTAGTAATATTAAATTCCGCAGGAGTCATCGAACCTTGGCTATATCCGACCTTTTGTCCGTTAACCCATACATACATTGCACTCTTCACTCCTTTAAAATGAAGAAAGATCTCTTTCCCATCCCAATTAGAAGGAACCGTAAAAATTCTTCTATAAGATCCTACAGGGTTCGGATATTTTGTTTTGGTCCAAGAAGCTGGTGTAGGAGTCATAATATTCGGTGCATCCTTTGCCATCGGATACGTTACGTTCGTATAGATAGGCACTCCATATCCCTTCATTTGCCAATTTGAAGGAACTTCGATATCATCCCAATGCGAAACATCAAACGATTTCTTGTAGAAGTCAACAGGACGATCCTGGGGTGCTTTCACCCAATGAAATTTCCAAACCCCATTTAGAGTCTTCACCAAAGAAGAGTTTAACTCCTCTCCGACTAAGGCTTCATCTAAGTTCACATAAGGAACCAGCGAAGTATGGGCAGGCTCTTTGTTAATACCAATAACATGCTGATTCTCCCAATCATGTTGTTTCGACTTCGCAAAGGAAGTAGAAATAGAAAATAGCATAAGAACTGCTAATTTAGCTTTCCAATGTGTAATCATTCTTTAGTTGTTTTATAAGTTTATAATTCAATCTTACTTACAAGTATAATGCTTTTTATCCTTAAATAAAAAAGCATTATGATCTTAATTATGAAACTATTAATACAACAGATTATTCACATAGTATACCTTAAATTACATGTAAAGTCTTAGTGGTAAACTTTATGCAACAATAAAGTACAACATTACGCCCTCTCTTTACCTAATCTGCTATAAAGAAACTATTTTGTACCCATTACAATAAAAGTAAAGCCTCCTGTCATAATAGCACCATTAATTGGATCAATTACCTTAATGATAACACTGTTTGTAGTAATACTCTTTATTTCCGTTGTAAAATAACGAGGACTACCCGATACTAAATTAGACACAACAACTGGTTTTTCAGAAAAACTCTGATTAAAAGTAATAATATAGTCATTGCTTCCATTTTTATTTGCAGTAAAACCAACTCCTGACACAACATTTCCACTTGAATTAACTTCTCCTTTGATAATTCGAGTAACAGATTCAACAGCTTCAACTGACCCTCCACTAGAGGAATTTGCATCTTTCCAAATAGGGACCCCATTACTCATTTATAGAACCTGACCTTCTCCCCCTGCAGGAACCAATCCCCATTCATATCCATTATAATACATCAAGTCCCCTTTTTGGTTTCCATCAATCTTGATCATTGGCGCTTCAGCAGATCCAGTTAAATTACCAGAAAGCCGAATCAATCCTTCATTATATATCGTAGCTGTCATATATGCAGGTTTGTACTCAGCAATAATATTGTGAACGTAAGCAGTAGTTGCAAATTTTGATGAAATATCAGTAGTTCCATGTGTAAGAGTAGTAGTCCCAGGTGGCAAAATTGGGCTCCCTGTAAAAGTTGGAGAATCAATATCCGCTTTGCTTATAATATCGGTTGATTTTATATACCCTTTGGCAGTAACGATGGCATCGACCTGAATAGGAGTTAATGTAGTATTATCTAGATACCCACTCAAATCAATAGAAGTAGCACTACCATTACGAGTTATCTTTAAAATATCACCCTCTAACGACAAATCTTGAATCTCATTGTTCGCATCGTCATCCTGTAGATCTGCTACCTTCAGATATCCTACAGCAGCTATAATATTTTTCACCTCTTCAGTAGTAAGTTGTGTATTCTCATTATCCAAATACTTACTCAAATCAATAGAGCTAGCAGTACCGTTACGAGTTATCTTTAAAATATCACCCTCTAACAACAAATCTTGAATCTCATTGTTCGCATCGTCATCCTGTAGATCTGCAACCTTTACATATCCTACTGCAGCGATAATATTTTTCACCTCTTCAGTAGTAAGTTGTGTATTCTCATTATCCAAATACTTACTCAAATCAATAGAGGTAGCGGTGCCGTTACGAGTTATCTTTAAAATATCACCCTCTAACGACAAATCTTGAATCTCATTGTTCGCATCGTCATCCTGTAGATCTGCTACCTTCAGATATCCTACAGCTGCTACAATATTTTTTTACCTCTTCAGTAGTAAGTTGTGTATTCTCATTATCCAAATACTTACTCAAATCAATAGAGGTAGCGGTGCCGTTACGAGTTATCTTTAAAATATCACCCTCTAACGACAAATCTTGAATCTCATTGGTAACATCACCATCTTTTTCTTTGACTGCAATATTCTCTTGATCAATAATCTGCGATGCTTGAATTACGATACCATCGGATTTGTCCCAATCAGAAAATAGCGGATCTGATTCATTTAGTGTACCACTAATAGATTCTGCCGTTTTTGCATGTAATGCATAAGGAACACTTAATAGTTGGCTCACCCCTACCAAAGTGTAGTCACTACCACCAGTAATATCTGTTTCCACTTTAATAAAGAATACCCCTTCTGCCCAATCAATATTGGAAAACGGATCAGAAGTGCTCCCGGTTCCTATTTGAATCGAAACCAATCCATTTTTATTACTTATAATGTTATGAGTTTCTGTATAAATCGTTGCCCCTTCAACGGAAGATTTGAGGATACTGACCTTCATACCAACTTCTTTATTAACATGCAATTCACCTTTACCATTTCGGATGACTGCTTGATAATTTATGGCTTCTGGACTTTGAGCAAATATAGAAAAGGTAGTGCTACAACTTACCATTAGTAAGAGTAAAAGCTTATGTAAAATTCTATTCATATCAATTAGGTCTTTATAATCTTAAATACTTTCAATTTTATATTTCGTCTCATGACATACAAAAAGAAAACTCCAGATAGATAAGAGCTCATTTCAACTCTTGTTTTACCTGAAGTGATACTACTGGTACTTAGTAATTTACCTTGTGAATCGAATAATCGATAAGATAGCTGTTCATAACGATGGTTTCCACCGACTTCTATTTGCAGAAAATCTATCACAGGGTTCGGATACGCTGAAATATCGAATAAATCAATGTCTTTAACATCAACCCCTACTAAAATCAATATTTCATATGGCTGATGTACCCCACTAGAAACATATCCATTTTCTATAGAACTATTGACTACAGCTTGACCGATAGAATAACTTATTGTTGCCCCATTAATCCCCAAGATCTTTTGTCCACTACTATTACATGAACTTTGTGCAATTGCTGTAGTAGCAGAAAAGGCAAATAGCAAACATGTTAAAAAGTAAATATTCTTTATCATCCGCAAATCAAGTTAAAATTTATATTTAGTTCATTAAATCAGTAGACTCTTCTTAAAAGAAACCAATATTTACCATATACATGATGAAGAAAACACTTTGAAAAAAAAACTTAAAATGATGCGAATAAATAAATTCATCCCAAGTATACAGTCCAATTGGCATGTAAGAAAAATCCGACTATTTAACTCACACAAAGAACAGACAATGTTAAAATTAGTTCAATTACTAAACCCCGAAGTCGTCTGAGGATTCATTATACACACTGAAAGAAGAAGAAAAATGACGACACAACCTGCCCCATTACCAATAAGTGAGCTTTTACTTTTCTTATTATCTAAAATCGTTTTAAACAAAAAAGAGGATACCCAACAAAATTGGATACCCTCTTTTAATATTTTGAATAGTGAATAAAATTTAAGGATACTAACGGTAAAGGTGTTTCACCCTATCTTCAATCACATCTTTTATCTCTATAAAATTATCTTGAAGCCTCGTCATGTTTTCATACAAGAAATCCATAATCTTAGGCCAATGTTTTGGTTTATGAATATCCACATCTCCCATAATAATAGAGATACGTGATACCATCTGTCCATTCTCTTTCTCGTACAACAATTCCCACTCCAAAGGCTCTTCAAAGCCATCTTCTATAAGAAGTTTAAACTGCACTAAGATCTCATAAATCAACAATCTTTTATCCTCACTTTTAACAGTCACATCCAGACTCACACTTGCAAATCGGCGATCTACTTCAAAGCGCAAATCAATTTCTTTGATTCCCGTGTGATCCAACATCCATTTAGAATACACACTTCGTTCTATATTATGCTGTTTGGTATATAATTTAAAATCGTCCCAAAACTTGACAACCAAATCCCTCTTCTCTTCTCTACTATACATACTATGATTCGTACGACTCTGCTGGTTTAATATTTGGGATGATTTGAACTAGATCTAAAAGCAATCCCTCTTTCTCTGGGGTTGTATCTGGAATTGCTGATTCAATTAAATCAACCAAATCTTTCTTCTTGGAATCATCCACGATGCCCTCCATGTTTTCGATCACAGTAAATGCCTCAAAAGCCACAAGGAACTCTTTATGCAAAACAAGATCAACAAAAACAGAAATATGAGGACAAAAGTCCATCCCGTTCTCCCAACATATCGACACCAAATCTTTCTGTACATCAGCATTTGGAGCTTGTTTAATAGCCTCTATAATATATGGGATTGCCTTTGTATGTTTTATATCTGCAAACAGCCCTAAGATGGAACGAACAACCAAAGAGTCGTTTGTCGAATTTAAAACACCAATCACTTCTGGAAGAAATGAACTATCTCCATGCTCTCTCAACATTGCAATGGCTTCTGCAATTCTCTCTTGATGACCAGATTGAAGCAATGCTACAATCTCGCTCTTATTTATTCCTTTCTCTTTCATAGTACTTTTAATTACAGTTGAAAAGACGAAATTGTTCGATTATACCCCCAATTCATCTCCACTTTTTTCAACAAAAAAAAGAATGCTATCCATAGCATTCTTCCTATATCTAGTTCTAGAAATATACTATCCAAACAACGAATCCACAAACTCATTGCGATAGAACACTTGTAGATCCTCCATACCTTCTCCAATTCCAATATATCTCACTGGAATCTTAAACTGGTCTGAAATACCAATCACGACCCCTCCTTTGGCTGTACCGTCCAACTTAGTAACGGCCATACTTGTAACCTCCGTAGCAGCAGTAAACTGTTTTGCTTGTTCAAAAGCATTCTGTCCAGTAGAACCGTCCAACACCAACATCACCTCATGAGGTGCATCTGGAATCACCTTATCCATAACTCTCTTAATCTTAGACAATTCGTTCATCAGATTAATCTTATTATGAAGACGACCAGCAGTATCAATAATCACTACATCTGCATCACTATTTAAAGCAGATGATAGTGTATCATAAGCAACAGAAGCTGGGTCCGAACCCATCTGTTGTTTTACAATAGGAACACCTACTCTCTCCGACCAAATCTGAAGTTGATCAATCGCAGCTGCACGAAATGTATCGGCAGCCCCCAACACTACTTTCTTACCAGCTTTCTTATACTGATAAGCCATCTTCCCGATTGTAGTTGTCTTTCCAACCCCATTCACCCCAACAACCATAATTACATAAGGCTTTTGTGGAAGAGGAGATTCAAAATCCAACACGGTATCTCCAGAATTATTTTCCTCTAGAAGAGATGAAATCTCGTCACGCAAAATTCCCTGCAGCTCTTTTATTCCAAGGTACTTGTCTTCAGCCACACGTTGCTCCACACGCTCAATAACCTTCAGAGTAGTATCCACTCCCACATCAGAAGTAATCAACACCTCTTCAAGATTATCCAACACCTCATCATCCACTGTTGTTTTACCAACAATAGCACGTGAAAGCTTTTTAAAGACACCCTCTTTAGTCTTTGCAAGTCCTTGATCAAGACTCTCTTTCTTCTTTTTTGAGAAAAAATCGAATATTCCCATTAGATATATTATTTGATGCTTATGATACAAATATATTCAATACTTGACATATAAAAAAAGCTCTTATCAATAAATAATTGATAAAAGCTTTCTTATTTCTTTCCTTTATAATAAAAATAGTAGATTATTTCTTAAAGAAATCCTTTACTTCTTCATTAGGAACGATACTCTCAGAAAAAGTATATGAACCTGACTTCTCTGATTTCACCATCTTGATTACTTTAGCGTAACCTTTACCAGCACCTTTTTGAAGTGATGCAACTGCTTTTTTAGCCATACCTCAAATTATTTTATTTCTCTGTGAAGAGTTACTCGTTTCAAAATCGGATTGTATTTCTTCAACTCCATACGATCTGGAGTATTCTTACGGTTCTTTGTAGTGATATAACGAGAAGTACCTGGCATACCACTCTCTTTGTGCTCAGTACACTCCAAAATCACTTGAACCCTATTACCTTTCTTAGCCATCGTCTAAGTTAAAATTAAAAGTTAGTAATATAGCCTTTTTGTTGTGCATTTTTCAATGCAGCAGCTAGCCCATTTTTGTTGATAATACGCAAACCTGCTGCTGATACTTTAAGAGAGATCCAACGATCCTCCTCAGGAAGGTATAGTTTCTTTGTAAATAAGTTTACAAAAAACTTTCTTTTAGTCTTCCTGTTCGAGTGAGAAACATTATTTCCCACCATTACTTTTTTACCGGTTATCTGACAAACCTTTGACATTGTCAATAATTTTTTATTCCGTCCTAATTCTTAATTATCCTCAAAGTCTCTATCTTTCAATAAAAGAGAAATATTCAATGTGGTTCGTCCTCCGACATCAAACACTTTTATTTCAACAATAGTTCGACTGATGAACAATATCGTTTTTAAACAACTGCGTGCAAATATAAAGCAAATATTTGATTTACTGATATAACAAATAAAAAAAAGTTCATTTTTTTCACTCTTTTAATAAGCTATAATCAAAAAACAACCACAATACCGCCTTCATCTACATCGAAATACAAAATACTAAAATCTGATTCTACAAAAAACAATCTCGTATATTCATTAATTTCTATCTAAAACAAAGCCAAGTGACGATACGCTCAAGAAATCGCAACAATCAGAAATTCATTTTCCAAATTCAACACTGCTGTTAATCCACTAATTTCACCCATTAAAATTGTTCGTGAACCTAAAACACCTAAACAAATTACTGTCTTACTTATAGGTGTTTTGGTTCACACAACAAATACATCAAAAAAAAACAAACATCTAGCTTCTAGACATACGGAGCAAGAAACTACAAAAGTAACGATCTAAGATCCTCTAGATCAAGAGTAGATGAAGTATCTGTTCCCTCTAGAATTTGATCGGCAAGATTTCTTTTGGTTTCATGTAGCCCTATAATCTTCTCTTCGATGGTTCCTTTGGTTATCAAGCGATAAACGGTCACAGGCTTATCTTGCCCCATACGATGAGCGCGGTCTGTAGCCTGATCTTCAATCGCTGGATTCCACCACGGATCCATATGAATTACATAATCGGCTGCGGTAAGGTTTAACCCAACTCCACCAGCTTTCAAGCTGATAAGAAACACTTTGGGAGTTCCCTCTTGAAACATCTGAATCTGTTTATTACGCTTAGCCTTGCTCATAGTACCATCCAAATAACAATACTCATACCCCAATCTTTTCACTTGAGATTCGATCATTTTCAAATACCCCGTGAACTGACTAAACACAAGCACTTTATGGTCGCCATCAACAATGGTATTCAGAAGAGTCTCAAAATCTCTTAGTTTAGAACTATCTACTTTCATTTCACCATCTACCAAAGCACTTGACAAACATGCTTGACGCAATCTTGTAATCTCAGCAAGAACTTGGAATCGTGCTTTTTGCGGCTCTGCATTCTCTATATTCTGCTGTGCCATAATACGACAAGCCTCATAATAATCTTTCTCTTCACTCGATAATTCTACCTCTCGAACAATCTCTGTCTTTTTGGGAAGCTCGGTTAACACTTCACCTTTCGTTCTTCGCAGCAAAAAAGGACGAAACAATCTCTTTAAAAGCTCTCTATTCTTATCGACACTCTCGCCATTAAGATACTTCAACTGAAAAGATTTGTAATCGCCTAACAAACCTGGTATTAGAAATTGAAACAGATTCCAAAGCTCTCCCAAGTGGTTCTGTACAGGTGTTCCTGTTGCTGCAATTCGAAACTTTGCTTCTAGATTCATCACGGCTTTAGAACGAGAAGTTTGGTTGTTTTTTATGGCATGGGCTTCATCCAAAGCAACCACATTCCAAGTTCTACTTTCCAACAAGGAGGTATTCGATTGCAACACACCATAGCTTATAACAAGGACATCACTATGGGTTAAAGACTGAATAAATTTCGGTCTATTCTTTAATGGAAGGATCTTGCAATTTAACGCACAAGCAAATCGAGAAATCTCTCTCTCCCAGTTCGACACAACAGAAGAAGGAGCAACCACCACAGATGGTCCTTGGGCTTTATATTTATCGAGTAGTGCGAGAATCTGAATTGTTTTACCCAACCCCATATCATCAGCCAAACAAGCACCTAAACCTAGTTCATACAATTTACACAACCACTGAAAACCTTCCTTTTGATAGCTCCGTAACTCAGCCTTATACTCCTTGGACACCACAAAATTCTTTCTATCTATTTTCTGGATCTTCTCATGATGTTTCTTCCAATCAGAACTCACCTTTACATCCTCATGGTCCATCCAATCGTCAAACACGTCCATTAACATAGGATGTATTCGAAGTGATTCGTTATCCTCTGTAGAAGTTACTCCCAAAGCAGCAACCTTTTGTATCTTTTTCTGTAACGACTCACTCATTGACACATAATGACTTTCATCCAATTTAATAAAACGATTGTGTCCATTATTGGTGCGTTTCATAAGCTCCACCAATGAAATAACATTATCCTTATCCAATTGCCATTGACTGCTCAAATCAAACCAACCATTGCTAGATTTTACCTCGACATTTAGATCTTTTTCAGTAATAGTATTTGACAATTTAAAAAACTCTCCTTCTGGCCATAACATCGTCCATGAAGGAAAGTTCTCTTTGACAAATGTCATCAACTTTAAAGACTCTAGTATATCACTTGAAGTTAATGAAAGATCTTCCTCCTGAAAGTCAAAATCCGTATCTTTAAATGCTTTAATCACCTCTCTACGCAGCTTGATCTCTTTCTCTTGATCTGTTCGAACCAAAAAAGAACGCCCTGTGCCTTCAATCACTAAATCTCTTGACTCGCACGCAATCTGACTCAAATAATTCTGAATATCATGATGTTTAATCATAAAGTCGACTCTCAACAGATCACCAATAGGGCACATCTGCACCATAGGTCTTGCGACACTCTCCTGTACAGATACAGTCGCTTCATTCGGATCACCATCGATAAAAAGCTTGGTTGAAAGCCCTTTTAAACTCACTTGAAATTCAGACCATTGTTCTTCTGGAACTTCAATACAATTTCCACACTCTACCAATATTTTAGAGAACTTAATCTCTATATCCGATGCTTTGGTCACAAAGACATTGGTATCACTGTCAAAATAATAAGAGTAATTTTTTTCAACCTCTCTATTTCCCGTAATATAATAGATATTTTTACTCTTAACTATTTCAACAATAAAAGGATATTCTGTGATCTCAATCCGGTACTCATAATCTTTGTTTGAATAAACATGAGGATGTTTTCGCAAAACATATAACATTTTCCCAAAGCAGGAAGTGTTCATGTCACCATAGCGATCTTCTTCATAGCAATTGGCTACCTCTATATCAATAATACTTGCAGAGGATGGTGGAGAAGTATTCAGCTTTGAAAATGAAAGCTTTCTTCCTTTATTTAATCCTTTTGCACCATAAGATCGCTCATAAGCATTCAGCTCCATATAGAAACCGAAATCACTCAAAATCCACATCACACACGAATTGGAATGTTTAGACTCTTCCATACTGAGCGACTGTATCATTTTGAGCGCCTTAACCCACGGCTCCTTTTTATCTAAAAAGTGATAGGTATAGAAGTCATCTTTTAGAAAGAAATCAAAAGGGATTTTATCTTCTGAGTCTTTTTCTGTAGAAACAATCTCATTACACTCCACCAAAACACGTTGAATATATGTGTTTTCTTTCAATCCTTCAATCTCATCTCTATTGCTTTTAATAATTCTAATTATGAGAGATGGAAAGCCTAGCCATCTTGCAACCCAAACACCTATAATCCACGGAATATCAGCAAAGTCTTCCAACTCTTGATACAAATTTAACCAAGCGCTTCGACTATTGAGCTCTTTTCCCTGATGGGCTCTAGCATAAAGTCGTAAAAACTTATAAGACAAGAAATAAAACGCTTCAATTCTATAGGTGGGTACTTTATAATTTGAAATCCCATCATTGGCAAGAGAAAGAAGTGCTTTAATCGATTTATCATCATTATTTTTTACCAAAATAAATGCGATAAATAGCCCACGAAGACCAGGAACAAACAACTTCTTTTTGGTATGGTTCATATGACCATTAGTCCATTGATTAAGTTCATTTATGGGGACAGATCTCAGGGAACCAAGATTATCAAACCAAGGCAATTTATATTCATTAAACTCTTCTCCTACACGCTGAATAAGCTCACCTATATACTTCTTATTACCAACAAAAAGAGGAGCTCCAATCCTTTCTTCATAAGTAAGCTTCTTTAATTCGGTTAAACGAGGATGAATCTTTACTAAACTAAATAAGATTTTATTTGGCGTATAAGTGACTATAAGTTCGATTATCCGACTTATGACCTCAGGCTGAAAATGATCAGAACAAACATCGATTTGCACCAAAAGTTCATCTAAGATGGCCTCATTAGAGTAAAGCATTGGTAAAGCAAACAGTTTATCAGCAATCCTTCTCTGATTCTCTATTATTCTATATAAATCAATAACATTGTGACTCTCATCTCGTTTCAATCCAGAAACAAGAAAATCAACACAAAACCTAGGTTCACAAAGTTGTAAAGCAACAAATACCTTCCCTTCAAAAGACAATTGCTCATCCTTTTCGATGGCTTTCATCATCACCACTCCAAACTCACTATCACTATAAAGTTTTCCATGAACCTCATCTTCCCAATTGTTATAACTAAAAACAACACATCCATCCTGATCCTTATGTAATATTTTTATCTCAAGTAAATCTGAGATAAAATGTTCTAATTTAGCTAAAGTATAATTCTTAGAAACTTCGCATTCTAACTTTAAACTCCAAAGGCATCGTTTGAACAGTTCTACATCACACACTTCCATAAGTTCCATAAAGTGACATGCATAGCAATAAAGCTCAGACGCATATTTATTCTTATTTATTTCAACATTAGATCCCATTTTCTCTTTTTTTGGATTGTAACCATAAAACAACAAAAAATTCGTCATAGTCCACTACAAATCTGACTACAATCAGTATCTTAACTTTTTTTTAATCTCTTACACCACAATATTTAGGTGTTTGTTCACACAAATATTTGACTTCCATTAATTTAGTTGTTTTATTTTATTACATCATTAATTTTCAACACTTTAAAGATTAGGATGACAATATTTAAGCAAATCACTGATAAAACAAAAGAGATATACTTCCTGTATTGAGAAAGCCCTTTACAAGATGTCAAATATTGGACGAGTAAGACGTAATTTTATAATTGAGACATTTTGCCTATTATTAAGCATTATAGGGAAAATAAATTTTTTACAATTGGCTCGTTATGGCACCAAAAACGAACTGACCTATAGAAAACAATTTGCGAAGTCTTTTGATTTTATGGAATTTAATCGTCATTTACTTGAAGAGTGTTATATAAAGGAGACAGCACCTCTTTGGCTTGATTTAAAATATTCACAATAGTGCCATCTCCTACTTTAAATGATGTAAGCTCTTCCACAAGAACCAATACGATTTAAAGGGATATAATCCTCAATGTACAAACTTACATTTAAAGAATGCAAATGAGAACCTTATTAAACAGCAGCTTTGATATTCGAAGGGATACAACCTTTATGTATTCACACTATTTTTATGATTATTGGAAAGTTTATCTTCAATATCTTTCACTTTTTCATGAAGTATAGCATTCTCTTTCGATAAAGCTCTGACTTTTGACATAACGCTGTCTATTTCTTTCAATAACGACTCAACCTGCATTTTTAATACTCGATTCTCTTGTTATAAACAAGCCACTGCTCTCATGATTACAAAGATTCATTTATCTTGAGAACTTAGAAAAAATGAATACTCAAAGTAATCAACAACACAGCCTATCATTATCAACATGGGCACTAAAACAACGTGATAGAGGATTTTATTAGGTTTTTCCACTCAAAAAGAGCCTGAATATTTACAATATGGTTACCCGTTTTTTTTCATATACACGATTCATGGAAGAACCACAAAAAAAAACGAAATTAAAAGAGACAGTATCATCTTCATAAGAGTCCCTCTTTTTGGTACCAAGAAAGTACATTTTTAAGGCCTGATTTAATATTATACTTAGGTTTAATCCCTAATTCCTGATACAAATGATTATTATCACAAGCCCAATTCATTGCAGTAAGTTCTTTATATTTGTCCCTATTCAGATTAGATGGAACCTTAAAGATCTTTATTTTCAACTCCATTATCTCCACAATGAATTTGAGAATAAATTTTGGGATCTTAATTCTTAATGTTTTCACGTTTAACACTGCTTTGGCTTGAAGCATAAAATACTCTACGCTATAAGTGTTCCCATCAGATACTTGAAAAATTCTATTTATGATATTAGACGTGGTGACATTCTCAATGACTGTTACAAGATCTTCTACATGAATAAAAGAGAGCTGTTGCTTAGGATTAGCCAGATATGGTTCAAGTCTCCATCGTATGACACTAAATATCTCAAGAAAATCTTTATCTCGAGGACCATACACCGCAGTAGGCCTGATAATAATATAGGGTATAGTAGATTGATCTTGTAAAAATATTTCTGCTTTTCTTTTGCTACGTCCATAAGCCGTCACAGGATTTGGTATATCCTCTATGCCAACAGGTTTTCCTGAAATAGGATTTCCAGGCCCCATCGCAGCAAGGCTACTAATAAAGACGAACTTTTTAGGAGAAGTTGACAAGTGACTTAAACTATCATACAAATTCTGAGTACACCGAAAGTTTACTTTATCATATTGATTTTGAGTCGTTGCAATAGTAACTCCTGCATTATGAATCACATAATCAATATCAACTCCACTCTCATTTAATTCATTCCACACCTTAACCAAATGGTTTGGATCTGCTAAATTGAGTGTTAGAAGCTGAATCTTATCGACAGGAAGCAGGTTCAATTTACTTGAACTACGGACTCCAGCAATAACATGGTGCCCTTGAGCTAGACACTTCTCGACAAGGAAACTACCGATAAAACCAGTAGCTCCAGTAATTAGAATATTAGCCATATAGTGAAGTTTAAGTTTTCCCCAGAGACCTACTCTGGGGAAAATAAAGTTATAGAGACTTGATGTAACAACGTCTTCTTTTATGTTGTTCTCCGTTAAAGAAACGCCACATTTGATGTATTTTTTTGTTATCCTCCAATTCGATATTGGTTTCAGCTTTTGTGATACCTAGATCGAATGCACCCTTGGTAATATCATGCATAATGATTGCATTCACCCCTTTTCCTTGATACTCTTTATCGACAGCAATAAGATAAAGGTCTGCACAATCATTTTTCTTTAAGGCACGAAACATATGAAACACCCCCATTGGAAAAAGTTTCCCTCTTGCTTTTTGAAGTGCTTTCGTAAAAGAAGGCATACTAATACCTACACCAACAATTTTATCATTATGATCCATTACCACCCCTATCATCTTGAGGTTTACGAAACTAAGATACGTTTTAGTATAATACTTCTTTTGAGCCTCATCAAGTTCTATATAGCCATACAGATCTTTATAAGAGTCATTTATCAGCGAAAATATCTCATCTGCATGTTTCTTTAGCTCTCTACGAGAAGAGAAATATACACTTCTCAAATTATGGATTTTTTTACAACGAGACGAAAGCTTACCGATACGACTCAATACTTTCTCCTCGGGATACAAAAGAAACTCAATCCAATCGGTACTTTTCGAGAACTCTAAAGCATCAATATGCATTTCATAATAAGGGAAATTGTAATTTGTCGCCATTGTACCATCACGATCATGACCTTCAATTAACAACCCTTGACGATCCATATCGGTAAAGCCCATAGGGCCATGGACAATATCCACCCCTTCACTCTTCAACCATTCACATGCTTTCTCCATTAGCAAGTGAGAAACATTTTTATCATCAATAAAGTCGAACAAACCAAATCGACCAATTTTTTTATTAATCTTCTTTTGCTCTCTTGTATTAATAATAGCACAAATACGTCCTACAATTTTATTTTGTTTCCAAGCCAAGAAATATTTGACACGACAAAAAGAGAGTGCTGGATTTTCATCACTCAGACATTTTTGTTCATCTAAATGGAGGGGGAAAGCTACTTGTTTATTTTCCTTATAGAGATCCGTATAAAATTTGATAAATTTCTTTATATCTTTTTTAGAAGAAACTTCCTTTATCTCAATTGACATAATTCACCTTTTAAAATATTATGTTCTTTGAGAACTGCCGCAATATTTTCGATTGCAAAGTCAATTTGTTCTTTTGTATGAACCGCAGTAAGAGAAAAACGTAGCAATGCATCATTCTCTTTAACTCCAGGAGCTACAACAGGATTTACATATATACCTCTTTTTAAAATATCTCTCGCTATTTGAAATGTTAGTACACTATCACGAACATAAATTGGAATGATGGGAGTTTCTGCCATACCAATATCGAATCCTATCTCTTTCATACATCGTATTGCATACAATGTGTTATCCCAAAGACGCAATCTATGAGAGTCATCTGAACGAATAACACGAAGTGTTGCCAAAGCAGAAGCCGTAGATGAAGGAGGAAGACTTGCACTAAACATATAGGTTCTAGACGCATGGTTAAGATATTCAATGATATCATTGGATCCTGCCACAAATCCACCAACAGAAGCCAAAGATTTGCTAAAGGTACCCCCAATAAGGTCTACTTCATCCGTTACTCCATAGTGAGAGGAAGTTCCCGCACCATGATTGCCAATAACTCCAATAGCATGGGCACAATCTACAAAAGTGAACGCATCATGTTTTTTTGCGACTTCAACAATTTTATCTAATCTAGCAATGTCACCATCCATAGAGAAGATACCGTCCGTTACAATTAGCTTAGTCCCCTTTTTAGAAGAGATATGATTTAACTTCTGCTCCAAACTCATAGGAGAATTATGACGGTATTTTATTCGTTGTGCCATACTCATACGACACCCATCAATAATAGATGCATGGTCTAGTTCATCAATTAATATATAATCGTTTTTACCAACCATAGCAGGAATAACTCCCGTATTAACCTGAAACCCTGTAGGAAATACAATAGTGCGTTCTTTTCCTAGCCATTCGGCTAATTCATTTTCAAGTTTATGGTGAAGGTCAATAGTACCATTCATAAAACGGCTTCCTGTACAAGAAGTACCATATTTTTTAATTGCTTGGATACTTGCCTCCTTAACCTCAGGATGGTTATTTAATCCAAGATAATTGTTCGATCCAAACATTAAAACCTCTTTCCCATCAATGATACTAGTATCCGATTGATTAGAAGAAATTTCTTTAAAATAAGGATACATATCTGCTTCCTTAAGCAGTCTTGCTTGCATTATCAGATTATTGTTTCTGACAAAATCATATTTACTCATTCTTTAAAACGTTTTAATGATTTAAATAAATTGTTCTATATAGAAGATATGTGTACTCTTAATGTTGATACTTTTTTATCCAAGATCTCAGAATATCTATATCAGCAGTGTAATCGCTCTTATTTGCAACTAAATTATACTCTTCCAATGGATCAGATTCAAGATCATAAATTGCAATAACACTCTCTCCATCATATTGATACAACATACGATCCATTGTAAATTGATAACACTCGTTGATGATCGAAATTGAAAACTTTGGTTGATCTGGGTCAAAAAGATTATGGCCTGGAATGTCTACGGAAACAGGGATATTCAGATACTCCATCACCGTTGGATAAATATCTATTTGTTGCGCACTTTGACAATCGACTCCTTTCAAGTCATTCCCCGGATCAAAAAAAATGAGCGGAATATGAAATGCTTTTTCTGAAGTTGCATAATTTTTATGCCAAGCTTTAATGGAGTGATCGGCAGTAATAACAAAAAGAGTATTGTTATACCACGGCATTAGACTAACTTCTTTAAAAAACATACGTAGAGCATGATCTGTATAAGAAATCGTTGGCTCAATACCATTCTCTCCTTGAGGAAATTTCCCGTTATATTCAGAAGGTAACACAAAAGGATTGTGCGATGTAAGGGTGAATACAGTGGAGAAGAAAGGTTTGGGTCCATTGTCTAGCTCATGAGCCATATATTTTAGATATGGTTCATCCCAAATCCCCCATGTCCCATCAAAATCTCTTTTTGGGAAAGGATACTGATCTAATCCACGATAATTAGCCACACCACTAAATTTGCAAAAATCACGAAACCCCATTGTGGCATTATGTGAGCCATGAAAGAAATATGTTTCGTATCCTAACTCGCTTAGTTGTTTTGGCAATGTAGCAACAGGTTTCTTCTCTTTTTGCAGAATATATGGTGTTTGCATTGCAGGGATTGATGCAAAAACTGCAGGAAGTGCATCAATACTTTTACGACCATTCGCAGTCGCATGAGAGAAATAATAGCTGTTCTGCATTAATGAGTCCAAAAAAGGAGTATAACCAACTCCTTCTGAATTCAACAACTTGGAAGCTTCAGCAGTGAAACTTTCCAAAATGATCACGATAACATTTTTATTCACAGGGACTACTGGCGAAACAATATTTTTCTTCTCTACCGACCTATTATCAGAAATCTTTATACAAGGATATAGAGCAGACTCCCATAAAGAATATGCAGAGTTTAGAGATATAGAAGCAGTAATAGGTTCATGAAGAGAAGATACCGAATCTACGGATCTTAAACACCTCGAAGATATATCAATGCATCCTTTCATACCAATACCCCACATAAAAACAAAGCATATCACTATCGGATAAACGTTGTTATTTGTTTCTTTTTTGTTCTCAACCCATGTTTTGGATCTCTTGAAAACTAGAAACAGAACAATCAATAATATAAATAAAAGAACAAAAGCATACCAATAAGTAAAAAGAAACTCTAGTCCTAAACTTTCCATATTCGCCTGCGTTCCCAAATAATCAAAAATCGAAAATGTGATTCTTTTCAACGTAAAAGCGAAATAGAAAACATCGACTAAGTTTGTAATAAGAATAACCGTATTTACAATAACAAAGAGCGTCATCAATACAGATTCTATGATTTTATTATAAGTATATCGATAAAATTGAAGAAAAAGAATCAATAATGGCGTATTATAAAGACATAAGGTTGCGATATCATATCTTAAACCAACTAAAAAAATAGGAATATACTTTTCGATGGAGACATTTTGAAATAATGAATAGTTAAATAACACAAATAAGATTCTACACAACTGAAGAATCAGTAGCATCGAACCCATCAAAAAAGTGACTCTCTTTACAGATTTAATCATTTTAATCGTTTTTAGAACGTAACCTCTATACGACATCGTATTCCACTTCTATCAGAGAAGCTATCAAAACTTTTATCTTTATTAATACGATAGACATATTCAACACGAAGACATTTGAAAATATTTGTAACACCAACACTTGTCTCCATGTATGGGACATTACTAGATGTTGTAAAGAATGAAGGAATCTCCATCACACTATTATGATTTCCCGTTAGCTTTCCATAGTATGCCTTAAACGTAAACATTTCTCTAAGATTTAGATTCTTAATCAACGGAATCTTGTTAAAAAGAATTCCACCAGTATTATATGCTAAATGCGTATTTAAGTATATATCACTGATATAAGAAGTGTGATGTAAAAGGTTATAGTGATATCTAGCAGAACCAAGATCTCTCGAACCTTTTGTCATATTCAATACCGGATATGGGACATCTCCTATAATACCACCAAATTCAATTAATGTTTTCAAAAAGGTTGGTCCAATATTAACTCGATTTTTAAATGATATGTTCAACTGAGCATAATACCCAGACTTTGGCACATCTAAATTATTTATATTGTAATGCCCCAATAGCATTCCAACATGAATAATAGGTTTTTCATTACCATAATAAATTCTAGAAAAAAACAATTCATCATAATCTTGATCAAATGAAAAACGAGTATCAAACAATATGGATTGCGTATCAAAATATGGTAACGATTTTCCATCAGAAACAAACGGAACATTGAGATTGCTATAATTTCTATTTACAGAACCTCTCCACATAAAACCTAAGCTCTTCGAAACTTCATACTCAAAAGCAAGATCTAAATGTTGATTTTTCATCACATATGGATTCGGTTCAAATGAAGTATAAGAAGAGATGATATTCCCACCCCCTTTTTGATATGGATTCTCTTGAATAAATTCCATAAATTTATTTCGTGTTAGATCGAAATAATCATAATGATATTTACTCGATATAATTGCTCTTTTAGGAGATCTAAACTGATAGCCGATATTTGCACCATAGTCAAAGGCTTTACTTTTGAAACCATAGCCAAGATATCCTCCGACAGTAAAATTATCAAACATCTTTGCACTTGTTCGTAAAGGAAGTGTTACCTTGCTACCCTCAATCTCATTGGTGGAATAAAATGCAAAATAGGGTCCGATATCTATTTTATTTAGATTATAATAACCATTAAGTGTCATTGCACCAAATCGATCGATATTTTTAAGAAGAACATTATTTTTTAATTTATTTATGCCTACTTCAGCCTTCTGTTCCATACTATCCATCGGGGCATAAATACGAACTGACTGAAGTATAGAATCTTGTCTTCCTGTCGCAACTAAATGTGTTGAAACCCCTTGTTTTCTTTGGTCTAACACACGATAAGTATTGACCTTTTGAACCAATAGAGGCTTACCATCTAGCTCATCCTTTTTTTTGAATATAGAAAGATCTAACTTCACTTTTTGCTGGTTATAAAACCATTTCCCTTGGGCATCTTTAGCATAATTGACTGATACAGAAAAATTATTCACAAAATTAATGTTGGCTTCATTAGGGAGTTCTGCGTGTACCTCTGTTAAAGACCATGTTTCACTATCCACCCAAAAGTATCCAGAGAAAGTGATATTTTTCTTACTTTTTGGAAAGAACTTGAACTTATACTGCTTGTACTCACCATCTGAAATACTGTCTGTTAAATATGTATTATAATATAGGGATGACAGTTTTGAAATCGGACTAGGAAAACCACGTTGAAATACAACAATTTGACTCTTATAGAAATTTACATCTGAAGTTAATCGTTTGTTAAGCACTCCCTTGATTTGATCCTTCACCTCTGTCATCACTGCATTATTTTGACTCAAAATAACGTGCAAACTATCTTTTTCTCCTTTTTTGTGTCGATAACAATCGGTGATATTCTCTTCTAAGAAGAAAGGCATCATCACAGTAGAATCTGAAATGCTTATCATCGCATCCACCTGATTCTTGAAAATCTTTGAATTAGATATACTCTCTTTGTTTATATTATTAAGAAATACTGACGTTCGAGAATAATCACGAAAAGAGACATTTCTGCGATTGTCAGGATTGTTCTTTTTGCGGTTTTTTATGATCTTTCTAAGAAGTATTTTATCATACGATTTATTGGGAACAACCAATACCGTTTCCAAATTAATATTCTCCTGTTCTAAAACAATTTGAATGTCTTGTTTATATGAAGTTACATTGTAAGTCATGGAGTTATAGCCAAGATAACGCACAACAAGCTCAGCAGGGAGAGAGGGGATCTCTAATTTAAATTCTCCATCTACATTTGTAACGACACCGATATAGGTGCCTTTAACAAGTATTTGAACAAAAGGCAGAGCTTCTTTTGTCTTTGAATCCACTATCTTTCCCTTGATCCCTTCACCAAAAAGATGAAGTGTAGAAAACGAAAACAAAAAAGTTAGCACAGTCACTAATTTTAACATATAATGCAAAAATGAAAGTTTATAAATATAATTAAAATTGATTCTCTTTGCAACATCCTATTGCATATATTTCCTTATAATAACTGCGAATATAGTTTAATAGTATTTAGGTTTTATATTATTAACTTTCATAAACACTTAAACCATATTAAAAATAACATATAGCAACAATTCACCTTTAAAGGCCAATAGATACATGTCTCAAACCACAACTTACATAATCAATTAAATAACCACTCATGTTATTTATAGGCTAACTTCGATTCACTTAAATGACAGAGACTTAAAAGACATTTACTAAGCATTTTTATGGTTCTTCCATAAATCGCCTATATAAACAAATGACTTGAAAATATATCCTATAGTTACTTCTTACACAAAGCGCTATATACTATGATTACCAGCATTATATGCAAACCAAAAACTCAAAATACAATTAAGAAATGCTACCGTTAGTTTACCATATACATGTTCCATTATTCCTTTTGTAGACCTTATCTTACTAGCTCTTTGTATTTCTGTTTTCTCGGTTAACCAAGAGAACATTGCTTCAATAGTTTGTCTTACTTTAGTCACAGTTATATTATATAAATCATCTACTGCTTCTTCTCTTTGTTGATCATAAGTATTTCATTTACTGCATTAATAGGAGTTAATATTTCTGAATTATACAGTTTTTCACTTGCTGGCAAAATTCATTAAGCATGTATATTTTATCTCCGAAGAAGGTTCTGTTTCTCATCCCCGACTACCTCTTCTTGTAAACAACAATATCGTTCACATACACAGGAGTAAAAAGAATTTACTCAAAAATGGTAAAATATCTTATCGTCTCATTCCTAGCATATGGAGTTTCATTCAATAACAGCAAACGACTTTCGAAGAACAATATCATTTATTGGCTACTTCGTTGACCACCTTGCTTTTACGATTACAATAGCACATTATAATTGGCATAACATTGATCGATAATACAATCAATAGATTGAGTATCTTCAAGTAATAACTCAGACAATCTAGTAAAAGCTCCACAGAAACGATTAAGGCGATTACAGAATACTTGATATGATCCTAAATTTGGAAACCAGTCAGACAAGTAATCACATACAGGGCTTGTTTATGAGTTATTTAAATGATAAAAGGTCAACTATTCATATTATATTTTGATTTGTAAAAACAGATATAAATTATGAATAACGATCTTTCAAGTGCCGAAATTAGAAGATTCAATGATAAATCACAAGTTAAATTAGAAGATAATCGGAGTCATGTAGGACCTAAGTACGAATTTGCTTTTGTGATAACGCTGTTTATTATCTCGATTCTGATAAGCTATAATCATCTAAGGATGAATAAAATTCATCGTAATATGGTTCGTCATTACGAGAAACTATAATAGTTAAAACAACTTAAATATTTTAAGAAAAGAATTTGTATACAACACTGATAAAATACACGATTTCTTTGCTGCTTAAATCTCTTGAACAAGCCCTGTAAATTTTTATTAAATTGAAAACAAAAAAGGTTCTTCCATGAATTGCGTATATGAACAAAAAACGGATAAATATATTCTATAGTAATTTCTTCTATAAAGCGCTAATGACTAAGAATACCAGTAGTATATATGTGAATCAAGGGTTCAAAACATAATTAATAAATAGTGCCGTGAGTTTACCAAATACATGTACCATTAATCCTTTTGTAGACCTTACTAGCTCTTTGTATTTCTGTTTTCTCGATTAACCAAAAGAACATTGCTTCAATAGGTTGTCTTACTTTAGACACAGCTCTGTTATATAAACCATCTGCTTCTTTTATTTTTTTTATTTACGTTAAGTATTTCATCTACTGCATTAATAGGAGTCAATATTTCTAAATTAGACAATTTCTTTACTTGCTGGTTAAATTCAATGATTCGTTACTACTCGAAGCTTAAGAATGAGGAATAAACATTTGAAAAAAAGTCTGATCCCGAATAATGCATCTCAACGAAACAAAACCAAATACATTGATCAAGATGCAGCTTTTCATCTTGATCTAAACAAAACAGGAAATGACTTAAAAGTCTTTATTTCTATCAAACACCTTCAACACGACTTTCAGTGCTTTTCGGAATGGAGCAAAAAAGAGATGAAAGAGTTCTGGAATTTCAACACAAAACTTCATGAGTTGACATGGAAAGATGTTTACGCTTCTGCTCGAAAAAGCAACAAGTCTGGTGTAGGATATACAGTAATCCCAATCAAAAATTACCCAGACTCCTCTTTCAAGGAAAATCTATCTCAAGATATTACAATATTAGAATTAAGAGTGAATAAAAAGATTCGAGTTCATGGATTTCGAAACAGTTCCGTCTTCTTTCTATGTTGGTTAGATAAAAACCATAAAATAACATCGTAAGATCAGATCTCTCCCTGCCCCTGTAAAAGACATTATAAAATAGGCTCGGCTAAAAGTAAAAAAAGATACTGCACAAAAACAGACTACAATTAAAACCCTAAAAATAAACAACAAGAGATAAGATCAAGAAAGAGTCAGTTCATCTTCTCAATCTTCTTTTTAAACAGAAATCTTTGAGGCATCGTTAAAGAAGAGTGCTCTATCAAATGCATATTATTTGAAAAAAACATATTAGATTGACGCTCTACTATTTGATCTAATCGAGACAAGGGTTGAAACGAATTCATCAATATTCCTTTCTCAGCAACAGAAGCCGTAAAGAATCTATTTCGCATCCCATTCTTCATCAACAGATCCATAATCAGATATCGTACATGACTAAAATGAATCTTGATAAAGTCATTTAATTCTGAAAGGTAGTATTCAGTACGCATATAACTTTTAGGGACAACCAAAATTGTCCCCTTATAAATCTCTTCAATATGAAATAAACTATTTGTCATATCTTGCTTTAAATACTTCATCAATCCACTTCAAACCTTCAATCACAATATTGTGAGCTTCGCTAAATTCTAACAATTAAGCAAAACAACTACTTCTAATACAATTAAACATATAAAACCTTACACGCAAACTTTTAATCCTTGTATTTCAAATACAAAATAACATATTGCAATATAGCACACTGTATATGAAATACAAAATTCAATAAACTAAAATCGATAGATACAAAAATGAAATATAAATATGTAATAGAACTGTACACCTACAGAATTAAATTCCATCCCCAAAGACCATAAATCAATTCACATCAAAGAATCATACGAAAACCAACAAGAGGTTGCCTAATTGGGATAAATCCCCACAACACTACGAGCCCTAAAACGTTCTTTGGACTTCATGATACAATTGTTATCAACAACATGGAGTGATTCCTACATAATGAAAATCACTCAGACAACAATTATAGAATCCGCTCCATAATAACCTATCGAAACAGAACAAATCATCGGTTCCGCTGTATACCTTTTTAGAAACAGATGTACCCAAACAAGCGGTAAAAAATGCTATAAATAATTATATTGGGGGAAATTACAGAATAGATGCATCCATCAAACGTTAAAATAGGACAGAATGAATATCGAACCTATCAACTGATCACGTTGATCGAAGAAGGAAAGATACATTTCGAACAAAATATCGAATGGAACACTCGACACCAAAGCATGTCGATAGAGTCCATATTGTTAGGACTTACGATGACACCATTCTATGTAGACGCATCAGATCCAAATGCATGGTTTCTATTAGATGGGAACAAACGCCTGTATTCTCTATCTCGCTTTTTGAAAGGAAACTTTTGTTTGAACTCTTTGGATTTCTTTCCAAATCTCAATGGATGCTATTTCGCCGACCTCTCTTTCGGAATACAAAGAAAGCTCACTGAAGCGATGTTCAAAGTCTATACCATCAATCAAGGAGTCAGTGCTGAGATACGCTACAACTTAGCTTTACGCATCGTGCCCGATTTACAAAAACAGCAAAACTACCGATATATAGAGACCTTGCTAGACTCACAATGCAGGGAGGCGTTAAAAGATTGGCTGAATGGTAGTAGTTATGATTTTATCAAAAAACAATTTGACACAAAGTCTTCTTATCGATTCGTATTAGAATATTTCAGGATAAAAATGTCTCTAGAAGAAGAGGCAAAGATCAATTTAAACACCCCTATAGAGCAAATTGTATTTCGATTAAATAATAAGGGAGTTCACGGTTTATCTTCATGGAAGCGTGGCATGGAACGAATATCCTATCTTTTTAAAGACACAAAACACTCCTATCTAAATAAGAAGACCATCCCTATTTGGATCTATATTCTAGGAGAGTATATGGGAAGCAGTCAATATGAGGAGATAAGTCACCATAGAGACATTTTTCTAGAAGAGTGGGCCAATTTCTACTTAAAGAAAGAGAACAGTCGTTTGTTTACAAAAGCAAATCCAAAAGAGATTTATAATAAAATGATTAAATGGATCGATCAATGATTAAACGTATAAAGATAGAGAATTTCAAAGCACTACAGGAAGTAGATCTTACCACTAAAAAGTTGAATATTTTTACTGGATTAAATGGAATGGGAAAATCTACGATACTCCAATCATTGCTGTTGCTAAGACAATCGTTTCAACCCCCATTCGACACCCTCTACCTAAACAACCATCTGATCGAATTAGGAACATTTCGAGAGATATTCTGCGAAAACCCTTCTAGCAATCAACTCTCGCTGATGTTACAGTGGGAAGAGGGGAGCCAGCTATCCATTGAGAGAACTTATGATACCTCTTTAGAGAGTCAAAAATCCATAAAAGGAGAGGCTTTAGACAACGAATCGTTAAAAGAACATGCCCTTTTCGCCGAGGATACATTCAAATATTTGAGCGCACATAGGATGAAACCATCAGATGTATATGAGATGAATGCATCCCTTATAGATAAACGCCAATTGGGCAATGAGGGTGAGTTTGCACCACACTACTATCATCTAAACAAAAATGAGAATATAGGCATCAAGGCGTTGGCATTCGATGAAGACGATCACATTTTCTCTTTAGAACACCAACTAAACCAATGGTTGGGAGTGATTAGCCCAAAGATTATTGTAAATACAGAGAGTGTCAATGGAAATATGATTCAGTTAACCTACTCTTATGTGACGGCACATGGCAACACCTCTAGCTATCTACCAAAGAATGCAGGTTTTGGTTTAACATACGTATTCTCCGTTTTAGTCGCACTCCTTACAGCCAGAGAGGGAGATATCCTTGTGATAGAAAATCCTGAATCGCATATACACCCCAAAGGGCAGACAGAACTTGCTCGTTTAATGGCTTTGGCTGCTAAGAGTGGGGTACAGATATTTTGTGAAACGCATAGCGATCATATTATCTATGGTACAAGAATTGCAATCAAAGAGAGAGAGATTGATAAAGATGAGGTCACTCTCTATTATATTGACAGAGATGATATCGAACATTTCTCTGTAGCACACAAGATTGAAATAGACAAATATGGACGTTTAGATCGCAATGCAAGAAAATATTTCAATGAGTTCGAGAGCCATCTAAACCGATTGATGTGATGATAAACGACCTCTATTTCAACGAACTCTCGTTAGATAAATCTTTTGTACTCCTTCCCAAAGATAGAGAGGAGGCAAAAGCATTACTTCTATAATTTATTCATACGACCTTATCTTATGTCTTGGCCAAAGGTGTTGATGAAGACATTCAAGTTATTGTTCATGAACAATTTCCTCTTCTTACATCCTTCGGTCTATCTGATCATTACACAGTAAAAGAGGCACTATTGGAGCTATATGAAGAAGAGAAAATCTCCGAAACAGAAAAAGAAAAGTTTCAGATGCTCTTAGGTGACTCTTTTTCTACCTCGTGGAACGGAACCCATATTTTTCAAGACAGAGAGGTCTTTGGTATAGGAAAAGCCAAAGAAGAGCAAGGCTATGTCGTGAGCTTTAACACACATTTTAAAGAGAGTGATTACGACTGGAGTCACTCTCAATATAGAATCCAAAGAACTCATCCCAATGAAGCGTATGACTTTGAAAGAAATATCGCATCATCGAAACATGTGTTTTTGAAATATCAGATATGGAAACAAAACAGCACAAAATCAAAACCAAAACATTCGAACCTACTGCCCAACAAAGCCTCAAGCGATCATATTCCTGAAGCTTATGGCTTTTCAAACTGGAAGGGTTTCTATTCTAAAATCCAATCTGTAAATAAAAGCACCATAAAACAGATATCTAAGATTGTCGCCATCGTTAATGGCTGGAAAGAGTCTAAAGATTGTCCAGGACAACCACGGCTACTCTTTCAGTCTAAGAAACTATATTTGGCAACCGATACCCAACATGCTACTTTCGAAGTATATTTTGGAAAGAGAGATCATCGAGGAGAGATCTTTTATCATGAAGACATTATAAACGAAGACAAAAGAGATCCCCAAAGAGGTATTTGTGGTAAAAAAGGGAAAAAATAGAATCAGGATAAAAGGCCTTTAAACAAAGGTGATTTGCAGTTTGCAGTTTCCATTTTACAAGTTTTCACCACAAATTGCTTCATCAATAAATGATGTAACAATTATTGATGCTGCAACACCTGGGAGTTAGGAATCGCATGCTTCCTATGGTTATTTCAACATTTGGTTGCTTCAATATATTGAAGACTACAGATTCAAGGAATATTACACGAAGTCTCGTGCAATCACGAAGCGGGAGCTTCGAGGATCCCAGGTGTTGTTACCACATGGGTTTGCAGCTACTATACCACAAATTATCACCACAAATTGATTCGTAAATAAATGACTATCAATCATTGATGCTGCAACACCTGGGAGATAGGAAGCTCCTGCTTCCGTTGGTTGCTTCAACATTTGGTTCTTCAATATATTGAAGACTACAAACTCTAGGAGTATTGCACGAAGTCTCGTGCAATCACGAAGCGGGAGCTTCGAGGATCCCAGGTGTTGTTACATCGTATTGAAAACACGAAATTGACACAAATTATATCGACATATGGCCCACATAGGAAGATTTCCCTTGTTGGGGATCGTAAAACAAAATCAAAAACAATACCCTAGATACTTACATATCAACACACTAAAAGCGCTAGACCAAGGCTTTATTTTCCAATCCTTGAAACTACAATGAAACAATAAATACTACTTACTACACCTTTTTTAACCCCAAGTAATTCCACAATATAGATCATCAGATCACAGACACTCTATATAATCGAATATTTGCCTACGCTTGAAAGTACTAAATTAGATAACTCTCATAGAAAAATGACACACCCACAATCTAGAATTCACGATAATAAAAAAAATCAATAGACATGCTTCTTTTCTATTACCAGACGAGTACGCTTTAAAAATATAGTCAACGGTACTAGATGTTCGTTTTCTATCCTGTTTTAGTTTATGTGTGTCGATTGCTGTTCAAGTTTATATGATAATCTAAAAGAAAAGGGTATCAACTAAATTACAAATGCAATGACAACACAGACCAAAAATGTTTTCATTCATTAATCAATTTTACATGTGTAATTGTGAGCGACTTTACCTACTCACAATTACTTATTTAAATAGTCAAACATTTCAGATTTGCTTCTTTTTTAACACCCAATTAACTATGGAAACAATAACATACATCATACTTATTATTATACATACTCCAATAGCACTCATTAATCCTCCTTTATGTGTGCCATTAGGAATATCAATTATGACTCCAGATAAATACAATGCAATAAGGCATCCAGTAATAATGCCCCATGATATACCTTTTACTTTTTTCATATGTTTAAAAATTAGTATCGTGACACAAGTATCAAGACACAAGACTATAATCATGCATCTGTCTGTTTGGTACTTAATCATGATAGTTTCATCGTTTCAAAATTTAATATCGTGAATTCTAGATTGAGATGCAACACTTTTCATAATTATTTACATCATCGTTAATAAATAACAACCACAATGTAGGTTACATCAGAACCATGCAAATTCATCGTGGTAGCTGCGAACCCATGTGTTCGCCCTCATTAGGACAATTTTCATGACATTACAAACAAACCATACCACAAAATGACACTTCAATAAATAACAACAAACATGGAAACATCATGATTGACACATCATGGCAAACACATGGGGTTGCAGCTACTATACCACAAATTATCACCACAAATTGATTCGTAAATAAATGACTATCAATCATTGATGCTGCAACACCTGGGAGTTAGGAAGCTCCTGCTTCCGTTGGTTGCTTCGATATATTGAAGACTACAGAATCAAGGAGTATTACACGAAGTCTCGTGCAATCACGAAGCCCTTCGACAAGCACAGCAACCACCCTTCAACTTTAGGGTGCTGAGCTTGTCGAAGCACAGCAACCTGATTGAAACAAAAGCTCCTAGGTGTTGTTACATCGTATTGAAACTTCGAAATTGACACATCATGGCAAACAGATGAATTTGAAGCCATCATGCATCAAATCGAATATTAATAATACGAATATCAACCCATCGTTGCATCAACACCTGGGAGTTAGGAAGCTCCTGCTTCCGTTGGTTGCTTCAATATATTTCAAACTACAGATTCAGGGAGTATTGCACGAAGTCTCGTGCAATCTCGAAGCCCTTCGACAAGCTCAGGGACCACCCTTCAACTTTAGGGTGCTGAGCTTGTCGAAGCACAGGAACCACCCTTCAACTTTAGGTTGCCGAGCTTGTCAAAGCACAGCAACCTGATTGAAACAAAAGCTCCTAGGTGTTGTTACAACGTATTGGAACCTCGAAATTGACACATTATGACAAACAGATGAATTTGAAGCCATCATGCATCAAATCGAATATTAATAATACGAATATCAACCCATCGTTGCATCAACACCTGGGAGTTAGGAAGCTCCTGCTTCCGTTGGTTGCTTCAATATATTTCAAACTACAGATTCAGGGAGTATTGCACGAAGTCTCGTGCAATCTCGAAGCGGGAGCTTCGAGGATCCCAGGTGTTGTTACAACATATTGAAACTTCGAAATTGAGACAATTTATATCGACCGATGTCGCACCTAGACAAGGCAATGCCTTGTCTCTACCGTTGAAATATTAACTACTACCATTGGGCTATATTTGAAACACAAACAACCTCAAATGATCGCAGCTTGTGAGCACTATCAAATATTATATTTCATTCATCTTCTACATATCGAAACTCCTTGGGTTCTGAATTCTGTCCTGTGAGGCTTAGATAGCAACTTCTATAGTAGGTTTGACCAAACGTATCATAAAGCATTATCCAGAAGTGTTGCACGACGTTTTCGTGGGGCGCAGCCCATAGTGGCAATCGAAGAGGTTGGGCCTCTTGAAATGACAACATACTATGACGATGTGGAACGATCTTCTCCTCCCCCTCTGCATGAATCACCATCAAAGATAGGTCGTTGCTAGACCAACGTGGATGTAGATCTACCCACAGGTCTAGATGGGTTCCTTCTAGCTGTGCTTTGATCGAGCGAATACCTCTCTTTGGATTGCTACTGAGCTCGACTTTCGAAGGGTGAAAACATAACGTAGGATAGTCTCCACTGAATGCGTTTCGAAGAATCGAAGATCGTGCCTGAACATGTCCATTTAAGAAGGGGCTATCTGTAGGGTAGGTAGCATGAACCACCTCTTTGATTCCTCGAAGAAACTGCATGGTGATTTTCATCTTTAACTGTTGGGTGAGTTGTTTTGGAGACTGTTTCTTTCTTTTTTTAGGACAGGATCTAGCTAATTCCACCCCATTTATGTTGTAGCGTACAATAGAGCCAACCAACCCTGACATTTGTCCATCTTTAAATATGGCCATCATTTTTATAGTTTAGTTATACAATTATGAAATGTCCCACATTGGGATTTAATATTTCTTTAAACGGAAATACTTCAGGATAATACATTCGACCTACATGAATCACAAAATCTGTTTTTGATTTTTGACTTCATCCTGATTAGAGGATGAGGACATGTAATATCCATCGTATGGGAGTCAAAAAAATTGAAGACTCAGGTTTATAAAAGCCAAGACCTATAAAATCGACAATACAAAACCCTAAACCTCAACTAGATGACACATTTAAGTTACGTTTTTTTTTCAACAAAACCCCTTATTTTCATCACTTTATCATTCATATATCCTTTTGTCTTACACACTTTTCTGGACAGTGCCTTCATCGGGATTAATAAGGACCAAACAGTTATTTTATTCATCTTTCAAGCGAATCTCATTCATGCTTCATTCACCGAATCGATGAAGAATCGATGAAGAATCGATGAACAAACCATGAACAAACCATGAACAAACCATGAACAAAGTACCTATCAATCCCCTATGAAACCTTATGGAAACCATATGGAATTCATGTTAAATCCGATAGTCAAATCAGGCCTAGCAACATGGAAAATAGATAGCAAAAACAAATAACATTTGTTATATTGTAGGAAGAGGTGTGATTCACTATCTTCGTTCGGTTGGTGGGGATACATCCACGACTTTATTGAAAACAGATACGAATATGACGCAACAAAAGCAGTTCTATCCCAATATATGGGCCTCTTTATTTATTATTGCCCTCTATACTTTTATTCAAGCAGCAATAGAATTGCCTATTGCATTATACGATTTGAACCACAAAACGGCATATTTAAACAATCCACTGATAAGCTATCCTATCTTTATCGGTTCGACTCTTTTTATACTCTATTATGGTTATAAAAACTCGGGCTTTTCATTCAAGGAGGTATTTCCGTTCAAAATGTTTCCGATATGGATTTTGCTGCCTTTTGTATTGATGGATGTCTCGCTTCAATATTTTATGAACGATGTTAATCTATGGGTGAATAGTATTCTTCCTGTTCCTGACTGGTTTAACCAACTGTTTGCACGTATTTTTGAGAGGGCTCCTTCTCAATGGATGGGAGTAGCCAAAGTGGTGGTGATAGGGCCCATTATTGAGGAACTTATCTTTAGGGGCATTGTGATGAATGGTTTTCTACGCAACTACTCTAAGACAAAGGCAATCTTGATATCTGCCATTCTATTTGGTTTTTTCCATATGAATCCGTGGCAACTACTTCCTGCATCTATTCTAGGAGTGGTGTTAGGAATGTTACGAGCCCAGACAGGATCTATATGGGCAGCCATCGCTGGACATAGTATCCACAACGGATTGGTATATCTATCGATTGTCTATTATAAAGAGTTGTCTTCCATCTCGATACTCACAAAATCGGCACAAAATAATATCATCCATACTTTTGTCATCTGTTTGATGCTTCTAACCATTATATTTGCAACTAGAAAAAACAATCAACTAAGTTGGTTTAAGAGACCGACACAATAAAAAAACAGATCTATATGCTTAAGAAAATACCCCACACCTATGTGATCATTTTTGGTATTATACTATTTTCCGCTGTGATGACATGGATAGTCCCAGGCGGGGAGTACAACAGAGAGGTCATCGATGTGAATGGTGTGCAACGTGAGGTAGTTGTAAACAACTCTTTTCACTATACGGATAGCCAACCCCAGACATGGCAAGTGTTCTCCTCTTTCTTTCAAGGTTTCACCAATGCTGCGGATATCATTGCCTTTATCCTGATTATTGGCGGGGCTTTTTGGATTATCAACGACAGCAAATCGATTGATGTAGGGATTACCTCTTTCTTAGACTCTTTAAAACGATTCGAACATATTGGATGGATACGAAAGATTGGCGTAGACAACATCATCTTTGTGATGATTATGTTGCTATTTAGCATCTTTGGGGCCGTCTTCGGGATGAGTGAGGAGACCATCGCCTTTATCATCATCTTCGTACCGCTCTCTATCAAGATGGGCTACGACTCAATTCTTGGAGTCGCTCTCTGTTTTGTGGCAGCAGGATTGGGATTTGCAGGAGCAATCCTCAACCCTTTTACCATCGGTATTGCCCAAGGGCTATCGAATCTTCCACTCTTTAGTGGGATTGAGTATCGTCTGTTTTGTTGGGTCGTAATCAACTTGGTAGGCTTTACATTTATTCTTCGTTATGCCAACAAGATTAAGAAGAGTCCTAAGAGCTCTTTGGTATACGAGGAGGATCAATACTGGAGAGACAAGAAGGATGCAAGCGAGGATACCATTGAACAGTATGTTCCCAAAGCAGCTTATGTGGTATATGCACTGATTTCAGCCTTTCTTGTAGCGACTTCGTTCCAACACCCAACCACCGTGTTAAAGATAGGACAGTCGGAGATCACTCTTTATGCATTTCCTATTCTCTCTGTGCTATTCATTGTATTGGGTGGACTCTCATTAAGGAAGACCGTACACTATTTTGTATTGAACATCCTATTCTTTACTATTCTTCTATTGATCGTTGGCGTGATGGGATATGGCTGGTATGTAGGAGAGATCGCCTCTCTATTCCTTGCCATGGGTATCTTCGGTGGGATTGCCGCAGGAAACAACGGAAACAAGATCACCAAACTATTTATCGAGGGCGCAGCAGATATTCTGTCGGCAGCATTAGTCGTTGGTTTGGCAGGTGGGATCATCGTAATCTTAAGACAAGGGCTTATTATCGACACCATCTTGCATAGCATCTCTACCGCCATGAATGATATGGGGAAAGTATCTTCGGTTGGAATGATGTATTTCTTCCAGTCGTGTTTGAATATCATCATCCCTTCAGGCTCTGGAAAAGCAGCCCTTACGATGCCTATGATGGCACAGTTTTCGGACCTTATTGGAATCTCTAGACAGGCCACTGTAATGGCCTTTCAATTTGGAGATGGATTCACCAATATGATCACCCCAACCTCAGGTATTCTTGTGGGCGTACTAGGAGTGGCCAAAATTCCTTTCCCTAAATGGGTAAAGTGGATTACGCCACTGATGGTGATATTGATTTTGATCGGTTTTCTACTACTGATTCCAACAGTCACCATGACACTGAATGGATTTTAAATAGAAGAAAGAGGAACTAAGAAGTTCCTCTTTTTTTGTATTCAAACATCAAAAAATTCTCTCTGAGACATGCCTCATCATGATGTATCAGAGAGAAATATCTTGGATCAGGCGATATTTAAGGTGAATCCAACAAAACCGCAGAAACAGATATCTTTCTTATATTCATATATGGTAGCTATAAAGCCATAAGAATAGCAATCCCGTAAATATGTTTCTACCACACAATATCTTGTAACATCAATAAAGAAGTGTCAACACAATGTAACCTCAACAAAGAAGCGACAACACAAAGTAGTATCAATAATGAAGCCTCATCACAATCTAGCATCAATACAATGTAACCTCAACAAAGAAGCGACAACACAAAGTAGTATCAATAATGAAGCCTCATCACAATCTAGCATCAATCACGAAGCGTCAACACCTGGGAGTTAGGAAGCTCCTGCTTCCGTATGATGTATCTATATGTTGCATACTACTATTTTTGCACGAGGTCTCGTGCACACGAAGCAGGAGCTCCGCGGTTCCCAGGGGTTGCAGCAACATCTTGTATCATCAATAATGATGCATCATCACATTACATCGTAAACAACGATGCAACAATAATGGTGCATCAATACCTTTTTGTCACTCTTTTTCAAGGTAGGTGTAGCCATAAAGACCTGATCGATATATGGCAAGAAACTCACGCCCCTCTTTTGCCGTGATTCGACCTGACTTGACAGAAGAAGTTACCCAAGTCTCCACTGCTCTGACGAGTTTTTTTGGGTTGTATTGGGCATAATCCAACACCTCAGCAACTGTCTCTCCATCGATAATTTGATCAATAGAATAAGCTTCGTCCGTAAGAGAGATATGCACCGCATTGGTGTCGCCAAAGAGGTTATGAAGATCTCCTAGAATCTCCTGGTAAGCCCCTACTAGAAATACACCAATATAGTAGTTCTCCCCCTCCTTCAAAGAGTGCACAGGCAAGGTCTGAGAGGAGTTGGTGGTGACGATAAAGTTATCAATCTTACCATCCGAATCGCAAGTGATATCCTGAATGGTAGCATAGTTATCTGGATTCTCCGTATGACGTTGAATAGGGACAATAGGAAACAACTGGTCTATGGCCCATGAATCAGGAAGAGACTGAAAAAGAGAGAAGTTACAGAAGTACTTATCAGCCAAACGCTGAGGAAGGCCCTCTAGTTCGTTTGGAATATGTTTCAGTCGTTGAGACATCTTCACCACCTCTCTAGCAATAGACCAAAAAAGACGTTCAACCAAAGCTCTCTCTTTGATATCCAACAATCCTAAGCTAAACAGATTTAACGACTCTTCTCTAATTTGTAAGGCATCATGCCAATCCTCTAAGAGGTGTGGCTGTGAAAGCTTGTTTAGAATATTACAAAGGTCTCTAACATTTTCATGTATCTCATCTGACAGCACCTCCTCTTTGTTCCATTTAGGCAGTGAAGTGGATTCTAGTACGTCAAAGATCAACACAGAGTGGTGTGCTGTTAAGGAGCGTCCTGATTCGGTGATGATATTCGGATGAGGCAATTCGTTTTTATCGCTGGCATCGACCATCGCATACACTGCATCATTCACATACTCCTGAATGCTATAGTTTACACTGCTATCAGAGTTTGAAGAGCGTGTCCCATCGTAGTCCACTCCTAGCCCCCCTCCGATGTCAACATACTCTACCCCGATACCCATCTTTCGAAGTTGCACATAGAATTGGGCAGCCTCTTTAAGGGCTATTTTAATACGACGAATCTTATTTACTTGGCTTCCAATATGAAAATGGATCAACTTAAAACAGTCCACTAAATCATTCTGTTCCAAAATAGAGACAGCATCCATCAACTCACTAGTATTCAAACCGAATTTACTAGAGTCGCCACCAGAGCTCTCCCATTTTCCACTACCAGAGCTGGAGAGTTTTATTCGGATACCTATATTAGGTCGAACATGAAGTCTTTCGGAAACTTCGGCAATCAGCTTCAGTTCATTGAGTTTCTCTACCACGATAAAGATACGGCGGCCCATCTTTTGGGCAAGAAGTGCCAATTCGATATAGTCTTCGTCTTTATAACCATTACAGACAATCAAAGAGTCGGTGTCGGTATTATTTGCAATAACGGCATGTAGTTCTGGTTTAGAACCAGCCTCTAGACCTATATTAAATTTCTTTCCATGGGAAACCAACTCCTCTACGACAGGCTGCATCTGATTCACCTTTATAGGGAAGATAGTATAAGCGTTCGCTTGATAGTGGTTCTCTACAGAGGCTTGACGAAAACATCGGTACATCTCCTCTATACGACTATCTAGAATATCTGGGAAACGCAATAGCACAGGAGTAGCGACATCTCTCATCTGCAACTCATCGAGCAACTCCTTCAGGTCGATGGCTCGCCCATCTCTACTCGGAGTTACCTGTACATTTCCTTTTTCGTTGATCGAAAAATAGTTAATACCCCAGCCCTGCATATTATACAGTTCTAGTGAATCCTCCACATTCCACTTTCTCATTTTTATAACAATTAACCGTAAAAGCGTTCGCTTCTACTTAGATAATAACTGAAAATAAAGGAGGGGACCATCCCTACCATTGATTGCAAAAGCAATGTGCAAAAATACAAAAAAAGAAGAGGCATGGCTTCCATTTAGATTATTTAATGAAACAAAGCACACTTTTTCAATATCCATCAAGAGAGAACAAACGTTTTTTGAGTAGCAGGAGGGCTTCTATTTCATCGATATAAATGATACTTTTGTAGGGCAAAAATATTCTTAACATGGACTCAAGTAGATATACCGAGATACGGTCTCAGATGCATCAAATCTTTCAGCGAGCATTCCAATGGGATCGTATTCCACAAGCCCAAATAGTGGGTAGTGCACAAAAATTAGGTTTATGGAAAAACAACACCCTACACTTTCCTGAAGAGGAAGATAGGGCTATCTTTTTTGAATATTGTTTTTACGAGAAACTATCTCCTCAGGGAGCACAGATTGTACAATATACAAACGAGAATGAAGAGAAAATAGCGGCATCGATGACCCAAAGCATCCACTCTCTATATGAGGTGGTGGCATGCAAAAGGGAAAGCAACGAGGTGATACTTAAAGATCTCTTAAACCCCAAAGGAGGAGAGATATCGATGGTAGACATCAACCTTTCGCATGCCAATGCCGAAGAAATGATCTTTTACACCCGACTACTCCCTTTTGAGAACCACCATATCTCCACAGGACTAGTGCTAACCTTCTCGAAAAAATCATGCCACAAGACAATCATAGAGAAAGAGAAGATAGAGCTAAAGAAGAGACGCAAACTGTCCTCTCCAGAGAGATATCAGTGGGCATTTTTAAGCTATGTAAAACACACAAGAAATAGTTAACGATGGAAGTAAAAATGAATAACTCTTGGAAAAGAGTATTGCAGACAGAGTTTGACAAAGCCTATTTTGGAGAGCTTGCGGAGTTTGTAAAACAGGCTTATAAAGAACATACGGTATATCCTCCTGAAAAAAACCTCTTCGAGGCATTCGAGCTTACCCCATTAGAACAAGTGAAGGTGGTCATCCTTGGACAAGACCCATACCATGGTCCAAATCAAGCCCATGGACTATGCTTTTCGGTAAACGAAGGAATCACACTTCCTCCATCTCTCCGCAATATCTTTAAAGAGAGAGAGTCGGATGTAGGAGTTCCTTATACCACCAATGGCAACCTTATCCATTGGGCAAAACAGGGAGTCTTTATGCTCAATGCCACCTTAACAGTAGAGGCCTCGAAAGCAGGGTCACACCAAAAGAAGGGATGGGAAGTATTTACCGATAGTGTGATACAGACGATCTCTCAAGAGAAAGAGCATGTGGTTTTTATCTTATGGGGAGCCTATGCACAGAAGAAGGCAAGTCTTATTGATTCGCAAAAGCATCTAATTCTAAAAGCGGTGCATCCTAGCCCCCTTTCAGCACATAGAGGTTTTTTCGGAACCAAACCATTTTCTCAAACAAACACGTTCCTCGAAAGTCATCAACAGACACCTATCGCGTGGTAAAAAAAGGAGGTTGTCATTTTTATAGATGACAACCTCCTTCTCTTCAATGTAACAATCTTACATTTTACTCTACAATCAATTCATCAACATATATTGAAGCATAATCTCCTCTTTTCTCGTGCCACATAGGAACAATACGAAGATTCTTTGCAATCAATCTAATATAACGTGCTTTGGTTCCTTTAGGGAAACATGAAACGTTCACCACATGTCGCGTTCTATTATGGATTTCCTGTTCATATACCTCCTTGAAGATCGTCTTGAACGACTTTCCATCCGTAGAGATCATATAGGTCACAGAAGACGGCATAAAAGCACCTTTAGACAGATCCACCAACCAGTTAGAAGAGAGTTTAGAGAGAGGATGCAAACCTCCAAGATCCATGGACACATCCACGTCGCTAAGATCCATACGCTGGAAAAGGCGAGTATACCCATCACTGATATTCATTCCACCACCACTTCCATCAAGCTTAGAGAATGGATACTTCACTGTAATATAGCGGTGAATACCAAGATGTTTTAGAAAGTGTTTGTCTAGCATTACCCCCGGATTATCATTCTTGTCAAAAGAACAAGCTTTCAGGTCATAATCATTATCAATAACAATAGGTTCCTCATACATAGGCGACATGGTCGTTGGAGTTCTTCCATCTAATGTAAAATGTATTGGAGATCCATCCTCATTGAACATATGTAGAACAAGCTGTCCCGCTTCATTAAAATCATTATAAGAGTAAACAACCCTAGAAAGTTGACCATATTCTACATGATAATAAGAGAGCAACTTCTCATACTCAAAGATATCCTCTCTAAATCGATTCCAATTGGTATGGTTTGTTCCCATCCAACCTCTATCCGAAATAGCCAAAAGACGTGGAAATATCTTTGTTGTCATCTCATCGAAAGAGGATGATTTTGAAGCATCCATTAAAGCACATGAACCGACTACATCATTTTTATCAATAAAGTTTCCTTCGACATGTGGATTAAACTCATACACATCATTTAATGTTACTAATTCGGATTCATGAATACCATTCTTCATTTCCGAAAGGTTTTGTGGCTTGTCTAAGTTATAAAGAGTAATCGGAGCTTCCACAACACGCATTCCCTTCTTTAGGTTCAGATAAGAAGCCGCTGTAGATTGGGTCACAATAGAGAGAGCATTCTTGCGATCAGAATATTTCCAACCATCATTCATAAAGATCAACTCTATCCCTTTGGCATAGAAGTCGGCATCTATCTTTTTTAATAATAGGGATAGATTCTCATTATATTTATCGATTAGTTCGTCCCTCTTTGGATCAATTAATGAAGACTCACCTACCTCAGAGTTGATCTCTAATTCGCGAACATTTCCTATACAGATATTTTTTGCAGAAAATAGAGTAGTCACTTCATCGTAAACTTTTGTTACGAATTTATGCACCATCTGATCCGTTATATTTAAATAGCACTTCACATGATAATCTGTTTTATCGATCGCATCATCATAAGAAGAGTAATCACAATATTGAGGATAATGTGATTTTACCATTTCATTATCAAAAAACAGATCTACTTCTGGAATGATTGTAATGTTACGACGTTTGGCATAATGAATTAAATTCGAGATATCATTATGGCTGTACGACTCTTTAGGATGACTGTTTAAGTTTGGAAACGAAGGCAAATTTAATCGAAGATTTTCTCCTTTACCCAAAACAAGGATAAGCTTGTTCATCTTAGAAAATGCCATATAATCCATGATTTTCTTCAACTCTAAAGTTGGCATATAGCGCTTGCTAACATCTAAACGAAACATTCTGTTGGAATAAGTAGGTTTGTCCCGGATGTAGACACATGGAAAACAGTAGTTCCCTTTCTTATCCACCTTAACCAATTGTCTTAAGGTTGTAATCGCATAGATAATACCCCCAGTATCACCTGCCTTGATATTAATTCCATCGTCGGATATCTTCAGAGAGTAAGCGTCTTTGGCAAAACCAAGTTTTCTATCGTAAGTGATCTTAATATCAGCATCCTTAAACGAAGGTGCTTTTGATATTTTCACATTACAATAGCCATGGATAAATCGTGAGAGCTCTTTCTCTTGCAACAGGATAAAAGCACTGTTACTCTTATAGGTAATATTATCTCCCAACGTAAAATACCCTTCTCCATTGGTGACAGAGAAAGGTGATGGAATTATCGAATACAACTTCTTATTCGTACTCTCTGTTTGACAACCTGAAAACAGTAGAATTAAAAGAACACAACGCAACAGATGCTTCATAATTATATAATTTTACTTGTGATATAAAAGTTCCTTTTATATCACATCAACAATCTTAACATAAAAAGCAGAATTCTATATCCTGCCTTACACCAACTAAATTACATAATTAATATGATTATCCAAATTATGTAATTCGCATTATGAACGAGAAATAAATACTCTTAATCAAATACAATTTTATGAAAACAAACAATAGTTAACATTACTAAATATTTCATTAATCATAATTTATTAATTAATCATAATCAGAGACTTAAAACAAGAAACAACATATTATATATAAAGCAAAATGATCCATCACAAACAGCATAAAGCCAAATAAATAGGATGAAACTATTTACAGAAAAGACAGATGAAAATCGGCACAAAGATGAAGTAAAAGAGAAAGAATACACCAATACTTTTTATTACATCTTTTAACTTTTACAATAATGTTTATGCACATCCTTTTTTTAAAAATTATTTAAAAAAAAAGCCAATTATTATAGAGGACAGTACAAATAGAATAAACATATTAATTATACACTGTAATGATATGTATTAAAAAAGAGTTGTAACAGAAACGTTCGGTTATTGGCATTTTGTAAGGTATTCTATCGACTTCTACATTTAGAGTCATCATCCGAGATAGGACTAGATGAGTAAAAAAGAGTTGGTGTTTAATCTCATATCAAGAAAGGATAGTAACAACAAAGAGATTATTACAATAATTTAAAGAGACAAAAAAGAGTCAGGTATATTATATGAGAGCAAATTTATGTTATGGATACTTACATACTATAAACGGCAAAAACAGATGAAATAGAGGGCTAAAAACAAAAAAGGCTGTAACATAAATGTTACAGCCTTTTATATGGTAAGTCACTAAAATAAGCCTATTAGTTGCTTCTTTTAAAACTACGTCTTTTGTTTCCAAAACGACGGCTACCACCTCCATTATCATGGATGTTATCATCACCACCGCTGAATCCACGTCTACCACTACGACGTTCTCCACCTTTACGGTCAGAACCACCACGACGTTCTCCACCTCTACGGTCAGAAGAGCCACCACGACGTTCTCCACCTCTGCGATCAGAACCGCCACGACGACGCTCTCCACCACCTTCGGCTTTCTCCACTCTAAGTCCTTTTCCTTCGAATTCGAAGCTAGAAGAAGAATTTATAATTTGATCTTCAGAGCTATTCTCTACTTCGAAGAATGAATAAGCCGATTTGATATCAATCGCACCAATCATATGACCTCTCATACTAGAAGATTCACAGATGATACGAACCAAAGCACCTTTATTCAACCCATCAAGATGCCCCGCATTGATAAAGAAACGAGACATACCACTTTTAGAAGTAGAAGTAGAGCTAGTGCGTGCACCACGATCTTCTCTAGATCTCTTAGAAAGCTGTTTGAAAGTACAAGAGATATCACGAGCATCACGATAATAATCTAAGAATTGATTAAACTCTTTAGATACAATCTTTTTGATCAATTCTTCTCTTGACAACTCATCAAGCTTTTCAGATACTTTTTCGATATACTGATCAATCTCTTCATCATGAACAGTAACATCTTTCAAGTTATCAACAAGTGAATACAACTTAGATTGACAGATATCCTCGATAGAAGGAATCTCTTTCTCCACAAATTTTGCTTTCACCATTCTCTGAATATCCTGCAGACGACGTAGTTCTTTGCTTGTAATAAAGGCAACAGAAGTTCCCTTTTTACCAGCACGACCAGTACGACCACTACGGTGAGTATACACCTCTGGATCATCAGGTAACTTATAGTGAATAACATGTGTAAGATCAGAAACGTCAATACCACGAGCAGCAACATCTGTTGCCACCAACATTTGAATGCGTTTCTTTCTAAATGATTTCATCACAGAGTCTCTTTGTGCTTGAGACAAATCACCATGAAGAGAATCAGCACTATATCCGTCTCTCATCAATTTATCAGCAATCTCTTGTGTTTCCATTCTAGTACGACAGAAAACAACACCATAGATATTTGGCTGAAAATCGATAACACGTTTTAATGCTTCATAACGATCTCTTTCTTTAACAGGATAATATTCGTGTGAAATATTATTTGAAGTTTCATTAACTGCACCAACCGAAAGTTCTTTTGGGTTGGACATGTAGTCTCTTGAAATCCTTTTTACTTCAGATGGCATGGTTGCAGAAAACAACCAAGTCGATCGATGAGCTGGTGTGGCACTCAATATGGCATCTAATTCTGACTTAAATCCCATATTCAACATCTCATCAGCCTCATCTAACACTGCAACCCTCACTTGACTCAACTGTGCTTTACCACGGTTGATTAGGTCAACAAAACGTCCAGGAGTAGCAACAATAATATGTGCACCTTTCCTTAGTTCTCTAATTTGCAATGCAATATTAGCCCCACCATATACAGACACGACACGGATCCAAGACATTTTCTTGGAGAAATTATTCAAATCTTTCTCGATTTGAAGACACAATTCACGTGTAGGACAGACAATGACACCCTGTGTGTCACTAATAGTAGAATCAATACTATTCAATAATGGCAGACCAAATGCTGCGGTTTTCCCAGTTCCCGTTTGAGCCAATCCGACAAAATCAGACTGCTCCTCTAGCAATAAAGGGATCGCTTCAGACTGAATTGGTGTAGGTTTCTCAAAACCTAACTCTTTTACTCCTAAAACCAACTCTTCGCGTAATCCTAATGTTTCAAAACTCATATGTTCTCTAAAAAATAAGACTGCAAAAATAGACTATTTTATTCAGCTTCACAACTTATTGTAAACTTTATATTGCAATCGCAACTAAAAGATAAAAACATCTCATAATCAGGAACTTAAGATTAAAGCATTCAAAAACCTTTCTCTAAGAGGATAGAAAGCAGAGAGTAATTAGGAAAGTTGGACACGAAACAAGAAGCAAACCGTCCTCTCTTTTTCTAAATAATTACACAAAAATACGACCTCATAAGACCATAAGAAACCATAATAATAGATATTCGAAAGGCTTTTTTAGATCCTTGTTTGTCACAAAGAATGGTTATAGCTACCTTTGAAAACATAGAGTTAGATAATATATATAATCGAAGCATTACGATGGGGAAAGAGATAGAAAGAAAATATATTGTATCAGAAGATATCGATCTTGACAAATACACATTCTCTATCATAGAACAGGGATACCTGTCTACTGATCCAGATAAAACAGTTCGTATAAGAGTTAAAGATGATCATGCTTTTATTACGATTAAGGGACGAAACAAAGGTATTGAAAGAGAGGAATTCGAATATAAAATTCCGGTACTCGAAGCAAAACAGATGTTGGAGATGACCCCACATAAAATATCTAAAAGACGTTATTATATACAACACCATGGGCACCTATGGGAACTAGATATTTTTGAAGGAGAAAATAGTGGATTAAGAATGGCTGAGATCGAACTCAATAGCTCTAATGAAACATTCTCTACTCCACCATGGGCAATCGAAGAGGTTTCTGAAGATCCTAGATATTTTAACTCTCAACTATGTCTACATCCTTTTTCGAAATGGGAATAAAATAATCAATAACACAACACACATAATGAAATTTTTTACACGAATCGCTTTATCACTTTTCGCAATCTTCACCTACACCGCCTCTTTAGCACAGGATACCAATACAAAAGTGGTGGTGAATATCTTTGTTGAGAATATGCGAAACGACTATATCACTCGCTTTTGGTCACACCTAAGAGAGGATGGTTTCAAAAGATTCTATAATGATGGATATGTCTGTAGCAATGTAGAGATGAGTCAATCTGTCATGGAAAGATCTAGCTCTATAGCCACTCTCGCAACAGGAACTTGGCCTCAGTCGCACGGAATTGTCAGTGATCAATGGTATGATTGGCTGAACAGCAGCAAGGTACAAGCAGTAGAGGATCCATACTTCTTTACAGTGGGTAGTGACTCTGATGAGGGAAAAGCCTCCTCTAAAAACCTTTTGGTTTCGACCCTTTCAGACCAGATAAATAAGATCTCTCTTCAGAAAAACCGAACTTATACTGTCTCATTGAATCGAAATACAGCAGTTTTGGCTTCAGGACATAAATCCGAAGGTGCTTATTGGTTAGATAATCAAAGTGGTAACTTCATCTCTTCGTCCTTCTTTTTGGAGACTTTTCCAGAGTGGGCTTTTCTTTTTAATAAAAAAAGATTGATCGATGATTATGCTTCTCGCAAATGGGAGCCACTACTGCCCTCTACAGAGTATTCAGAGAGTATTGAGGATGACTATATCTTAGAAAAAGGGTATGCACAAAGATACAACTCTTTCCCCCACAACATCGAGAATTTAGTAGAGAAGAGCGGGAGCTTCAAGATCCTGAAATCGACTCCCTTTGGGAATCAACTTGTAACAGATTTCACAAAACAACTTCTTGTTTCTGAAGCTTTTGGAAAAAATAAGACATTAGATCAGTTAAATGTTATATTCTCAACGATGGACAAACAGGCAATTCACTTTGGGCCAACGTCTATGGAGATGGAGGACACTTTTCTAAGATTAGATGCAAACATCGCCTCTCTACTCAAGTTCATGGATCAAAAATATGGCAAAGGGAATTACCTCGTTTCGTTGGCAAACTTTAACCCAACGCAATATGGAATTGAATATCTTAAAGAAGAGCTAAAAATGCCAGTCTCTTATTTTGATCCAAGTTCCGCTACAGCCCTACTTAAATCATTTTTGAATATACGTTTCGAAAAAGGCAATTGGATATTAATGTCAGATAACCAACAGATATTTTTTGATCGCGAACTGATCAGAAAACGTAAACTTGATATCTCTACTTTTCAAAAAGAGACCGCACTATTTTTAAAGGATTTTGAAGCGGTAGCACAAGCATGGAGTGCCTCAACCCTGTTACAAACAGACTTCACATCAAAAGTAAATGCTCCTTTTAGCCATGGTTTCAATGCCAAAAGGTCGGGAGATGTGGTTTACAAGCTGAAGTCAGACTGGGCAGTAAAAGATAGATATAGTTCGCCATCTTATTACGGAGAGAAACAAGGGATGTTTCTATTTCTTGGAAATGGGGTTCAAAGAGCACTCGATCCGAAACAATACAATACCATTGATCTAGTTCCAACCATTAGCTATCTGCTATCCATTCCATCACCAAGTAGTTGTAGTGGGAAAGCCATTATCCCTGTAAAAAGAGACTAATTGATAGAACCAAAATAAAAAAGGCGAATCTCTTTCATATAAAGAGATTCGCCTTTTTTACATACTGTATCGTAATACAATCCTATTCGTTCCAAAGTTGGATAATCTCATCCACCATATTCAAAGCTCCTTGGAACACTTCTGCAATCGAAGCATTCAACATGTAACAAGGAGAAGTAACAAGGCGATACTTTGCATCGATAATTACCTCACAATTATCTGTCCTATGATGAACACCTTCCATCTCTTCGATCATCTTAACTGTATCAGGATCATTCCCGATAGTTACATCCGCTTGAGGAAGTACTTTGGCAATCATCGCAGGCGAGATACATAGTGCCCCAATAGGTTTCTCTAACTGAACCATCCATAAGATTACCTTACGAATATCTTCATTGACCTCACATGCAGCACCATCAAAAGCAAGCGTAGATAGGTTTTTCGCAACACCAAAACCACCAGGAAAAATAACTGCATCAAAAGTTTCAGCACTAAACTCTCCTATCTCTTTGATATCTCCTCTTGCAATACGAGCAGACTCAACCAGTACATTTCTGTCCTCTTGCATCTCCTCTCCAGTCAAGTGATTTATCACATGATACTGTGGAATATCAGGAGCAAAACATTGTGCTTCGATTCCTCTCATCGAAAGAGCAATTAATGTAGAGGTTGCTTCATGGATTTCCGATCCATCAAAAACACCACAACCAGATAAGATTACTGCCACTTTTTTCATAATGATATCTATTTAATTTGAATATTATTTTCAAAACGAGATACTATCTACCTCTGCTAAACTTGACATGTAACAAGGCACCCAAGAAGAGAGAGTATAATGCTCCTGCAAAGATAAGCATCGCATTAGAGATGTCGTAACACCATGCTGCTTGCTGATAATGTACTAAACAGTAAAAACCAAAAATGAACCATGCGACAGATTGCGCATAGTTCAATATCCAATTAAAGAATTTGGCAATTATTCCCTTTTTAGGTACTGGAGCTGGTCTAAAGAACACAAATAGTGCAGAGACACTCCAGCAACCAAGGATTAAATATACCCACTCGTTCATATTTTTTTTATAAATTGTTATACGTTATATGTTGAAGAAGCAGTATCCCCTCCTCTACCAGTCCAGTTCGTATGATGGAATACACCTCTTGGCTTGTCTTTACGCTCATAAGTATGCGCTCCAAAATAGTCACGTTGTGCTTGTAACATATTGGCAGGAGAATCCGCTGTTCTAAATCCATCAAAATAGGATAAAGCCGAAGAAAGAGCAGGTATAGCAATCCCATTTGCTACTGCCGTAGCAACGACATTTCTCCATCCTTTAGAAGCTCTCTCCAATTTCTCTCTAAAGAAATCATCAAGCATCAAATGTTCTAATGTTGGATTGTTGTCATAAGCCTCCTTAATCTTTCCTAAGAATGCCGATCTAATAATACAACCACCTCTCCACATTAAAGCAATACCACCATAGTTGAGCTCCCAATTATTCTCTTTTGCAGCTTCTCTCATCAGGTCGTATCCCTGTGCATAAGAGACAATCTTAGCTCCTAGCAGTGCAGCTTCTAGATCATCAATAAACTGTTTTACATCGCCCTTAAATGAGATTTCAGGGGTGTTATAAACAGCATTTGCATTCACTCTAAGTGATTTCTGTGAAGATAGACATCTAGCAAATACAGACTCTCCTATAAGAGTCAATGGAATCCCTGCATCTAAAGCAGAAACAGCAGTCCATTTTCCAGTACCTTTCTGTCCAGCAGCATCTAAAATATTCTCTACCAATGGTTCGTTATTCTCATCTCGATAAGCCAAGATCTCTGAAGTGATCTCGATAAGGTAACTATCCAAATCTCCTCTATTCCACTCCGTAAAGATACGACTCATCTCATCATGGGATAGTTGCAACACTCTCTTCATCAAGTCGTAGGCTTCACTAATAATTTGCATATCACCATACTCAATACCATTGTGTACCATCTTAACAAAATGGCCAGCACCATCTGCACCAACCCAGTCACAACAAGGAGTTCCATCCTCAACTTTTGCAGAAATAGCTTGGAAAATATCCTTAATAAGTGGCCATGCTTCTGGTGAACCACCTGGCATTAATGAAGGCCCAAGAAGTGCTCCCTCTTCGCCACCTGATACACCACTACCGACATATAAAAGATCATGAGATGTAACCTTTTTAGTTCTTCTAATAGTATCTGGGTAGTGAGAATTTCCACCATCAATAATAATATCTCCTGGCTCGAGAAGTGGCATCAATTGATCAATCAAAGCATCCACAGCTGCACCTGCCTTAACAAGCATCATCACTTTACGTGGTCTTTCTAAGGAGGCAACGAAAGATTCTAATGAGTCGGCACCAATAAAGTTCTTTCCTTTTCCTCTACCTTGAACAAAATGCTCCACCTTAGAGACTGTACGGTTAAAAACAGCCACAGTATAACCTTTACTCTCCATATTGAGAACGAGGTTCTCTCCCATCACAGCCAATCCTATTAATCCTATATCTGCTTTTTTCATATTATTTCTTCTCTAAAACTTATTTAAACAATAATCTTATAGTCTTACTCAATGATGACGGATGCCTATCATGGGTAAATATGACATGAACAAATGTAACGAGAAATAAAAAAAAAGACAAACTGATCCTATTATATCTTTTCTCTATTACATCATAGTTATCCTCTATATATCTATCTATTTTCTACTGCTACAACTAAAGTAAATTAAAGTTCAATTTTGCAAGCACTTCTTGAAATGGATAGTCTTTAGTTTTTACAGTATACGCAGGAAACTCACGGCGAAGAGGATAATCTCCTCTCTGCTGTTCGAAGGTTGCCACATGATGTTTTAATAGATCCACCTCCTTTTCTATCGGATAAGTATGATAAATAGTGTTCCATAATGCACTACGTCCTCCGTGGACATCGATATCAATAATAGGACACACTGGTGGTTCGATACCCTCAGGAGACCAGTCGAGAAGAGGAAGTTTAAAATATGCAGCCATAGAGTGAACACTCATCGTGGTTCCCATCGCTTTTCCATCTCTAGAATATCCTGCAATATGAGGTGTTGCTATAAAAGCAAGATTAAGTAACTCTTGATTAATCGCAGGCTCATCTTCCCAACAATCAATAACAACCTCTTCGATCATCTTCTCTTTGAGCGCAAGTAAAACAGATTCGGTGCTGAATACCTCTCCTCTACAAGTATTACAAAGTATCGGTGTACGAGAACATTCATTTAGAAACTGTTCATCAACCATATGAAATGTCTTATGCTCTCCTTCCATCGATAGAGGTACATGAAACGTAATGATATCACACTGTTCTTTGATCTCTTTTAAGCTCACAAAATCCATATAAGATCCAGACTGTTCTAATGGCGGATCGCAAAGTAGTACACGCATTCCTAAAGCCGAAGCATATTTCGCCACTTTACTCCCCACATTACCTACTCCTACAATACCGAGGGTTTTTCCTTGTACATCCACCCCTTTATTTATAAAAAGTAATGCAAAAACGGCAGCCATATACTGTGCGACAGACCAAGAATTACATCCTGGTGCATTTTTCCATATAATCCCTTTCGAAGCACAATAGTCACGATCAATATGGTCGAATCCAATTGTTGCAGTGGCAATAAATTTGACCTTAGATCCTTCAAGTAAAGATCTATTACATTTGGTTCGCGTTCTTATAATTAATGCGTCCGCATCTCTAACTAATTGAGGAGTAAAATCGCTACCTCCAACATAAATTACTTTTGCATATGGTTCAAAAACACCTTGAATAAAGGGTATCTTGTCATCAATTATAATCTTCATAATTTTCACTTTTTGTCAGTATAATATTGCTTCACCATAGACCACATCGCCCAATTGGTATTCATTGCAGACATTCCTGTACTAGGACAGTTCCCTTCTCCTAGCAGTGCTGACACAACAGTTTGTATTAGGTTCTGTTGCACATGCTCTGGTCGAGGATAATCCATTGTTTCAACCACTTTACCATCCTTCACAATCTGTATTGGAGTAAATTGGAAGGTGGACATATGAATCTCTCCACGTTCACAAGTTATTACAATTTTATCAGAAAAGTCCTCATAATTGGCATCAAACATCCAACGGCCTTCACCCTCAACTCCATTCTCGAAGCAGAAAGCCCCATGAACTCGCTCCTCGGCTTCGTGTAACTTACGCACATTCTCGGCACGCCCTCCCACCTTTAAGATAGGACCAAAAAGATACACAAGATAATCTAATGTGTGTGAACCCAAATCATAAAAAAGACCCGCGCCAGCCATTTCAGGGATTACCCTCCATGGCAATTCTTCGCTATATTTTTCAGATGAGTGATGTTGAAATAGCTCTACATAAACCCTCATCGGTTTTCCTATCTCACCACTTTCAATAAGACTTTTAACTTTCAGAAAACCAGGCAATGCTCTACGATAATAAGCGACAAAAAGAGGGACTCCTGTTTCCATCGACACTTGATTCATCTCGACACACTCTTCAAGGGTTGCAGCCATCGGTTTCTCCACATAAGCAGGTTTACCCGCTTTCATTGCTTCAATAGCATATTTAGCATGTAAATGAGGTGGAGTGGCAATATATACAGCATCTACTTGATCACAATGAATCAAATCAGAAGCATTGGTAAAAGTGAGTGGCACATGATGTCTCTGTGCATAATCTTTCAGCTTTACAGAATCTCTTCGCATAACAGCGACTAACTCAGAGTTAGGGACTTTATTAAAAGCAGGCCCACTCTTCTTCTCTGTAACGTTACCACACCCGATAATTCCCCATCGGATCTTTTTATTTGTATTCATAGTGCGTTCAACTTTTTCAGTTTAAAATGAGAGTCTCTTTTTATGATAAGATAAATCCTATTGCATTTAGAGTAATATGGATAGAAAAGATCACATGCAAAAGAATATTAATTGTCACAAATCTCTTAATCATCTTAATGGATTCATAATGATAAGTTCTTCTCCATCCTAATACCAATCTAACGCGAAATAAGCAGTCAAAAAACGCTCTCTTTTATTATTCAATAAAAGTAGTTCAATGGAACAACTTGACCAATAGCACTTCTTAAAAGATACCTCTATTAATATTTTTAAATAAGATCTTTCTGTCAAAACCATTCAATTACATCATCAAAAAAGAGATCCGGACAGAGATACATGTAATATATTAAGGATGCGTTCTCCCTAGAAAAGAGTACAAAGGAAAAGATTATAAACCTCGGATTTATCGATTATTTCCATTCCTCCCTTGAAAAATATTGTCGTTAATAAACAGTTACTTCTATCCAATCAAAACAGTTATGCAATCGAATTAACAAAACATGCCGTAAAACAGCTACTCTAAAACAAAGTACATATAATACTATAAATCAATATATTACAATCAACACACAATAAAACTCTAAAAAAATACTAACAAAAATAATCATGAAAATATTTTGGATTTTAAAATGAATGCCTACTTTTACAATCGATTGCACAAGCAAATAGTAAAATTATTATATAAATCCATCACAACTCCATGTAAAAGTGGAGAATAGTGACCAAAGTTATTATCAGACGATGACAAAAAAAGTAGTTACTTTCGGAGAGATTATGTTGCGTCTAGCAACTCCAGGTTATTTACGTTTTTCTCAATCAAAAGAGTTCACTGCAACTTTTGGAGGAGGAGAAGCAAACGTAGCAGTTTCATTAGCTAACTATGGTATTCCTGTAGACTTCGTAACTCGCCTTCCAAAGAATGACATTGGAGATTGCGCAATGAAAGATCTTCGCAAATATGGTGTAAATGTTGACAATATTGTTTGGGGTGGAGAGAGATTAGGTATCTATTTTTTAGAAACAGGAGCTGTAACAAGGGCATCAAATGTAGTTTATGACCGTGCTCATTCGGCTATCTCTTCAATCGAATTAGGAATGATTGATTGGGATGAAGTTTTCGCTGACACACAGTGGTTTCACTGGACTGGTATTACACCAGCTCTTTCTCAAGAAGCTTGCGATGTACTAGCAGAAGCTATTAAGAAAGCAAACGAAAAAGGAATTACTGTATCTACTGATTTGAACTACAGAAAGAAACTTTGGAACTATGGTAAGACTGCAAATGAAGTGATGCCAGATCTAGTAGCTGGTTGTGACGTAGTTCTTGGTAACGAAGAAGATGCTGCAATGGTTCTTGACATTCACCCAGAAGGTGTGGACGTAACAGGAGGTCATGTAGAAGGAGCTGCATACGAATCAGTTTCTCGTCAAATCATGGATCGTTTCCCACGTGTAAAGAAAGTGATCACTACACTTCGTGGATCAATCTCTGCAAACCATAACTCATGGGCAGGTGTACTATATGATGGAGAAAAACTTTATGAATCACCACAATACCAAATCACTCACATTGTAGACCGTGTAGGTGGTGGAGATTCATTTATGGGTGGACTAATCTACGGATTAATCTCTTATCCAAATGATGATCAAAAAGCACTTAACTTCGCTGTTGCTGCTTCTTGTTTGAAGCACACAATCTACGGGGACTACAACCTAGCAACCGTATCAGAAGTTGAAAAGCTTATGTCTGGAGATGCCTCTGGACGTGTATCACGATAAGTATTTAAGAAATCTGAATTATTAAAAAGTACTGTGGTTATTAAAACCACAGTACTTTTACTCAAAACAAGAAACAATGGCTCGTTTTAGCAAGTTAGAGGTAATTGCACAAATGAAAGAGACTGGCATGATCCCAGTTTTTTTCCACAATGATATAGATGTTTGTAAGAATATTGTAAAAGCATGCTACGAAGGTGGTGTACGTGTATTCGAATTTACAAACCGTGGAGATTTTGCTCACGAAATTTTCGCAGAATTAGTAAAATGGGGTGCAGTAGAAACTCCAGATATGATTCTAGGTATTGGATCTATCGTAGAAGCAGCAACAGCTGCTCTTTATATTCAATTGGGAGCAAACTTTGTTGTAGCACCACTTCTTCATGAAGAGACAGCAAAAGTATGTAATCGTAGAGGTATTCTATGGTCTCCTGGATGTGGATCTGTTTCAGAAGTAGGAAAAGCTCTAGAGCTTGGTTCTGAAGTTGCAAAGGTATTCCCAGGATCACAGGTTGGTGGACCAGCTTTTGTAAAATCAGTAAAAGCTCCAATGCCATGGGCTCTAATGATGCCTACAGGTGGAGTTACTCCTACTAAGGAGAACCTAGAAGGATGGTTTAACGCAGGTGTTACTTGTGTTGGTATGGGATCTCAACTAATCACAAAAGAGATTATCAAAGGAGCTAAGTATGCAGAGCTTACAGCACAAGTAAAAGAAGCAATGGCAGTAATACGCGATTTGCGTTCATAATATCTTCTCTTTGTTGATAAAGATTAAGACCTCTTTAATTTAGCAATTGACTAAAAGAGGATGTTCTCGTTTGAACATCCTCTTTCTTCATATATAGCTATCCCTATTTACTTAATATAGAGACCTATTCCTAAACCAAAATTTGTTGTTGTATTGAATTGAGCAGATACAAGAAACTTACTGACTCTAAGTCCAAGAAATCCTCCATATTGGAAATTATCAGTGTTATATAAGCTTTGTCCATATCCGACCATTGGACCAATAGATAAAAAATTTCCTAGCTGAACACCTACCACATTATAGAGACATCCCTTAGATATCGCATTCTCCTCAAATGCATTTTTATGATCCGAAGTGCTCTCCCCATATATTCCCCATAAAAAATTAGAATTAAAATAACCAATGGTTCTAATAGATCGATTATAAGTATCCACACTATGGATATATTCGATCGAGAACCTCATTTTTTTTCTTTTCTCTGGGATTGATTTACCAAATAAGTTTAACGAACTTAGTACTATTAATAATAGAAATAAAGATCTCATCTCCTCCCCCCTTTCTCCTTCTTTTACAATTCTCCTTTATAGATAGAACAGTAGAACATACGCTTAGTTTATTTCAAATCTCTTTTTAACACATAAAATGGTTGATTAGCAAAAAAGTATTAATATAATTAATGTCAGTACTTAAAGATAAATTTCAAATCAAGCAGATAGAACAGAAGATATTATCCTTACAAAAGTGCTTATACTCTTGATATCTAATTAAAACAATAAACTGTTTTTAACATTTAGTTAATAATCAATCATATAAAAAAACAATTTATATTACTATTATTAAGGATGAATAAAAATAAAACCCTATGAATATACTTGAAGTCAAAGGCGTGTCTAAAAAATATGCCAATCACCTTGCTCTAGATAATGTAAGTCTTTGCATTAAACCAGGCGATATATTTGGTCTTTTAGGTCCAAATGGAGCTGGAAAGACGACACTCATTAGAATGATTAATCACATAACAGCCCCAGATACTGGAGAGATTCTTTTTATGGGAAAGAAACTTACACGCGAGATGGTTCGTAGTATTGGATATCTTCCAGAAGAGAGAGGGCTCTATCCAAAGATGAAAGTTGGAGAACAGGCTGTATACTTAGCACAACTGAAAGGGTTAAGTCGACACGAAGCACTCAAAAGACTCAAGGTATGGTTTGAAAAATTTGATATCATCAGCTGGTGGGATAAAAAGGTAAATGAATTATCCAAAGGAATGCAACAGAAAGTGCAGTTTATATGTACTATTGTTCATGAACCAGACTTACTTATTCTTGATGAGCCATTTAGTGGTTTTGATCCTATCAATCAACAAATGCTTCAAGATGAGATTCAAAGATATAGCAATCAAGGCAAAACGATTATCTTCTCGACCCACCAAATGCATGCTGCAGAGAATATTTGTGATAAGATGGCTTTAATCAACAAGTCGAAGAAAATATTAGATGGGGATATAAAAGAGATAATTAAAGAGTTCGGTTCCGACAAGTATCAGGTGCACTATAATTCCAATACTCCTCTATTTCAAACACCTATTGAAGGAGTCAATCTAATAGAAAATGAGTCAGTCGATAGCAGAAGTAAATTGACTTTTGAAACGAAAGACAATACGGGCATAAAACATGTTATTAATACAGTACTTCAAGAAGGTTCTCTAATTGAATTTAAAGAACTTGTTCCAACTGTACATGAGATCTTCATTCAATGTGTATCTAACAACAACCAAAACTAGACTATGAATCCTATATCACTTGTTATAAAAAGAGAATACTTAACTCGAGTTCGCAAGAAAACATTTATTCTCTTCACAATACTAACACCTTTAATTGCTATCGGTATTAGTGTCATTCCTGCCTTGATCATGTCGAATACAGAGGCAACGAAGACCAAAATAGGTATTCTTAATAACTACGAAGAGATAAGCTACATATTTAAGGACTCTGATAATATTGAATACAAAACAATTACATCAGATATCAGAGATACATATCTTGCAAGCGATGTACTAAAAAAAGAGTATGATGCAATATTAGAGGTTCCAGAAAACATCATGGAGAAAGATCAAGTAAAGTTGATCTCCTATAAGCTACTCTCATTCAATGTGAGTACTAGATTAAAATCAAAGATATCCAATGCTATAACAAAGATTAAGACTGAAAATATCGTCAATAAGTATGATATCCCTGGACTTGACTCTGAATTTGCTAATGCAAAAACGAGTATAAAGATAAAAGAGCAGATCATTTCCGATGATGGAGAGAAGAAAGATAGCTTTTCAGGAGTTGCTTCGGGAGTAGGATATATCCTAGGCTTTATGATCTATATGTTCATCTTCATCTATGGAGGAATGGTGATGCAATCTGTGATGGAGGAGAAAAAGAATCGTATTGTAGAGGTTCTTATCACATCTATCAAACCTTTCCATCTAATGTTAGGTAAAATTATTGGAATTATATGTGTTGCACTTACCCAAATATTAATATGGGTTTCTCTATTTGGACTAGCACAACTATTTATGAGTTATGGAGCTCAATTGAGTCCAGAATTGATGCAAAATGGTTTCCTTAACGACATCAAAAATGGTATTGAGGTATTAAACTTAGGATATATTGTATCGCTTTCTATTTTCTATTTCTTAGGAGGAGTATTAGTATATAGCTCTTTAATGGCTGCTATTGGAGCAGCAGTAGACAATCAAGAAGATACGCAACAATTTATGTTTATTATCATTGCACCATTACTTATTGGTATTATCCTTATTGGATCTGTGATTCAAAACCCTACAAGTTCTCTTTCAGTATGGGCTAGTATTATTCCACTTACATCCCCTATCGTGATGACTGCAAGAATTCCATTTGATGTCCCATTGATAGAACTAATCGCATCCATGCTTTCACTAATAGTATTCTTTGTCTTATGTATTTGGTTCGCAGCAAAGATTTATGCAACGGGAATCCTTATGTATGGAAAAAAGGTCAACTTTAAAGAGATATGGAAATGGATAAGACACTCTTAATAAAAACAGATAATTTTGTCTTTATATTATTTTTATCTATATTGTCAAAAAATAGTTAATTGTAATGAATTTTATCAAAATAAATATGTGCTGCTGTTATAGATCCACCCAAAGGAGGCTATAGCTTTGCTGTGCATACAATATAACACAAAAAAGGCCTTCTTAATTAAAGAAGGCCTTTTTTTATGAAACAAAAAATTAGTTCAAACAGTTAATATATAACTTACAAAATCCTTCACAAAATGAAAGTACATAATATCTTAGAGACTATCGGCAACACGGAACATCTTAAAATAAATAAGCTTTATAGCCTGGATTACAATATCTACACAAAAGTAGAGAAAAACAATCCTGGTGGAAGTATCAAAGATCGAATTGCCCTCTCAATGATCGAAAAAGCAGAAGAAGATGGACTGATTACTCCAGGTAAGACAACCATCATTGAGCCAACATCAGGAAATACTGGAATCGGATTGGCATTAGTAACAGCCGTGAAAGGATACAAGCTTACATTGGTTATGCCAGAATCGATGAGTCTTGAAAGAAGAAGAATCCTTACCGCATATGGTGCGAAATTAGAATTAACACCGAAAGAGAAAGGAATGAAAGGGGCTATTGAACGTGCAGTAGAGCTACAAAAGGAATCAAAAGACAGTTGGATACCTTCCCAGTTTGATAATCCGGCTAATAATGAAATTCATATCCAAACCACTGCACAAGAGATATTAAAAGACTTTCCAGAAGGGATTGATTATCTAATTACAGGAGTTGGAACAGGGGGACATATCTCTGGTGTATCTAAAGTACTAAAAGAACACTTTCCAAACCTTAAGACATTTGCAGTAGAACCAGTGGATTCTCCAGTTATCAGTGGAGGAAATCCTGGACCTCACCCAATACAAGGAATTGGAGCAGGATTTATTCCAAACAACCTAAAGTTAGAGTATATAGATGGGACAATACAAGTATCGAAAGAAGCGGCATTTGAATATGCACAACGATCAGCAAAAGAGGAAGGACTATTTGGAGGAATTTCTTCGGGAGCATCGCTAGCAGCCATCGCACAGAAACTACCTGAAATAGAAAAGGGTTCAACGGTACTTACATTCAATTACGATACTGGAGAAAGATATCTATCTGTTGAAGGACTATTCTAAATAGATTATAGTGTTTTGCTTAAGTCTTTTCATTCAATCATTAATGAATCCATTGAGACTAATACGAAAGCCTTAATAAAATAGAAAAGAGGGATGCTTTTATACGAGCATTCCTCTCTATTTATTATCTAAAATAATGTCGGAAGATCATCATTTTGAACCTTCTTTACTTTCTTTTTCTTCGGTGCAACGCGATCTAACAACCAAGACATATTCTCACCTAGTGTAGTAATCGTATTAAGTCCCTCTTCATCCTTTAAAACATCTCCTGGCATCTTGCCATGTGCAATATTCCAATAGCTACTTCCAGGAACAATCATTTGATTGATTAAGAAGAAATTGTTCATTGCATCAAAAGCACTAATCTCTCCAGCACGACGCACAGCAACAACCGCAGCTCCTACTTTCTTTGCTAATTTATGGTCTGCACTTCTAGTAACATATCCTGATACATCTATTAATGCCTTCATCTCAGTAGTAATGTTTGCGAAATAGACAGGAGAACCTAAGATAATTCCATCAGCTTCCACCATCTTTTCAATACAACCATTCAAGAAATCATTGTTAGAATAACATTTCAAATCTTTTTTCTCTCTACAAACACCACAAGCTCTACAACCATTTATTTTATCACGATCAAGTCTTATCATCTCTACTTCGTGACCATGATTACTAAGAGTTTCTAACAAATGGTTAATCAGAATATCAGTATTACCTCCTTTGCGGGGGCTACCACTAAAAGCAACAATTTTAGCCATGACTTATCTATTTTTGGGTCTTACGGTGAAGATAAAAATTTCAACTGCGAATATCTACCACAGAGTATAAATATTCGCAGCTTATACTACCTAAATAAAATCATTTTATATTAGAATAGACCTGAAATCGATCCATCATCAGTGATATCAATCTTTTCAGCAGCAGGAGTAGCAGGCAATCCAGGCATTCTCATAATACTACCAGTAATTGGCACAACAAAACCAGCACCAGCAGAAATCTCAATACTACGAACAGTAACCACAAAATCTTTAGGACGTCCTAATAATTTAGGATTATCGGATAAACTCTTTTGAGTCTTTGCGATACAAATTGGCAAATGAGATAGCCCTAGTTTCTCTATCTTCTTTAGATCTTTCTTTGCCTGAGCTGTATAATCCACAGCGCTAGCCCCGTAGAAAGTGGAAGCAACTGTTTTAATTTTCTTCTCTACAGACCAGCTCCAGTCGTAAAGAGGCTCTACTTTGTCAATATTTTTTTCACATGTATCTACTACCATTTGAGCCAACTCTAGACCACCTTGGCCTCCTTTTGCCCAAATATCAACAGCAGAAGCCTTCACTCCCATTCGTTCGCATGCATCAAGAATACAAGCAACCTCTTCATCAGAATCAGTAGGAAACTTATTGATTGCAACTACAGGATTCTTACAGAACTTCAACATATTCTCAATATGTTTCTCTAAGTTTGGAATACCGCGCTTTAGGGCATTCACATCTGGTGTAGTCAATGTCTTTACATCCATCTCACCATGATACTTTAGTGCTCGCACCGTCGCAACTAGAACTATAGAATCGGGAGATAAATTACCGTACTGACATTTAATATCAATAAATTTCTCGGCACCTAAGTCGAACCCAAAACCAGCCTCAGTCACAACATAGTCGGAGAGAGACATACCCATTTTAGTAGCTAAAATAGAATTTGTACCTTGAGCAATATTTGCAAATGGACCACCATGGATAATCGCTGGAGTACCTTCGATAGTCTGAGCAAGGTTGGGCTTAATAGCATCTTTCAATAAGGCAGCCATGGCTCCTTCAGCATTTAAATCTCTCGCATAAATTGCATCTCCAGAATAGGTAAAACCAACAAAGATATTTCCTAAACGTTTCTTTAGATCTGAAAAACTTGTTGCCAAACAAAGTATAGCCATCACTTCTGATGCAGCAGTAATATCAAATCCAGTCTCTCTAGGAACGCCAGAAGTAGTACCTCCTAGTCCTAAAACAACATTACGAAGGGCGCGATCATTCATATCCATCACACGCTTCCACTCCACAGTACGTGGATCGATACCAAGAGATCGAGTCTTACTTTGCAAATTGTTATCTATCAATGCAGCCAAAAGGTTATTTGCTTTTTCAATAGCAGAAAAATCGCCAGTAAAATGTAGATTGATATCCTCCATAGGAAGAACTTGAGAATATCCTCCTCCTGTTGCACCCCCTTTTATTCCAAAAACAGGGCCCAAAGATGGTTCACGTAAAACAGCAGTAGTCTTTTTATTGATACGATTAAGAGCTTGTGAAAGTCCTATAGAAACCGTTGTCTTACCCTCACCTGCTGGCGTTGGAGAGATAGCAGATACTAAAATAAGTTTACTTTTTTTTACTGCAGTTTCATCAATTAAACTTAAAGGTAACTTGGCTTTATACTTACCATATTGTTCTAAATTGTCGGCATCAACACCAAGTTGATTGGCAATATTTACAATCGGTAACATCTCAACCCCTTGCGCAATATCAATATCTGTCATCGTGTGTATATTAAAAGAAAAGTTGTAACTCAATTTTACAATAAAAATAGGAACAATATTAGATAAACAAACAGCGAGAGGTACGAAAATATAGAGAATTTCTACGGATATAATTCTTTTCTTTAAATAAGGTTTCTACTAGACATGCTAACAGAACATTAACGAATATAAATACTTACTTCAAAAACAATTTCGTAAATTTATCACTTTAATTAAAAGTTAAGTGATCCCTATTTATATATAGTCTTTTTTTTAAGCATACATATATAAGGTAACATTACATCAATACATAGATCTATTTTTTATTTGACTACCTCCCGAAAAAAGTTGTATTATTACTGCAAGTATCTGACATTCACAATATAATATATGTGTAAAAACGAGGAAAGCTAGATTAAAAATGTTATTTTAAGTGTGAAAACATAATCATTTAAAACCTAGCTCATGAACAAGATACTTACAAAACAAATACAGAACAAGCTAAGTCTATATTTTTGTAAATTAAATAGTCATTTAACCAAACCAGAATTACGTTGTACACGTGAGATAACAACAGGTATTCTTAAGACAGGGTCTGTTATTATCAATCAAATAGCAACAGCTATAGGTGATTCTATAGACAAACAACAAACGACCAAAAGGCTTCGAAATCATTACAATAAAAAAGGTTTCTTTTTAAAACTTCTTAGAGGCCATATGGATTGTGTGTCAGATACAATTCATGAAGGAGACTACATTCTATTTGATGGATCAGATATTCAAAAGAAATATGCTAAGACCATGGAAGGTCTGGATTTTGTAAAAGATGGAGATGAGAAAAATAAGGTTGGATTAGGTTATTGGCTTATGAATGTTGTACATATTGATAAGGCCAATAAGATGACACCTTTGTATAATAAGCTGTACAGTTTCGATCATGGAGCCAAGAGTGAAAATAATGAAGCAATCGAAGCATTAAAAGAAGTAGATAATGCTATTTCAAAGAATGTAACTTGTGTGTTTGATCGAGGATTTGATCGTCAGATTATTAAGGATTATGTTGTTAGTCAACAAAATAACTTCATAATCAGATTGAAAAAGAATACCAAATTAATATACAAAGGCAAAGAAACTACTGTATCTACAATTGGGAAAAAGATTCCATTCTTCATGGAATTAACTGCCAATAAAAGAGGCAAAAACAAAAGTAAAAAGATAAACTTTGAGTGTGGTGCTGTTAAGGTTAAATATAGAATAAAGCAGAGGGAATTTGAGCTATGGCTTGTTGCTACAAAACGCAAATCAGGAGGGAAATGTTGGTTATTAACCAACTCACCTAAGCATACAATAACAGAAGTTATTAGTGAAGCTTTTCAAGCATATGGCTTTCGTTGGAAAATAGAAGAATACCATAGACATATCAAATCAAGCTATGATTTAGAGAATATACAAATAAAGAAGTTTGATGGACTGCAATGCATGTTGGCAATTTTAACCATTGCAATGGGAATCCTTTATAACACATTAGAGTCCATGCATCTAAGGTTGTTGCTAGATAGCAAAATTAAGATACTTGATAAAAACAAGGTATCTGAACTCAGAAATTTTATCTATTATAAGATAAGTACGATAATTAAAATTTTATTGGCAAATGTTTACACAAAACATATAATACAGAGTAAACAGACACAAGTAGACGTAGGACAAATGAGACTCAATCTAGATTTCTGACTAAAAAAACGGGAGGTAGCCAACTATTTTTTATATATTGTCCCAACTAAATATTAAACACGAAGATGAAGAAACTATTATTTATTGCATTTTTAGCACTATCAACTTTCACAACATTGACAGTGAATGCAAAACCGGCAACGGCACAAGACGACGATAAAATTGAAATCGAATTTAACGAAGCAAACCAGTCATTTGACAAGTTACTTCAATCAAAGCTACCTATCGTAGTAGATTTCTATGCAACATGGTGTGGACCATGTAAGCGTCAAGCTCCAATTCTTAAAGAGTATGCTAAAGAAAATAAAGGGAAAGTACTTGTAGTGAAAGTCGATGTTGACAAAAACAAAGCAGTAGCGAAAAAGTATGGTATCAGATCGATCCCGACTCTTTATATTTTCAAAGGTGGTAAAGCTAAATGGCATGCTACTGGAGTTCATACTAAAGATCAAATTCAAAAGGAAGTAAACAAGGTGAAATAGTACACTTCACCTAATATTATAAAAGGGTTGCTGTTATAGCAACCTTTTTTTTGTATCAATACATATCGAATGAATATATCTTAAGGCAATAGAATATATAGAACAGATAAGATGGCATTTGAAATAGCCACAATACACGTATCATATGTAAAGAGCAATAAAAAAAGGGAATTACTAAAGTAATTCCCTTTTATGTATCTAATTATGCCTCCCCTGTAGGACCTCCGAAACTCATTGGTGGTGGAGGTGTATTTACCTCTGCATCATGAAGTTTAATCGGACCTAACTGAGACTCATAACGTCTTATGTTTTCTTCTAAAGTCAAAAGAAGTCTCTTTGCATGTTCAGGACACATCACAATTCTTGATTTTACCTTGGCTTTCTCAATGCCAGGCATCATTCGGATGAAATCCAATACAAATTCAGAACTAGAGTGAGAAATCACTGCTAAATTCGAATAAGTACCTTCAGAAACCTCCTCAGGAAGTTCAATACTAATAGACTGATTCTCTTCTCTATTCATACGATTTAATTTTAATCTTTAGAATCTACCAAACGATCATAATCTTCCTTAGAACCAACCACTAAATTACGATACAATTGACGTCCTGTACCAGCAGGAATAAGGTGACCACAAATAACGTTCTCCTTCATACCCTCTAGATTGTCAACTTTACCATTAATGGCAGCCTCATTCAGAACTTTAGTAGTTTCCTGGAAAGAAGCAGCAGACATCCAACTCTTCGTTTGAAGGGCAGCACGTGTAATACCTTGAAGAATCTGACCTGAAGTTGCTGGAACAGCATCTCTAGATTCGATCACTTGCATGTCTTTACGACGAAGCTGTGAGTTTTCATCTCGCAACTGACGAGCATTTACGATCATACCTGGCTTCAAGTTTTCAGAATCACCAGAATCCAAAATAACTTTCTTATCATAAATCCAGTCATTCTCTCTCATGAACTCATGCTTATCAACCAAGTGACGCTCCAAGAATTTAGTATCTCCCGGATCATCAATCTCAACTTTACGCATCATCTGACGAACAATCACCTCAAAGTGCTTATCGTTAATCTTCACACCCTGCATACGATATACATCCTGTACCTCATTTACGATATACTCTTGAACCTTAGTAGGTCCTTCGATACGTAAAATATCAGATGGAGTAATTGCACCATCTGAAAGAGGAATACCAGCACGTACGTAATCATTCTCTTGAACAAGGATCTGACGTGATAGAGGGACAAGATATTTTTTGATATCTCCCAAACGAGTTGTAACAATAATTTCACGGTTACCACGCTTGATTTTACCAAAACTTACTTCACCATCCACCTCTGAAACAACAGCTGGATTCGATGGATTACGAGCCTCAAACAACTCTGTTACACGAGGCAGACCACCGGTAATATCACCTGCTTTACCAGAAGCACGAGGAATCTTCACAAGAACAACTCCCTTAGTCACAACCTGACCTTCATCCACGTTTACGTGACCACCAACAGGAAGGTTATAAGCTTTTATCAACTCACCATTCTCGTCAACAATACGCAAACTTGGGTTCTTAGTTCTATCACGATTCTCGATAATAACCTTCTCAGCAAAACCTGTTTGCTCATCAGACTCTTCACGATAAGTGATACCATCTTGAAGATCAGCAAATTCGATACGTCCTTCGTACTCTGTAATGATTACACCATTATAAGGGTCCCATTCACAGACTACATCGTTCTTCGTGATTTCATCACCTTCTTTGATAAACAACTTAGATCCATAAGGAAGAGAGTGAGTAGAAAGAGTAATGTTTGTATTCTTGTCAACAACACGAAGTTCTGCAAGACGACTCACTACTATCTCCACATTCTTACCATCCTCATCCACAAAAGGAACAGAACGCAACTCATCAATCTCTGCGATACCTTCATACTTAGCAACAACAGTAGATTGAGACGAAACATTACCTGCGATACCCCCTACGTGGAAAGTACGAAGTGTCAGCTGTGTACCTGGCTCTCCAATAGACTGAGCGGCAACAACACCAATGGATTCACCCTCTTGGGCCATACGAGCACTTGCAAGGTTTGTACCATAACATTTAGCACAAACACCTTGTTTAGACTCACAAGTCAGAACCGAACGAATTTCAACTCTCTCAATAGGAGAATCTTCGATCATCTGAGCAATCTCATCAGTAATTTGACCACCAGATCTAACAATTAAATCACCTGTCAATGGGTGGAAGATATCATGAACAGTACAACGACCAACGATTCTTTCATAAAGAGAAGCAACAACCTCCTCATTATTTTTTATTGCAGAAGCTGTTAAACCACGCAATGTACCACAGTCTTGTTCTGACACGATCACATCGTGTGCAACATCCACCAAACGACGAGTCAAGTAACCAGCATCGGCTGTTTTCAACGCAGTATCGGCAAGACCCTTACGAGCACCGTGAGTAGAAATAAAGTACTCAAGTACTGAAAGCCCCTCTTTAAAGTTCGCCAAAATTGGATTCTCAATAATTTGAGCTCCAGTAGAACCAGACTTTTGAGGTTTTGCCATCAAACCACGCATACCACAAAGCTGACGAATCTGCTCTTTAGAACCACGGGCTCCAGAATCAAGCATCATATAAACAGAGTTGAAACCTTGGTTATCAGAACTCAAAGTATTCATCACTGTATTTGTCAACTTCGCATTAACATGAGTCCAAGTATCAATTACCTGATTATAACGTTCGTTATTGGTAATGAAACCCATGTTATAGTTATTCATGATCTCATCCACTTCGTTGTAACCTTCCTGAACCATATCTGCTTTCGCATCAGGAATAACCACATCTGCTAGATTGAAAGACAATCCACCCATGTATGCCATACGGTAACCTAGGTTCTTGATATTATCCAAGAAATTCGCAGTTGTAGCATTATCAGTCACTTTCAAAATGTGAGAGATAATATCTCTTAGAGCCTTCTTAGTCAATAATTTATCCAAGTAACCTGCTTCTCTTGGAACAAATTGGTTGAAAAGAATACGACCTACTGTAGTTTCAATAAGTGTAATTTCAGACTCTCCTTTATCATTCAAATCGTAAGTTTTAACCTTTACGATAGCATGCAAATCAGCTTTACCCTCATTATAGGCAATCTCTACCTCTTCTGGAGAGTAAAAACATAGTCCTTCACCTTTAACTCCTCGACGTGGCTTAGTCATATAATAAAGACCAAGAACCATATCCTGAGAAGGTACAGTAATAGGAGCACCATTTGCAGGGTTCAACAAGTTATGAGCAGAAAGCATCAACAACTGGGCCTCAAGAATTGCAGCATTACCAAGAGGTAAGTGAACTGCCATCTGGTCTCCATCGAAATCGGCGTTGAAACCAGTACATGCAAGAGGGTGAAGTTGAATCGCTTTACCTTCAACAAGTCGAGGTTGGAAAGATTGGATAGATAAACGGTGAAGAGTCGGTGCACGGTTAAGCATCACTGGATGACCTTTCATCACGTTTTCTAGAATATCCCAAACAACAGGATCTTTTCTATCTACAATCTTTTTTGCTGACTTTACAGTCTTTACAATACCACGCTCGATCAACTTACGAATCACGAATGGCTTATAAAGTTCTGCTGCCATATCCTTAGGGATACCACATTCGTGGATCCTAAGAGTAGGACCTACAACAATAACCGAACGAGCTGAATAGTCAACACGCTTACCCAAAAGGTTTTGACGGAAACGTCCTTGCTTACCTTTTAGTGAGTCAGAAAGAGATTTAAGAGCACGGTTGTTCTCTGTTTTAACAGCATTCGATTTTCTCGAATTGTCAAATAGAGAATCCACAGACTCTTGCAACATCCTCTTCTCATTACGAAGGATCACCTCAGGAGCTTTGATTTCGATAAGTCTCTTAAGACGGTTATTACGGATAATAACACGACGATACAAATCGTTCAAATCTGAAGTAGCAAAACGTCCACCATCAAGCGGCACTAAAGGACGTAGATCTGGTGGAATTACAGGAACCACTTTCACAATCATCCACTCCGGACGGTTTCTTTTTTTCGATGCACGGAAAGCCTCTACAACTTGAAGACGCTTCAAAGCATCGTTCTTACGTTGTTGTGAAGTTTCAGTACTTGCTTTGTGACGCAACTCATAAGAGATAGAATCTAACTCTAAACGCTCAAGCAATGAGTAAAGAGCCTCAGCTCCCATCTTTGCGATGAACTTATCTGGGTCATCATCATCAAGCATTTGATTTTCTCTTGGTAGAGTATCTAGGATATCCAAATACTCCTCTTCCGTAAGAAAATCTAAATATTTAACACCATCATCACGCTTAACACCTGCGTTAATAACCACGTATCTTTCGTAATAGATGATTGTATCTAACTTCTTCGTTGGTAATCCTAAAAGATAACCAATTTTATTTGGTAGAGATTTAAAGTACCAAATATGGGCAACAGGAACAACCAAAGAGATATGTCCCATACGCTCACGACGTACTTTCTTTTCAGTTACCTCCACACCACAACGGTCACAAACGATACCACGATAACGGATACGCTTATATTTACCGCAGTGACATTCGTAATCCTTTACAGGACCAAAAATGCGCTCACAGAAAAGACCATCTCTTTCTGGCTTGTATGTACGGTAGTTAATTGTTTCAGGCTTAAGCACTTCGCCATGCGATCTCTCAAGTATCTCTTCTGGTGAAGAAAGACTGATAGATAGTTTAGAGAAGTTACTTTTAACCTTATTATCTCTTCTGAATGCCATAAAACAAAAATTATAAACTTATAGTTCAGCGTATGAAAAGGAAGGCATCGAAGACACCTCCCTTATTCAAATATATTATTCAAGGTCTACACTCAATCCTAATCCACGAAGTTCGTGAAGAAGAACGTTCAACGACTCAGGAATTCCTGGAGTAGGCATTGGATCACCTTTCACAATAGCCTCGTATGCTTTTGCTCTACCAATCACATCATCCGACTTCACAGTCAAGATTTCTTGAAGGATATTTGCAGCACCGTAAGCCTCAAGAGCCCAAACCTCCATCTCACCAAAACGCTGTCCTCCGAATTGAGCTTTACCACCCAATGGTTGCTGCGTAATAAGAGAGTATGGTCCGATAGAACGAGCGTGCATCTTATCTTCAACCATGTGACCTAGTTTCAACATATAGATAACTCCTACTGTTGCAGGTTGGTCAAAACGCTCACCAGTCTCACCATTGATAAGTCTTGTACGTCCAAAACGAGGAACACTTGCCTTATCACATAACTCAGTTATCTCATCTAATGTTGCTCCATCAAAGATAGGAGTAGCGAATTTACATCCTAACTCCATTCCAGCCCAACCTAAAACAGTCTCATAGATCTGTCCTAAGTTCATCCTTGAAGGTACACCTAATGGGTTCAATACGATATCCACTGGAGTTCCATCCTCAAGGAAAGGCATATCTTCTTGACGAACAATACGAGAAACGATACCTTTGTTACCGTGACGTCCCGCCATCTTATCACCAATCTGAAGCTTACGTTTCTTAGCAATATAAACCTTAGCCAACTGAATAATACCAGCAGGAAGTTCATCACCAATAGTAACGTTATAACGCTTACGTTTTGCTACAGCCTCAAACTCTTTATACTTCATGATATAGTTACGAACTAAAGATACGACCATTAAGTTCTTATCTTCATCCGTAGTCCAATCATTGGCATTCACTGTCATAAAGTCAATACCAGCAAGAAGTTTTTGAGTAAATTTAGTTCCTTTCGAAATTACATCTACGCCAAAATAATCCTCTACACCTTGAGAAGTCTTTCCTGTAACAATATTGAAAAGCTTATCAACCAAAATATCTTTCAAACGGTTTGCTTGAACATCAAACTCTTGGTCGATCTGCTCCAATAAAGGCTTAGTAGTAGATCTAGACTTTTTATCTTTCTGTACACGAGAGAACAATCTCTTATCAATAACCACCCCTTTTAGTGAAGGAGAAGCCTTCAAAGAAGCATCTTTTACATCTCCAGCTTTGTCACCGAAAATAGCACGTAAAAGTTTCTCTTCTGGAGAAGGATCTGACTCTCCCTTAGGAGTAATCTTACCAATAAGGATATCACCAGGTTTTACAACTGCACCAACGCGGATCAAACCATTCTCGTCTAAGTTACGAGTAGCTTCTTCACTTACGTTTGGAATATCAGAAGTAAACTCTTCTAAACCACGTTTTGTATCACGTACCTCAAGAGAATACTCATCAATATGAACAGAAGTAAATACATCATCACGTACGATACGCTCAGAAATTACAATCGCATCCTCATAGTTATAACCCTGCCATGGCATAAATGCCACCTTCAAGTTACGTCCTAAAGCCAATTCTCCTTGCTCAGTAGCATAACCCTCTGTAAGAATTTGTCCCTTCTTAACACGTTGGTTTGGAGAAACGATTGGTTTCAAGTCAATACATGTACCCTGGTTTGTCTTCTTATATTTCGGAACATTATAGCTCACTGTTTCGCCATTAAAGCTAACATAACGCTCCTCTTCAGTTGCGTCATAACGAACTACAATCTTACTTCCATCCACATAATCGATAACACCATCTTTCTCTGCAGAGATCTGAACACGTGAATCCTCAGCAACACGTCCTTCAAGACCTGTACCTACGATAGGCGACTGTGGACGCAACAATGGAACTGCCTGACGCATCATGTTTGATCCCATCAATGCACGGTTCGCATCATCATGTTCTAGGAAGGTAATCAACGATGCAGCAATCGAAGCAATCTGGTTTGGACCTACGTCCATCAAATCCACCTCATCGATTTCTGACATCGGATAATCTGCATCCAAACGTGCTTTCACACGAGGATTAACAAAAGATCCATCCTCTGCATAAGTAGCATTAGCCTGAGCAATAATCTTTCCTTCCTCTTCCTCTGCAGTTAGATAAACCACATCTTGATTATCCAAGTTCACTTTACCTTCGCTTACAGGACGGTAAGGTGTAGAGATAAATCCAAGATCGGTAATCTTTGCAAAGACACAAAGAGAAGAGATTAGACCAATATTCGGCCCCTCTGGTGTTTCAATTGGACACAAACGACCATAGTGAGTATAGTGAACGTCACGAACCTCAAATCCGGCACGATCACGAGATAAACCACCAGGTCCCAGTGCAGACATACGACGCTTGTGAGTCATCTCTGCTAGTGGGTTCGTCTGATCCATAAACTGTGACAACGCATTGGTTCCGAAGAAAGAGTTGATCACAGAAGACAAAGTCTTCGAGTTAATCAAATCTGTTGGAGTAAACACCTCGTTATCACGAACATTCATTCGTTCACGAATTGTTCTGGCCATACGAGCCAAACCAACACCAAATTGATTGTACATCTGCTCTCCTACTGTTCTAACACGACGGTTAGACAAGTGGTCAATATCATCGATATCTGTTTTCGAATTGATAAGCTTGATAAGATATTTGATAATCTCGATCATATCTTGGTTTGTCAAGACACGAGTATCTGAATCAATATCAAGATTCAACTTCTTATTAATACGATAACGACCAACCTCTCCTAAGTCATAACGAACTTCAGAAAAGAACAATTTATCAATTACGTCACGAGCAGTAGCTTCATCAGGCGGCTCTGAGTTACGTAATTGTCTATAGATATATAATACTGCTTCCTTCTCCGAGTTACAAGGATCTTTCTGAAGTGTATTATAAATAATTGCAAAGTCAGCTAGATTCTGCTCCTCTTTATGAAGAAGAATAGTTTTCGCTCCTGAATCTAGGATTTCATCCAAGTGCTCAGGCTCGATAACTGTTTCACGGTCGATAATGACTTCATTACGCTCGATAGAAACTACTTCACCAGTATCTTCATCTACGAAGTCCTCTACCCATGTTTTCAACACACGAGCAGCCAATTTTCTACCAACAATTTTCTTAATTCCAGACTTTGAAACGCGAATCTCATCAGCAAGTCCGAATATCTCAAGGATATCCTTATCACTTTCATAACCGATTGCACGTAACAACGTAGTTACTGGTAATTTCTTCTTACGATCGATGTAAGCAAACATGACACCATTGATATCCGTTGCAAACTCAATCCATGATCCCTTAAAAGGAATAATTCGAGCAGAGTAAAGTTTTGTACCATTGGCATGTACACTCTGACCAAAGAAAACGCCTGGAGAACGGTGTAATTGAGAAACAACCACACGCTCAGCACCATTGATCACAAAAGATCCACTTGGGGTCATATATGGAATTGTCCCCAAGTACACCTCCTGAATCACAGTGTCGAAGTCCTCGTGTTCTTCGTCAGTACAATACAATTTTAATCTTGCCTTAATTGGCACACTATAAGTCAAGCCTCTATCTATACACTCCTCGATAGTATAGCGAGGTGGATCGACTGAATAATCAATAAACTCAAGGACAAAGTTATTTCGAGTATCCGTAATTGGAAAATTTTCACGAAATACTTGATTAAGGCCCTCTATTTTTCTTTCCTCAGGCGATGCCCCCAACTGGAAGAACTCTTTGAAAGATTTGATCTGTACTTCTAGAAAATCAGGGTATTCGAAACGATTTTCTGCAGAAGCAAAACTGATCCTATTATTTACAGTTTGTGAAGACATGAATCAACCGAATTAATTGAACCTAAAACATAAACGCAAAAAGGCTTAGAACCCCGAATAGGGATTCTAAACCATAAACCTTCGTTAGAAAGGTCAACTTCTTATTTAAGCTCAACCTCAGCACCAGCTTCTGTTAGCTGTGTTTTAAGTGCTTCAGCTTCTTCTTTAGAAACTTTCTCTTTGATTGCTTTAGGAGCTCCGTCAACTAGTTCTTTAGCTTCCTTAAGACCAACACCTGCTAGGTCTTTAACCAACTTAACTACAGCCAATTTTGAAGAACCTGCTGCTTTCAAGATAACGTCGAATTCTGTTTGCTCTTCAGCAGCAGCTTCGCCACCAGCAACTGGTCCAGCAACAGCTACTGCAGCAGCAGCAGGCTCGATACCGTACTCATCCTTAAGGATAGTTGCTAATTCGTTTACGTCTTTTACTGTTAGGTTAACTAATTCTTCTGCAAGTTTATTAAGATCTGCCATTTTCCTCGAATTTAAAAATGATATAGTGAATAATTTATTTTCTTTTCTTTAAGCGTTTTTTTCCTCAAGTGCCTTAAGCACTCCAGTAATAGTTTGTCCAGATGACTGAAGAGCTGAAATAACATTCTTCGCAGGAGACTGAAGCAATGCGATAACATCTGCAACCAATTCCTCTTTCGACTTGATATTTACTAATTCTTCTAATGTTTCTGCACCAACATATACAGACTCCTCTACAAATGCTCCCTTCAATACAGGTTTGCCGTTCTCTTTACCAAAATCTTTAATCAATTTTGCTGGAACGTTACCAATATTCGAAAGCAGTACAGAAGTACTACCTTTCAATACGTCAAATAAGCCCGAAGCATCTTTATCTGATTCTTCAATAGCTTTGCGCAACAGTGTATTCTTTGCCACAACCAACTTTACTTCTTTCTGGAAGCAAAGACGTCTTAAAGCACTTGTCTGCTCTGCATCGAGTGCTTCTACGTCCGCCAAGTAAAAGTGACTATATGAATTCAACTGCTCTTTAAGTGACTCTACTAATTGTTGCTTTTCTGAGCGTCTCATACTTTCTTTTTTACTTAGTCAATAGACTTAGGTTCAACTTGAATACCTGGGCTCATTGTACTTGATAAGTAGATACTTTTAACGTACGTACCTTTCGCAGCCGAAGGCTTAAGTTTATTAATCATCTCAATAAACTCTTTTGCATTGTCAACAATTTGCTTAGGTTCAAAAGAAACTTTACCAATTGAAGTATGCACGATACCATACTTATCCACTTTGAAGTCGATTTTACCCATCTTAACTTCCTTCACAGCTTTACCAACCTCCATGGTAACAGTACCACTTTTTGGGTTAGGCATAAGACCACGAGGACCTAAAACACGACCTAGAGCACCTACTTTACCCATAACTGGAGGCATAGTAATGATTACGTCAACATCTGTCCATCCGTTCTTAATCTTATCGATATAAGCATCTAGACCTACGTAATCAGCACCCGCATCTTTTGCTTCTTGCTCCTTATCAGGAGTAACAAGAGCTAAAACACGAACTGCTTTACCAGTTCCATGAGGCAAAGTTACGACTCCTCGTACCATTTGATTCGCTTTTCTCGGATCCACTCCAAGGCGAACATCCAAATCCACAGAAGCATCAAACTTTGTTGAAGTGATATCTTTCACCAACGAAGCAGCTTCTTCTAGTGAATAGATCTTCCCCTGCTCCAATTTGGCAGCAGCAGCTTTCCTATTCTTTGAGATTTTTGCCATTTTTAAAAATAAATTTCATTAATTAAAAAGGTGCATCACCAGTTACAGTAATTCCCATACTACGTGCAGTACCAGCCACCATCGACATTGCAGACTCAACTTCAAAACAGTTAAGATCAGGCATCTTAGCCTCTGCAATAGCTCTCACTTGCTCCCAAGTAATCGATGCTACCTTGTTAACGTGTGGTTCAGGTGAACCTTTTTTAACTTTAGCAGCCTCTAAAACCTGTACAGCAACTGGTGGAGTCTTAACAACAAAGTCGAAAGACTTATCAGCATAAACAGTAATAATTACAGGAAGTACTTTTCCAGCTTGCTCTTGAGTTCTTGCATTGAACTGCTTACAAAACTGCATGATGTTCACTCCCTTAGCACCCAAAGCAGGTCCTACTGGAGGCGAAGGATTCGCAGCACCACCTTTAATCTGTAACTTAATTAACCCAGCAACTTCTTTTGCCATAATGTAATAAGTTGAAATAAATTATAACTACTCCTTTTCGACTTGCATATAACCAAGCTCCAAAGGAGTCTTTCTACCGAATATCTTAACCATCACTTTCAGTTTCTTTTTCTCCTCGTTGACTTCTTCAACAAGACCATTAAAACCATCAAATGGGCCATCGATAACTTTCACAGTTTCTCCCACTACAAAATCAACACCTGAACCATCAAGTGTCTCCTCTGCATCATCCATGGTACCTAAAATACGATTCACCTCGCTTTGACGCATCGGTATAGGCTCGTTTGTTTTTGTATCAGCTAAAAAACCGATCACATTCGAAACACCCTTCAAGATATGAGGGATCTCTCCAACCAACGAAGCCTCAATAAGAATATAACCTGGAAGCGAGATTCTCTCTTTAGTTATCTTCTTACCATTACGTATCTGATACACCTTTTCAGTAGGGATCAAGACCTGAGAAACATAATCCTGGAGACCTAAATTTGCGATCTCTGCCTCGATATATTCCTTGACTTTCTTTTCTTTACCTCCGACAGCCCGAAGAACATACCATTTTTTTGTATCCACACTCATTATCGACCTCCAGCAACATTAAAAGAATAAACCGTAAAGCATTCCCATCAACTCCTTAAAAGAGAAGTCAACAACAAACACCAACAGTGCAATAATAAAAGAAGCAATAATAACAACAAATGCACTATCAATTAACTCCTTTCGAGATGGCCAAGTCACCTTGTGAACCAACTCGTTATATGACGCTTTAATACTAGCAACTGCTTTCATATTTCGACTGTTTTTATTTAGACGAGTTTCTTGTCAGATGAAGATAATCGAAACCTAATATACCCCTACTGGCACATCTGTAAATTTGCGGTTCCCACAATTAGGAACCGCAAAAATATATTTAATTCATTGAAATAACAACAAATTACTTAACAATCTCAGTTACCTGACCTGCACCTACAGTACGTCCACCTTCACGAATAGCAAAACGAAGACCCATGTTCAATGCAACTGGGTAGATAAGCTCAACATTAATTGATACGTTATCACCAGGCATAACCATTTCAGTTCCTTCTGGAAGAGTAATCTCACCAGTTACGTCAAGAGTACGTAGATAGAACTGAGGACGGTATTTGTTGTGGAATGGAGTGTGACGTCCACCTTCTTCTTTCTTAAGTACATAAACCTCAGCTTTGAATACAGTGTGAGGAGTAATAGTACCAGGCTTAGCAAGAATTTGACCACGCTTGATATCTTTCTTATCAACACCACGCATCAATAGACCTACGTTATCACCAGCTTGTCCATCATCAAGAATCTTACGGAACATCTCAACTCCTGTACAAACAGTCTTTCTACCTTCAGCACCAAGACCGATAATCTCCATCTCATCACCAGTGTGAATAACACCAGTTTCGATACGACCTGTAGCAACAGTACCACGACCAGTAATAGAGAATACATCCTCAACTGGCATCAAGAATGGCTTATCCATATCACGTGGAGGAAGTGGAATCCAAGAATCAACTGCATCCATCAATTCCATAATTTTTTCAACCCACTCTGGCTCACCGTTCAATCCACCAAGAGCAGAACCTTTGATAACTGGAGATCCCTCGAAATCGTAGAATTCAAGAAGTTCAGTAACTTCCATTTCTACAAGCTCAAGAAGCTCTTCGTCATCTACCATATCAACCTTGTTCAAGAAAACAACGATCTTAGGTACGTTTACCTGCTTAGCAAGTAGGATGTGCTCACGTGTCTGAGGCATAGGACCATCAGTTGCAGCACATACAAGAATAGCACCATCCATCTGAGCAGCACCAGTAACCATGTTCTTAACGTAGTCAGCGTGACCTGGACAGTCTACGTGAGCATAGTGACGATTTGCAGTTTGGTACTCAACGTGAGCAGTGTTAATAGTAATACCACGTTCTTTTTCCTCAGGTGCATTATCGATTTGGTCGAAATCACGAGCTTCTGACAAACCTTTATCTGCCAATACTTTTGTAATAGCAGCTGTCAAAGTAGTTTTACCGTGGTCTACGTGACCAATAGTACCAATGTTAACATGGTCTTTGGTTCTTTCAAAATGTTCTTTAGCCATAACTCCAATAAAAAATTAGATTCTAAAAAAAATCAGTTATAAAATTATCTTTCGTGCTTAACTCTATTTAAACACACGTGGGGAGAGCAGGATTCGAACCTACGAAGTCATAAGACAGCAGAGTTACAGTCTGCCCCAGTTGGCCGCTTTGGTATCTCCCCATTTTCTTAACACAAAAACACACCACTTCTCTAGAACAGATGAAATGGTGTGCAAATGTAAAAACATTTTCAAGTAAAACACAAATTTACTTGAACTTTTTTCTATTTAAATCGAGACTTTTCTTTCACACGCTCCAACTGATGTTTCACAGCAGCAACAGCTAAATCTACAGCCTCTTCAAATGACACAGCATTTTTCTTTGCAAACAGGTAATCATGTTCTGGAATCGAAAGCTTAATTTCGGCTACCTTGTTTACTTTATCTTGATCAGACACGAGACGGAAAATCACTTCGGCGCCAATAATTGAATCAAAATACTGATCTAACTTTTCAACTTTTTTTTCAGTAAAGTCCAATAACTTCTGATCAGCTTTGAATTGTACAGATTGAAATGTTACTTTCATATATCATCCTCCATCTTTTAACCCCTAGAATGGGCTTGTTTGTAAACCTTCCTTAATTTATCAAAGGTAGTATGTGTATACACCTCTGTGCTCGCCAAACTTGCATGGCCCAACAACTCTTGAATTGCCCTCAAATCTGCACCCGAGTTCAACATATGCGTTGCATAAGAGTGACGCAACACGTGAGGGCTCTTCTTTGATATTGTTGATACTCTAGCAAGATAACGTTTTACAACCCTATAAACAAATTTATGGTATACTTGTTCACCCTTGTCTGTCAAAAAAAACACATCGTTTTTCTCATCAAAAAGACCATCACAAAACAGTAAATATCTAGACATCACATGAGATAACTCATCATTAAAAGGGACAATACGCTCTTTATTTCCTTTACCCAAAACCTTCATTTTTTTTTGAGCAAAGTCAATATTTCGTCTCTTTAACCCCACCAACTCCGACAAACGCATTCCAGTACCATACAAAACGTGTAATATTGCCTTGTCTCTCACCCCAGAGAAGTCATCCCTAAAATTGTCATGATCAAACAGATTATCCATCTCTTTGATACGAACGAAAAATGGAAGCTTTTTACGTATCTTGGGTAATACAACCAAAGAAGTTGGATCCTTCACCACATACCCATTAACCAAATAAAAACGGTATAGAGATTTAAGTGCAGATATTTTTCTATGGACGGTACGTGGTGCCATCCCTTTTCCCATAAGAAAAACCACCCATTCACGAATCAAAAAGCCATCAACTGTTTTCCACTCAAAATCATCAACCAATCCATGAGCAAAATCGATGAACTGATTCAAATCACTCTTATATGCTACAACAGTGTATGAAGACATTCTTTTCTCATGTTCGATATAGTTTAAAAAATCATTTAATCCCATAAGTTCTTCATTTGGTAAAATGTAAAGATAAAACTAGTTCAAGACAAAAAAAAGAGGATCATCTCACAATGGAGACAATCCTCTTTTAATATATTCTTAGCAAACAACTAGAAATTAATCTTCCTCACGGTGTAGTTGCTCGATATAGATAGCTTTTTTAACTTCTTCTCTTCTTACAACAGAAGGCTTAAGAAAATGCTTACGACCTCTTAACTCTTTAACTGTTCCAGTCTTTTCGAATTTACGCTTAAAACGCTTAAGAGCTCTCTCGATATTTTCGCCTTCTTTAATTGGTATTACGATCATTTTAAAAAATATTATTAATTACTATACTAAAAATAAAAATCTATTATAATTCAAAACATCCTATCGTAATCCCTTTTTTCAACTTCAATGTATACACCTCCAGTATATAACTTTAATTCAACAAATTTATATGGAAGGGAACACATGAAAGGATGATTTCCTAAATTCGTTCGCAAAATTACAAATTTTCGTTACACTTACAACTACTATAAGCTAAAAATCTACATTATTTTCACTTCTCACCCCAACAGATAACTCGATCAAAGAAGCGGAACTCAAAACACACTTCAAAACATCTAAAATAATAGAGTCACAAAAAGATCATTCCCCATCTACCAAAAGAGTCTAGTCGATAAAAAAGCCACAACGAAGTTAAAAATCCATGTAGTACCTTAAATACAAGTCGATCTGTGAATCATCATGAACACACGAGAGAAATTCACTAAAAGAGGCTATCCCCATATGTCTGGTCCGATAAGAGACAATCTGACCAATATCGTTTTTTAATAAATAAGGCAAATGAAACAACTCACTATAGGAGGCAGTATTCACATCTGTCTTTTCAATCTTCGTTCTGTCAATATAGAAAAACGAGCGACACAATTCCACAAACGATGTCGATACAAGATGCATATTTTCAACCTGTTTCCATGAAACAAAACCACCAATACGATCTCTATTATGGATCAACTCACGACTTTGTTCATAATAAGAAGCCCCCAAACAACTCACTACTCGAGACAAACTACTTGAGTTAAACTCACACCGAACCTTCGTTTTATCCACTTGAAACAAAACCAAAGGCAAAATATGTTGCTTCCACAAACTATCCTCATGGCAAAACTCACCAAAATGAGATCTAGACTTAAAGACGCCTCCTGCCTTTCGATATGACAAAATACGTGATCTTAAACGCACCTCCAATCCGAGCAATGCAAAAGAATCCACTGAGAGCTTATTGGGATCAAAAGCAAAACAATGACAACCATCCCATCGAATAGAGTCAATCTCTTCTTGGGTAATCCCTTTCTCCAAATCATAAAACTGATAGGTACTATTCGAAAGAGAGACTCTAATTATTACGATTAATACAAAGAGGGCAACAAAAAAACAATAGGATATAAAAACGCCCACACTACGATTTCTCATACCAATACATATTAATACAGCATCAGAACAAACAAACAATTGCGATAGTTCAAAACAAAAGATTCAACTCCAATAACTGCTTAAAACTACAATGTACGAAGAATGTAGGAAAGAAAACAAGCACAAAAGTCATCTAAAACAAGAGAAATGAACAGCAAGAAACTGAACAAGATTCTTAAAAATAGAGACAACAAAGGGGGTACTTTCAGTAAAAACACCCCCTTTATGAAACAGCAAAACAGTTTACTAAAACTTCAATAAGCCAATTGCATTAAGAAAGACCAATGCAATAGCAAAAGGAGCGATAAACTTAATGATAAACATATACAGTTTAAAGCCAAAGCTCTCCTTCTCTTCCTCTCCTAAAATCTCTTTTGAAATCGACTTTCTCGACCAAACCCAACCAGCAAAGATTACAATCAACATCCCCCCTAAAGGCAACAATATGTTGGAAGAGATATAATCAAAAAGGTTAAACAATGTCTTACCCGCTATTTGAACCCCTTTCATCGGACCAAACGACAGAGCACACATCGCACCAAGAATCGAGACACTCACAAAAGCAACAATAGTTGCTTTCAATCGAGACATGTTCAACTCCTCAGCAAAATACGCCACAATCACCTCTAACAAAGAGATCGAAGAGGTAAGCGCTGCGATGACCAATAAAAAGAAAAACAACACAGAAAAGAAATAGCCTCCAGGCATCTGTTGAAATACATTAGGCAATGTAATAAACACGAGTCCTGGGCCAGCATCTGGCTCAATCCCAAAGGCAAAAACAGCAGGGAAAATAGCAATCCCTGCCAAAACTGCAATCGCTGTGTCTGCCAATGATACAGATACAGCAGAAGTAAATAGATTCTCTTTCTTATTAATATAAGAACCATAAGTAATAATCGTTCCCATCCCCAAACTCAACGAGAAAAATGCTTGCCCCAAAGCCTCTAAAACAACCTTAGAGCTCAACTTAGAGAAGTCTGGATGAAACAAAAACCTTAACCCTTCTGACGCACCATCTAATGTCACAGCACGAATATCTAAGATAATAATAATCAAAAACAACAATGGCATTAATATCTTAGTATACTTTTCAATTCCTTTCTCAATCCCTGCAACCACAACAAGACCTGTAAGAAACAAAAACACCAAGGTCCAAACAACAGGCATATAGGTACTAGAGGTAAAAGCATTATAGACATTTTTTAAGGCAACCGGATCTTTCCCTACAAAATTATTGGCAAACGCATCATAAAGATATTGCAAAGTCCAACCAGCCACAGCACTATAGAAGGATAAAATCATATAGGCACCAACAACTCCCATAATACCGATAAGATACCATTTCTTCTTAGGAGCCAAAAAACGAAAAGCACCATAAGTGTTTCGTTGTCCTGCACGCCCAATAGACATCTCTGTTAACATTAAAGGCACTCCCAGAAAAAGGATAAAAAGCAGATAAAGCAAAAAGAATGCACCACCACCATTTTCACCTAACACATAAGGGAACCGCCAAATATTCCCAAGACCTATAGCAGAACCTGCTGCTGCTGCAATTACACCAAAGCGACTAGAGAATCCATCTCTATTATTATCTTGCATAAAATGAGATTATAATGAATTATTTTAATTTCAGAAACATGATTTTTATCAGAGTACAAAAATGCACTTTTTTCCTGCCCGATACAACAATTTTATACCAATTGTAACGTATAGCCCCCTAAACCAACCACATAAAACAAAAAAGGATGACCAACAAAGGGCATCCTCTTCTGTTTTTATTATGAATGATATAAAAATCAAGAACTATTGTCTTTTAAACGAAGAAGATATTTGAACCTTAAAATAAAAACACCTCTCTTACAGATCAACCACAGTCAAAATCTAAGAAGCTATATTTTAATACGACCAATGATATCAATAAGTCCGACAGCATGAATAAAAACCAACGCAATTGCAAAAGGAGCAATAAACTTGATAATAAACATAAACACTTTAAAAAGTGTCGTCTCCTGTTTTCCTTCTCCAAGAATCTCCGTTGCAATAGATTTACGAGACCATTTCCATCCAGCAAATAGCACAATGAACAATCCAGCAAGAGGAAGCAATATATTCGATGAAATAAAGTCAAACAGATTAAATATCGTCTTGTCTAAAACAGTAAACTCCTTCAGAGGACCAGAAGAAAGAGAAGAAAGCACACCAAATACACCAACACTAACAAAGGCTATTGCAGTGGCTGTTTTTCGACTCAACTTAAGCTCTTCTGTAAAATAAGAAACAACCACCTCTAGAAGTGAGATTGACGATGTCAATGCAGCAATCACCAACAACAAGAAGAAAAGTACAGAAAAGAAATATCCTCCAGGCATCTGCAGAAACACATTTGGAAGCGTAATAAAAACCAAACCTGGTCCTGAATCAGGACTAATACCAAAAGCAAACACCGCTGGGAATATTGCAACTCCAGCCAACACTGCAATCAATGTATCCGCAAGAGAAACCGAAGTAGCTGAAGAGAGCAAATTCTCTTTTTTCCCGATGTATGATCCATAAGTAATCATGGTTCCCATACCAAGACTTAGTGAGAAGAACGCTTGACCTAAAGCTTCTAATACTGCTTTTGAATCCAGCTTAGAAAAGTCAGGGTGGAACAAGAACTTTAGCCCCTCCTCTGCTCCATCCAATGTTACGGAACGAATATCTAAAATCACAATAATCACAAAAAGCAACGGCATCAAGATCTTAGAATACTTTTCAATACCTTTCTCTACACCTGAAACAACAACGAGTCCTGTTAAAAACAAGAAAACCAAGGTCCACACTGATGGAGCAACCGCACTAGAAGTGAAAGAATCATACATACCTTTCAGTTCGGCCGAACTCTTACCACTAAAATTATCCATCACAGCATCCGACAGATAATGCAATGTCCAACCAGCTACGGCACTATAAAATGACAATATTAAAAAAGCAGCAGCAACTCCCATTACTCCAACCAAATACCATTTTGTTTTTGGTGCTAAGACTCGAAATGTTCCATAAGGGTTTTTCTGTCCTGCACGCCCCACAGACATCTCTGTAAGCATAAGTGGAATACCAAGCAAGAAGATAAACCCCATATAAACAAGAAAAAAGGCTCCCCCGCCATTTTCACCTAACACATATGGAAATCTCCAAATATTCCCTAAACCAATTGCTGAACCAGCTGCTGCGGCAATCACACCGAAGCGACTGGAAAATCCATCTCTACTTTGTTGCATCTACTCTTTTGATAATACTATTAAACATATACAGGCCATACTGATAACAAAATATCACTATCTAGCATAACTTAATATCAACTTAAAACTAAATATGCAAAAATGCACTTTTTACATAAATGAACAAATAATTTCACGAACAATTTCATTTAAAAGAATAAATAGCGAGAAAGGAAGAGTGTTATAGAACAAATAACCACTTAAGTTTCATCGCTATTTGATTGAAATAAAACAAAATAAAAGATGCAATAGTAAACGAATAACCATAAAAAGCATCAGCAGAAAAAGACACATCAATGCAAGAATCTTATATCAAAATTATTAAGAAAGTACACGATAAGATCTTTTGGACATCCTTCACCATACGACTAAAGCATTTTAAAGGCATATTAATAGGGGATTCAACCCTACTTTGTTCATGGTTTGTTCATGGTTTGTTCATGGTTTGTCCATCGATTCTCCATCGATTCGATGAATGAAGCATGAACAAGCTATGAGTAACCCATGAACAAAAATGCCGTCAATCAGGGTTTAAATAGTATTCAATTGAAGGTAAAAATAACACAACACATATTCACTATATATCAGAAAACACCTCTGATACTAGTCATAAAAATGAATAAACGCGTTAATTATATTTCTCAAGCAATACATTACCCATCATCAATTAAATGCTAATTGAATAAAACAGGATAATAAAGAAATGATGATTCCTCAATAACTCAAGAAGTAAATAATTTAATTTTAGATATATTCATTCATTGAAACACTCTTTGTATCATGACGTTAAGATTTACCGTTAAACAAAACACAGTCTTTTTTATAAGAAGTAATGATATGACAAGGTATAGTATATGAATATAATTATGGGGAGTTACGATGCGTTATAATCCACAAATTCTAACTACTCAATATATATTGTATCATTGAGAAATAGAGCTAAAGAGAACAACATCAATACAATCACGTGCTAAAATAAACAGCATATCATCAAAAAAGTTATAAAATGCCGTAATGACAATTTAAATTTTGATTAAAGAACTCTATAAGGGAACAGAATAGAAAGAGTAGGCAAAATTGAGCATATGGCAGATATATGCTGAAAAAAAAGACACAAAAAAGGGTGAATCAAAAGATTCACCTTTTTTATATATCGCACAAACAAAAGTTTGCGATTAGTTTTTATCCAAACCATTAAGGTCAGAGTATGCTACTTGAAGACGAGCAATCATAGACTCTTGTCCTTTACGTAACCATACGCGTGGATCATAATATTTTTTGTTTGGCTTGTCATCTCCATCTGGATTACCAATCTGTGCTTGTAGGTAGTCATGGTTTGCAGCTTCGAAAACACGGATACCATCCCAAGTAGCCCACTGAGTATCAGTATCGATGTTCATTTTGATAACACCGTAACCAATTGCTTCACGAATCTCTTCTAGAGAAGATCCTGATCCACCGTGGAATACGAAATTAACTGGCTTCTCTGCAGTACCAAGCTTCTCTTGGATATACTTTTGAGAATCACCTAGGATAGAAGGCTTCAACACAACATTACCTGGTTTGTAAACACCGTGTACGTTACCGAAAGAAGCAGCGATAGTGAAGTTTGGAGAAACTTCCATTAGTTGCTCATAAGCATAACATACCTCTTCTGGTTGAGTATATAGAAGTGAGTTATCTACATCAGAGTTATCAACTCCATCCTCTTCACCACCAGTGATACCAAGCTCAATCTCTAGAGTCATACCCATTTTAGACATGCGAGCTAAGTATTCTTTACAAATAGCAATATTTTCTTCAAGAGGTTCCTCAGAAAGATCTAACATGTGTGAACTGAAAAGAGGAGAACCTGTTGCAGCAAAATGCTTTTCACTTGCATCAAGAAGTCCATCAATCCAAGGAAGAAGTTTTTTAGCAGCATGGTCAGTGTGAAGAACAACACGTACTCCGTAAGCTTCTGCTACAGTGTGTACGTGATGAGCAGCAGCAACAGATCCTAGGACTTGTGCTTGTTGACCATCTAACTTTAGTCCTTTTCCAGCGAAGAAAGTAGCACCACCATTAGAAAGCTGTACAATCACAGGAGAGTTTGCATTTTTTGCAGCCTCAATAACAGCATTAGCAGAGTCTGTTCCTACTACGTTCACTGCAGGAAGAGCGAAGTTGTTTTCTTTACAGATGTTGAAAAGTTTGGTTAGATCATCACCAGTAACTACACCTGGCTTAATCTCTTGAAATAAATTAGCACTCATAGCTTTGTAAAATTATTGTATAAAAAATCTGAATTTCTTGTAATTATTAACTACTTAATTTCAATCCATTATTGATTTAAATCAGAAGTCATGCAAATGTACAAATAAAAAACGAAACAGCATGTTGTATAGCAGAAAAATGACGACCTAGAATGGATATCCTATTGCAATAGATAGCGCAAAGTCTGACTTTTGAAATTTTCTATTCGCAGGAATCCATCGACTACCCTCTGGTTCAGAAGGATCACGTAGCTTCAAGCCGAGATCTGCACGTATAATAGCATAATCAAAATTTAACCTAACACCAACACCAGTGCTGACAGCAAACTCTTTATAAAATCGGTCGAAATCAAACTCTGCCCCCTCCCTGTTATCATCAATAGACCAAATATTACCAGCATCGAAAAAGAGAGCCCCTTCAAACATCCCTACCATTTTAAATCGATACTCAACATTTGCCTCTAATTTAACATCTCCTACTTGGTTTGGATATGAAGAAGGGTCTGATTTATAAGAACCAGGGCCAAGGGTACGAGCTCCCCAACCTCGAATATCATTGGCACCACCGGCATAATATTTTCGTTCGAACGGTAGCTGAACCGAGTTTCCATATGGGATACCAACTCCCATATATCCTCTAAAAACTAGTGTATTGTACTTATCTAACACGAGCCCACGTCGGGCATCCACATTAAACTTAACATATTGGGCATAAGGAGTATCAAAAAATGTATATTGAAGCTCTGGATTGCTATCAAATTGTGTTTTATCCTTATCCATCGAAGTATTAATCAACTGCAACAAGTTACCTGATGTTTCCAACTTCGTATAAAGATACCAATAGTCGGATCGCTTTCTCATATTCTGGGTATTATAAGTGTAGCTATAAGAGAATGCGAAAATAGAGTGGTCGGTATACGAACTTCGAATAGTTAGGTTTTCTATTGATGCTACGAATTCGGGGTCAAGCGCAAACATACGCACAAGATAGAGATCTAAGGGATTCACTTCGTGCGAAGAAAATTGACTAGACTTCCAACGATAACCAAATCCAGAACGAACAATTGTACGAGTATAGTCAGGGCGCTGTTGATAGTTGTAGGATAAGACGAATTGGGTTTGAGGAGTTGAGTAGTTAAACCAATTTCCGGAGTTAAATGGGAACCAGAATTTAGGGATGGTAAATTTGCCATCAACCCCCCCTTCAAGGGTATTAAATAGTTTAATGGTATCCTGTGTACCATAACGCTGTCGCTCTATTGCACCACTAAACTTTACATCGACTCTTTCGGCACTTTTAAAAAGATTTTTATGCTGGTATGCTAAATTCGTTCCAACCCCTAGATTACCCGACGTATTCGTCCCTTCCAATTCAAAAGAGTATGACTGTTCACTAGTTGGAGTAAGCTGCATGACACAATCCAGCAATGAATATCCATCATCGCTTCTCTGCTTGGTATCAATAAATTGGATATTCATAGCACGATATAGCTTCAACTGCGTAAGTTGGCTATAGGTTCTATCAACATTATAAGAGGAGTAAAATTCAGAATCATCGATATGGTTTGCCCTTATCACCAATTTCGGATTAATACGTAAATCGCCTTCGTATAAGAACATATAGTTGTCTATGCGCATGGTATCAAACTTAATAGGTTCCGATGACAAAATAAGCCGTTTGGGATCAAACTGAGGATATACTCGATAATGTCTAATTTTATATTTCTCATTAGGTCTTAATACCACTGAATCGTTCACAAGAACCCGCTTTGGCTGTACAACCATTGTTAAATCTACACTGGTACTACGCCCCAAAGTATCAGCTGTAAAGTATATTTCGTCTTCATCGAATTTATAGAATCCCTCTTTTTGAGACTCTTTCTTCATTTTATTACGAAACTTATCTAATTTATTGATATCAAACTTATCCCCTTTTCTTATCTCTTTCTCTGGCTTCACATTATTAACCACATTTCTCATGACGCTATCCTGAATATCCACAGTAAAATCGGAAATCAGATAAGGAGCACCAAGAGTGATAAAATAAGTAACATCCACCATGTTCTTTTTGAACTTCACAGAATCACGAATGGAGGCATGATAATAACCTAGATTTTTTAGGTGTTTTAACATTTCTTCCTTGCTACGTTCTGTTTTCGTATAACTAAAAACGACAGGGGGCTCCCCTATCCGAGTCCAAAAACTCTCTTTCTTTTTTCTAGGTGATAGATTATATAAACCTAAATGGAACTTCATAAAGCCTAAAATACGAGCGTTTGGTTCTTGACGCAGATAGGTATTTAAATCTTTCTTATCAATACCTTTTGTATCCATCTTAATGTGGACTTTATTTAAAAGATACTGATCTTTAGGCACATATTTTGTAGGGTTGCAAGCAACCATAAAGAAGACAAATGGAAGAAGAAGATATAAAAAGCTCTTTTTGAACATATTCAAATTATGTATATGTTATTACTTCATTAAAGAAGCAATCAACAAAGGGATGATATTCACTTTAACCAATATTCACAAAAATAGTCTATAAAATTGAGTTTTCAGAATTAAAAAGGTCAAATTAGAAATATATTTGATTATTCATTTGTTCCCATATGAAGGAACATTTACTTTTACAAAAAGTTTTTTTATGGAAGCAATATCGAAAAATCGAATCAAATATATAAAACAGTTATCACAGAAAAAGCATCGTAAACAAGAGCAGAAATACATTGCAGAAGGGGCAAAGATTATTGAAGATCTTATCCTTGCAGGTCAAAGCATGGAGACAATTTATGCCGATCCAGATGCCTATCAAAGGTTGTCCTCCATTGCAAGTAAAGCCAGCATACAGATCGTCAATGTAGATAACGAATCAATACATAAAGCTTCGGCACTTTCCACAGCATCTAATGCCATTGCCATAATCCCTATCAAGCAAGAGACGCTTGATATGACTGCCATTAAGAACAATCTTACGATTGCACTAGACAATATTCAAGACCCAGGTAATCTAGGCACTATTATTCGTATAGCAGATTGGTTTGGCATCGACACCATACTGTGTTCAAAAAACACAGTGGATGTATTTAATAACAAAGTTATCCAAGCCACTATGGGGGCTATTACTCGTATTAAAGTGCACTATGTAGATCTTCAAGACTGTTTAAAGAGTGCTACCGATCTACATATGCCAATATATGGAACATTTTTAAAAGGGGATAATATTTACACAAAGTCACTAAACAATCATGGGATTATCGTCATGGGAAATGAGGGTAAAGGAATTTCTGAAGAGATTGAGGCTATAGTCAATAACAAAATAACCATTCCATCATTCCGTCAAGAGAAAGGATCGGAATCATTAAATGTAGCTATGGCAACCTCTATTATTTGCTCTGAATTTAAAAGAAAAATATAATATTACTAAAAGAGGGAAGACTTCATCTTTCCCTCTTCCACGTCCCTTTGGTAACAGTATTTAGTTGCGTAACCAAGCACTACCGATGACGATTGAAAAAGCAAAGGTGTCTTTGCTCCACGCAAAATCGATCCCAGTCTTCATTCCAAACTTACGTGCTAATAGGTAACGGAAACCAAAACCACCACTGACTGCAACATCGTCTTCGAAAAAAGAACTTCCTGTTCCCCAAGCATCGCCCACTCCAACAAATGTAACACCAGACCAACGTTTATACAGAGAAAATTGATACTCAGCTTCTGCTTCAAACATCTGTTTATCCTGATAACGCATTATTGCAACTCCTCTCAGATTGACAAAAGGCTCCATATAGAAAGGGGCACCTGAAAAAGCGACATCATACTCTCCACGTATTCCTAAAGATTGTTTCTTGGTAATTGGGATATATCCGAAGAGATAACTATATAATCGAGAATAGTTATTATCAGCCCCTAACCATGTCCCACTATATTGATAATTCACTTCCCCTTTAATCCCTTTCGAAGGAGAAAAGAAGTTATTACGTGAATCATAAGACACCACCAATCCTATTTCACTCACGGTAGACTTAAAATCAAGATCTAAAAAAGAGACATTAGGAGATAAACGACTATCATTATTTACAAAAACATATCTTCCTCCAACAAAGAAGTTGGTGTTGTTTATACGATAAGAGCCATCTACAAATAACACCCAAGCATCCATCCCCAGCATCACCTCATGATTTTTAAGAAAATCAGTATAACCTCGGCCAAAAAAACGAAGGTTTACATCTCCATAGCCGAAGAAAGAGGTCAGGCGGAAACGATCCTCAAAAAAAGACTGTAGATGGTAGGCTCCAAGCATCCAGGAGCTATTTTCAGTCCCACCTCCGATCACTCCTGTCATGGTAGGAAACCCTTGACTTTCAGCGAAAGAACTATGAAAAAAAAGTGCGGTAGCATAACCTCCATATCCCACGGCAGGATTGGTCACAATACCGGGAACAGCTAAAAAGCCTGTCTTTGTCGCAAGGAAATCACTTACATCAAATGCACCATCCAATGAGTCTTTAAAAATCTTCTTAGTATGGTCATCTTTACTCTTTTCATCTGCAACCATTTGATGACTGAAAAACAAGAGAAAAAAGAGAAATAGAGTGGACTTAAAAAAAACAATTTTCATAATTATTTAATGTAAAAAAATTGTAAGAAACATACAATTATTGATTACTTTAAACATTTTAAAATCTATTAGTGTTATTACTCTTAATATACTGATATATAAATTATTTAATCTAAAGCCATCAACATATGATTTTAACAACCATCTCAAGGAATTGGTTCAAAATTGCGCCAATTGTAATCGCATCTGCTTTTTTTTCAGGATGTTCGAAAGACAATTACAAATTTGACAATATCGAAATTGAGGATATTAAGACACAAGTGTCTGCACCTGTAGCCAATGGAAAATTTCAGCTTTGGGATTTCTTCGAAGGGAATAGCAATGAAAATATTAAGAAAAGCGAAAGTGGAGATATCATTTTTACATACACAGAAAATGAGGTTATTAAATATGACCTTAGCGAACTTTACACTTTCCCAACAAGTATTCCTGCCGGAGATATAAACTTTGACATTCCAGCTATCCCATATGTACCAGGATTGACCATAACAGTTCCTCCTATTGAAGTGACAGAAAAGACTCCTGTCGTAACGACTTCTACTGACAACAGCTCACTTCAAGTATATGAAGCAAATATCACTACAGGTAAGTTGAAGGTCCATCTTACAAATCCTCATCCTTCATTGAATGCAGATATAGAAATGACACTAATAGGATCTACCCAAAAGACGACTAGTGGAGAGGAGGAGCTTGTCTTTAATTTGGAAGCTACTCCAGGAGTTAATAACGTGGAATTCGATCTAAATGACGTTACATTAAACTTTGACCATGAAGACAATGCAGATGTCTTACCTGTAAAAATAAAGATTCAATTCAAAGGGGATGTAAATCAAGCAACAGATGCTTCAAAAATGACACTATCTCTTCATATCGATGATCTCGTCTTTTACTCAATAGAAGCCAATTTAGGAAAACAAGAGATTAATATCGAGAACCAAGTAGTGGATGTCGATATTGATGCATTAAATGAACTTGGTGATGGACTTAAATTCACAAACCCAAGTATCGAAATTACAACCAAAACAAATATCTCTGCTTACTCTATATTGAATGCAAATATAGTTGGTTACAATACAGAACGTGATCCCGTGGACCTTAACCCTGCACCATACCATATTGTTACTCCTAGTAAAGAGGAAGGAAATATCCTTAAAGAAGGGAAATACATTATAAATAAAGACAACTCTAATATTGTTGATTTTATTGGCCTACCTCCGAATGAAAAAATAACATTTGATGGAAAAGTAAGTATCAATAAAGATTTAGATGGAAACAGTGTGGAGGTGACTCGAGACAATCCTAATATCATCTATCCTGACAGTCAATTTAAAGCCGACTTCAAAATGGAGTCTCCTCTACAATTTGAAGCTCATAATCTAAACTACAGCGATACTATCGATCTAAATGAAAATATAGAAGAGCTGGCGAATGTCAAGCTAATCTTTAAATACGAGCACAAACTTCCTTTAAACATTAGTGCTATAGCACAACCTTACAATAAGTCCAATAACACAAAAGTGGGAGACGAAATTACATTCAATCTCATCCCTAGTGCAGAGGTCGATGAAGAGGGAAATCCAATTGAAATGAAAGAAGGTTACTCTTACGTTAGCTTAACAAAGAAAGATATTGAAAACATTAATAATACAGATGCAATCATTCTCAAGTTAACGATTAACACCCCTGATGGTAAAAAAGCAAACCTTAAAGCGGATCTACCATTTAATTTTGAATTGGCGACTGAAATTGGAGTAGAAGTAAAAAACTAAAATAAACTGATAGAAAAATGAAAAGACTATATATATATATCATCGGCTTAATTTGCGGATTTACATTTGAAGCACAAGCACAGAATGCTACACTATTTAATTTAGATGGTCCAAATTCAATGGATGTCAATCCTGCCTATAAATTAGATAGTAGATCAACATTTTTTACGTTACCAGTACTTAATTATACAGATATTCAGTTCACTACAGGAAATCTAAATTTTTCTAATATTACAACCCAAACGGATGGAAAGAATATTATTGATTTTGATCTTATCCAACAAAATATGGGAGATAAAGAAATCATTTCATTAAATACAGAGATTGGTCTGTTTGGTATTGGAATCAAGAGTAGAAATAGTTACTATTCCTTTCAAGTGAAGGAGAAAGCAATGGGTTACTTTCAATTTGAACCAGGGTTGGCTAAATTAATCACTGAAGGTACTTCTATTGTCTACAATAACGACATTCCTCAAAAGTTCACAGATATAAATACGGGTAATATTGGTATTAACATGGTTCACTACCGTGAATTTTCCCTTGGCTATGACCGTATCATTAATGAAAATATTAATGTTGGAGTAAGAGGAAAATTCCTTTTTGGAATGGCAGGAATACAAGGAGATAACTTCAATATTAGAACAAGCTCTAACAACCTTTCGTCAATCGATATATATACTGCGGGGAAAATAAATGTAGCTGCTCCCATCGAATATACCATGAAGAAAGATGATAATGGGAAAGAGTATGTAGATGATATCGATACAAACTTCGATAGTGGTTATTTTACCAATACTGAGAATTTTGGTTTTGGAGTAGATTTAGGTATCACTTATAAGCTTGATTCATGTTGGTCTTTTGGACTAAGCGTCGTAGACCTAGGAGCCATTAGCTTTAAGAATAGTTCCCAAATATATCAAGAAGCTCATTATAATTACTCAGGTATTGATGTTTCTAATAGTGTAAATAACAACAACGAAAATTATCAAGATTTAGAAGATGCATCTGATAATTTAGTAGATGAAATTAAGGAGTCGTTTAGAGTCAGAAAAAGAGGAGACAATTTCTCTATGACACTTCCAATGAAGCTATTTGTCACTTCTACTTATCGTCATAATAAATGGTTGTCTGCAGGATTTTTAGGAAAATACCAATCCTTTAACGATATTTCTGAGACTATGATGCAGCTATCTACAACCATTAGTTGTAAACCATTACAATTCACGACAAACTACTCCTATTCAAACCTCTCAGGTAGTATGATTGGAATGGGTGGATCTCTTAAACTTGGTGTATTCCAAATATATGCCGTGACTGATAATATTTTGACCTATATCAATCCTAAGAAGGCGAGATTAGGATCTGTTCGTTTAGGAATGAATTTTATTCTATAGTTTTCAAACAAGAGGGTGACTAAGGTGCCCTCCTGTTTTTCTCCCCTCAATTCTTCTTAAGAAAAAATAGACACAGTGCATTGACTGTAAATGCAGATACGATTATCCAATTACCCCAACTATGCCCCATTAAAACTGCAACCTTTCCTATCAATGCAACAGAACCACCAAGTATCATTGCAACCATAGGATTACCTTTTGGCTTCTGTTTTAAGTATAATACGGCCAATACAGGGATGATGAATGCTCCTGAATAGAAAGATAGTGCAGTCAATAACATCTTAATAATAGAACCAATTTTAAGGGCAATTAATGTAGCAATAAGTCCTAGAAGGACTATGATGATTCTTGTACGTCTTAATGAAGATAGATCATCACTCTTCCTTATATCCATTAAGATGATAGATGCTGACAACAAAGTTGTATCAGCAGAAGATAATACCGCACTTAATAGAGACAAAGAACACAAGATAAAAATGGTTTCTGGTGCATATCCCTTTACAAATGCCATAAAATTAATTCCATTGCTATAAACAGGCATATTCAATCCATTAATGTACATGCCAACATAACATAAAACAAATGATAAGGGCAGCAAGAGAATCGCGACATTACGCACAGAATGCATTGCAACTTTCGATGAGGAGGACGAAAATATTCTGGTGTATATATCAGGACCTACTAAAAAAGTGGTGGAATAGGTCAATATCAAAATAAAAAGATCCCCTACACCAAAGGAAGAATTAAAGGGGAACGATTGCTGTAAAGGCTCTACGTGTTCAAAACCGTCTTTAAAAAGAAGAACTGCGGTGAAAACAAACAGACCGATATAGATAAAAACAGATTGTATTTTATCTGTCTTTATAATGGAAACTTGTCCTCCAAGAACAGTATAAGTAATCAAAACAAAACCTGCAATATATACACAGTTTTCATAAGAGGTTCCGGTTAAGGTGACCAAGATTTTTGCTGCTCCGATTATCTGTGCTGCAACGATCCCAACCCAAGCAATCGGAATTATAGCGGAAGAGATAAATTTAGCTTGATTTCCATAATAAGAACCTATTAATTGTGGTAACGTCAATTTTTGTTTATTATATATCTCCTCAACCTTAGGCACTAAAACCCATAGCCCTAAAGAGGCAGAGAAGAGAAACCATAAGGCTGCCCATCCTTGTGTAACAGTTAAATTAAGAGTCCCAAGAATTGCAGAACTACCAACAACAGTAGCCAATAAACTGCCTGTTATATCTACTTCCGTACCTTTTCTGCCTGCAACAATGAAATCATTAGAATTTTTAATTCTAAAATGAGATCGAAAACCTAAAGCAAAAAGCAGGAGTATGTATAGGCAAATTATAATATATAGAACCATAAAAGTAATTTGTATAAACAATATTCATTGTGACAAAGATAGAACAATCTTATCTTTTTAAATCAAAACGAACATGGATGATTACGAGTTCAACAGAAATCTTTATACTAAACAATAGACAATTATTAAGAAAAACTTATTCCATCATATTTTTTTAAAGTATTTATGATTCAATCATTATGAACAAATATATACAAGAGAATATTAATACTTAAAAAAGCAATTAATTGTGAATATTTATGAAAAACAAAAAAAGAAATTTACAATTCGTAAGAGATTAATAATCTTCTCACTAGAGAGGAGAAACAGCCAAACATCTTGCACAAAACATGCGACATTTTCTAGATATGAAAAAAGAAATAATATAGGGAGAAAATAGACTATAAAAATATAACTTATTGATTATTCGGCGAAAGAGAGTTGCTCAACCATGCTTAATTAATTATATTTTACTTTGGTTGTTATAAATAAATACATATATTTGTAGTACTTGAATTTAAGGGTAATTCTTTATGAATTCAAGGATTTGAGGTTAAATAATTTTTGTTGGTGGGAAGCAAGGATATTAATTATCCTTGCTTACTTTTTTTTATATCCTAAAGGTATTAACCGATTAATTAAGAATTAGTACCCATTAATAGTTATCCGCTTTAGGCTCAAAATAACTTTGTGGATGTAGACAAGTAGGACATGCTTTAGGAGCATTTTTACCAATATGTACATGTCCACAGTGGCGACAAACCCAAACAGTTTCTTCTTCACGAGCAAAGACTTCTTCTTTCTCAAGTCTCTCAATTAGCTTACGATATCTCTTTTCGTGTTCTGCCTCAACCTTAGCAACATTTCTAAAACAAGCTGCAATCGCTTTGAAACCCTCTTCCTCAGCAATATCAGCAAAAGTTGGATAAAGATCAGTCCACTCTTCATTCTCTCCATTAGCAGCTTCGTATAGATTCTGAACAGTAGTACCAACGATTCCTGCTGGATAAGTCGCAGTAATTTCTACTTCGCCTCCTTCTAGAAAAGAGAAGAATCTCTTTGCATGAACCTGCTCATTATAAGCGGTCTCTTCAAAAATAGCAGCAATCTGCTCATACCCCTCTTTTCTTGCTTGCTTAGCAAAGAAAGTATAACGATTACGAGCTTGTGACTCTCCAGCAAATGATTTCAGTAGATTTTGTTCTGTCTTTGTTCCTTTGATGCTTTTCATTACAATCAATTTTAAATTATTTATATAATAGAGAACAGTAATAATAGTCAATAGTTTTTTTTATTATGTAATTTAGATTCGTTCAAAGAAATGAGGGGAATCACCATACTCCCCAAAACCGATATCCCTATGAACCATAGACAATCGGGCTTCAAGACAACCTTTACATTCCCAAGCCTCTTCATCAATACAAGGTTTATTAGGATATAACTGATAATCAGCTCTTGACTTTTGTGGTGTGACATTAGGCATAATAATATTGGCACCTGCTCTAACTGCTTTCTCTCTTCCCATTGGATCTATTGCTTGTAAAGAGGTCGCAGCTGCGATATTGATAGTAGGCATCAACAATCTTAAAGAAGTAATCATTCTTAAAGAAAGGTCAAAACGATGCTTAAGATCATCGGAGGTCTCTTTTTTATCAAACAAAGGAGTATTAGGATGAGAAATAAAGGGCCCCATACCAACCATATCTATATCAAACGTTTTATAAAAAACAAGGTCATTCACCAAGTCATCAACTGATTGAAATGGAGCACCTATTAACACTCCTGTTCCCACTTGATAACCAATCTCTTTGAGAGAATATAGGGTACTTAATCGATTATCATAATCGTGTAAGGCATTATTCGGATGCCATTTATAATAGAGTTCCCTGTTCGATGTTTCAATACGAAGAAGATATCGATGGGCTCCATAATCAAACCACTTTTGAAGCGTCTCTTTAGACTGCTCACCTAAAGATAGTGTAATCCCTAAATGGTCTTTATATCGAGATTTGGCCTCTATTATAATCTCCGAGATCTTGTCTACAAATTGGATATCTGTACGCTCTCCTGCTTGAATCACGATAGAGCCATAGTTTTGTTCGTACGCAACATCAATGGCAGATAGAACATCTGAAACAGACAGTTCATAACGATGTGCTTCAGTATTCCCTTTGCGAATACCACAGTAATAACAATCCTTCACACAGTAATTAGATAGTTCTATTAACCCTCTGAAATAGACTTTATCACCTACATTATCTAAAGTAACTTTTTCGACTTTAGACAAGAGCTCTATATACTCCTTTTCATCAGTAATGAGGTAGCTTTTTAAAAGATCTTTTATATCATTATTATTATCGCTCAACATACTATCAATTCTATGGTGATTATACACCTCAAAGATAGTATTTAAATAATAAATGAATTGTCTATAAATGTTATACAAAAAAGAGAATATAAAAATTTAACATCATCTATCCCATGGATTACATTTTATTAATTGTACATTTAATTGAATTAAAAAGTAAAAGTTTTATTCAAAAACCCTATTTTTGTCACTTATTTTGAAGAGGACGAAATGAAGAAAAAAGTTGTAGTCGGTTTATCAGGTGGTGTAGATTCAAGTGTCGCAGCTTATCTGCTCAAAAAGGATGGTTATGAAGTCATTGGTGTATTCATGATCAATTACAAAGATACTGTTGGTACTTTAACTAGTAGTTGCACATGGGAGGACGATGTTGAATTTGCTTCAATGATTGCAAAAAAACTAGAGATTCCATTTCATGTGGTCGATCTCTCAGAACACTACAAAGAAAGAGTTATCGATTATATGTTCAGTGAGTATGAAGCTGGAAGAACTCCTAACCCAGATGTACTTTGTAACAGAGAGATGAAGTTTGATGTATTTCTTGATAAAGCACTCGAACTCGGGGCAGATTACGTAGCCACTGGACACTACTGTCAGAAATCTACCATCGATAAAGATGGACAAGAATATTCACAACTCATAGCTGGAGCTGATGGAAATAAAGATCAAAGTTATTTCCTATGCCAGCTTTCACAAGATCAGCTAAATAAAACTCTTTTTCCTATAGGCCATTTAGAGAAGCCTGTGGTAAGAGAGATAGCTAGAGAAGCAAAACTTATCACTGCTGAAAGAAAAGATTCTCAAGGTATCTGTTTTGTTGGAAAAGTAGACCTTCCAACATTCTTACAACAAAAACTTGAACCTAAAAAAGGGAATGTCATTGAAATTCCGAATACGTTCAGTGCAAAGAAAAGAGACTTTCCAATTGAAAAAGAGTCTTTCAATAAACATTGTTTTGAATATCCTTATAAACCTTGGAACGGAAAGGTTATAGGAGAACACAATGGAGCTCATTTCTATACTATTGGACAAAGAAAAGGATTGAATATTGGAGGATATAAAGAGCCTCTATTTATCATTGGAACTGACGTTAAAAGAAATATTGTATATGTAGGAGAAGGGAAAAAACACGCTGGACTCTACAGACAAGGCCTATTTATAGAACACACCGACATGCATTGGATACGTCCAGACCTAAAGCTATTTGTTGGATCAGAACAGAGAATGGACTTCAGAATTCGATATCGTCAACCTCTTGAGAAAGGGACAATGTATGTGGAAGAAGAGGGAGTATATGTTCTTTTTGACAATCCACAAAGAGGTATCACTCCTGGTCAATTTGCAGCTTGGTATGTAAATGACGAACTCATTGGTTCTGGGGTTATTAAATAACAAACAATATATTGTGTAACATTTTTTTGAACTCTTTATGTATAGAGTTGTTCATAAAAACAAAAACTGGTACTGTTTTTGACTAATCGTGAGCAACACTAAATATACATATTCATGAAGAAACTTTATTTATGTTTGATATTTGCATGCATTACATGGACTAATGTTTTTGCACAAGAGAAAAAAGAGAATGACCAATACCCATATAGCTTACCTATATGGGGAGATAAAGCATACGAAAGAGGAATTGATCTACCGTTACCCATCGGTATTGGAATCAATTATGTTTACAATGAGATGTACCTTGATATCACAGAGTTTGGCATGTCAGTCAATGGTTTAGATATGTCACCATGGCTCAATAAAGAGACTCTTGGTTTTCAACAAACAATGGCTTCATCCAATGGTATTAATCTTAGGATTGATGCATGGGTTTTACCATTTATCAATGTGTATGGTCTCTTTTCTCAGAATTCAGGTAGTACAGCGGTAAGCTTAAAACCTGATTTTTCTAACTTAGGAGCACAAGTCCCTGGTGCCTCGGGTTTGGAATTTCCTCTTTTTTCATCAACAGTTGATTTTGAAGCAACTGCATTAGGATTAGGTGCAACTTTAGTGTACGGATATAAGAATTATTTTATTTCTGGAGATATCAACCACAGTTGGACCAATACAGAGCTTCTAACCAATCAAGTAGGAGTACTTACATCATCAATTCGAGTAGGACACTCTTGGAAGATGGCAAAACAACGAAGATTTGTATTTTATGTTGGTGCTATGTATCGTGATTTTACCAAAGCTGAAGGAAACTCAGGTAGTATTAAATTCAACGAAGCACTTCCAGGGATAGATCAAGCATATGATGAATGGTACAACGGGTTAAGCAGAACGCAAAAAGCAGTTCTAAACGGGGTATATAATAGTATTGAAAAAGCTGTATACGATAAGACTGGTGAAGAAGTGAATATCGGGGATGGTAACCTATTTACTAGTGATATCGGTTATAATATTGAAAAAGATTTAATACAAAAGACCTCTATCGAATTTGGAGGACAATTTGAAATAAATAGACACTGGGCTTTAAGAGGAGAGTTTGGTATCGCTGATGAACTAAAGTTCATTCTATTTGGAATGAACTATCGCTTTGGCTTTTAGAAAGAGTCCAAGAATAACACAAAGGACTGTTCAATATTCATAAATTGAGCAGTTCTTATATTATCTATATTTAACTAAGAAAATGAGAGTAAGAAAATTTTTAATCATCATGGCCATGCTATGCGGGGGGATCGCTGTGGGCCAAGAAAACTTCAAAGTACCATTTGACAAGATAACCTTTAAAATTGATGGTCGTATTGACTACCAAGGACTAGACAATGAAGGGGATATCTCAAATGTAGATTCTAAGCAATTTATAACTTCGAAAGTTGTTTTACAAACAGATATCGATATATATAAAGGGCTTCACTTCTTCTATAGACAGCAATTTCGAAACTATAATGCATCTACTACAGATGGACTTGGAGGACAAATTGAAAAACTTGGAATTTCATACGAAAACAACAATTGGAAATTCACCGTTGGTAAACAGTGGTTCAATATTGGATCATACGAAGCACTTTACGATCCAAATGATGTATACATCTACAGTGGTGTAAACAACTTCCTTTCTGTTTGGAAAACAGGTATTAATGCTGCCTATAGATTCGATGGACAAGAATTGGGTGTCCAGGTTGTCAACGGATCAGAATCTATGAATATTGATGGTACATTTAATCAAGAAGACTTCTACTGGAATGTGTATTGGTATGGAGATCTTGGAGAGGGATTTGTAATGCCATTGGTAAACTTTGCAACAGATATGGATTTTGACAATTTCGGTATTCTATCAGAAGTAGGAGCTCGTTGGAACTTCGACAAAATAAAAATCGATACAGATTTTGCCTATGTCAAAAATATGAAAGGACAGACATTAGAAGATGAGACATTCTATTCAATTCCTTTACGATTCTATTACGAAGGGAAACACCTCCGCCCTGGAATCAAATACTTCTATGATAACAGAGAGGCTTATGACTCAAAGGGCATGGCTGTAGACGGTAAAAACTATACAGGCAACACAATTGAAGGCTTTATAAACTACTACCCTTTCGAAGGAAAAGATTTCAATCTACATGCTGTAGCAGGATATTCTCAATATGACTCTACAATCAATGATGACGAACAAAGCACATTTAAAGTCCTCGTTGGTATTCGTTTTGGGTTTGATGTTTTTGGAAATAAACACTAGTCCCAAAGATATGAAAAAGGAGAAGGTTTATATACAACCTTCTCCTTTCGCTATCTCTAGTGAAACAGGTATTTCCCTCATTAAGGAAACACTTTAAATTAAATCCAATAACTCTTCTTAATCCTCTAATAGTTTGTCATAACAAACAAAAGGTGTCTCTGTCTTAGCAAAATAGACCTGACCACAATAGCCATAACCTAATCTTTCAAAAAGACGTTGTGCTGATTTATTTAAAATGTTGGTATCAATTCTTATGTAGTTTGTTCCACTTTCTCTAGCAATATCTTCAGCCTTTTGAAAAAAAGATTCAGCAACACGTTTCCCTTTGAACTGTTTAGAAATAGCAATACGATGAATACCCCAATATTCGCCACGCTTTTCCCATACAAGCGTATCATATTCAGGAGTATGCTCCATATTAATCGCAGCTACACCAGCAATAACATCCCCACACACAGCAACCCATAATTCATTTAAAGAGATATCATTTAAGAAGACATCTTTCGTCGGATAGTTTACACTCCATTGATAGTTTCCATTTGCATTCATATACTTAACGGCATCCTTTACAATCGCTAAAATATCTGGGATATCCTGACATGAAGCTTTGCGGATTGAAACCACTATATTTTCCATATACAAGCTTTTCAATAATATATATGAGCACTAATATACGTGAGATTCATGTCTATCCAAAACAAAATAGACTCCAAAACTTACAGAAGAGTGTAAAGGGGAATTAATACTCGTTAAAGGAGATATATTGCTTATCGAACCATATATACTCCAGTTTCCAATATCCAAATTAGAACTAAAGCCAAAAGTCGGGTTATCATATCTCCAACCACAATTGGTTGAGACACGAAAATATTTATAACAATACCTTAACCCAATGGTTGGAACAATCGAAAAGACTCCTTGGTAAGATTGCATGTTCAACCATACATAAGACTCAAAGTTTTTAGTAAATAAATATGTACTACCAAAATTAAAGTGAAGAGGAAGCGTTTGAGAAAAGGGATGACTCATATTCTTTAACTCCAGCTGGCTGTCAGTCTTCTCTATCATTGCCTGTACAGCTTTATCAAAAGGAAGATATTGAATATTGTCCTCATTTATGGAATTAGAAATATCTGCCCCTTCTAACTGTATCTTGCTATTGGTATATATTTGAGAAACATTCGACTTATAAGAGATCGATCCTAAATCTAATAAACTCACAAAAAGAAGCCAACGTTTAGAAGGAGCATATTCAAGACCTAAATCCAAAGCTAGACCTAGATTATCAAAATTAAACCAATAGGATGAGTCAAAATTATATTCAAAATTACGAAACCTAGATCCCGAAAAATCATTTTTATATAACTCATAAGATATCGGAGCAGAGACATTGACATTCATATTTACATCAATATCTAGCCGGTCTAAACTCTTTGACGAACTTTTAATATAAGCATTGCTTGAAGAGACAGATGCCAATCCTGTCAATAGTTTCATCCGAAAACCAAAACGAAGATCGGAAGAGATATTCCTTTGAAATCCAAAAGCAAACTCCCTATAATGCATTAAATCTAAAGATACTGGACCTGTATTTTTATTTCTATAGGCCAAAGTATTACTTTCATTAGGTTCTATGGTAAACCCATTTAAAACAATATCTAGCATCTCTTTATGAAAAAGCTGCTGGTGATAAAAGACCTCATTTACTGAAAACATAAACGAACCTTTCTGATTAGAAGTAATAAATGAAAATAGATTTACCTGCCCTCCTGAAGAGAAGATACTTGTATTATCCATATTCGTATATATCTTATTTAGATCGACAGCCAATTTCCCATCAGAACCATACGAAGACTTATCAATAATGTCATTATATGATAATCCACCCATTGAGCCATTAACCTCAACACAAAGCAATGGTAAAGAAAAAAGAATCTTATTTTCACCAATATTATAGGCAGGATTAATTTTGACAGAGGCAATAGTAGACACTCTGTATAGATTTGCATCTTGAGCATTCAAAATATTCCCAAGAAAACAGAATAACAACATGTAGAATATTCGCATAATCATCTTGAGATTGTATTGTGATATTGGTTTTTATAAGAAACGGCAAAATCAAGATTGATAAAATCAGAAGCCAACAGGTCTATATACCGACCTTCTAACGTATTGGACTTAAGTTTAACAATAAGCTTATGACAAACACTTAAATGTTCTATACTCTCTTCTGAAAGCGAAACCTTAAGTATTCCTTTGGCAATACGAAGAGGACGACCATGCTCATCTATTGTTGGAGATAGTATTTCTCCAAGATGTATTGCATCCCCTAATACAACAGAGCTCTTTCCTTTTTCTTTTTGAGTATAACAAACAGGATACACATCCAACACCATTGTTAGAGGAATTTTATTAGAATATTTTAGATACAAAGTAACATCAGAAATATCTTCAAGATTTAATGGCGAAAAGTCAATGGTATCTCGAAACACCGTCTCATCAGAACGAAAAGCAATGGGAATAGATATTTGGGCATCAGCTTCAAAGGTTGCTCCTTGGTATATCATATTAGGATGAGTAGGATTCACTACTGGTAAAAAACCATTTTCAGGTTTATTCAAAAACACCCTTCCTCCAATCGTTAAATATTTAGAAGGAGGTAAAGAGAAGAGTTTATCAATATTGGAAATATGCTTGTCAAATGTAAATGCCCCATAGGCTACTGATCCTATATTGGTCCAATGCGGAATAAAAACTCTTGCATTAGGAGCCTCTAAACTAAAGATGTTTCCATTATTATCTTCGGCATCGATGTCAACCTGCAATTCCGCATCTACTGAAATCCCACATCGTGTAGAGATCTCAATCTCAGGATTCGTAAAATATATACCACTACTTAGTTTATCAAACACTGGAAAATCGAAATCAAGCTTTGATTTGGCTATATCAATAGTGTGTTCTCCAATATCCCCTACAAACGAGCTATAACTTATATCGTTCATGCTTATCTGAACATCAACAGAACAATCACGTACCGATGAATCATCCAATTTTGGAAACTCCAGATAATACTCTTTATCGATTTTCTCTGCAAAACTATTACTCTGAAAATCTAACTTTTTGTTCTTTATCGGAATAATTAAAGGAGTTGTATAATCATCTAAAGCTATTTCAAATTCCATCGGTACTTCTCTATCATCAAGACTCATTAAATTGCTGATCTTAACTTTTAGTATCGCACCATCTAGACCTCCATGTTTCTGCACACCGATAGATAAAGAACCAGAAGATATCACTGCACTATACACTTGTAACGATGGATTATCTTCGTTTTCAAATGAGAGATCATAAGATCTTTGGAAAGCATATCGATCAGTATTCCGAAAAAGAGAGGCAATGATATTCTTTTCATCAATAACAATCTGGTCATCTGCAATAGTCAAATAAGAAGGAAGTGAAACCAAGGGATCTACATTGTAACCAAACACATTTCGTTGCTGATATGAGAATAGCATATGCTCATTCTCATCTTTAGATAGAAGTTTTTTTGATTCACCTCCAATTAACCCCCACACTTCAAAAGTCCCACTGGAAACAGGAGCTGCAACATTAAACTCCGCTTGAATATAGCTGATTTCATCAAAATGATAATCATCTAAAGCGCAAGAATTACACAGAATAATTAGCAATAAAACAAGAGAATGCCTCAAAGACCTTTCAACAAAACGTAATAACATATAAAATCTTAATACTAGATTATATTCGAATATAATACATAATATTAAGACTAACATAAAAAAATATCATAAATGAAGCTGTTTATAAAACATGAATCATATAAAAAAAGATCGACGTGAACGTCGACCTTTTAATATATAGTGCTTAAATCACCTAATCAAGAAGATATTATTTTACTTTATTCACAATTGCTTTGAAAGCAGCAGGGTGATTCATCGCTAAATCAGCAAGAACCTTACGGTTAATCTCGATGCTGTTTGCCTTAAGAAGACAAATAAATTGCGAATAAGAAAGACCTTCCATACGTGCAGCAGCATTGATACGCTGAATCCACAAAGCACGGAATGATGATTTCTTCTTCTTTCTATCGCGGTACGCATAGCACAAACCTTTTTCGTAAGTATTCTTTGCTACCGTCCAAACATTTTTTCTAGCTCCCCAATAACCTCTAGTTTCTTTAAGAAGCTTTTTTCTACGAGCGCGTGACGCTACGTGGTTTACCGATCTTGGCATAATTTTAAATTTTGGAGCGACTTAGCGTTTCACTAAACATTAGTGAACACTTATACTGAGCTAAGCAACTCTAGTTAAATACAATAAAAAAAATCTTTAAAAAGATTACTTCATGCAAAGCAACAACTTGATGTTGTTTTCATCAGCTTTACATACAGTTCCGAAGTAAGTAAGATTTCTCTTACGTTTCTTGCTTTTTTTAGTCAAAATATGACTTTTATAAGCATGTTTTCTTTTAATTTTTCCTGACCCAGTAAGCTTAAAACGCTTTTTAGCACTAGGATTCGTTTTCATCTTAGGCATGACTCTGACCTCTTTTGAATTAATATTATTTCTTCTTCTTCGGTGAAATAAACATGATCATACGTTTACCTTCAAGTTTTGGTAGTTGATCTACTTTACCGATCTCTCCCAAATCTTGAGCAAATCTCAATAGTAGGATTTCGCCTTTCTCCTTAAACAGAATCGTACGACCTTTAAAAAAGACATATGCTTTTACTTTAGCACCTTCATTAAGGAACTTTTCAGCATGCTTCAATTTAAAGTTATAATCATGATCATCTGTGTTCGGACCGAAACGAATTTCTTTCACTACCACCTTAACCGCTTTCGCCTTCATTTCCTTTTGTTTCTTCTTTTGTTGATAAAGAAACTTTTGGTAATCAATGACACGACAAACAGGCGGATCGGCTTTTGGAGAAATTTCTACCAAATCCAAATCAAGCGCATCAGCAATCTTTATTGCTTCGTTTGTACTATAAACCCCAGGGTTTTCAATATTATCACCAACAAGACGTACCTGAGGTACTCTAATATATTGGTTAATTCGGTTAGCGGGTTTTGTTTCTTGATGTTGAAATCTTCTACCGCGTGGTCTCATTCCAGCTATGGCTAAATCCTCCCTACTTTAAGTTTTGTAATTCTAATCACGTTTTTATTCATAAATAGATCCTAGTTGAGAACGAACTTCGGCAGAGATAAAGGAAGCAAATTCTTCCATTGTCTTAGAACCTTGATCTCCCTCTCCTTGACGTCGAACAGAAACAGTATTATTTTCCGCTTCTTGTTCTCCAACAATTAGAAGGTATGGGATACGTTTCAACTCGTTATCACGAATTTTACGCCCAATCTTCTCATTTCTATCATCTACAATGCTGCGAATATCGCAAATATTTAGATAATTTGAAACTTTTTTCGCGTAATCATTATATTTTTCACTGATAGGTAGAATCACCACTTGCTCAGGTGTCAACCAAAGTGGGAACTTACCAGCAGTATGTTCAATCAATACAGCACAAAATCGTTCCATTGATCCAAATGGAGCACGGTGTATCATTACAGGACGATGATGCTTATCATCAGCACCGATATAAGTCAAATCAAAGCGCTCAGGCAGGTTATAATCCACCTGAATTGTACCCAACTGCCAACTACGACCAAGGGCATCTTTTACCATAAAGTCTAGCTTAGGACCATAAAAAGCGGCTTCACCTAATTCGGTTACTGTATTCAATCCTTTCTCTTCACACGCTTCAATAATTGCACTTTCCGCTTTCTCCCAATTTTCGTCAGCTCCGATATACTTTTCAGTATTACTTGGATCACGAAGAGAGATCTGCGCCGTGTAATCTTTAAAATCTAGTGCTTTGAAAATGATAAATATAATATCTATCACCTTCAGAAACTCTTCCTTCAATTGATCTGGACGACAGAAGATGTGTGCATCATCTTGTGTAAAACTTCTCACACGAGTTAAACCATGAAGCTCTCCACTTTGTTCATAACGATATACAGTTCCGAACTCAGCCATACGAACAGGAAGATCCTTGTATGAGCGAGGTTTGAAGCGATAAAGCTCACAGTGGTGAGGACAGTTCATTGGTTTCAACAAATACTCTTCGCCTTCTTGAGGAGTACTAATTGGTTGAAATGAATCTTTTCCATACTTCTGAAAATGACCAGAAGTCTTATACAAATTCACATCTCCAATGTGAGGAGTAATCACCTGATCGTATTCAAAACGTTTTTGCACACGCTTCAAGAAATTCTCAAGAGCTTCTCTTAACTGAGCACCTTTTGGCAACCAAAGAGGAAGACCTTGTCCAACTTTTTGTGAAAAAGTAAACAACTCCATCTCTTTACCGATCTTACGGTGGTCACGTTTTTTAGCTTCTTCCAACTGATGTAGGTATTCCGTTAGCATTTTTGCTTTAGGGAAAGTGATACCATACACACGAGTTAGCATTTTATTTTTTTCGTCACCTCTCCAATAAGCACCTGCTACGCTCAACAATTTAATTGCCTTAATATAGCTAGTGTTTGGCAAGTGAGGTCCACGACAAAGGTCTGTAAAAGCCCCTTGATTATATAGAGTGATGGTTCCATCCTCAAGATTGGAAATAAGTTCCAACTTATAAGGATCCTGTATCTCTTCAAATCGTTTTAATGCATCGGTTTTAGAGACATCTATACGGACGATATCGTTTTTCTGACGCGCTAATTCCACCATCTTCTTTTCGATCTTTTCTAGATCTTTTTCTGTGATGGTTTTACCTTCTGGCAGATCAACATCGTAATAGAACCCATTCTCGATCGTAGGTCCGATTCCGAATTTCGTATCAGGATAAACCGTTTCAATCGCTTCAGCCATAAGGTGAGCAGATGAGTGCCAAAAAGCCTCTTTTCCGTCACGGTCATCCCACGTATTGAGTTTAATTGAAGCATCTGATTCAATTGGGCGCTTTAAATCCCATATCTCTCCATTTACGGTCACAGACAAAACATCTTTTGCAAGTCGGTTACTAATTGACTTCGCAATGTCAAGTCCGTTCACTCCTGACTCAAATTCTTTTACCGAGCCATCGGGTAAGGTTATATTAATCATTGACATTATTATAATTTAAAACTGGCTTCAAAGATACACATTATCAGAAATAATTACTCATATTAATTACAGATTATCTTAGAATAACAGAAATCAACAAAAAGAATAGTCTCAACCTCTTTAAAAAGAGGACCTTTCATCTCAACACACACACCGACAGAGCTTTTCATTTAGCACTCTAATATAATAGACAGAAGCTCCAATAGACAGCGATCATAAAAAATTTGGGGATTTTTATAATCTCGAAAATTTAGCCCATGGATATTGCCTTAAAAAATGACAAGTCACATGTAAAGGAATTAAGTGTTCACAGCACAGAAAGCAATAAAAAAAACACCTCCCAATGAGGTCACGAGAGAGTGAATACTCAACAAAAACAAATTAATAGAACTATTTCAACAACAGTAAATTCCATTACCTTTATCATATATTATAGTATAGATCTTTGTTTTCTTTAGAACTCCTTAATACCTTTGAAAGGTTATAGTAAACATGAGCCAAACGACTACAACCTTTAATGGTAGTGGGACTCATAATTTTTTAATACAAATCATTTAACAACAGAACAGGCCTTATGAAGCAGCTATTGTTTTCGGTCCTAGCGATCTTTATATTCTCTTCCAGTATTTTTGCACAGAGCAAAAAGATATCTTTTGAAGATGTCGTTACAAACTACTCTTTTTATGCCAAAAGGATCTATGGAATCCGAAGCATGAACGACGGGCTATCTTACACTACAATTGAAGAAAATGGCTCTCAAATTGTAAAGTATAATTATAAAACAGGCAAGAAGGTAGCGGTTCTATTAGACTTGAACAAAATAGAGGATGCTCCAATAAAATCATTCTCTGGTTACGAATTTTCGGCGAACGAAAGCAAAGTACTTTTAAAAACTAAGGTTCACAAAATATATCGACACTCCTTCACAGCCGAGTATTACGTATATAACTTCGTAACCAAGAAGCTAGAGATTCTCTCTAAAAATGGACCCCAGCAGTTGGCAACCTTCTCTCCTGACGGGAACAGAATAGCTTTTGTTAGAAAGAATAACTTATACGTCTCTACATTATATTTTGGTACAGAGTTTAAGATCACCAAAGATGGAGAGTTTAATAAGATAATCAACGGAGCACCAGATTGGGTATACGAAGAGGAGTTTGGATTCAATAAAGCCTTTGCATGGTCGCCAGACAGCAAGAAACTAGCGTATATCAAATTCGATGAATCGAAAGTAAAAACGTTTAGTTTTCCTATGTATAAAGGAAGCCATCCAACATTTCCTGAATACAAAGAGTATCCAGGAGAATACACATACAAGTATCCTAAAGCAGGAGAGGCAAACTCTGAGGTTAGTGTACACATCTACGACATCAAAAAGAAAAACACTATTAAAGTAGATATAGGAGAAGAAAAAGACCAATACATCCCACGACTAAGATGGACCTTTTCAGGTTCTGACCTAGGAGTCATCCGACTAAATCGTCGTCAAGACAAACTAGAACTTCTTCTAGCGAATCCATTTTCTGGCGATACTCGTTTGGTTTATACAGATAAGAATCAGAGATATATCGACGAAAGCACCTACGACTATTTAACATTCCTACCGAATGACAAAGAGTTTGTGGTAGGGTGCGAAAAAGATGGTTACATGCACTTGTATCTATACGACAAGCTAGGGGGACTTGTAAAGAAACTTACTCCTGGCGACTACGATGTAACACAGTACTATGGCTATGACAGCAAACGAAAAGTATTCTACTATCAAGCTGCTAAAAGAAATGCCATGCAAAGAGAGGTGTACGCGACCTCATATAATGGAAAAAAGAACTATTCCATTGCAGACAAAAAAGGAACCAATAATGCAATATTCAGTAAAAATTTCACCTATTTTATCCACACATACACTAGTGTTAACACTCCTGTTGTCACTAGTTTAAAAGATAGAAAAGGGAAGACATTACGTGTTCTTGAAGACAACAATAAACTGAATAAAAAGATTGCGCAGTATCAGATGCCAACCAAAGAGTTCTTCACCTTCAAGAACAAAGAGGGCGTCTCATTGAATGGTTATATGATCAAACCATCTAATTTTGATAAAAACAAAGATTACCCACTTCTAATGACTCAATATAGTGGACCAAACTCACAACAAGTGTTGGATAAGTTCAATATCGATTGGTACTACTATATGGCAGAAAAAGGATATATAGTAGCATGTGTTGATCCAAGAGGGACTGGTGCTCGTGGTGAAGAGTTCAGAAAATGCACATACATGGATCTTGGACATCTAGAGAGCGACGACCAAATTGATGCTGCAAAATACTTAGGTAGTCTAAACTATATTGATCAGAAAAACATTGCCATCTGGGGATGGAGCTATGGTGGATTCATGTCAACTTTATGTCTAGCGAAAGGGGCAGATGTATTTAAGGCTGCCATTGCGATTGCTCCTGTAACAAATTGGAGATTCTACGACTCAGTATACACCGAGCGTTACATGAGAAGACCACAAGAGAATGCGGATGGATACGACAAAAATTCACCGATCTATTGGGCTCCAAAAATAAAAGGAAAGTATCTTCTATGTCATGGCACAGCAGACGACAACGTACACTACCAAAACAGTGCAGAGTTGGCTGAAGTATTAGTACAAGCGGGCGTTCAATTTCAGATGATGAGTTACACAAACAGAAATCATAGCATATATGGTGGGAATACACGAAATCATCTATACAGATTATTCACCAACTTCCTTGATGAAAATCTAAAGTAATTTTGTTTAACATCTGTAATAAATCTAAAAGCTTGCATACCAATAGAGGAAAATGGTATAATCACTTACAAATTTATTACAGATGATAAAAACAAACAAGGTCATAGGGATATTGGCTATCATGCTAATGTTAGCAGTAGACGTACAAGCAAAGAAAGTGATCAAGATTGTAACAACTGTAGAGTCTATTGTTCCAATGGGAATAGGTCGTTCTAGAATTATTGAAGAGAAATCTGAAATTAGCTCTAAGAACCTTACTACCGACAGAAAAGATGGAAAAAAAAGTTCTCAAAAAGATGTTTCTAGGAAAGCGATTAAAGTAAAAAAGTTTGACGAAACAAAGCTTCTTAACTTTTATAGCATGACTGGTATCAATTTTCAGAATATCGCCTCAAACGATGCAGTGATCTCAGATAAACTAACAAACCTTCTTGCAGAGGGCTGGGAACTACTTCATGTAACGAGTGCTGTAGAGAGCGACTCAGGAGATGGAGACCACAAAGGAATTTTTGTAACTAGATTCATCTTAGTAAAAGATATTGAGGACTAATACTTCTCATAAAATCTTAATTTCAAAAACCTGTTTATCATCATTAGATCATAAGCAGGTTTTTTCTTTTTTTATACTAGTAGAATTCTCCACTATAACATATCAGGCCATAGGCATACAAGTAAAATAGCAAGTAGATAAGCACCGAATTATACTATATCGTTTCAATTTTCATCCAAATAGACAACGATTACTCATCTTTAATGTGAGCAAGAAGCCTCTAAAAGACCCTGCAAACTTTAGCTTATCAACATGATATTCGAAATTTTGAAATTTACCTACACTCTCTCAACATAAATAATCCCCCAACCCTCTGAATCAAATTTATAGGATTACATATTTACAATAAACCCATTTGCTACAACAAAAAAAGCAATTGTGTAGATCACACATAAACATCGTTATATTATGATTGTTTATCTCCTCTTTCCTCCCTCCCCTATGATGTTATACATTACAAATATCTTTTATCAATTTCATTGGTTCTGTATCATAACCTATCACAAATAATCGCAACTCAAATAGAGAATAAAAGTATCTATTTATAACGATAAGGAGAGTAGTTCAATATTTTATGAACTTACCCTCGATCAGCTTGTTTTTGTAAGAAACAAGAATAAAGTTACCATGAAGACATCTAGACTAGAGGCGTTTAGCGATGCCGTAATTGCGATTATTATTACTATTATGGTCCTTGAGATGGAAGCACCACACACCTCTTCAATAGAAGAACTTGTCCCCCTACTGCCCACACTCTTTGCTTTTGCTATCAGTTTTATCATTTTAGGGATCTATTGGAACAACCATCATCACCTTTTGCATGCGGTTCGCAAAGTAAATGGAAAGATCCTATGGGCAAACCTGCATCTCCTGTTTTGGTTATCCTTATTCCCTTTTGTAACAGGTTGGGTTGGACACAATCTTTTTGCTAAGATCCCCACTCTTTTTTATGGTATAGTACTACTAATGGCTGCAATAGCATATCGCATTCTTATAATCACAATCATAAAGAGTGAAGGGAAAAGGTCATTTATTTCTCGATACATCGGCAATGACAATAAGGGTAAAATAACCATTGTAATCATTCTTTTGGCCATTCTAAGTAGCTTCTTTTTTCCAATAGTTTCAATGATATTATATCTAGTGATTACACTAATTTGGATTGTTCCTGATCGAAGAATAGAAAGGAACATCAAAAGATAGGCATTTGATTACAACTGGGTGCATTATACGATTTCAACTAAAAAAAATTCTTATGAAAGTAATTCAAGAAAATGAATAAGAAGAATGGGCTTTTTGATATTGAAAAGGATGATAAAAGGATTGCTTTAATGACTTACACTTGGGCAGGGGATAAAATGTTTATTATCGATCACACTGAAGTCTCAACGGAATATATCAATCAAGGACTAGGAAATATAATGGTTGAAGGTGCAGTGGTTTTTGCAAGAGAAGAAAGTGTTAAAATTTATCCATTATGCCCCTTTGCGAAACATGTTTTTGATACCGACAATACTTTTGATGATGTCTTATAACTAAAATAGATATACCATGAAAAAGAAACAATCTCAAATCATTCTATCAAAATATAGTCCATTAATGGCTGTAGATGCAGAGTTATTTACACAAGATGGGAATAAACTTCCTACACCAAGAGTATTCTCTTTATGTCGATGTGGTGCATCTAATAATAAACCATTTTGTGACGGAATGCACGCCACCATTCGTTTTTCAGGGGAACGCAAACCAAACAAAGCATTGCATAAAAAACCTCAAGAATACAAAGGGAGTAAAGTAACTGTACACGATAAAAGAGCCCTATGTTGCCACCATGGCACATGTAACCTTATTGGAGTATTTACCCATGAAAAACCATGGATCAAACCAGATAATGCAGAACGAACTGAGGATGTAGTTGAAATAGTTAAGAAATGTCCTACAGGTGCTTTAACTGCAACCATCGATAATAAAGAGATAAAAAATTGGTTTGAACAACAAAAAATAATCATACAGAAGAATGGCCCCTATTATATTCAAGGAGGAGTTAAATTAATCGATGATCAAGCCACGGATACAGTACTTGTCACAGAAGATCATTATGCATTATGTCGCTGTGGTGCATCGAATATTAAACCTTTATGTGATGGAACACATACATCAATCAATTTTAAAGATGAGAAGTAAATGACTCAAAATAAGACCACTGTAAGGGCCAATAAAAAAGAACACGGACATGAAGACAATGAACCTATGATTCTATATTTTGTAAACATTAAGAAAACACGACGTTGGTCGCAATAACATCAAATTCAATGTATACGACCTATACATTGGATTTGTTCAGTTCAGTAGTAATTTAAGGAACTCTTATCCAAGCCAATGGCAATAGGACTCAATACATGTATCATGAAATAGTAAAGTTATTTTATATCGCTACAGGATTGAAGACCTTTTATTCTCAAAACATATACATAGTTTCTACTCCAGATAGCTTAAATAGTTCTCTAAAGACAAACGTAATAACCAAAGGGATCCACTAGGATAAAACATAATATCATATTCAACCAATAGCCATTTCGTATTCATTTTTGTCATCTTCAAATTTCATCCTTCTCTTTATAATCATTATAATACCCTATCATCGACTATTTTATGATCTAGTTATGTCCCATTGTTTGATTTTATGAGTTCTATCATAATAAATTCTTTTAATCAATTATGAATGCTTCTTCATTACCTTTTTACAGTCAAAAAAGAATCAAGCATTTTACTTTTAAGTAGACATTGCATATCTTATTATTATCCCAACAGAGTTATCTAAAGCATTTACCGTGAACACATTACAAAAAAAAACAACATCTAATAAAAGGCGGAAAAACACTCACAAGTACCGATATATATGGGTTTACTATTTCTGCAATAAGGTTTTATAAAAATAAATATCATCCTTTCTGTAATATTTGAGATTATTTCGATACTTATAAATCAAAATCATTTTTAAATTAAAATCTAATTTTAACACTAGATTTACACTATTTTAGAAAAATATAAAGTATATTATACGATATAATAATAAATCGCACGCAACTTCATGTAGGATTTTCGGGGGATAAGCCTCATGAGGGTGACGGTTTGCTGTAAGGTTACTCATTTTAATGAGTAACCTTTTCTTTTTTCTTTCATACAAATAGAAGAAGGATCACATATTTTGATTTATTCTATAAAGTGGGACTACAACAGAAAAAAGAGGTTAAATATAAATACTCAAAAAGTAATTTTTTAAGGAAGTAAATCGAGAGAAAACCAATCCAATATAGGGTCTCAACAATTCTAAAAAAAAGGGACACATAGTGGGTTCGACTACTCTTCCGTTACTCTTTGGTTAGGGTTTGGTTACTAAAAGGGTAACCAAACCCTAACCAAACCCTAACCAAAGGGTAACGGAAATAGGGATCAATGTATAGAGAAGAGAGGTTCAAAATGGGAGGAATTTACCTCTTAAAAAGTCATCGGATACCTGTTGAAAGAAGTTGTCAAGCTAAAAGTTCAGAACCCATAGATATTATGGTTGAATATTATTACACAATGTGGAATACAAACAAACTATAGATATGAGTCCACTCCGAAAACCTTACGCCTAATATAATATATTGTTAATTAAAGTGTTATATTTATGGTATTAAGAACAATAATAATCCAAAATGTTTAAACGTAGTCCTGCCAACAAACAACTAGATATGTTTGATAGTCCCTCAATAATTGAAGGATTACCATCTCGTGCATCAAATATCTATCATGATGACAATCATTGGCACAATCAATTTAGAAAGCTCGTTGTTTATCAGATAAGTGAGGATATTTTTGCGCCGATCTATTGTCAAGATAATGGATGTCCCAACTATCCTATTCGTATTCTTGTTGGTATGATGATTTTGAAAGAAGGTGCTGGTATAAGTGATGAAATGTTGTTTGAAAACTGTCAATTCAATCTACTTTACCGATCAGCGTTAGGACTTTTACATGCTTCTGATTCTATTCCTGCACAATCTACTTATTATAAGTTTAGACAACAAGTAAAAGAATATAATGAGAAGAATGAATCTGATTTATTTGAAGATGTTTTTACACAAATCACTTCTTCTCATATAGAAATACTTGGCATTAAGAGTGATACTATAAGAATGGATAGCAAACTGCTGAATAGCAACATAAAATGGCTTTCTCGATATAGTCTAATACATGAGACATTGTCCTTGTTTCTGACAAAAGGTTGCAATAATTTTAATTTCTCTGATGATCTTAAACCTCATATTTCAGATGTGGTCTCAACAGATGGAGATAAGGTTGTTTATCGCAATTCAACAGATTCAATTAAACAAAAGATCGTGGATCTTGGGATACTCATTTCAAATATTCTTAATGAATATACTGGACCTGCCAATAGTTATTACGATAATCTATTACGTCTATTTAAAGAGCAGTTTTTCAAAGATGATCAGGGAGTTACCACTCCAATAAAAGGAGAAGATTTATCTGCAAAGAACATGCAAACTCCGTTTGATACGGACTGTGATTATAGAAATAAAGCAGGTGATAAATGCAAAGGGTATTCAGCTAATTTGACAGAAGTAGTTGGAGACAATGGACTTCCTAATATCATTACTTCTATACAAGTAGAAAAAGTATCTCATTCGGACACTGCTCATTTTAAGGGATCAATAGAGAGGACACAAGAAGTATTGGGATATAATGTAATAAACATTCATGCAGATGGGGCTTATAATAGTGAGGAAAATCAAGAATATTGTGCAGAAAACAACCAACACCTATATCTACATGCCATACAAGGTAAAGAAGGACGATTTCGGTTTAGTTTAGAGGCACAAGTTCTAAAAGTGTTTGATAATAAGCATCAACGGTATGTTGATTATACAAAATACAAAGGAAAAGATGAGTTAGATAGATATAAAATATATTTAGAAGAAGGCAAGTTTCGCTATTTTAAATTGACTGAGGTTGAGAAAAGTCTTTTAAGGCAAAGAATAAAAGAAACCCCAATAGAAAAGCTTCAAATAAGGAATAATGTAGAAGCGAGTATTTTTCAATTAGGTTTTCATTGTAATGGAAAAAACACTGTCTATAGAGGATTGATAAAACATCAAATGTGGGCAGTAGCTAGATCATTATGGGTGAATTTTGTTCGAATAGTAAAATACTATTCCGAACTAAACATTTCGATGGTCATAAACATGCTTAAATGTAAATTGTGTGATCTTTTTATTGCGAAAATGACTTTATTAGAAAGTGTTATTGTTACTAAGATTCAGATTCAGTTTTGTAGACTAAAAAGTCCCAAAATACGCATAATCCTATAATTCCATAAAAGGGGTTCTCGTGGGGGACTCATAGATATAAAAAAAAGACCTTGTAACATATTTATTCCTACAAAGTCTTTCAGTGAAGAAAACAACTATCGTAATGTGAGCTACTTTTAAAGAGCAACACTTTCAGCAGATTCCATTCTATTTTAAGAAAGATAAAACACGATCACATTTTTGCTCTAAAGGCAAATGTCCATCAATCCAATGGATCTCGAAACCATTCTTTTCCATTCTACGATACCATGTCATTTGACGTTTAGCAAACTGATGAATTGCAACATTAAGTCCATCTACGAGACGTTGTCTGGTTATTTTACCAATGAGATATTCTGTAATAAACTTATACTCTAAACCGTAATAGATCAACGATTCAGGGGCGACGCCACTATCTATCAAACCTTTCACCTCTTCGATCATTCCTTCTTCAAGGCGTTGATGCAGACGCTGGGTAATGCGTTCTCTTCTCTCCTCTCGTGAAAAATCTATTCCCACAATAAGACTGTTGATCTTAGGGAAAGAGAGGTCTAAGTCGGGGTGCTCAACCGTATACTCTTCTATTTCGATGGCACGGATTACTCTCTTCTTATTTTCGATATCGCTATTGTTATGAACACGTTTAAGAGCAGACAACCTATCAGTTAATTCTTGAAGAGACATCTCCTGTAAAGAGTCACGTAATTCTTGATTCACTGGCACTTGAGCCAATTGATATCCTTTCAAGACTGCCTCAATATACATACCAGAACCACCACAAAGGACAGGAAAGATATTGTTTGACCTCATATTCTCATAGACACTCTTAAAATCTTTCTGATATTCAAAAACATTATATTGCTCTCCAGCATCAAGGATATCAATCAAATGATATGGAACCTCGACCCCATCCACGGTATAATCTTCTAAATCTTTCCCAGTTCCAATATCCATCCCTCGGTAAACTTGACGAGAATCTGCAGAGATCACCTCTCCATTAAGTTTATGAGCAACTAGAGTACCTAGGGACGTTTTTCCAGTAGCAGTAGCCCCTAGAACTGTAATCATATCATATCTATCCTTGTACATGTTTTCTAAATATTAAAGCATCGATTGTAATTGAATTACAAAAATATCACTATTTTTAATACAAGAAGAGAAAACCACAATAAATGACAAGAAAACAGATCACCACCACACTCCACATCGTTCAGAATATTCTTAGTGTAGATAAGAAAAAGATTGCTAAAGTTGAACCATGTATCCAATATCGTAATAGCCAAATACTGTTAGGCATTATGATAATAGGATATGTATTGACAATTTTAATAGAACATTTTTTTCACATAATATTAGATACTCCTGTTCGAACCAACAGCCTATATCTCATTATTACCAAGCCTATTATATTATACACAACCCTATGGCTCGGTTCTTGGACAACCTATAAAGCGAAGGGGGTAACCCATAGCAATCTTCCACAAAAAGATATTTTTTCACATAGTTTATACGCGTATTTACCAGTATGGATCGTATTAATCATCACCACGATCATTCCTTGGTTATATATATTGTGGATTTTTGCACCTTATGGTATTTATGTACTCTATCACTTAATAAGTGCTAAAAAAGAGCATACAAGAGAAAACGCGATTCGACTTACTATTGCAACGGTTTTACTATATTTGTGCTTTTATCTTGGAACCTCACTCCTTTTAAGGATCATTGTATTAAAATAGGGAAGAGATAAAAGCGATTAACATTTCTTTTTAGATCATGAAAATTCAGAAGACTGTAAATATAAAAAATAAACGTGCCACATTCGATTATGAAATCATCGAACGAATGGTTGCCGGAATAAGTTTGGTAGGAACAGAGATCAAATCTATCCGTCTCGGGAAAGCAAACTTATCAGACTCATTTTGTTATTTTGAGAGATCAGAACTATATGTTCGTAATCTTTCTATTTCCGAATATGATTATGGAACCCACTATAACCATATCGCGAAGAGAGAACGAAAACTCCTTCTGCAAAAGAAAGAGATACGCAAATGGGAAAGGAAAATTAAAGAGACAGGATTGACTATTATCCCACTACGCCTTTTTATTAATGATAGAGGTTTTGCGAAGATGGAGATTGGTTTGGCAAAAGGTAAGAAGACTTACGACAAGAGAGAGACACTAAGGCTGAAAGATGCCAAACGTGAAATGGATCGTAGTAATAAGCACTAAAAAAAAAGGATTTCCATCCAAAAAGAAGATGGAAATCCTAGGACTTATTACAAACCTAACGTTGCAACCATCACTGCCTTGATGGTATGCATACGATTTTCTGCTTCGTCGAACACGATAGAAGCATCACTTTCAAACACTTCATCAGTAACTTCCATTGCTGTAAGACCAAACTTTTTATTAATATCTTGACCTACTTGTGTCTCGTTGTTATGGAACGAAGGCAGACAATGTAAGAACTTAACATCCTCGTTTCCTGTCATCACCATCACCTCTTTGTTTACCTGATAAGGTTTCAATAGTTCAATTCTTTCTGCCCATACTTCATCAGGCTCACCCATAGAAACCCATACATCAGTATAGATAAAATCACAATCTTTCACTGCTTCAGCTACCGAATCTGTAATGGTAATTTTAGCCCCTGTTTTCGAAGCAATCTCTTGACAGCGATCTTGTAACTTCTGCTTAGGCTGACATTGAACTGGAGCTGCGGCTCTAAAGTCCATACCTAGTTTTGCAGCCCCAACCATTAGAGAGTTGCCCATGTTGTTACGAGCATCTCCAAGATATGCAAACTTAACATCCTTAAGGTCTTTAGAGGTATGCTCCATCATAGTTAAGAAGTCAGCCAATATTTGTGTTGGGTGAAACTCATTGGTAAGACCGTTCCAAACAGGCACACCTGCAAACTCAGCAAGCTCATTTACAATTTGTTGTCCATAGCCACGATACTCAATACCATCATACATACGGCCTAAAACACGAGCAGTGTCTTTCATCGACTCTTTGACACCAATTTGAGATCCAGAAGGGCCTAAATAGGTAACTTGAGCTCCTTGATCATATGCAGCAACTTCGAAAGCACAGCGTGTACGAGTAGAGGACTTTTCAAAGATTAGTGCAATATTTTTACCTTTCATGGTAGGCTGCTCATATCCACCAATTTTGGCACGCTTAAGATCTGCAGCTAAATCGAGCAGATATTTAATCTCCTTTGGAGAGTAGTCAAGGAGAGTTAAGAAGCTTCTGTTTTTTAGATTAAATGCCATAATATTAAAGTTTATCGGTTTTATGCTTGATTTGCTTCTTCATAGTGAAGCGTGATTTTAGTTCCATAGCTCTTGTCTTGCAATTTCGTTGCTTCGGTAATAATGGCTTTCTCACCACCATTTTTCACAAAATCAAGACAAGCATTTACTTTCGGTTGCATAGTACCTTCACCAAAAGCTCCTTGATGGCCATATTCTACGGCATCGTTATAATCAAGAAACTCCAGAACCTTTTGGTTCTCTGTACCATAACTTGAATATAAATATGGAACATCAGTTAAGATATAGAATTCATCGGCATGAACACTAGCTGCAAGAACAGAAGATGCCATGTCTTTATCAATCACACCTTCTACAGGTACTAGATTGTTTATTTGATCATAGTAAACAGGAATACCTCCCCCACCACTGGCAATAACAATAACTCCTCTATCACAAAGCTCTTTAATCCAATCGGAATTCATTACTGAGATAGGAGTCGGAGATGGAACAACTCTTCTATAAGATCCCTCTTTCTTAGACGAAGATTTGAATTGCCATCCGTTCTTCGACTCAAGATCATCTTTTTGCTCTTGATTGTATGTTGGTCCTACTCGTTTGGTCCAATTTGTAAATGCTGGATCATCAGGGTCTACCTCTACCATTGACGACATCGTTATGACTTCGCGTTGAATATGATATTTTTTCAACATATTACGAAGATTTCGTTCAATGGTATATCCAATTCCTCCTTGGGAATCAGCAACACACACATCTAAAGGCATCGATGGAATGCCATACTCCTTCGTACCTGCTTCGTTTCTAAGAAGGATATTTCCAACTTGTGGCCCATTGCCGTGCGTGATGATTAGGTTATAATTCTGTTTTAATAAAAATACAATATTTTCTAGAGTATCCATTGTATTTTTATTCTGCTGATCCATATTCCCCTCTTGGTTTGAACGCAAAAGAGCGTTACCACCAAGGGCTATCACTGCAAGTTTTGTCATAATTACAAATATTTAAGGAATCATTGGTAACAATTAATAGAACTAAAATAAAGCATTTAGCATCTATTAACCAATGACTTGACTACTGCTAAAGAACATTGTTCTAACGAATAAAAGTCATATTATTTCCGAATTGTTTCACATAAATAGACAGATAGGTCACTTTTTAAGAGAAATTCTTCTTTAACTATAAAACTAGTACCATACAAAAGATTAAATTTGTAATAACGAATAACATTTTTCATCATATTTTTTGAATAAGGAATGACGAATAAAAAAAGTAATAAAATAGGTAATATATTTTCTAGACTTAAGAACCTAAAACCTGGAGGTAGAGTAAAGCTAATCTTAGCACTTCTCTGTTTTGCATTTGCACTTTATCTTTTAATCTCTTTAGTTCTGTTCTTTATACTTGGAAAATCAGATCAAAGTGCACTACATGTTACAGTCCAAAATATTTTATCAGATCCAACCAATTCAATTCACAATATTGGAGGGAAATCGGGGATCTATCTAGGGGACTTCCTAATTAATAGATACCTTGGAATAGCTTCGTTTGGTTTTGTTTACTTTTTTGTTTTACTAGGTTTTTTAGCTCTTGGAGGAAAGAAACGTTTTCTTATTCGTACCATTAAGCTATTCGTTGTCATGATGTGGACAAGTGTAACACTCGGTTACCTTTTTGTCTCCTTCTACGAGAACTCAAACTTCTTTCCAGGAGGAGCATATGGATTATACTATAGCCAATGGCTAAATACTGCTGTAGGTAAATTAGGAACATTTTTGATTCTTACCCTATCCGCAATTATCTATATGATCTATGAGTTTGAGAAGTTCCCGGATCATTTAAAAGGATTTATGGAGAAATCAATAGATTTTGTATCCTTTGGGAATAAGAAGGTGATTGATTTCTTTAAATCTCTTAGCTTTAAGAAGAAGATTAAAACCGATCTAGCAAATGTGGTTTCCAATAATGAAGCAACATTGGCAGAAGAGCATGATAATACAGAAAACAATTTTGTAGAGAAGGAAGAGGTCACTCAAGAAATGATCAAAGAGCAAGAGCACTCCTTTCCTGTCAGCCAAAACGAGCCTATTCCAATTGAATCAAGCCTAAGAGAGTCAGAAATATCCATTCCTGATATAAGTAGTGCAAATGATCTTGTCTCGCCAACTCCTTCACCAGGCGAGGTGGTTCAACCAAAATTAAATTTAGAGGTAGCAGAGGTGGTTCACGAAGAACAGGTTCAGACACTCGAACGCGATGAACTAGAGGATTACGATCCTACATTGGAACTCTCTTCGTATAAATTCCCTGGATTAGATCTTCTTCGTCAATTTGATACGCAGTCGAACATCGTTACAAACGAAGAGCTACAAGAGAATAAGGAGAGGATTGTAGAGACACTACGTAACTACAATATCGAGATACGTAGTATAAAAGCAACGACAGGTCCAACCATTACGCTATATGAAATCATTCCTGCTCCAGGGGTTCGTATAAATAAGATCAAAAATCTCGAAAATGATATTGCCCTTAGCCTTGCCGCATTGGGAATTAGAATTATAGCTCCCATTCCTGGAAAAGGGACAATTGGTATTGAGGTTCCGAACCAAAAAGCAAAGATAGTCTCAATGAGGGAGATTATTGGATCGAAGAAATTCTCTGAATCTGATTATGAGCTGCCAATAGCATTTGGGAAAACAATTTCAAATGAGGTCTACATGGTGGATCTGGTAAAGATGCCTCACATTCTTGTTGCAGGAGCTACTGGTCAAGGTAAATCCGTTGGACTTAATGCGATGATTACATCACTTCTTTATAAAAAACATCCATCTCAATTGAAATTTGTTTTTGTCGATCCTAAAAAAGTCGAATTGAGTCTTTATTCAGTGATTGAGAACCATTTCCTTGCGAAGATGGAGGATGAAGAGGAGCCAATTATTACGGATGTCCAAAAGGTAAAAAACACCTTGAATTCAGTATGTATTGAGATGGACAATCGTTACGATCTTTTGAAAAATGCACATGCCAGAAATATAAAAGAGTACAATAAGAAGTTTATTGAGAGAAAGTTGAACCCAGAAAAAGGACATCAATTCCTCCCTTATATTGTCGTGATTGTAGATGAATTTGCAGATCTTATCATGACTGCAGGGAAAGAGATTGAATCCCCAATTGCACGTATTGCACAATTAGCTCGTGCAGTAGGTATCCATATGATCATTGCCACACAAAGACCATCGGCGAATATTATCACTGGCCCTATTAAGGCAAACTTCCCAGCACGTGTTGCATTTAAAGTGGCTTCCATGATTGATAGTCGAACAATTCTTGATTCTCCTGGAGCAAACCAATTGATTGGTAAAGGAGATATGCTAATTCAAACAGGTAGTGAGATGACCCGAGTTCAATGTGCATTTATTGACACTCCTGAGGTAGAAGAGTTGGTTGAATTTATCGGACAACAACGTAGCTATCCAACTGCATTCCTTCTTCCAGAATATAAAGATGAATCGTCTCAAATGAGTGACGATGCAGACTTAGAAAATAGAGATGAACTTTTTGAGGAAGCAGCCCGTTTAATGGTAATGAATCAAGTTGGTTCGACTTCGGCCATTCAACGTAAGTTCTCTATTGGATATAATCGTGCAGGAAGGATTATGGATCAGTTAGAGTATTCTGGAGTCGTAGGACCTAATGAAGGTTCTAAAGCTCGCAAAGTACTTATTCCGGACGAAACAAACCTTGAAATGTTATTGCAATCTCTCTAAATGTTAACTATATTGTGGCACGATATTTATATTATATAAGACATGAAAAAAGCATTTATAATTCTTTCAATACTTTTAACATCATCTTCCCTTTTTGCACAGACAGATGGTAAGAGTATTATTGATAATTTTACCAAGACGCTAAAATCATATCCATCCATAGAAACAACTTTTGATTTTACTTTAGAGAATAAAGAGGCAGAGATTAGTGATACAAATTCTGGTAAATTGGTTATCAAAAATGAAAAATACAGACTTGACATGCTTGGGATTCAGATCTATTCTGATGGAAAGACTAGCTACTCTTTTATGCCAAGTACCAACGAAGTTAATATTACCAATGTCGGAGCAGGAGAAGAGGGTTCGGTAGATCCTTCTAAAATGTTTAACATGTACGAAGAGGGAATGAAAGTTACCCTTCTCAATACTGTGAACAAAGGGAATTTAAAAGAGTATGAAATTCAATTAGTTCCTGAAGAGCAGGATAATTTTGAGAAAATTATTGTATATATCACCTCTGATAATAGACTAAAGAAAGCGATCACTTATGCGATGGACGGAAATGTTTACACAATCTCTATTGAGAAGATGGTGACAAATAAAACATTTGAAGATACATACTTTAAGTTTGATACTTCTAAATATCCAGAAGTAGATGTGATTGATATGCGATAATCAATCCATTACATATTTTTAATAAAAAGAGGATATTTCATATGAAATATCCTCTTTTTATATGTCCTAAAGATAAAGATAAGATTCTGTACCTTGGTTAAATAGTAGATCTACAATCGACAAATTTGGGACAAACCCCTCTTTAGCAAAAATCATTTGCCTATAAGGCTTTGAAATAAAATGGGGATCATCTAGTGGCTTTTTGGGTGTAATGAATAGTCGCTTATCTTCTACTGCAAGTACTGGATCAATTTGGTTTTTCAATAGATGTACAACCGAAACATCTAATAGGTCTAATACCACCGATTCCAACTCCATATTAAAGTCCCAAAGATACTCATAGTGATTGGTATAAAATGGTTCAAAATAGTCTCTATAATATTCAAAATATGGAGAGTGATTATAAGAAGATAACAGAGCACCCCAATGTTGCTTTTGCCAATCAATACCATAAGAAATCTTCACATCTCTAATGATTGTTTTATTCTTGGCAACGACAGGGATTGTAAGACTCTGTACTCCATTGGCACTTAGAATCTGACATCGATTTCTAAATGTCTGCTTTTGATACCTCTCGGTATCATCATAAATCGTATTTCCATGTTTCATTCGATAAAAATAATGGTGGATATTGCCAAGATAAGAGATGGCAAGTATGGTATCTAAATTATGATCTGTCATATTATAAGCTTATTATCGCTGCAAAAATAGTGAGAACCAACCACTTTACAAAAAGAGACCAATAAAGGTCCAATATAATTATTTATCCTTTACATATTAATTACACTACTTTTTATGTAACACCAACACAACATCACAAAACCCTGAAAATATGAACTATAGCGTAATATAAAACTTAAACAAAAGGATAATACTATCACCAATATACTCCTAAAAAGTTTTTTATGTACGATACAAATGAAAAATAGAGTTTACTATGCATGTAAAAGTTGACCATCAATAATAACAACTATAGTAGACTAAAAGAACACCTTAAAAATATTTAATCAATTGAGATACAGAGTTATTAAATAAGGCACAAATGGAATAAATACAAATATTTTCAGCCTTGCATCTAACAATCTTTAATATATTATGATTGATTAACATTAAATTATTACCTACAATTGTTAAATTACACAAAAGACCTTTTTATCCTTATTTATTTTTCATATATTTATATAAGTGAAAAACATAAGATATTAACCCAAAACCTCGAGATTATGACAAAACTTCAGTTTCAAAAATCATTGGTCAGTTTAGAAGAGAGACTTTATTTCTATGCGCTGAGTCTTACAACAAACCAAGATGCGGCATCTGATTTGGTACAGGAGACATTTCTTAAAGCATTAAATTATCAGAACAAATTTCGAGAGGATACTAATTTTAAAGCTTGGGTCTATACAATAATGAAAAATACATTCATTAATGATTATAGAAAAAAGCAAAGAAATAAAACGAGTCTTGAGAGTAACACCAATGAATATCTTCTTTCGATTGCTAGTAATCGTGTTTTTGTAGCACCTGATGCACAACAGGAGATTAATGAGATTCATAGAGCAATCGATAAATTGCCAGAAAATATCAAGACTCCATTTATACTTTTTCAGAAAGGGTACAAGTACACAGAAATATGTGATATTTTAGGGCTTCCAATGGGAACTGTAAAAAGTAGAATATTCTTATCACGTAAAAAACTAGAAGAGCAGTTTATTACTAAATAATTCATAGGATATTGATTCCAAAAAACAAAAACCTAAATTGTATTTGATAAGGGTGGCCAATAAATGGCTACCCTTTTTTGTACCCATCTATGTAATATTTTAAAAGATATAAAACAGAGATACAAGATCACAACAAATAAATTTATCTCAAAACCACAACTGGCAACAAAATATTAATACCATTTGACTTATCAGTGTGTTACAAATTAAGACAAAGCCCAAAGAGTCAATCATCAAGACAAAGAAAAAGGGATAAGTCATGAAAACTTATCCCTTTTGAGTGAGATTATAATGATTTATGAATTAGCATCCACAGCCTGATCCACAGCCACCTTCATTATCTCCACAGCCTGACCCACAGCCTTCAGAAGATGAACCACATCCACATCCACCACCAGGATTGTAAACAGCTTCAAGTTCTTCGACAGTAGGCTCCTCAACAGAAACTATTTTACCTACGAAGAAAAGCTCTTCTCCAGCTAGAGGATGGTTGAAATCCATTTTCACCTCTTCATCTTGTACTTCAAGAACTACACCTGTCATGCGACGACCATCAGAAGTCATCATTGGAATCATTTCTCCAACTTTAATACGCTCCTCGTCAAATTTACCTTCTGTTACAAAAACAGATTTAGGAAGATTGATGACAGCTTCTTCGTTAACTTCTCCATAAGCATCTTCTTGAGACAAGTTGATTTTGAACTCTGCACCTTCAGTAAGTCCATCAATCGCTTTCTCAAATGCAGGAAGCATCTGATTTGTACCATAGATGAATTGAAGAGGGTTCTCTAATGTTGCAGACTCGTAAATCTCTGAATCAAATGAATCAATACGTAGATCATAGATTAGAGTAACCTTTTTATCTTTTGCAATACTCATAGTATTTCTCTTTAATGATTTAAAACAATAGGACAAAGAAAGTATAAATAGCTCAAGAAATAAAAGATTTACACCTTTTTATCTTCTATATACACATTTCACAACTAGTCTAAAAATAAAAAAAGTCCTATACCTAAAACTGGATATAGGACTCTTCCTTAAAAAGAATGATATTAGTCAACAACCTCAACAACAACCTCATCACTCTCCCAAAGACCGTGCTTAGTGCAGTATGCATGAGCCATTAACTTCATAGTTGATTTAGTAGGAACTACATAGAAATCAATTTCTGTTTGACCTGCAGCACTTCCTAGTGCACCAGCCATAAATTCAGCTTTCGCTAACATTCTTTCACCATCCCATAGTTGTACCCAAGAGATATAGTGATCAAAATCATCAGGATGAAGATACTCTTCACCAACCTTCACTTTCACTTTATATTTTTCCCCCTTTTTAGCAGGGCCATCAACATGTACAAAAGCAGAGTGACGATCGATATAATCTTTTTTTGCTTCTCTCTCTATTTGAGAAATATCTTCATATCTATTAATCTTCATAACAAGTTATTTTTAAGTTACCACATTTCAATTATCAAAACAATGTAGACAAAATAATGTTCTACATCAAATCAAAATTACTTAGATAAATACTCAGCTACACCCTCTTGAGTTGCTTGCATTGCATCATCTCCCTCTTTCCAGTTTGCTGGACATACTTCACCATACTTCTCAAAATGTTGAAGTGCATCAACCATACGCAAAGCCTCATCTACACTACGTCCTAGAGGAAGGTCGTTAATAACTTGGTGACGTACAACTCCTGCTTTATCGATTAGAAAAAGACCTCTGTAAGCTACTGCAGCACCATTAAAAGATACTTGACCTGTAACATCGTCGATCACCTCTTCCCCAGCAAGAACGCCGTAATTTTTAGCAATAGATTTAGAGACATCAGCTACAATAGGATATGTAACCCCTTGGATACCTCCTTTATTTTTTTCTGTTTGCAACCATGCGAAATGAGAAAATTCTGAATCAATAGAACATCCAACAACTGCTACTCCACGTTTCTCGAACTCTGCAAGTTTGTTTTGAAATGCAATAAGCTCAGTAGGACAAACAAATGTAAAATCTAAAGGATAAAAGAAGAACACCACTTCTTTTTTTCCGACAAATTGGTCCAACGAATACCCTTCAACTATCTGATTTCCATCTACTACTGCTGCTGCGCTAAACTGTGGTGCTTTTTTACCTACTAATACTTGCATAATATATAATTTTTTAATGATTGACTTTTTCGTTTGTTACTAAGACAAATATAGGGTAGAAGAAGGCCTTGAGCCAAAGAATCCTATTCGATATAATTTATAGGCACATCGATAATACTTATAAGTCATACAAAAAGCCAATCAAGCATCTGTAAACGAATAACTAACATAACTGAACAAAGGATTCATTGCAATAATAGCAATGAATAGGTTGATATGATGAAATTTTAAAATATGTGATCAATTATGAATAATATTTGGTTTGCCTCTAATTTACTTTTCTATATTTGCGAAAAACGTACCATTTTTAACCAATTTAAATCAACGAATATGAGTTTTATCCCAAAACAACGTATTTTCTCTAAACAGTGGTTTATAGATTATGGACTCATTGTCCTTGGATGCTTTTTAATGGCTATCGCCTATGATTTTTTCATTACACCGCATAAGATAGCCCCAGGTGGAGTATATGGTATTGCTATTGTAGTTCACCATATAACAAAAGGATTCTTTGATGCATTTCCAGAAGGGCTTCCTGTTGGAGCAACAGGATTGATCTTAAATATTCCTTTAACAATTGCAGGAATTTGGATTTTAGGTCCAAGATTCGGAGTAAAAACGATTTTAGGATTTGCAATATGCTCTATTCTAATCGATGGAGTAACTTGGTTACGTGTAGACGGTGAAGCTCCACTTGTGAATGATGTTCTATTATCCTGCATCTTTGGTGGAGTACTCATAGGGGTTGGACTAGGGCTTATATTCAAAGCGAAGGCAACGTCTGGAGGTTCCGATATTATCGCGATGATAATCCAAAAATATAGTGGATGGTCATTAGGGAAACTGATGATCTTGGTTGACTCGATGATCGTTTTAATTGCATTGGTTGCTTTTGAAGATTGGAAAATTCCTCTTTATAGTTGGCTAGTAATCTACATTACAGGTAAAGCCATTGATGTTACCATGGAAGGGGTTGATTACAATAAAGCTCTTATTATAGTCTCGAAAGAATACGATCAGATTAAAAATCACATTCTCGTTGACCTAGAAAGAGGTGGAACCTTATTACACGGAAAAGGGATGTATAGCGACGAAGAGAAAAAGATTATTTTCACCGTCATTTCAAGAAGAGAGGTTCCTATTCTAGAAGAACATATACAACGTGTAGATCCCGACGCATTTATTACCATAATGAATGCTAGTGAGATTCTTGGTGAAGGATTCCATTCACTAACGCAAAAAGTAACAAAAGATTAATCAAAAAGAGGCTTTCTTATAATGAAGAGAGCCTCTTTTTGTAGATATATATAAACCTTTAATAATTCCTCGATTGGTTAAAAGGTACAGAGGAATAAAAAATATAGGGTTGTCATTTGCAATTGACAACCCTATAATATTATCTTCTTAAAATAAGTGCTTAGATAGTCTCAAATGCACGAATCCATTCTATCTTCATTTGAGAAGGTTTTACAGACTCACTTTTTGCACTAACTAAAGCTGCAATCTCCCATTCAGATTTACCGAAGTTTCCAGAAGTACGAGCAACCTCAATATTGTTAAGATACCAAACAATACTTTTCGATTCTATCTCGACCTTATAAACATGCGTTTTTGTAAAATCAATAGATGATAGCGAAGCAGGTGAGTTACTGTCATTCATTCCAAATCCAACGGTTTTATTACCTGTTCTAAAGATATCAATAATCTGTCCACCGACCTTATCTCTTAGTAACATCGTATTTACAAGATCTCTTTGTGGTTGAAATCTAGCAGCGACTTCAAAAGACCACGTAGCCGATTTAATAGAGGATTTACTCAACATAAAACCAGATACAAAAGGAAACTTACGAGGGATAAAGCCCATCGATGACGACCACACCTTTCCTTCCACCGTTTTCGACAACAAAGAGATTATACAGTTGGATCCATCTGAAACTACTGCACTCTCATCGTATGCTTGGAAATCATCTAGTTGAGAGTAACTTCCACCAGACACTTCACTAAAATCTGGAGACAAAGACCATTTGTCTTGAAGATGTTTTTGCGAAGCAAAAGTTTCATCAATAAAAAGATTGTGTGAATTGAAGAAATTTAATGACTCATCTACCGACAATGATTCATATTTAAGGACTAAATCATTTTCTGATAGTCTACGGTATGTTGTTAGCTCCTCTGAATCTTCTTCATTATCCTTTTTCAATAGATGGGTTAAAGTAGCTTTTAACTCCATATAGTGAACTACTTCAAAAGGCTGGTTGTCAATATTCACCGTGTTTAGTGTGAGAAACTTTTTTATCTTACTTTTCTTTTCAAGCTTTTCAATCTCTTTTTGTAGATCTTTACACTCTTTATTTTCTCTCTGTTTAGTAAGATCACCAAATTGATTTTTAAGTTTAAGATACTCTTGAACCAACTCATGATTTGCTAACGAATCTAAAGAGTACTTTTTTTCTAGAAGATTGCTCCATTCAGTGGTAATCTTCTCGCTCTTTGGGATCATTCCCAATTTATATTTTAATCCGAATAAAAAGCTCATCTTATATTCTTAAATTTAATAATTTGCTATTTATAGATAGTTGTACAATCCTTGCTAAAGTTAAGTAAAAACTATTTAACATAGCATTACAACAGGTTGCTTTTTTAAAACCAATAGCCAATTGAAAAGAAAGCATTGACACGACTACTTTGACTAGAAGAGCCGACACTTAGCTCTACAGGCCCAATGGGGCTATCATAGGAATATTTCAGGCTAGCACCGTAAAGTGGATATTCCACCTCACTAGCCACTGTAGAAACCATAGAATTCGTAAACGATTCCACATTTAATGCAACATTTATTAATGCAGTAATATAGTTGTCTTTAAATATTTTAAATCTAAAATCAGAGCCAAAGATCAAGCCATTTTTAGTCAATATCTGCATATTACGTAAACCATTGAACGGAATTTGATTGGACAGTAACGAAGTACTAGTATCTCCACCTATTGCTGTCATTAAATAGCAAGGCATTTCATCCCAAGTAACAAAGCGTGAGTTGACATAAGGAATCCAAGTAAAGTATTCAGAAAATGAGATGTATTTCTTTACATTAAACTGAAGAATTAAATGATCAGCAAAAGAGTTATCTGAAAATACATCCTTCACCAAAGTCATTAAATTACCATTGACTTCCCAACCATTATTTGCAAAATATGCCCTATCTTTTGAGTCATACTTTAAATAGACAAACATTTTTGAAAAGGTTTCATCGGAGACATCGTCATCAGTCAACGACGAACTTACAACATTAGACACATTATACCAATCTTGTCCAACTCCAAAACCGATCAACATTCTATCGTAAATAATGGAGTGTGCATCCACATTAAATGTGATATACATATAATCTATTTCCCCATTGACTCTTCCATAACTATCATATAAAGGAAGACGTTCATCTTTTACCATAAAATTAGAACCTAGGCCAATATGGTGTCCTCTATCCATATTATATTTTAAACTGAATGAAGATCTATGAGATAAAATTAAATCTGAAGATAGACGCGAACCAAATGTAGACCTACCGAAAACAGTCGTATTAATTAACAGTCCTGCATTGTTCTCTGTATTGTAGTGAGCACCGACATTGAGCCAAGCATTATCTGCCTCATCTACATTTATAGAAAGGATATATCCACCATAACCATCTTCTTTCAACTCATAAGTCACCTGGTTATAATATCCCGTACCATAAATTTGATCGACTCCACGATGAATTTGATTTAGATTTGAAACGACACCAGCATCAATCTGAAGACGTCCTAAAACTTCCCGTTTGTTCACTTTGTCAGCACCATTGACCTCAATACCGGAAATAAAATAGCGATCCTTTCCACGAGGAAGAACCTTTGACAAATTCTTTCTCTCTGCTCTTAGACCTAACGAATCTCTAAACTGAATTAATTTTGGTAATATCTTTCTAGCATAATCCTCACCTATACGTATTAAAGAATCAACAAGCTCTGGTTGGAAATCCATGGCTGCATACTCTTCGATAGGAGGACGTAAATATAGATCACAATCATTCTTATTTAATTCATAAGTGTCCTTGGCCATCCATGTTGTAGCATTATCAAGGATTGAATATACACTCTTAATCTCGTCCCTTTTTAATAAACGAGCCTGTATATCCACACCAATAATTACATCTGCCCCCATGTCTCGACAAACATCTACAGGGAAATTATTAACCATCAACCCATCAAGTAGCATATGATCATTCCAATCAACAGGTGTAAATACCCCTGGAATAGCCATACTTGCACGAATGGCATTCTTTAGATTCCCATGAGAGATCACAACTTCTTCTCCAGTTAAAATATCAGAGGCAACACATCTAAAAGGAATAGGCAACTGGTCAAAATCAATATCTCCCTCATATTTAAAACATAGGTCAGAGAAAAACTTTAATACATTTTGTCCATCGAGAATCCCTTTGGGTAGTTCTAGCCCCTTTTTAGAGATAGGTATAGAGAAGTAATAACGTGAATCCTCCTCTTTAACAAAGATTGGGAAATGCTCTCTATTCACGTGATCATTCATTAAGCTTAACCAATCGGCAGTACGTACGATACTATCAAGTGCAGTAGCATTATATCCCATTGCATAGGCACCACCAATGATTGCACCAATACTAGTTCCTGCAATATAATCTATCGGAATATCATTCTCTTCTAAAACCTTTAGTACACCTATTTCAGCAAAACCTTTGGCTCCACCACCGCTAAGAACGAGTCCAACTTTAGGCCTCTTCTCCGTTTTCTGAGAATAAACAGACCAGGGGATTAATACCGAACATAAGATAAAAACAAGTAAGAAGTGTCGAATCATTGCGTTATAAGGTTTAGAAACAATTACAGGCAAAAACTATATTTTAATATAAGATACAATTTTTTGTTCAATACAAGAAGGTACCAAATCCTTTATTTGTTCACCGTTCTCTATCTTTTTTCTAATTATTGTCGAAGAGATATCAATGGTAGAAACATTTAACCAATGTATTCCTTTATTTTTCATGAACGTTGTTGAACCCTGAATATCAGTCTCTCTTGGGAAAATATATAGAGTAAACTCTCGAAGAAGGTTCTCTGCATTATACCAAGTATTAAAGTTATGAAAATTATCCCCTCCTACAAGAAGAGAAAAGGTGTTCTCAGTATATGATTCTTGTAGTGCCTTAAGTGTGTTGTAGGTGTATAATGGAAAAGAAAGAGTCTCCTCTATCTCTGTAATAAATACATTCGGACAATCTCGATAAACCTCTCTTACTAAAAGTTTACGAAAGTCTAAAGGCCATAAGTCGGAAGAGCTTTTGTGTGGATTAAGAGGTGTAACAGATATCCATACCTGATCCACCTCTTTTCTCTCTATAAGCTCCTTAACCAAAGAAAAATGTCCATTATGAAATGGACTAAAACTTCCTGAAAAAAGAACTATATGCATTAATTACTTTTATTTATAAATTTATCGACCACACTTTCCGCTTCTTCAAAAGCCTTGTCAATCTGATCGTTTATAAGAACGTAATCAAATTTGGTTTCAAAAGAAAGCTCATATTCGGCCTTTTCAATTCTCTTTTGTATTACCTCTTTAGAATCTGTAGACCTTGCATGTAATCGGTTTTCTAATTCCTCGACACTAGGAGGTTTTACAAAGATGGATAATGCAGAATCACCATAATAATTCTTAATATTCACCCCGCCAACGACATCCACATCAAAGAGAACATGATTACCTTTCTCCCTTATTCTCTCTACTTCTTCAAGTAAAGTACCATAGAAAGTTCCTTCATAAACCTCTTCCCACTCCAAGAAAGCACCTTCGTCAATTTTTTGTCTAAAAGTATCAGTAGAGAGGAAATAATAATCTGCACCATCTTCTTCTGTATGTCGTGGAGAACGACTAGTAGCAGAAACAGAAAATTCTAATGAGCTCTTCTTTGATAATAAATGTCTAACAATTGTAGTCTTACCTGACCCTGACGGGGCAGAAAAAATAAATAATTTTCCTTTCTTCATCAACACGATTATTTATTATTAAAGCACATTCAATACTTGTTCCTTAATCTTCTCTAAAGAATCCTTCATCATAATCACTTGCTTCTGTATTTCAGCATGATTTGCTTTGGAACCTAAAGTGTTTATTTCACGACCCATTTCCTGAGAAATAAAACCTAACTTCTTGCCAATAGCACCAGAAACCTTTAAAGTTTTAGTAAAGTATTCACAATGGTTTATCAGTCGCACCTTCTCTTCGTTAATATCAAATTTCTCTATATAATAGATCATCTCCTGCTCGAAACGATTACTATCAAATTTATCGACTTTAGTTAGCTCTTCAATGTGATCCATTAAACGAGAACGAACAGTCTGAACTCTCTCTGTTTCAAATTTTTCTACTTCAGGAAGAAGATTCTCAATCAACGATAAGTTCTCTCTTATATCTTTATCAAGAGCCACGCCTTCTTGTTGACGGAATAAGATAATCTCTTCTAAAGCGACATGAATAAGTTTTACAATCTCTTTCCATTCCGCATCATTTAACTCCTGGTATTCTGTTTTTAAAGCATCAGGAAGTTGAATAATCGAGTTGATTACACTCGCATCTAATGGCACTTCCATCTCCTCAGATAGTTGAGTTAACTGCTTATAATAACTCTTCAGTACAGGCCCATTGATATGAGTAGAAGATTCCTCTCCTAGATTTTCATAAAAAAGGTTGAATTCAACTTTCCCACGAACTAATTTTTCAGAAATTAACTTACGAACCTCGATATCTTTTGCCTTATAAAGACTTGGAATTCGAGCATTAATATCCATTTGTTTACTATTTAAAGACTTTATTTCAATGGTTATCTTCCTAGCCCTAATCTCTTTTTCGGCTTTACCATAGCCTGTCATTGAATGAATCATAATAAATTACTTTTGAACACAAAATTAATCAAATAGTTAGACTGCAACCACTTTTCACAAAAGAAAAAAAAGTCATAAATAATCATCTCATCAAATTATTTTTATTGCGAAAACAATTTCATAATATAACAAAATACACCATCTAAAGTTTTTTATCGTAATCAACTACACCTTTTTACGATATTCTGTAAGCTGTAGGAAATATATTAAATTGAGTATTTTGAAATAAATTTTTGTTATAACCTTTTTTTTAAGAAATTTAGCCCCTCAATTAATTATAGAACACGAAATATTTTGAATATCAGAAATGGGAAGCCTTTTAGAACTTATTAAACAAAGAAGATCAACTAGGACCTTTGAAAATACTCCTATGTTGGGGAAACTTTGTCACGATGTGCACCAAATAGTTCATAAAGACAATATTGGTCCGTTTAAAACGCCAATTTCTATTAAGTTCATCGATAGACAAGAGTATATCAAACAAAATAGAAATATGGGGACTTATGGTCTTGTTAAAGGAATAAGGAACTGTATAGTTGGAATCTTAGATGAAAGAAGTTCTAAAGGAATGATCGATTATGGATATATTATTCAAAAGAAAATTATTCAATTTATACAGTTGGATCTTGGAACATGCTGGATGGGAGGTTCTTTCAATCGTTCAGAATTTAAAGAGGCCTTGAATATATCAGATTCGAAATTTATTCCTGCAATTATCCCAATTGGAAAAACACATTCCAAATCACTTCTTGAAAGAGCACTTTGCTCATTAGTGAGATCAAAAACTAGAAAACCTTTTGATTCTCTCTTCTTCAAGAATAATATGGATACACCAATTACAGATATTCAAGCTCACGACTTATATATACCTCTTGAAATGGTTCGATGGGCACCTTCTGTTGATAATTCTCAGCCTTGGAGAATAATTCTTAAAGACAATTGTGCTCACTTCTTTATGAAAAAGATACAACCTTTAGAGTCCTCAATTGTACATATTGATCTAAATATGATAGATATGGGAATTGCAATGTCTCACTTTGAAATGGGATGTAATGAAGTTCATAGGTTCGGCAATTGGAAAGAACAAGATCCCAACTTCGATTTGGATCCAAAATACAAATACATCATTAGTTGGAATTTTTTTTAGATAATAAAGGCAGAGAAAATACTCTGCCTTTATTATTAAACGTATATTACTTCTGGTTCAAGAGTTACCCCAAACGAGTCGTAAACATCTCGAATTATCTTTTTTGCCAAAGAGACAATCTCACTGCCCCTGGCATTACCAAAATTAACCAATACAAGAGACTGTTTCTCATGAACTCCTACCGCTCCATCACGATAACCTTTCCATCCACAATACTCAATTAACCAACCTGCTGCAAGTTTCACAGTATTATTAGGTAAGTCATAAGTTACTAGATCTGGAAAATTTGCTTGAAGCTTATGTGCGAACTCTAAAGCTACAATAGGATTTTTAAAGAAACTTCCACCATTCCCTATATCTTTAGGATCAGGTAATTTACTCTCTCTAATATCTATTACTTTCTGCCTAATTTCTTGAATAGAAACACCTAAATGAAGCTCTTTTAACGCACCATAATTTAACTTTAAAAGATGGTCTTGAAGTGTGAGTTTAAAACGAACACTTAATACTATTATCTTCGATTTAAGATCATTTTTGAATATAGAGTCACGATAACCAAAGTGACACGATTCGTTAGATAATGTTTGTATACTTTCAGTCTCAAGATTCCATAGAGTCACTGACTCTATGGAGTCCTTAGCTTCGACTCCATATGCACCTATATTTTGAACTGGTGCAGCTCCAACAACTCCAGGTATTAAAGATAAATTCTCAACACCTCCCCATCCATGCTGTACACAATAACCAACAAATTCATCCCAATCAACTCCTGCACCTGCTTCAACATATACATGTTGTAAATCTTTCTCTACAACACGAATATGCTGTATCGAGGGGTGCAAAATCAATCCTTTAAAATCATCGGTAAACAATAAATTACTTCCTCCTCCTACAACAAAAAAAGGGAGGTCAGAATATTGTTCTTTTAATAGAGTGTTGACCTCTTCCACATCATCTAATTCATCAAATGAGAGAAAGAATTTTGTTTTTGCATCAATACCAAAGGTGTTGATTTCTCTCACTGAGAAGTCCTCTTTTACTATTATCATAAAAAGCGGAGTCTAGTAAACTTTAATAAAAAAAACCGCTCTAAGTTAAGAACGGTTCAATATATTTTAAACATCGATATTTGCATAAACAGCATTCTCTTCGATAAAATTACGTCTAGGAGCAACTTCATCTCCCATCAGCATCGAAAAAGTATGATCGGCTTCTGCCGCACTATCAATCGTAACTTGTCTTAACATACGTTGTTCTGGATCCATCGTTGTATGCCATAATTGTTCTGCATTCATTTCACCAAGACCCTTATATCGCTGAACGTGTACGGAGCTCTCATTTCCATGCCCCCATTCTTGGACCAATCGATCTTTCTGAGGGTCTGTCCAACAATACTCTTGTTTCGAACCTTTTCTCACTAAATAAAGAGGTGGTGTGGCAATATATAGATACCCATTTTTTATTAACTCCTGCATATAGCGGAAGAAGAATGTCATAATAAGTGTTGCAATATGAGAACCATCCACGTCGGCATCGGTCATGATTACAATCTTATGATATCTTAGTTTGGAGATATCCAATTCCTTCTCATCATCTACTGTCCCTACACGAACACCAAGAGCGGTATAAATATTACGGATCTCCTCACTTTCAAAAACCTTATGAGTCATCGCTTTCTCCACATTCAAGATCTTTCCTCGTAAAGGTAAGATGGCCTGAAATTTACGATCTCTACCCTGTTTTGCAGTACCGCCTGCAGAATCACCCTCGACAAGAAATACCTCACAAGCCTCAGCATCTTTAGAAGAACAGTCGGCCAACTTCCCTGGAAGACCTCCACCAGACAAGACAGTTTTACGTTGAACAAGTTCTCTTGCTTTACGTGCAGCATGACGAGCTTGAGCAGCAAGAATAACCTTATTAACGATCATTTTAGCAGCTTTAGGATTCTCTTCAAGATACAGAGATACCATTTCCGATACCGCTTGATCAACACTTAAGCTTACTTCAGAATTACCTAATTTTGTTTTGGTTTGTCCTTCAAATTGAGGCTCAGCAACCTTAACAGAAACAACTGCAGTTAGCCCTTCTCTGAAATCATCTCCACTGATATCGAACTTCATTTTACTAAGCATTCCACTTTGGTCAGCATAATTTTTTAAAGTACGAGTAAGTCCACGACGGAATCCAGTAAGGTGAGTACCTCCTTCAATTGTATTAATATTATTTACATAAGAATGAATATTCTCTGTAAATGAACTATTATAACACAAAGCAATCTCTACTGGGATATTATTTTTCTCCGTATTTATATGGATTGAGTTTTCAATAATTCGATCTCTATGACCATCCAAGTAGTCAACAAATTCAGCAAGACCTCGATCGGAGAAGAACGTCTCAGATTTAGGAACTCCCTCGTCATCGACCAAACGCATATCAATCAATCGAAGATCTATACCTGCATTCAAGAAAGCTAGCTCTCTCAACCTCGCAGATAACACTTCATATTTATAGACAGAAACAGTAAAGATAGAATTATCTGGCATAAAAGTGATTGTTGTTCCTGTTCTATCTGTTTCGCCAACTATATGAACCTCATTTTGGGGTTTACCACAACAATACTCTTGTTCCCAAACCTTTCCATCACGATAAACCTCAGCTTTTAAGTATGTAGACAATGCATTCACACAAGAAACACCTACCCCATGAAGACCACCAGATACTTTATAAGAATCTTTATCGAATTTACCTCCTGCATGCAATACAGTCATTACAACTTCAAGAGCTGATTTCTTTTCTTTAGAGTGATATTCAGTAGGAATACCACGTCCATTATCCTCAACTGTAATAGAGTTATCTTCATTAATTGTAACAGTGATACTGTCACAATATCCAGCTAAAGCCTCATCAATAGAGTTATCTACAACTTCATATACCAAATGATGAAGACCTTTTACATTTACATCCCCAATATACATTGCAGGACGTTTTCGAACGGCCTCAAGACCTTCTAGAATCTGGATACTATCTGCAGAGTAGCCAGAGACTTCATTCATTTTATCGTAATCTAAATCACTCATATATCTAATATTCTAATATTTTCTAATTAATCTCATTCCCATTTATTTATACAAAGAGGACAAAGGAGAACCTTATACAAATTTATGAAAAAAGACATCAGCAAATATACTGAAAATAGTTCTATTTTTAGCACTCTTAAATCAAAGATACAGCCTTTTTAAAGTAAGCTAATTAGAAGTTCCATGTAGCACCAAGTTTAAATTCAAAACCATTCTCATTATAACCTAACCATTTCTGATAATTCTGATTTAGAAGATTTTCAAAATCACAATATACAGTCAGGTTGTATGGGAGCTCATACTTTGCTCCAACTCCAATATTCCAATATGATTTTATTAAAACTGCATTATTTGCCTGCTTAGCAACATTCTCTTTACCCACACCATTATCAACAGTATTAATAGAATACACCATTCCATTTTGTTCCCCAACGAAATTAACCTTTGAATTTAAAGAGAGACGAGGAGTTACTTGGAAATGTCCATTTACATCAAATTCAAATTTTGGCTTATAATAAAGTGAGTCGCTATCGAGACTGTAATTATTATATTGAAAACCTGCAGATACGAAAGTCTTTTTTGAAAGAACAGCATTCAGTTTTAGACCAAGTGTGGTAGTATTAATATCCTGATAGAATACATTAAATCTATTATCATATACCTCAACACCATTATCCTCTACATACTTTTGCATTCCCCAATAGTGCTCATTTCCCACCACCTTATATTTCACAAAAGCATCATAGCTAATAATAGAAGCAAAGAGACCCTTCATTCCAAAGGACATTTTCAGCTTTTCTTTAGAATCCATTACCCTTTGTGAATTATTAATATAACTATTTTCAAAAATCATTTTACTATAGCTATTATTCTTAATGCCACCGTTCAAGGATAGATAAAGTTTCATATAACCTTTTAGAACATCATAATCCACATGAATCTCTGGGTAAACCAATATATTGTTCCCAAAAACAGAGTCAAATGAGCCATCAACACCAATCCCCACAGACCCTACAAAGAGGTCATTTCTAAAACTCACATTTGGAACGAACCTAAAAAAGAGATCCTTTGCTAAATCAGTTGGGAAAGCATGGCTACTATTAGACAATCCATCATAGACAAATTGAAAATCAACCCCACCATAGAGCTTATTAAACTTCTTCAATAGATCAAGGTCGAGAACAACATTATTTTCCACTTGATCATAGTTTGTTTTCAAATATGTATATTTTACAGCAGAATTAACAGAGACCTTGTCTGCAGGCTTTTCTGTTTTAAATGTCACTCCTATAGAAGCATGATTTTGTGAAAATCGGTCGCCATAATGATATGGATTTTGTGAATCATCTAGAATTGCCGAAGGGACTTCTCCCACATAACCATAGTAACTATTAAAATGATTTCCATACCCCACATCAACCCCTAATACTGATTCCTCAAGGAAGAAACGTGATGAAAGATCTACGAGTGTATTAGATCTTGGAGCACCTACTTTTTGACCAGAATCTAACTTTATATTCCCAAATTGCGAATTATGAAATACATTAAATCCGAAAAGGTATTTTGAAGCGTTCTTATTATTATAAACAGCTTCAAAGAGAGGTGAGATATAAGTACCAAAACCAGCTTTTAAATAACCATACCCCTTTCTATCATAAGTAGGCAAATCCATCTCAGCAGGTTTCATCTTGGCAAGTGTTATATTCTTACTAATAGGGTGTCCTAGCATATCATATTTCACATCCACTTTTTTACCCTGCTTCTCCAGCTCTGGCTCATCCATGATCTTCTGAACATTCTCGTAAACCTTGCGTTCACTTTCGAATTTAAAAGACTTATTAAAGCCAATCTTTGTTTTTGTACTGTCCTGCATTGCGGTAATAGATGAGGCCTTAGATTGCATCATATTACCGAATGAAATGACAGCTATAAATATTATAACAGTTATTTTTTTCATTTTTCTCAATCATTAAAAATGGACAGTTCCTGTTTTCCCAGGTTCCTTTTTAGTTGAATCACTCTTTGGTGCAGCACTCTTCTGCTCCTCTTGAATAATGGAATTATATATCTTCTCTAATTCATTCTTATGTTTGGCATCAATATTAAGATTCTGATCTAAGATTCCTTTCAACCAAACCTTTGCACTTAGCTTATCATTCTTCGCAATCATTGCTTGACATGCAACAATATAGTATCGAGCAAGAACATTTGGATTGGGACCTACTTTAGGACCGTACACCTTTAATAGAAGATTAATACAATCATCATAAGCTCCTTTTTGGTACAATAAAACACCTCTACGATATACAGAATTAACACTATAGGTATCATTATAGTCAATATACTTAACTCGTTCCATCGATTTTAATGCAAGGTCATCTTGTCTCATCTTTAAATAAGAAAGTCCCTGAAGATATAGAACTTCATTTTTAAGCGATGTAGACAAGTTTCCATAGTTTTTAATCTTCTCTGCACCCTTGACAACATTATTCCATTTTGCAGCCGCAAAAGATGCTCTAATATAACCAATAAAGCCTGTAACGTTCGCCTCCTTATCTCCTTCAATCCACATCATTCGCTGATATTGAAGCACTGATTCATCATAACGCTTCTCTTTCATCAGATAAGAAGCTGCATTTTTCAAAGAAGAAGCATAAAAAGGACCACGTCCCATTCGTATGATCATATTTGTATACATATATGATTTTTTCGAATCACCTAGAGAATCATAGAACTCAACTAAATAACGACAAATTTCACGTCGATATTTTCCATTAGGGAAACTGTTTAAATACTTCTTAAGCGATAATTCGTATGCACTCGTATGGTTATAACTAACAAGATCATTGTCTTTAGCACCACTTGCCAATAGAACATTTGGTTCTCTTTTAGCATCTATTTCCGATAAGGGTTTTGATCGACTAAACTGACTAAACTCAACAGTTTCATTTAATCGAACCTTTCTAGAGTAGTGACTTTCTATTGCTTGGAAAGCCAAAACATCTCTATCGATATCGCTCTTACTTACAGAAATATGATTTTTCTTTACGTAATCGACAAACCCATCGGGATCATTATTATTGACATATACACTACGAAGCTTAGCTAATGCCCTTTCTCTTTTATCCGAAGAGGGATAGTTTTCAATAAGAGACTTTAATGCATCTGAAGCCGCGGAATAGTTATGCTCTCTAATATAAATTCCAGACAAGCCTAGAAGAGCTTCGGGGACATATTGACTATCATTTGACTCTACTACCTTTTTAAACTCACCTTTAGACTGATCTATAGCATTTCTATTTCGCAAAGATTTTCCAATCTGAAGATGAGAATAAACAGCATAAATAGAATTTGGAAAATATTTCAACAATCTCTGCAGCGTCTCCTCCTCTTTGCTTGTATTATTGGTAATATTATAAATATTTGCAGATTGAAATAGAGAATAATCTGGATTACTTGAATTTAAATGATATGCCCTATCATACTGAGCTAAAGCAGTACCAAGTTGATTCATCACATAAAAACAGTCTCCATTACGATTATAACTATCTGCTAGAATAGGTTTGCTTGAATCCTTATATCCATAAATAAAACGTTCGAAATATTTCTGAGCAGATTTATAATCTTTCTGCATGTAATAACAATAACCAATACTATAGCTTACCTTGGTCCCTTGTTTACATAGGTATGCACCTGGTGAAGCTTGATACTTTTTATAATAAGTCAAGGCTTTATCATAATCTTTAAGATAATAATAACTCTCTCCACTCCAATAATAAGCAGTAGCTTCTTCTCTCTCGCTTTTAAAATTGTATTTCCCTGCTTTATTAAACATATCTATCGCATTACGATACTCTCCTAGCATAAAACTGTTAAGAGCTAATCGATTGCAATTTATCTCATATGCTACTTGCATTTCAGGATATATAGAAGGGAGTGTCTCAATAATCTCTAGTGCTTTTTTGTGATTTGGAGTATTACTAAATGTTAGTGCCAAAAAGTGGTAGGCTTCTCTATTACGATCACATAGCGGATACTTTTTTACATAATCTCTAAACATATCCAAAGGATCATTCGTTGCATTCCAATTTTGTAAGTAACTGATTTTTGTCGCTAGAAAAAATGAATCTTCTGAGATCTTTTCGTCATAATCCATTTTGGATGCCTTTAATAATGCATTAAGAGCATTAGACTTATCCCCTAACTCATCACAACAAGCCCCTACATGGTATAAGCTATTCTGTCCTAAAGCACTTTTATTATCCGCAACACGCACGAATATATCTTTGGCTTTTTCATACTTTTTGGCATGAAAAAGACAGTAAGCATAATAGTAATCTGATTGATCATTCTTACTTGTAGCTAATTTATCATATTCAACAAAATAAGGAAGTGCTTCTGTATAATCTGACTTTAAGTAATAAGCCTCACCAATAAGTCTAGCCATATCCCCTTTAAAAGCACCTTCAGACTCCTTATACAGAGCCTTAGCCATAGTCAAAGCTTGATCAATCGAACCTTTTTTCAACAATATCTGACATTTATATGTATCGACAAACCCTTTAAACTCTGGATCATCTTCGATTTCAGACAAGTGCGATAAAGAGTTCGCATACATTCCTTCCTCATAAAAGATAAAAGCCAAATATGAATGGGCAGCATGATCATACATCGACGATTGAGTCCTATCACTATTGGAAACCACATTTTGCAAATCGGATCTCGCTTGTTTATATTCAGATCTATTTAGATAACAAAAACCCCTTTTATAATAAAACTCATCTAATTTGGTTTCATCTAATTTGGTTTCATCTACATTTTTCAAATACAAAAGTGCATCATCATAAGAAGCATTTTCAAAATACTTTGATCCTAGCTCTAAACTTCCCGAAGTAGCCAATTTACTACCAGCATAATGATCAACAAAATTATGCATCAATGTATATCCTCGTTTCTGATTTAAATGCAACGAACATGAAGCATAATAATAAGCAGACTCTGCTTCATAATTATTTTGTAAGGTATTGGCATGCATTATCTTTTCAAATTCGATAGAAGCTTTACCATAATTACCACTATTGTACATTTCTAATGCCTTCTCAAACCTCTCAGACACATTCAACTGAATTATCTGTGCTTGAGAGATATACGCAGAAAACATAAATCCAAAAATTAAACATAGTGTTCTTTTCAATCCGCCCATTTTGTATGTTGATTTATGTCTATTAGTATTTTATTATAGGTCCAAACATGATTCCCCAACATAAAATTGGGTAAAATCTTCTCAAAAATGCATATTTTTGAACTATTTAGGGTAAAAAATCACAAATTATTTAACATCAAAAAAAATAACATATTTATAAATGGATATACTACTAGATATAAAAGATGCAACGCTAGTACTACAAAACAATGTTATACTTGAAAATATCGACCTTCGTATTAAACAAGGAGACTTTGTTTATATAATAGGAAAAGTTGGAACAGGAAAAACAACACTCCTAAAATCAATCTACGGAACGATTCCTATAAAAAAAGGACAGATTTTTTTTGACCATAAAAATGTGGGACTGATTAAGCAAAAAGAGATGTATCTACACCGAAGAAAAATTGGTATGATATTTCAGGAGTTTCACCTTCTAGAGGATAGATCTGTATTTCAGAACTTAGAATTTGTTTTAAAAGCAACTGGTTGGACCGATAAAAAAACGATAGAAAATCATATCAATACAACACTCGAATGGTGCAATATCGAATCATTAAGAAATAAATTCCCTAACGAACTATCGGGAGGTGAAAAAAATATTGCGTCCATCTCAAGAGCTATAATAAATGATCCCAAACTAATATTAGCAGATGAGCCTACACAAAACCTAGATCCAGAAACGGCCACATCTCAACTAGAACTATTAAACAGAATCAATCAAACAGGCACGACAATAATAATGTCAACTCACAATCATTCACTAATCAACAAATACCCTAAAACGACCTATAAATGTAAAGATAAAAAGTTTACATTGTTATAAACAGAAATAGGTGTTTTCAAAACTGAAAACACCAAAACACTTTACTTATGAAAATCATACAACCATGACAATGTAATACCTATATTTTGATTCCTAGAAGATGCATAACCAATAGTACCATCATCAAAAACATTTAGAAGACTTAATGTATATCTTCCTTCAAGAAGAATTGCCTGGTGAGAAAAACGATACTCTAAACCAGCTCCTCCACAAAATGCAAAATCAAAAGTCTTGTCCAAAGGAACACCATAATAATTTTGAGGTTTGGCACCTGGTACTGTAACCTCTTTTTTCTCTTCTTCTGACAAAAGAAAAGAGACCGATGGTCCAATATTGATAAATGCTCTAAAATTTTTCTTCCCTATCGAGATATGAGTCATCACAGGAACTTCAATGTAGTTTAGTCGACGTGAATAAGTAATTCCCACCCTATCCTTTTCTTGCCATCCTTTCTGCGTATAGTTTATTTCAGCCAAAATCCCAACATGCTCTTCAGACATATTACGAAAAACCAATCCAACCTGATATCCATTAAAACTACTAGCATCAGTAGGCAATTGAGTATATGGGTTCGTATTCGGGTAGAACTTCATCCAAGAAATTGAAGAACCCCCTTTTACACCAATATAGTTGTGAGCTTTTCTATAAAACTGACCATAACTAGACTGACAAACAGTCAAGAAAAAAAACAATAGAAAGAAGTAGTATCTCTTCATAAAAAAAACATTAACACATAGTGCCTACCAACAATAGGCAAGTTACGGACGATGTATAAGGATATTTTATTTCAAATATCCTTATACATACGAACTTAATAATATTTTGACAATAAATTTGAAACTTGTTCCAAGAAACATTGATCTTCATTTGTAAATGGAGCAATCGAACGAGAATCTATATCGATTTCTGCAACAAACTTACCCAATTTTTTGATCGGAACAACCACTTCAGATTGAACATCTACACTACAAGAGATATAATTACTCTCCTCTGAAACATCTTGAACAATCATTGTTGAATTTTTCTCTGCAACTTGTCCACAAACACCATTTCCTACAGCAATCTCCAAATGATCGGTTTTATTCCCTACATAGGGTCCTAAGACAAGAATACCTCTATTAAGATCAAGCTCATAAATACCAACCCAATCATAATGATAAACTTCTTCTTTCAAAACATCTACAACAAAAGACAGTGCATCCAACTTCTCTTTCCCATCAATGCCAAGCTCCAATTTCTCTAGTACAAGATTAAAATCCATGTAAATACTATTTAAGTTCTAATTGATCCCCAAAGGTAATCTTTTCACAATAGTGACACTTTAATGCAAGAGGCTCTGTAGATACTACTGCAAAATGTGTTGTCACATCTTCAAAGTTAGTAATACATTTTGGATTAAAACACTTTGCGATAGCATCAATTTTGGTCGGAATAGACACATTTCTCTTCTCTACAACCTTATAATCCTTAATTACGTTCAGTTTAGCAGAAGGGGCAATCAATGCAATTTTATCCACTTCATTATCATGGAAAAAGCGATTCTCGATCTTAACAATACCCTTCTTATGAACTTGTTTGCTCTCTAGATTATTCCCTATTGTGACCATATCAGAACATAAGTCAAGTTCTAATATTGCGATAACTTTAAATAGTACATTTGGAGAGATATGATCAATTACAGTACCATTCTTTATAGCACTTACATTTAATATTTTTTGCATAACGAATTACTTTAAACCTAAAACATGTGAAATTATTGCCATACGAGTATATACACCATTCTTGGCTTGATCAAAATAGTAAGCCTTTGGATTCGCATCCACGTCTGTAGCGATTTCATTTACACGAGGAAGTGGATGTAGAATACGTAAGTTATCTTTAGTATTCTGCAACATCTCATTCTTTAGGATATATACATTTTTCACCTTCTCATACTCTAACACATCTTGAAAACGCTCTCTCTGAACTCTTGTCATATACATTACATCTGCCTCTGAAATAATATCTGTAAATTCTCGATGCTCAAAATAACGTATGTTCTTCTCTTTGAGATAAAGCTTATACACCTCAGGCATCGAAAGCTCTTTAGGTGCTACAAAATTGAAAATTGGATTATCAAAATGAGACATGGCTTCAAGCAAACTATGCACGGTACGACCATATTTCAAGTCCCCAACTAAAAACAAGTTAAGATTATCCAATGTCTTTTGAGTCTTCTGGATAGAGTACAAATCTAACAATGTCTGGGACGGATGTTGATTAGAACCATCACCAGCATTAATTACTGGAACAGAAGACACCTCGCTTGCATATCTAGCACTTCCTTCAATTGGGTGGCGCATAATAATCAAATCGGAATAACTACTAACCATTTTTATGGTATCATGCAATGTCTCTCCTTTAGAAACACTAGAAGATGAAGAATCAGTAAATCCGATTAAACGCCCTCCAAGACGATTGATTGCAGTCTCAAAACTCAATCTTGTACGAGTAGATGGTTCAAAAAAAAGTGAAGCTACTACCTTCCCCTTCAACAATTCTTGATTAGGATTGGCTTCAAAATCAGCTGCTAGTTCTAGTATCCTAAGATACTCTTCTTTTGTAAAATCGGTAATCGATATTAAACTCTTAGTTGTCATAAAAGGTGAATTAATGGACAAAAAAAATACCAATAGTAATGAAACTATTGGTATATATATAAAATAATAAAGTGACTATCTCTTCGATTGAAATAATCTCGATATTCTATTCGATCAATATTTAAATTTATCACACTCATAAACTCTAAAGAACACCTACATTTTCTACAGTTACACTATCAATTTTCTTAAACCGTGAAACAATAGAATTTGTTTTCGTTTTTCTAATTGGTAAAACAATACTACACATCAAATCATACTCTGAAGAGATCTGTTTTAAAGATTCATCTTTAATCACCTTCATCACATCATTCATAACGAGATAATCAAAAGTAACTTGAATTAGATCCTCAACGATCTTCTCAATTACCTGAGCATTATCAATAACATCCAATGTACTCTTCTTATAGGCATTAATCAAACCAGGCACACCTAACAATGTTCCTCCAAAATAACGAACTACAACCACTAATACATTCGACAACTCATTAGACAATAACTGACCCAAGATAGGCTTCCCAGCACTACCTGAAGGCTCTCCATCATCATTTGCACGAAACTCATCTCCTTCAACGCCCAATCTATACGCATAACAGTGGTGTCGCGCACTATAATGCTCTTTCTTTAGTACGTCAATGATAGGCTTCACCTCAGATTGATCATAAATAGGATAGGCATAAGCGATAAACTTACTCCCTTTATCCTTAAATAAACCTTCTGCAGTTCCTTCAATGGTTTTATATGTATCTTTTAATTCTATCAAAATTTACCTAAAAAAAAGCAAACATAAATTATGTCTACTTTAAATATATCTATACTCGTATCTGAGATTCAATCTCAGATAAATATTTTTGAAATTTCTTATCTGTTTCCCGCAAATTAGTAATAGCCTTACAAGCGTGAAGCACTGTAGCATGGTCTTTTTTACCGATCTGTGCACCAATGGACGACAAAGAAGAATCAGTCATACTCTTTGCAAAATACATAGCAATCTGTCTTGCCTGTACAATTTCTCTCTTTCTTGTTTTTGCTTGCAATTGCTCGGGTTTCATCTTAAAGTAATCACAAACCGTTTTAGTAATCACTGGAATAGAATACTCCTTCTTAGCTTGTTTAACCAATTTTGATATTGCATCATTTGCCAAACTAACATCAATATTCTTATTATTTAATGTCGACTGAGCTAAAAGAGATATGATTGCCCCTTCTAATTCTCTCACATTATTTTTTACATTATTGGCAATATACTCTACAACAGAATCTTCAAGATCCAATCCATTCATTAATGCTTTCTGCTTCAATATTGCCACTCTAGTATCAAAGTTAGGCTCCGTTATATCAGCAGTAAGTCCCCATTTAAATCGAGTCAATAATCTCTCCTCCATTCCTTTCAATTCAACTGGAGGTTTATCTGAAGTCAAAATTAATTGTTTCTTATTTTGGTGCAGATGATTAAAAATATGAAAAAACGCAAGCTGCGTTTTTTCTCGTCCTGCAAGCTCTTGTATATCATCAATAATTAAGACATCAATCATTTGATAGAAATGTAAAAAATCATTTCTATTATTATTCTTAGTAGCCTCAGAAAATTGAGTCATAAATTTATTCGCAGAGACATAGAGAACTGTTTTCTCAGGAAAATTAACTTTCACCTCATTACCTACCGCCTGGGCAACATGAGTTTTACCCAGTCCTGAGTTACCATAAATAACTAATGGATTAAAAGCTGTTCCTCCAGGATTCTTTGCAATTGCAAATCCAGCGCTTCTAGCCAATTTATTACAATCTCCTTCGATAAAATTTTTAAAATTATTCACCGAATTTAATTGTGGGTCTATTTGAATCTTTCTAATCCCTGGAATAACAAACGGGTTTTTTATCGAATGATCTTTCTCAGCAGGTTGCATACGCTGAGCACGAGACCCAACGCTACTTTTAATAGGAACTTCATGCACAGTAGAAGTCTTTGATACAGAAGCTGTAGGCATAGTGGCCGTTGGAACTTCCACTTTTAAATTTACTGCATTCTTACTTTGTAGACTTGCATGATCCATCTTCACATGATAATCCAATTTTGCACCAAAACCTAAGTGAAGTCTCAATGCCTTTCGAAGAATATCAATAAATTGTTCCTCTAAATATTCATAGAAAAATGGACTAGGAACTTGTATAGTAAGAACCATACCCTCTAACTTTATAGGAATAATTGGTTCAAACCAAGTCTTATAGCTTATTGCAGGTATATTCTCACGAATTACCCCCAAACATTTACTCCATATTTCTACGTGATCTTTATTCATTTAATATATTAAAAAGCACAAAATAAATCTCCAAAAAAACTTAAAATTCTAGAGACAATAATCAGTTAACAAAAATTAAAAGGTGTCATACACATACAGTGAGTACAAATATCGAAAATTAATTGTTTATAAAAAAAAGACAAAATATTAGGTTTTCATTATTTAATTACATCTGACTGTAAATCAGTAACTTACACAAGTTACTGATTTGCAACACAATACAGTATATTAGTAAATAGAAAGCTCCACAGAGTCGAGACTTTTATTCAATCTCAACTTAAAGCAAACAAATCTTAATTTTAGTCAAACGCTTTATCTAAAGAAACTTCACGTTTCCCTTTATAAGCAACTAAATTTGCCGATGGGAAGAATACTTTTATTTTATCAAATTCTTTTCGAGCATAAGATAAATCATCAAAATAGTTTGATATCCATAGATCCTTTTTATTATTCAATCGATAATCTACCAAAAGCTTCATATTCTCTTCCTTCACCAAATGATTTTCAATCGTAACAGCTAATGAAATGCCAGATTTCAGTTTCAAATTATCCAAATCAACAAGAAACACCTTTCTTCCTAAACTTACGGCACTCAATTGAACGTATCTTTCTGGATATTTCTTAAAGTCTTCAACTAAAGAGTTTACCCCTTTGATCGTCTTCTCCAATTCATTATAAACACCTTCTTCGTTCAGAAGTTTGCCCGCAGTACCTTTTCCTTTAGCCAACTTTCCTGCTATAGTACGTAGATCTAAAACAAGAGAATCAATACCACTATTGTTTAGAGTAGATGCTACAGACTGTAGTTCATGAATCAACACGTTCACATTCAGTAAAGTTCCTTTAATAGAGTCTGTAATTGCCTCCGAATTTGCAACAACATGATTAAAGTGATTCTTATTTACTTTCAACACCTCGGATAAATCTCGTGTAATATTATTAAGATTAGAGATGGAGTTCGAAATATCTAGTTGGGTTTCTGGTGTAAGAATATTATTTAAAGCCGTCATAGTACTATCTGCATCAAGAACCAAAGTCTCTACGTGCTTCTGAAGAGGAGAAAGTCGTTTATTCAGTTCTGAAACCAAATCAGGCTCTACTGCTCCTTTTAAGACTTTATTCGATCCACTCGGATCAGAAGTCACATTCTCAAGACGAACTGCTTTAGAACCCAAAAAATCTGTACTTACGATCTTTGCAATCACCTCACGACCTAAAGGAAGATCGTCTCTTACATCCAAAGCAACAATCATTCGATCCTTTTCAGTATCTATTTCAATTTTAGAAACAACACCAACTTTTAACCCTTTGTAAAGAATCGGACTACTTTCAACAAGTCCATTAATATCTTCATAATATGCATGGTAACGATTATCTCCAAAAAAAATCCCTTTACCCTTCAAAAAATTAAGACCTAGAACAAAAACAACAAGAGTGATAACAAAGACCAACCCAATTCTAATATTTCTCTTATTTTTTATCATAAATTATTTAATCAAATTATACGATGAAAGACTATTTGATAATCTTTCTCTTACCACTTTTTGTCAAACCAACCACAAAAGCACTATTCACAAATTGCTTGACACTTTTCAAATTATCTTTTGCTATTTCAAATGATTTAAAATTTCCATAATAATAACGATACCATTTACCCTCTTTTATTTCTATGACATTCCCTGTTAATTCTTCAAACTTCTCAAGACTAATAGCATGACCAGAAGCAGCAACCTGAATCGCATAAGACATCTGAGAAACATCAGTTTTAATTGACTTCTTTGCTTTATCTAACGAAAAACCACTATTTTTTGTTTTATAGACTACTCCTCCTTGCTTCTTAATATATCGAAGAACTGATTTTGTTATGATTTGAGCACGTTGATTAATATAATCACTACTCTTCATCTCCAAAGCTTCTTCGGCATTACTAAGATATCCAACTTCAATCAATACACTTGGCATATCTGTCTTTCTTAAAACCAAAAATCCAGCCTGTTTAACTCCTCTGTTTTTCAATTTATGTTTATTAAGCTCTTCATTCATCAACTCGGTAAAATATATACTTTGTTGAAAATTTTCATCCTTAACCATCGTCATCATTATATACGATTCTGGAGAAAATGGGTCAAAGTTTTCATACGTTGATTCATAATTATCCTCAAGCAAAATTACACTATTTTCATTCTTAGCAACCTCATTCTCTCGATCGAGTGCACCCACACCTAAAGTGTAGATCTCCGTCCCTTTAATTTTTGGATTACGACATGAGTTTGCATGTATAGATATAAAGAGATCTGCCTTAGCCGAATTAGCAATCTCTGCACGCCTATTTAATTCTACAAATCTATCATCCATTCGAGTCATGATAACTCTCAAGTTTTTATAATTTTTTAATCTATTATGCAAAACTAGGGACAAATTTAAAACCACATCCTTTTCAAATGTTTTATTTCGTATTGCCCCTGGATCTTTTCCACCATGACCTGCATCAATAACCAAAACAAACTCCGATCTTTTAGCTGTTGCGAAAAGAGATAAAGTTGAGAAACAAGTGAAAAACAAAACAACACCTATCTTCGTTAAATTTAAATAGACATTCGTATTTAAAACAGTGATTTTCATAAATTGTAATTAGGATAATAACAGACGAGACAAATATAACTATTAAATTAAAAAACTTTAAACTACTTTTGATGAAGGGATTTTATATTTTTGCAGCAAGAGCACTCATCTGTGCAGGTATGTACAGTTATTAATACGGCCTACAGATAAACTTTGTCAAACAACAATTCAATATATCTTGAAGAAAAATAGTTTTATATTATCTTTTATTTTATGCTTTCTATGGATCAACACCTTAGTCCAAGCAAAACTTGAAAGCCACATCAATTACTCATTCGTAATTCAAGACTCTATATATGTAGTACAAGATTCTCTAAAAATCAAACAAGACACTACACGAAACGATTCCATTGCAAAAAAGTCAAACACCATTGATGCACAAATCATATCAACGGGAAAAGATTCCATTGTCGTTATGCCTCGTAAAGGGAAAACAGTCTATTATGGAGACGCATCTGTGATTTACAAAGACCTCTCTTTAAAAGCTGCTTACATTGAGATGACCATGGATAGTTCTGAAATATTTGCAAAAGGGATGCCTGATTCTACAGGAACTATTATTGGAAAACCTATTTTCAAACAAGGTAGTGATGAATTTGATGCAGAAACCATACGTTATAATTTTAAAACAAAAAAAGGGATTGTCTCGGGCGTGGTAACAGAACAAGAGGGAGGAACAGTAAAAGGAGGAAAAACAAAAATGCTTAATGATTCTGTTTTTTGTATGGTTAATGGAAGATACTCAACATGCGATCACATCGACCATCCCCACTTTTATCTTCAATTAACTAAAGCAAAAGTCATTAAGAATAAAAAAATTATCTCGGGACCTGCTTATTTGGTCATAGAAGATGTATCATTAAAATTCCTATTTATCCCATTTGGATATTTTCCAAACCAAAAGAAGTATTCTTCAGGTATTTTAATCCCATCCTATGGTGAAGAGCAAAACAGAGGATTCTTTTTACGTGATCTAGGATATTATTGGGCAGCAAGCCCATATTTCGACTTCCAAGCTCTAACGGATATATACTCTAACGGATCATGGGGTATCAAGGGAAAATCATCTTATAAAAAAAGATATAAATTTAATGGCAATTTCAACCTTCAATACTATAGCAATATTTTTGGAGAAAAAGGAATAACAACTGGAAAGCTAGCTTATCGAAAACAAAATCAGTTTAGTGTAAGATGGAATCACAGTCAAGATTCAAAAGCTAACCCTACGCAAAATTTTAGTGCTTCGGTAAATCTTTCATCTCAATCTTTTAATCAAGATAATGCAACAAACTATAACGACTACCTTTCTAGTACACAAAACTCTAGTATATCATACTCTAAAAACTGGCCTGGAACTCCATTTAGTTTCACATCAACCTTGAATGCATCACAAAACACGAGTGATAGTACAATAAACTTGACATTACCAAACATCTCTTTTAACATGTCAAGAGTACGTCCTTTTAAACGTGAAAATATGGTTGGTGGAGCAAAATGGTATGACAACCTTTCATTAAGTTACTCTTTGACAATGGCCAATAGCATCAACACCAAACAGGATCAACTAATGAGCTCATCTCTCAGTAAAGATTGGAGAAACGGTGTAAAGCATAGTATTCCTATTTCTACAAGTGTTCGATTCTTAAAATATATCACCGCTACGCCAAGTTTCTCATATAACGAAAGATGGTATACCTATTCCTCAGAACAATATAGGATGTCAGACGGAAAGGTTGGAAAAGATACAATTCCTGGGTTTACTAGAGATTTTGACTACTCTTTTAGCATTGGAACAAGTACGACTCTTTATGGTATGTACCAACCAATTAGCAAAAATTCTAAAATTAAAGGAATTCGACATGTAATGCGACCGTCAATCAGCTTAAGTTACCGTCCTGATTTTAGTGACCCTAAATATGGAATGTATGGTAGCTATATTGACAAAAATGGGAAAGAGGTAAAATATTCATACCATAGTGATGGTATTTATGGATATGCTGGATCAGGTAAATCGGGAACTATTTCATTCTCACTGGACAACAACATAGAGATGAAAGTACTTAACACCAAAGACACAACTTCGAATGAACCGTATAAGAAGATCCCTCTTTTAGATCAACTCTCGTTTAACACAAGCTATAATTTAATGGCTGATTCATTGAATCTTTCACCAATTCAAGTGAGAGGTAGAACCAAAGTAGCTGGAATAAACATTAATTTCGGTACCACTCTTGATCCATACTACTTTGATAAAAATGCAGGAACAAGAGTTAATAAATTTCTTGTCAATGAAACAGGACGTTTGGTTAGAGCAACAAACGCAAACCTCTCTTTCGGTATGGACTTTCACTCTAAAAAAGGAGAAGCAAAGAAGAATAATGACTCTGACAAACAGGTGGAAGATCCCTATATGCACATGACGCATAATTACGCAGATTTTGACGTACCTTGGAATTTCTCATTTGATTATGCGCTTAACTACTCCCATTACGATCCGAGAAACGATGCAAGTATTTCTCAAACACTAAATTTTAATGGGGACTTTAACCTAACAAAGAAATGGAAGTTCTCATTCAATTCAGGATACGATCTTCAAAAACGTGAGTTCACATTTACTCGCTTTAGTATCTTTAGAAACTTACATTGTTGGCAAATGTCATTTGATATGGTTCCTTTTGGTTATCGTCAAAGTTACACATTTACCATTCAAGCAAGTTCTTCAATGCTTAAAGATCTAAAACTAACGAAAAGAAAATCGTTCTACGATAAACAGTACTAAACTATAGCAAGAATATACGATACTGCAATTAAATCTTAAGATTAACGCAAACTTACAAACCTTTTTTAGACAAAGATTTGTAAGTTTGCGGCATCAAAGTTTAAATGCTTAAATATGACCTTTTTACTGCAAAGGGTTTATGGATAATATAAAATGAAAAAAAAGAACTCAGATTTTCACAATAAATCTAAACGTAATACGACCGAGTATAAAGTAGGAGAAGAAACTTCTTTAATGGAATTTTTACAAACTAAATTTCCTGATCGAAGTAGAAATTCAATCAAACAACTACTCCATAATCAAGTCATATTAGTAAATGATGAGGTTGCGACAAAACATGACCATGCCATAAAGAATGGAGATGTGATTACACTTCTTCCTGTTAAAAAGGTAAAGAACAAACGTATTAGAGGTATTGAAATCCTTTTTGAAGACAAATCTCTATTGATTATAAATAAACCTGCTGGTTTGTCTTCAATGCCATATGGACATGGATTAAAAGACTCTGTTTTCTCCATACTTACGTACTATGTGAAAGGCAAAAGTAAACGTCATGAGATCTACAATATCCACCGTATCGATAAAGATATCTCTGGAATTATGGTTTGGGCAAAAAATGAGCTTATTGCCGAGCAGATAAAAGAGAGTTGGATGACAACTCCTCCTAAAAGAGGCTTTTTTGCAATTGTAGAAGGACAGATTAGTCAAAACAAAGGAAAAATAACCTCATTTTTAAAAGAGACACCACAAAAAATTGTCAAATCAAAACAGGACATTTCCTTTGGTAAAGAGGCGACAACAAACTATGAGGTTATAGATGCCAAAGGGGCTTTTACACTAATGAAATTTTGGACTAAACAACCATTTAAACATCAATTTAGAGTACATGCAAAAGAGCTCAATGCTCCTATTCTTGGAGACAAATTGTATGGTTCAAAGAGAAATAATCTAAAAAGAATGGCTCTTCATTTTGGGGAGCTTAAGATGATCCATCCTGTAACAAATAAAACGATTGATATCGATACAGATGTCCCTTCAGACTATCAAAAGCTATTCTAAGAATCTCTTATATTAAGAATAAAAAAAAACTCAATACAAGCTATATAGGCTTACATTGAGTTTTTTTATTTGATGAAATGAAAGAGATTAATAGTAAAGATCCCTCATCTAAAGCATTATCGATATCCCAGTCAACGATTCAACTACTTATTTCACCATACATACCAAAGACTACTGTTCAAGTGCCTTTAACACAAAACTCTTGTTCACGGGAGTTTCATGTGACTCTTTCATAATCTGTGCCATCTCTTTTGTTATCTCTGGATATTTATCTGCAACATCGTGAAGCTCCTGAATATCTTTAGATAGATCATATAGCTCTATTTTCATATTCCCCGCTTTAATATTTTTTCGTATCGCTTTCCAATTTCCTTTTCTAACTGCCTGCTCTCCCTTCAACTCAGGAAATTCCCAGTAAAGATATTCATGCTCCTTCTGATTTTGATTATCTCCCATAAGAGTGGGGTAGAATGATATTCCATCAAGTTCAGAACGATCATAATCAAGCCTAGTGATATCGCAAATCGTTGGGAAAACATCATAGAAAGATGAAATATGATCAGAAATCTGATTCGTTTTAATCTTACTTGGCCATGAAGCAATCATTGGAACTCTAATCCCTCCTTCATGAACAAAACATTTACCCCAACCATACTCATTTTTAAAAGGACCATTACTATCAAACCATTTAGACTCCGTTCCTCCATTAAATGTTGCACCATTATCTGATGCAAAGACGATTAATGTATTCTCATACCTTCCAGTCTTTTTTAAGTGGTCTATCAACTGTCCAACTCTTTCATCCAAATAACTTATCATCGCAGCATAAGTTGCTTTCGGGTATTGAACAGGAAAATATCCACTTGTCCCAAGATAAGGTTTCTCATCCCCAAACTTCTTTCGATAATAATCAACCCACCTTTGAGGTGCTTGTAATGGCACGTGTGGAATAGGCGAAGCCCAATACATAAAAAATGGAGAATCCCTAGGAGTATCATCAATAAACTCAATCATCTTTCCAAACATAAGATCTGGAGAGTAGTCATTTAAATTGAAATCAGCATACGATTCACTTATATTCGGATCAGCACCTTTAGCAAGCTTGGAATGTGGAGCTACAGATCGATTATTCAGATATACTCTATGATCCCCATCATACAGATGCATCGGATAGTATGTATGAGCATTTCTCTGGCAATTATAACCATAAAAGAAATCAAACCCTTTTTGAATCGGTGTAGCACTCGTTTGAGGAGCTCCTAAACCCCACTTCCCAATCATTCCTGTACGATAACCTGCTTTTTGTAAAAGCGCAGGAAAGATCGTGGTCATATCGCTTAGTGGTCTTTGCCCTTCAAGAGTAGAATCTCGTTCACAAGCTTCATAACTCCAAACATCTCCTCGTGAGGTCCACTCATCATTGCCTCTTATTTCAGCATGACCTCCATGTTTTCCAGTCAACAAAACACAGCGTGATGGAGCACATACTGGAGCACCAGCATAGTGTTGGGTAAAACGTATACCATCTTTTGCTAGGCGATCAATATTGGGTGTTTCGATCTTCGTTTGTCCATATATCCCAAGATCTCCATAGCCGAGATCATCTGCAAGTATATATACAATATTTGGCCTTTTATCTTCGGTCTTACAGCCTGTGACCAGATGCAAAGACAACAGTCCTATAAATAGTTTAGAGTAGTTCATATCTAATTGTGTTTATTCTTAAATAAGTCTATTTAAACAAACTAAGATGGAATTTAATTTACGATTCTCAAAACAATTTATATAACTATAACAATGTTTATTCTCACTTACCTTTAAATTATGACAAAGGTAAGTGAAAACAATACATAAAGAATCAACTATAAAAGATGGAACGCAACAGTCACTCCAGCCATTACAATAGATACCATACTCATCAATTTAATTAAAATATTTAAGCTAGGACCAGAAGTATCTTTAAAAGGATCACCAACAGTATCTCCGATAACTGTTGCTTTATGAACATCACTTCCTTTTCCACCTAGATTACCTTCTTCTACATATTTCTTAGCATTATCCCAAGCACCGCCAGCATTTGCCATAAACACTGCTAGGACGAAACCACTTGCCAATCCTCCAACAAGCAACCCCATTACTCCAGAAACACCTAATACAAGACCAACAAGTATCGGAACTATTATTGCCAATATAGATGGCCAGATCATCTCAACCTGTGCTCCTTTGGTAGAGATCTCTACACACCTAGCATAATCCGGCTCCTGTTCTCCTTTTAATATACCAGGAAAAGTCTTAAATTGTCTACGTACCTCCTCAACCATTTTTTGTGCAGCACGACCCACAGCATTCATTGTCAATCCACAAAATAAGAAAGCCATCATACTACCAATAAAAAGTCCAACAAGCACCTTGGGATTCATTAAGTTCACTTCATAATAGTGCATAAAATCCACAAAATTTGCTTTATGAAGAGGTATATCTACCCCATCTACAACCAACACTTCATTTCCTAAACGCAATAACCCGACCTTAAGCTCTTCAATATAAGAAGCCAAAAGAGCTAAACCTGTTAAAGCAGCAGAACCAATAGCAAACCCTTTACCTGTTGCAGCAGTAGTATTTCCTAAAGAATCAAGTGCATCCGTTCTTTTTCGAACCTCTTCTCCAAGACGACTCATTTCAGCATTTCCTCCAGCATTATCCGCTATCGGGCCATAAGCATCGGTCGCCAACGTAATCCCCAAAGTGGAGAGCATTCCAACCGCTGCAATGCCAATTCCATAAAGACCAAGGCCAATATTATCAAAACTAAAATGAGATGCAAATAAGAACGACAACATAATTCCAACAACGATTGCCATCACGGGGATTGCAGTAGAGATCATTCCAGTACCAATACCTGAGATCACAACCGTCGCAGGGCCTGTCTCAGCACTCTCTGCTATTTTTTGGGTTGGTCGATAAGCTTGTGAAGTATAATATTCAGTACTTTTACCGATAATCAAACCAACGATCAATCCCACAACAATCGATCCTCCAATCCATAAATTCATATCCAAAAGGTATATGATACCAAAGGAGAAAATAGCGATTAACACCGAGCTGAAATTAACCCCTTTTCCTAAAGAACGAAGCAATTGATTTTGGGTAGCATTCTCATCGGTTCGAACCAAAAAGATCCCGACAATAGACAATATAATACCCACCGCCGCGATCAACATAGGAGCAATTACTGCGTTAAACTGAGCCTGTTCAGAAAGATGATAAGCTGAGGCACCAAGAGCAGCAGTCGCCAAAATAGAACCACAATAGGATTCATACAAATCGGCCCCCATACCAGCAACATCTCCTACATTATCTCCTACATTATCAGCAATTGTAGCAGGATTACGTGGATCATCTTCAGGAATACCTGCTTCCACTTTTCCAACTAAATCGGCACCTACATCCGCAGCTTTGGTAAAAATACCACCGCCAACACGTGCAAAAAGAGCCTGAGTAGAAGCACCCATACCAAAAGTCAACATCGTAGTCGTTAGTACAGTCATTTTTTCGGCTACAGGTAGAGAATCAAACGCATATTGAAGAAGTACAAACCAAACGGAAATATCTAGCAAGCCAAGTCCAACGACCACAAGCCCCATTACCGCTCCAGAACGGAAAGCAATTTTGAGTCCAGAATTTAATGACTCACGAGCAGCATTCGCCGTTCTTGCGGAAGCCATAGTAGCAGTACGCATTCCTATAAACCCAGCAAGTCCTGAGAAAAAACCTCCAGTCAAGAATGCAAACCAAACCCACTTATTTTGCAATCCAGGCCCATAGGCCATCCATGCAAATAAAATACACAGAGCCAAGAACACCCAAGCAACCACTTTATATTGTTGCTTTAAATAAGCTTTAGCTCCATCTCTAACGTGTTTTGCAATACGTTTCATTTCAGGAGTACCTTCATCCTGCTTCACCATATTTTTATAGAAAAAATATGCAAAAGAGAGAGCAAGAATAGACGCAACAGGTACGATCCAAAAGAGTGTCATTTCCATAGTCTTAATGTTTTATTTAAGTTAACTAGTTAAACTAAAGTTATAAACTAAGAAACAAACATCAAAATATAACGAGCTATTATTGGATATGTTACAGAGAAAAAACTAATAAAACACAAGGTTGTCTCCAAGAACTATTTATAATCAGATAGATGGCTAGAAGATTAACTTTTTCCATTACTAACAAAACAAATTTAAACGATCCGATTTCACTCTCCTTAACGCTTCATTTTTTTAAATAATTCGATTTCACCAAGAATATTAGAAACGAGATACATTTTCATGTCACAATCAATTAAAGAAGATAAAAATTTATTGACATATAAATATCTCAGGCATTTCATGTAGTGATAGCTTTTTATTCTTCCCCTCTTCGACATTTGCCATCTTGAGCAAATCACAGAAAATTCTTTTCTCAATAAAGTAGAAGTTGGATGTAATAAGTAAGTCCACATAATTACAGATAGTTTTTTTTCATGATTAAAATAGATGTTGTTTCTTTGAGACATGCGATATATAAAGTTAACACAGGATGCAGTTCTAAAACTAACTGCTCTATATGAACATTCAGACAACAAGGTGGAAAGAATGCGTTCACATTGCCTATTACTGTCCAATAGTCACTATTCTATGGTTGATATTTCAAGGATAATGGGAATATCTGTCATTACAGTATCACGTCTATTTGACAAGTGGTTAGAATATAATTTTGATGCACTTAGGATTAAACAAGGAAGAGGAGCAAAGTGTAAATTAGCTGGATTCGATGATATAATCAAAGATTTAGTAAAAACAAATAATCGTAATCTATCTTATATACTTCATCATTTGAAAGAACATTATAATCTTACCATTTCAAAAGAGACTTTAATACGTTTTTTAAAAAGATCGGGTATGTATGGAAGCGAGTCCGGCGATCACTCAAGACAAAACGGAATGATATAGACTTCCAACTAAAGCAACATCAACTAACAGAATTACGTAAGTGTGAGGATTCAGGATACTTAGATTTATATTTCGTTGATGAAAGTCACTTTAGTCTAACTCCTTATGTTCCATATGCATGACAGGACAAGAAGAGTCAAATATTACTTCCGTCATCAAGAAGTAAAGCTCTTAATGTTATAGGAGCAATGAATCGTAAAAATGAGATATTTTATGAAGTACATGAAACAACAATTAATAGTGATATTTTGATCTCATTTATAGATAAGTTATGTAATCAGATAACAAAGAAAACAATACTAGTCCTTGATAATGCGCCTATTCATAGATCCAAAAAATTTAAAGCAAAAATAGAAGAATGGAATGCTTTAGATCTTTATATCTATTTTATTCCTCCATATTCTCCAGAACTTAATATCATAGAAATACTTTGGAAACACATCAAATACTTTTGGCTTGAGTTTAAAGCATATGAAAGCTACAATTCTCTGAAAAAATGTCTATTGGAAACACTAGGAGCATTTGGTTTAGAACATACCATTAATTTTGCATGAGTACTTAAAAAAGGCAAATGACATACTTATTTTTAAAAATTCTATTTAATAATATCATCATGAAAAACATATCATTTTATTCAGAAAAATCGAAAATTTCAGGACTACTATATACACCAGATAATTTTAATGAACACCATACCTATTCAGCAATACTTCTATGTCATGGATTTGCTGGAATCAAAGAACTTCTAGTGGACAATTATGCAAAAGAGTTTGCTAAGCATGGTTTCGTTGCAATGTCTTTCGATTACAGAGGCTTTGGAGAGAGCGAGGGAGAAACGGTTATCGATCCTCTGAATCAAATACAAGACATCTATAACGCATCAGAATATCTTCGACACCAAACATTTGTCGACACAAACAATCTTTCTCTTTGGGGGTCATCACTAGGAGGTGCCAATGCTATTCTTGCATCTGCAATGGATTCAACCTATGCAAGCATCTGTGTTCAACTGACTTTCGGAAATGGAGAGAGGGTGGTTACCCAAGGAGATGAAGCAACGAAAGAAGCAACACTTGGAATGATACGCAAACTTTGGGGTAGAGAAGTATTAAACAACAAAGGAATGATGGTGCCATTAAATAAGATGCTACATGACGAGCAATCATTAATTTTTTTGAAAGAAAATGCAGAAGCATTTCCTGCGCTATTATCTAAAATACCATTTAGCACGTTGAAAAATACATTTAGACTCAAAGCAGAGAAATTCATACCCTTAGTAGAAGCACCAATCCTAATTGTAGGTGCTGAAAATGACGATGTCAATCCCATAATGGAGAGCCATCATCTATATGAAAAAGCAATCGAACCCAAAGAACTTCTTATCATAGAAGAAGCAGGACATTATGATGCATACAGAGGAAATGCATTTGATATGATTGTTAAAAAACAGATTGCATTCTTCAAATCAAATAAAAAACAACAAAAATAAGCGATCTACATTGTTTGAAATCGAAAAATGTAGATCGTCCTTTATCCTAACAAATTGCTGACATTATGAAAACCTATTCCTTAGAAGATATTATCATCTCTTCATGTAACAACCACAGCATATATATAGGAACGTTTCAAGAGACAGAAGATCCTGATATAGAATGGCCACATCGACACGACTTCTACTCACTTGTATGGTTCACTGAAGGATATGGAATCAATGTAATTGACTTTAAAGAATATCAAATCAGACCCAACCGACTATTTTTAGTCAAACCCAACCAAGTACACAATTGGTCCTACTCCGAAGACACCAAAGGGCATATTATCGTCTGTGAGCAACATATGATTGATCATGCATTCCTCTCTCTTTTTTGCCAATCCTATATCGACATATTTCCTTCAGAAGAACGCTTTCTTCTGAACACTTTTACAACACTATTATCAGACGATTCCCTTGAAGACGATATGAGAGAAAAGTTAATAAATATAGGAATAAACTACCTTTTCGCACATATTCATCGCAACCATAAACCGCCCAAGTTATTAGAAAAAGAGAGTCAAATCATTCTTCAGTTTAGTGAACTTATATATCAAAATATTTCAGAAAATATCCCAATAAAAACATTGGTAGAGAAACTTAAGATCACAAATGATCAACTCTCATTGATATGCCAAAATAGATTGGGGAAAAGTACAAAATCACATATCTTAGAGTTAAAAATCACAGAAGCTAAACGACTGTTGTACTTCTCCCAACGATCCATTAAAGAGATATCCTATCAATTAGGGTTTGAAGACAACTCCTATTTTGCACGGATATTTAAACAGAAAGTTGGAGTAAGCCCCAAACAATTTAGAAATAAAAGTACCATCAATACCTAGAAAAGTCCTACTCCAAACACTATGAGTTACACTACTTTTGTTCTATCAAATTTATCACGTAATAATATCAAAGATGAACAAAACTGAACGTTTCAACACAGGGTGGTCGAATATAAAAAAGATTGATGGAAAAGCAGGAATACAAGTAATAGAAAGCCTCAAAGAGATATCTCCCGATCTGGCCAAATACACTATTGAATATCCATTTGGAGATATATACAATCGAAAAACATTACATTTGCGAGCAAAAGAGATGTCCGTTGTTGCAGCTTTGGCAGCTATGGGAACAGCACAACCTCAACTGAAAGTTCATATTCATACTGCTCTAAACATAGGTATAACAAAAGAAGAAATTGCTGAAATCATGTTAATAATAAGTGTCTATGCCGGTTTCCCCGCAGCTTTGAATGGGACGTTTGCATTAAAAGAGGTGATGTATGAAAGAGACTAAAGACAACTAAATATCAAGATTCTTAAAATAGTTAAAGGGAAAGATAATTCTATACTTTACAAACCTCGTTATCATAGCAATTCTCATCAAAAGTAAATTACTATCAGGCAGATGTCTAGAAAACTAAATAACCTTCCTAAATATCTCCCTGATAGTAATTAACTTTCACTCCATACATCTGCCATATTTACACTATGAACTCAGTATAGGTAATTATCATTCATGACACATCAATAAAAAGGTCGCCTCGATGGACGACCTTTTTCTCTATTTTGTTTTATTTGGAAACTTAGGAATAGAAGGATGTTTGGGAGGATCACTTTGTAATTGTTTTGTGATAACCTCAATTGCTTTATTTAACTGGGCATCATTCCCAAGATAAAGTTGATGAGGATCATTCTCTACAATAATATCGGGGGTCACTCCTCGACCTTCAATAATAAATTCAGATCCATCCACCGCAAAAGGAGCATAAGAAGGAGTCACGATATGACCTCCATCCACACACCTTATATAACCAGAATAACCAACAACACCACCCCACGTACGAGTTCCAATGATAGTTCCCAAACCATTCTTCCTAAAACGATATGGGAAAAGATCACCATCTGATGCAGAATATCCATTACACAACAACACCTTAGGTCCAACATGCGTTCCCACAGGACTCACACTTCCCTCTTTTTGATTCGTGTGCATTGTATAAAATGTTGGGGTTCGTTTCAAACGTTCTGTGATCATAGGAGAAACATTTCCACCTCCATTAAAACGATCATCAATAATCAATGCCTTTTTTTGGAGTTGTGAATAGTAAAGACGTGCAAACATATTTAATCCATGAACCCCCATGTCTGGAATATGAATATACCCAACCTTTCCATTAGTTGCTTTAGATACTTTATCAATATTCGACTGTACCCAGTTATAGTAGTATAACGGATCTTCACTTGCAATTGGTTTTACAATAATAGTTCGTGCACCTTTAGTACTTGGAGTGGAATTCACATCAAGAGCAACAGTCTTACCTGCCATTCCAACCAATGCTTCATAAACAGATCCCAGATGAGAAACATCTACCCCATTCACGCGTATAATAAAGTCTCCCTCCACTACATTTAAACCAGGCGCTGTCAATGGAGATTGTATATGCTGGTCCCATGTTGGAGCTTTTAATATGTTCGAGATCTTAAAATAACCATTAGCTACCTTTGTTAAGGTAGCCCCTAAATATCCACCATAAACCCTTTTTGGTTCAGGATGCTCGCCATTTGCAGAGTAAGCATGACCGATATTCAACTCTCCAATCATCTCTCCAATGATATAGGTCAGATCAGAGCGATGGCTCACATAAGGAAGCAAAACAGCATATTTATCATGAATATTCTTCCAATTAACCCCTTGCATATTCTTTGCATAAAAGAAATCTCTCATCTGTCTCCAACACTCATTGTAAATTTGTTTCCACTCTTGACGTAGATCTAAAACCCCATTCATCTGCGACAAATCTACCACATTATCCATCTTAACAGGAGATTTCATCGAGGTAGTAACCTTTATCTTTCCCTGTTTATAGATTACAAATTTCTTCATATCATCTGTTACCGACCAAGAGAAATTACCAATCTTAGTCTCTTTCTTCTTCTTAAAATCAAATGCGTAAACATTAGAACCAGATCTACGAGTATATCTATTGTAGTATACAAAATTTCCATCAGATAGGATATTCCAATAAGCACCAGAAGGAACAGGAAGAAAAACCATACGATCAGCAGGATTACTAAAATCGATGGTTACTCGCAACGTCTCTTTACCAGACTCTTTCTTCTTTTCTGTGCTTTTCTTATCAACAATAGGATCATCCTCTAATGAAAATGGTGAAGAAGTATTATTATTTAAAATAAATAGACAAAGGTTATTCATATCATTATAGACATGATTCCACTCTGTTTCACTATAGGTTGGATTAAAACTTTGACGAGTAGAGAAAAAGAGATACTTTCCATCTTTACTAAATGATGGAGACCCCACATCACTCCATCCATCTGTTATATAGTGAATCTTTTTATCCGATAGACCATAAATAGCTATTTTATCCATACTCTTTTGAGGCTCTACAAAGGTGATCCATTTGCTATCTGGCGACCAAGAACAGCGACCATACACACGGATATCTGAATGAGCAAGTTTCACTACTTTTTTAGTGTCAACAACAATATAATAAAGGTTATTACTTTTATCTCGGAAGATCAATTTCTTTCCATCAGGAGACCACTGTACACCATACAAATAACTCTTAATCCGAGGAGTCAAACAAACCTCTTTGTTTCCATCAAGCCTATTTAGCCAAACGCGGAACTCTCCATCTTTGTCTGAGATATAAGCATATGCATCTCCTTGAGGAGACCATGCACCAGTATGATCGTTCGCTTTACTATTTTTTGTAAGATTATAGGTTACACCTTCATTGGTTGGTACAGAAAAAAGTTCTCCTCTGGCTTCAATCAACAACCTCTTACCACCATTTGCCAAACTAATCCCTTCCACCTCTTTGGAGTAGTTATGCCAATTGCTTCTTGCGTAAACTTGATCATTTTTAATCTCTACAGACACTTTTGTGGATTTTCCAGTGGTTGTATCAAAAATCTTCAAGAAACCGCCTTGTGAAAAGATAATCTGCCTCTTGTCAAAGCCAGGAAACTTAATATCATAGTCTTTGAAATGGGTCACCTTCTTTTCCTGTTTTGTCTTGGTATTATATACGAAGAGATTTGCTGTTCTATCTCGATCTGACACATAATATATATCATCTCCAATCCACATAGGAAAAACATCTTGACTAATATTATCTACAATACGCTCCACTGAACCTTTCTTAGTATCATAGATCCATATATCATCAGCCATTCCGCCTTTATAGTATTTCCAAGTACGAAACTCTCTAAACACTTTATTCATAGCTAGCTTATCACCAGACTCATTATAAGAGCAAAAACCAGCCACTTCTAAAGGTAATTGGCGAACCTCCTTAGTCTCGATATTTACTCGGTATAATTGTCCAACAAAGCTGCCGCCCGTTTTCCATCGAGATCTAAAAATCACCTCATTGCCATCATTACTCCATCCCATCACAATATTATTTGGACCCATTCTATCACCAACATCATCGCGTTTCAATGTAGGAGTAAATGTCAACCGTTTTGGAACTCCTCCATCTGAAGAAATTACATACACCTCCGTATTCCCATCATATTGTCCAGTAAAAGCAATATGCTTTCCTGAAGGAGAAAAGTGAGCAAACATCTCATAACCAACATCAGAGGTTAATTGTCTTGCAACCCCACCGACTTTATCCACAGTATACAGATTACCAGCATAAGTAAATACAACTTGACTGTTGTGAATATCAGGAAATCTCATCAAACGAGCCTCTTTAGCGTAGGATTGCAAATAGAATGCGAGGCAAAAACACCACAATAGGGCTATTTTTCGAATCATAACATCTAATTAATTAGGTTTTAAAAAACTATATAAAATTTATTCTGTATGGCTATCCTTTATCATCAGATAGTCTATATTTGTCGACCACTTAAAAAAACAGTCTATCTTGAGTAAAACGTTACGCTACATCCTCTATTGTTTCACAATAATTATAATACAGTCCTGTATACAAGATGTAAAAAAGGATGCTGTTTTAACAACCGCGTCAATACTAAAAAAGAACAACCCTCACCTAAACAGAGACTATCATGCAACCATTCAAGACAATAACATTGTTTGGGACGCTAAAAAAGAGTTATTTAAAAAAGATATCATAGTCACCTTTAGGCATTCTGGAGATACTATGATACCTCAATCCAATACGCCATTCAATTTATCAAAAAAAATAGACCTTTGTGTTATATCTGACTCAATTAATACAAATAAAGCAACACATACCCCCTATCACTTCAAGTTTCGAAATCCTGTTCCAAAAGTAAAAAGGAGATGGTCGAACTTAAGATTTAAAAAAAGCAGCAAGACAGACCAACGCCTAATTATTGGCTATTTCCCATCATGGCTAGAATCAACCCCAACTCCGAATTCAAAACTACGCGAAGTCCCTGGATGGATCAATCACCTGTTTATAGCATTTGCTAAGCCTGAAATGAGATATAAAAAGAAAAGTTACTCCTTAAAACACACAGGTTTACAATTCCATTACCCTCACAAACAGGCAGGAACGATCCTGAAAAACTCCATTAAAGTACTCCATGCCAAAGGGATAAAAGTACTTCTTTCAATTGGTGGTGGAACATATTGCAATGATCTTAATCTTAAAAAGATTCACTGGAGAGAAATAAAAAATTTTGTGGATGATATGGGGTTTGATGGGATCGACTGGGATATTGAGCCAAAAGGAAGTTTCTACCGAGTTGGCGAAAAAAAATATATATCCTACTATATCGAGGTAATAAGAAAAAGCCGAAAGTATTTCCCACAGAAAAAATATATCATAGCTTGTGCTCCTTCTGGGGTCGGAGCATTAGGGGGAAGAATAAACAATGATCCGACATCTCCTTTTGCTTATGAAAAACGTAACCTAAGAACACAGGAATCAGACTACTTTCTTCGAAAAAACACCACCGAAGATAAAAGGCATAAAAGCATCTCCCTGTATGGATTTCGTTCCACCGGACATATGATTCCCGTGATCAAAAGAGTCGGATACCTTATTGACATAATTGCATATCAAGGTTATAATATTGGAGTAGCTAAAAACAGAGAGATCTTGTACGACTCCTATGCATATTACGGGGGAAAGTATGGATTTTCTGTAGCAGCAGGAACACATGTTCCCCTTGAAGGATGGGGACCATTTTACAAATACGGAAAAAAAGATGTGGCAAACCTATCAAAACATATTGCACAGAATCAATACGGAGGCTCAAAAGACGGACTAATGGTTTGGCATCTTCTAAGAAAAGAGTCTTTCCTCAACAATCGTAAAATGGCACAATTTTGGAGAAAACTAAAATGGAATATTTGGGGAGGAAGTTCTGCTGATGGATATCAGTTTCTCTATATTGCCGATAGAATATTTAAAGGAGATAACACAACCCATACCCTTTCTATCGCAAATAACTATCCTAAAGAGTATTTTACGACAATAAAAAAATTGAAGTCTCGTAAGAAAATAAGCGTATGGAGCCAAAATAGGTATTACAGCAAAGGTGACATGGTCTCGTTTAATGGTATCATTTGGAAAGCAAATAACTATAACGTAAACCAAATGCCTAAATACAATCCAATGAATCCATGGATTGCTTTTTAAACGCCAAAACTAGGAAACATTTTTTTTTAGCTATTTTTGTTTTAACAATTAAAAGGAACTATCGACAGGTACTTATTTAATACATTTAACTCGCTAATTCAAAAATATGGGATATCAAGAACAGAGAATTTGTGTTTGGTTCGAGAGCGAACAAGCACCTTTAACTCAAATTAAACATGGCGTCCTGCTTGCAGAAATAATGAAAAAAGAGCTATGTTTTTATCATATCTCCACCAATAAATCGACACATAGTAATATAGAAAAAGCAATGGAAGTCGAATCAAATAAAATCGTTGAAAGGGATCCTATTCAACGAATCACCATCGAAGTGAAAGAAGGAGTATTTCATAAAAATCTTATCGATACCATTGAAGAGCTTGATCTCCTCCTATTTATTTTTGATAAAAAAAGAGATCACAAGAAACTTAAAACATTGGGAGATACCACCATCCCCTACCTCTTTACGGACGAAAAAGTCAATTTCAAAAAAATATTTACTGACATTGTTTTCCCTATTGGATATGTGAAAAGATCAAAAGATTCTGCTCTTTGGGCCTCCTATATTGCGAGATACAATCATACTAACGTTACTATTCTGCAAGCAAATGATAAGGACAAAGACGACAAGCAACTAATTGAGACACATCTCTATTCTATCGAAAATTTATTTGATAAATTTCAATTTCAACACCAAATTGAAAATCTTGGAGCTTCTTCATGGAGAATGAACAGAAATACTTTTAGATCTGCTGAGAAACATGATGCAGGACTTATTATTATGGCACTATCTCTAGACAACCACTTTATCACGAAATTCATTCCGGGTTATCACGAAAGCTATATCAAAAGATCAAAACATATGCCAATTCTACTGATTAACTCGACTAGAGACCTATACACAATGTGTGGTGGTTAAAGAGCGATAAAGAGTCTACCTGTATCATCAATAGAATTTATAGAAAATAGAAAACTCTTTAATTTAAAACCAATATGAAACATCTTAAGATTTACATTATCCTCCTATCCTCCCTTTTTCTCATGAACACATCCTGTTCTGAGCAAAATTCTGAGACACAAAAGATCTCAAAAGACAATACAGAAGAGCTTACCATTCTATGGACCACAGATAATGCAAACACTGCAATAAACTTTATCTCTATGTATAGTGGTTTTGCCAACAGTAGAAAATTCTTTAGCAAAGTAAATATCATCATTTGGGGAAGAGCCAATGAACTGATAAAGGACAATGATGAAATACACAAGACAATAAAAGGAATGTTGAAATCAGGTATCAAAGTGAAGGCTTGTCGTGCATGTTCTGATAAAATGGGGACAACCAAAATATTAGAAGAATTAGGAGTAGAAGTCGATTACCTAGGGAATGAACTTACCTAAAGAATTAAAGAAAAACAAAATCTTTTGACGATCTAAAAAAATTAAGAGACTCATAATGATATGTAAAACACCATCTTAATAATAGAAAAATAGTTTAAGGAGGAGGCCTAATTATATTAGCCTCCTTTATTTCTTAGATAGTCACCATTCTTGGTCCCTTTAACACCCTCTCTTCAAAAATATCTAAAGATTCATGCCAATTTGTATAAGTAACAATATATTGAACTTTCTCTAACATATCCTCAAGGTGATACAATACAGGAATCTCAATCGATTTATCCATCTGATCAAAATCATCGACGTATATCGTCTGTATCTTAGTCATAGGAATACCTGTACAACTGATTAATTCCATCAAACGTCTGGGAGTCACAATAAGCAGGTCTAGCCCCTCATAGACCATATCTTTCTGGTACTGAAGTATTCCTTGATCAAATGCTGTAAAAACACGAAGACCAGTTCTTTTTGATAGGGACAAAAAAGATGCTTGTAACTCAAATGCTTTTTCTTTTGTTGCTGCCACAATGATAGCTCGAGGTGCTTCCTCGACAGGTTTCTTTAGTCGCTGAATCGCTCCCATTACCAACGCTGTTGACTTTCCTGCTTCAGATTCCGCTTGGATCAAAGCATCCGCTCCAGACTTGATAACCGACATGGCAAGCCCCTCAATCTCTTTGGGGGCTTGATCATATCCCATGGAGATTATATTATCTACTAATTCAGGAATTAACTTTTTAAGTTTCATATTGAAATCACTTCAATTTGTTTTATTTAAACACAAAATATTATTCGCAAAGCTACTCAAAGTAATCAAAAATATCATGTTTTTCTGTGATAAATGAATGCCAAACATAGAACAGAATACCCCATTCTGATGAGCAATTAGAATCATGTAAATCGAGAAGCTACTCAAAATATTTTATCCCCAAAAGAGGATGTATAATCAAGGACAATCTAAGTCTCCCCAATCAAAACAAACATTATTTCATATTCATTTACATTATTTTACATAAAGTACGTATATTGCGATCCAAAAACAGATGAAATTTATCATTTTATTCACCCTCCTTTGTAGTACAGTATTTGCCCAACAAAAGACAAAATCGTTTCACTTTGATATCTTAAAAGAGAGATCAAAGAGAACGAAAGTAAGCAGGGAAATTGCATTTAAGTAATAAATAAATATTGTTATCTTTGCTACGTTAGTTATGGCATATTCTGCCTTTTACATTCTGTATTATTATTCAAGGGAGATGTCCCTTTCTAAAAAAAACATGAGTGAAGCAATAGTAAATAATTATGATAATAAGTTTGCTCTTTATTTCCTTCCATTAGAAGATCCTCGAAGAATACAAAAAGGCAATTTTATGTACCCACTTATAGAAGTTCTATTTCTTTCATTGTCAGCTATATTAAGTGGTTTTAAAACCAATGAAGATATTGCACAATTTGGAGAGCTTAAAATCGATTGGCTCAGAAAATTTTATCCGTACGCATCAGGGATTCCATCACACGATACCATTGGTCGAGTATTTAGACATTTAGATTCGTCTCTCTTTAACGAGTGTTTTATCAAGTGGTCTTCAAGCTTAACAAAGCTTACATCTAATCAAGTAATAGGTATTGATGGAAAGACCATTAAGGGATCTGCTAATGCAAAGAAGAATGCAATTCATGTTGTCTCTGCCTTTGCCTCAGATAATGGTTTATGTTTAGGACAGGTTACCACCAATAAAAAGAGTAATGAAATAACAGCCATTCCAGAATTGTTAGATCTTATTACTATCAAAGGCATGGTTGTTACAACAGATGCAATGGGCTGTCAAACTGAAATTGCAAATAAAATACTAGAAAAAGAAGGTGACTATATTCTACAAGTAAAAGGTAATCAGAAGAAAACTAAAGAGGAACTTGATATTCAGTTTAATACAGATATTGTTTGTGATTCTAATATAACAGAAGACTTTGGTCATGGAAGAATTGAAACTCGTATTTGTGATGTAATAAATGACTTTGAAGATGCTCCTGTGTTGACCAAATGGAGAGGTATCCATAGTTTAATTAGAATAACAACCCAGACATTAGAATCTTCAACAAATAAAGAACGAAGTGATGTGAGGTATTACATATCCTCTTTAGATACAACAGCTGAGAGGTTTAATAAACTTATACGTTCACACTGGGCAATCGAAAATAATCTTCATTGGACACTCGATGTAAGCTTCAATGAAGATAAACAGCAGCGAAAAAAAGATCATGCAGCTGAAAATATGAATATGCTTTGTAAAATGGCTCTTAATATCTTAAAGTTGGATACGGAGAACAAAAAAACATTGAAATGGAAGAAAAATAGAGCCATATATGTCGATGAATATAGAGAAAAGCTTATCGCTCGTTCACAGACTTGTTAATTCTATCTAATATCCAACATGTTATAAATGCAATTTCCCTGGATGCTTTACCATTTCCAGAGCAAGTCCTTTTTACCCCTGCATCTGTGAACGATATTGTCGTCTACAAGGAGAGATGGTCAGAGATGCGGAACAGAACCTTCTTCGGAGATAAAATTTACATACATAATGAATTTAACCAACAAGTGAAGAGTCAGTATAATTCAGAAATGTTGACACCTATTAAGGCAATAAAAGGGATGCCTTTGATAATCAAACAAAGAATAAAAGCAGCAGATGATTTGTATAATAGAGCTGTATCTAAAATTAGACAACCTATTGAAGCAATGTTCTCTTGGCTAATCGAAAAAACAGATATACAAAGAGCTAGTAAAGTAAGTTCTACAAAAGGATTAATGGTACATGCATTCGGTAAACTAACTGCAACGTTTCTTAATTATGTTTTGAACCCTTGATTCGCATTATTTAAATATGGCTATCACATATATCATTTCAAAAAGCAAAGTAGATATATACAAATAACCAGCATTATATATGTTGCCATTGCGCTAATCTATTTAGGTGCTACTGCAATACATTTATCCAAGGTCTATCTATAACGTTTAAAACCATTACGCTGTAGATATTTAAATCAAAACCTTCATGAAGAGATTGAAAGTATTCCATAGAACTGTTTATTAAGTTCCATGGAGTTAGGAATAGATAGGATATTCTAAAAAAGCATGATATCTCTTTGTCAAGACAAATATATCCCAGACCGATCTACATAAAATTAGAGGCTTCCTTTTAGGTTTGCATTGGGCTAATAGAGAATTTCGTTATTAAAAAGGTCCAGAAAACAATCTTATATTAGCTTTTAGTAATACAAGATGTTCTCCGGACCTTTTATATATTAATTATCAGCAATCTACATTCTCAAAAGAAAACATTTATTAATTATAAATTCAAATTAACTTTGTATACCGTAGCCAAGTAGAAGTTATTGTTCTTTTTAGGCTTGATAACCAATGCATGATCATCGATAGACCATTTCAACTCTTGTCCGTCCATTGTTTCCACAGACTTAATCTTAGCGGCATCCAAACTGTGGAGCTCATGAAGATGGATGTCTTGCGCATCATTTTGGAAAGAAGTCACAAAGATTGTGTTGTTTTTAGAAGTATAACGATACTCCTTTTCATGAATTCTCATGCTGTGATTATTATAATGCACCTCTTTTTCTTCAATGATATCTCCAGTAAATTCACCGTATACCTTCCATGGCTTGGTATCATAAATCGCATCGCCATTGTGCTTTAACCACTTACCCATTGCTAATAATCGACGCTGCATTCCCTCTGGGATGGTACCATCTGCTCTAGGTCCAATATTCAATAAAAGGTTACCATTTTTACTTACGACATCCACAAGAAGACGTACAAGTTCTTCTGGTGTTTTATAAAGATCGTGTATCTCTTCGTTTTGCATATAAGCATAGGAAATACCAAGCGTAGCAGGGTTTTGCCAGTGAGCACCAATTTTGTCCACCGCCATATTATCCATCTCATCACAACCAACACCTTCAGGAAAATTACGGTGTTTTCCTTTGTTATTAAAATAAACCTCTTTACCCCACTCTTTCGCATGATTTAAGTAGTCGGAAATCATCTTTTTATAAGCATTCTCAAATTTCTCAACCTGAGGATCTCCTTTTGCTGCATATAAGATAGGGACATCGTCAATCCACATAAAATCTGGTTGATACTTATCTTCAGCCTCTTTCCATCTCGCGACATAGTCACTAATAAACTCATCACTATAGTCAAAAGGACCATACAGATCAGCAGCACTAGGGTCTCTTTTGATCTCCTCTGCCACCTGTTGAAATGGTTTATCATGTACCTTAAATCCATCGGTAAAACGACTTGGATGACGCTCTCTATGGTAAGAGATCCCAAACTTTAGTCCTTCACTACGTACCGCTTTTGCTAAATCTCCAATTAAGTCTCTCTTTGGACCTTTTTTAGTGGCACACCACTCTGTTAAATCGGAGTCCCAATTCACAAAACCATCATGATGTTCTCCTGTAGGAATTACATATCTAGCACCACTATTTTTAAAAAGTTCGGCCCACGCTTTAGGATTCCAATTCTCAGCAGTATATAGTTTAACCCAATCCTTATATCCAAACTCAGGAGGTGCAGCACCGAACTTCTTCTTAAAAAAAGAGACATACTTCTCTGGATGCTGGTACATATGATTTGTAATGGCTTCAGCATAACCTTTATTACCATCTTTATATCCTGCGACACTATAAGGCCCCCAATGTATAAAAATTCCAAATTTCCCACTCTCCCACCATGTTGCAGGTTTGGCTTTTGCCAAAGATTCCCAAGTCGGTTTAAACGTCTCTTGACAACACGTTTTAGTTTTCTCTTTTTTCTCTTTCTTTGCTGTTTTAGAAGCGCACGAGAAACAAAAAACTAGAGCTAGAGACAAAGCTCCATACATAGATTTTTTTAATTGACTCATTATTTATCCCTTTATATATTTATTCTCTTTTTTAACGCCAATAAACCTCTCATTTATTGGATATTTACATCGAGGTAAAAATATATGTTGCACCTCTCATATAGAATAACAAAAATCTCAATTCGTAACACAAATAATACAAAGGATCTAATTACAGTACCAAAACGATGAGAAAGACCCACTCCTTATAAAGTTAGGATAAATGAGTATAGCACTCCCATTAACATGGTTCACAAAATCAATCTATAACATTCAACAAACCATAGATCTATTGAGAGGGAAGAGTATTTTAAATTATTATAAGGTTGATCTATAAAAAAAAGAAGAAACGAATCATCTTTAAACAGAATATCAAATCGAAGATGATAAAGAAATCACAAAGTACGTTTTATTTTGCTATTTTTGTGAAATAAATCGGTGGACAAACAGTCGATAAAATTCATTCCTGAAATAATAGACGATGTTATTTAATCAACCAGAAAAATATTTCTTCAAAAAAAGAAGAACCATTCAACTTGATGGAAAACTAATTTCTCTAGAACTTCCAATGGTGATGGGAATTGTCAATATCACACCAGACTCTTTTTTTGAAGGCAGTAGATGTAACACAGAAAAAGAAATTATTGAATCAGCTCGTCGTATGATTAACGATGGCGCGTCTTTCTTAGATTTAGGAGCCTACTCAACAAGACCCGGAGCAGCTGAAGTTTCAGTAAGTGACGAAATAGAACGACTTGATTTTGCGATGAATGCCATCAGAGCTCATTTTCCATCGGTTCCGATTTCGATTGATACTTTTCGTAGCGAAGTAGCCAAAGAGATTATTTCAAAACATGGGCCTTGTATCATTAATGATATTTCTGGCGGGACATTAGACTCTAATATGTTTGCAACAGTGGCTGAACTTAAAGTTCCTTATATACTAATGCATATTAAGGGAACACCACAAAACATGCAAGAAAATCCGACCTATGAGGATGTCTTTAAAGAGACTCTTCACTTCCTTTCGGAAAGAGTTGCAACTTTACGTAGTATGGGAGTAGCCGATATTATCATAGATCCAGGGTTTGGGTTTGGGAAAGATATCGATCATAACTATCAACTATTAAACAAGTTAGATGGATTTAAAATACTAGAAGCACCAATCCTTGTTGGTATATCTAGAAAATCAATGATATATAAACCACTTAATATCTCCCCTCAAGAGGCACTCAATGGAACAACAGTAATCAACACCATGTCCTTAATACAAGGAGCGAACATACTAAGGGTTCATGATGTTAAAGAAGCAGTGGAGTGCGTTCAAATAGTCTCGATGACTAAATGTTTTAAATAATAAATAATCCCATTAAAATTTTATCCTTTTGAGTTTATTCATCACCATACGTCTTTTAGATTTTATAGACATACTTCTGGTATCGATACTGCTATATAAGCTATTCAAACTTATTAGGGGGACAATTGCGTTCAATATTTCAATGGGGATTTTTACGGTCTATCTACTTTGGTTGCTAGTAAAAGCATTGAAGATGGAACTTATTAGTACGATCTTGGGTCAGTTGTTTGGCGTAGGAGTGATTGCTCTAATCATTGTCTTTCAACAGGAGATTCGTCGCTTTCTTATCATGTTAGGGTCTCAATACAAACTTCATAGATGGATTAACTTTGAGAAAATTCTCAATTTTGATAAAGAGCAAGAGAAGGCAGAACACTCAGAGGTTGTTGAAATCATTGTCTCTGCATGCAAAGAGATGGGAGCCACTAGAACAGGCGTCCTTATTGCAATACAGAGAAAAGCCAACTTGAATGAATATGTTGAAACAGGAGAGTTAATTCAAGCTAAACTATCGAAAGAACTTCTTAAAACAATCTTCTTTAAGAACTCCCCACTACATGATGGAGCTGTAATTATTCATAAGAACACGATTGTTTCTGCACGATGTATTTTGCCTGTTACAGACCAGAGAACATTGTCTCCAGACTTAGGACTTAGACATAGGGCAGCCATAGGAATGTCTGAAATGACCGATGCAATTATTGTAGTAGTTTCGGAAGAGAATGGAAGTATTAGTATCGTTCGAGATGGTCAAATCTTTAGACGTCTCAATAGCGAAGATTTTTCGAAACAACTCTACAAACAATTTGAAGAAGAGTAGTTTATCTACATATATTTTTAAAAAGTATTTATCGTTATCATAATATATTGTCATGCAAATTAAAACGGCCAAGTTTGTCATTAGTAACACAGATCCTTTAAAATGCCCTCAAAGTAGTAAACCAGAGTATGCATTTGTTGGAAGATCGAACGTAGGAAAATCGTCTCTGATCAACATGCTTACGAACCAAAAGAAATTGGCTAAGACTTCGGGTAGACCTGGAAAGACACAGCTTATTAATCACTTTATTATCAATGAATATTGGTATCTAGTGGATCTACCAGGGTATGGTTATGCTCAAGTATCTAGAACACAAAGACGTAAATGGCAAGATTTTGTAAGAAGTTACATACAACATAGAGAAAATCTTACTTGTGTCATGGTATTGGTTGATGTTCGACTTGAACCACAACAACCAGATACCGATTTTATCGAATGGCTTGGAGTAAATGGAGTCCCTTTTGCAATTATCTTCACCAAAGCAGATAAGATCTCAAAAAATCAATTGGCCAAAAATGTAGCACATTACAAAAAAGAACTACTTAAAACGTGGGAAGAACTTCCTACAACCTTCATCACTTCATCTGAGACAAAAGAGGGATCAAAAGAGGTATTGAGCTATATTGACCAAATTAATGAGCAATTAAAGAAGCGATAGTTTCATTAGCTAAAGTACATTACTAAATTTAACAGCGGTTTCATTGGTTATTCTTTTTTCATTTTATTAGTTTTGCCAACAGAATCCAATCACTAATTTGATTATAAATCTGAGAGATGTCTGTAGACAATAAATTAAAAATCTTTTCGGGTACTGAAACCCAATATTTGACAGAGAAAATTGCATCACATTTAGGTGTAGAAGTTGGAAAATCTGCTTGTCCAAGATTTGCAGATGGTGAATTTGAACCATGCTACGAAGAGACAATTCGTGGAGCGGAGACTTTCATCGTTCAATCGACATTCCCACCTTCTGATAATTTGATGGAACTTCTTTTGATGGTAGATGCTGCAAAAAGAGCTTCGTCTAAACAAACTGTTGCAGTAATGCCATATTTTGGTTTTGCTCGTCAAGACAGAAAAGACAAGCCTCGTGTTTCTATTGGTGCAAAATTGATCGCAGACATGCTATCGACAGCAGGTATTGACCGTTTGATCACAATGGATCTTCATGCAGATCAAATTCAAGGTTTCTTTAATGTTCCTGTTGATCACCTAAGCTCTACAACAATTTTCATTCCTCATATCCAGAATATGAATTTAGAAAATCTTGTTATAGCTTCACCTGATGTTGGAGGTTCTAAAAGAGCAAATGTATATGCAAAACATTTGGGAACAGAACTTGTCCTTTGTCACAAAACGAGAGCAAAAGCCAATGTTATTGGTAATATGACTCTTATCGGAGACGTAAAAGGAAAAGATGTTATCATCGTTGATGATATGATCGATACTGCAGGAACTATTACTAAAGCTGCAGATCTTATGAAGGAGATGGGTGCTACAAGTGTTCGCGCATTTGCTACTCATGCGGTACTTTCAGGTCCTGCTTATGAACGCATTGAAGCATCAGGACTAGACGAGGTTTATTTCACAGACACTATCCCTCTTCACAAAGAATCAGCGAAAATTAAGGTTCTTTCATGTGCTGAAATGTTCGCTAATGTGATTCGTAATGTATACGATAATCAATCAATTAGTAAATCGTTTATCTAATTTTTTGTTATCTTTGCCAATAGTTTTTTAATATCATATAATTAAAGGGTGTGATGCAGCAAATTGCTTTTATATCAAATTGCTGAGTAAGCATCTGTAACAATTAAAATAAAATAACAATGAAGTCAGTTTCTATTAACGGTTCAGAAAGAAAAGAGATTTGCAAAAAAGCAACCAAAGCTTTGCGTAACGCAGGACAAGTACCATGTGTACTTTACGGTGGTAAAACTCCAGTACACTTTTCTGCTGAAGTTAATGAGTTCCGTAAAATTGTTTTCACTCCAGACGTTTACCTTATCGATCTAACTATTGATGGTAACGAGTGTAAAGCAATCATGCAAGACATTCAATTCCACCCAGTTTCAGACGAGATCCTTCACGTTGATTTCCTTCAAATTTTTGAAGATAAAGCAGTGAAGATTAATGTTCCTGTTAAACTTGAAGGATTTGCAAAAGGTATCCAACAAGGGGGTAAGTTGAAGCTAAACCTTCGTACTCTTCGTGTTAAGGCTCTTCCACAAGATCTTCCTGATACTATCTCTATCGATGTAACAGAACTTGGTCTTGGTCAAAGTTTCCGTGTAGGAGATGTTGATTCTGAAGGTCTTGAACTTCTAAATTCTAAGTCTACTCCTGTTGCAACAGTAATGATTACACGTGCTGCACGTGCTGCAATGAATGCTGCAAAAGGGAAATAATTTATGAGTGTGATGCATTACGCATCTCAGTCAATGATATAAAAGTTTGTAAGGGTAGTTTACTACTCCTTGCAAACTTTTTTTAATATTATATAATCACATGAAATATCTAATTGTTGGTATCGGAAATATCGGTACTGAATATGAAGAGACTCGTCACAATATAGGCTTTAAGGTATTAGACCAATTGGCTAAAGAAAATGATGCCACTTTTAAAGCAGAAAAACATGGTGCTATTGCTGAAGTAAAATACAAAGGAAGAACATTAGTTCTTTTAAAACCATCAACTTATGTTAACCTTAGTGGTAAAGCCGTAAATTATTGGATGCAACAAGAGAAGATTTCTATTGAGAATATCATGATTGTGGTGGATGACCTTGCTTTGCCTTTCGGAAAATTAAGAATCAGAGCCAAAGGAAGTGATGCAGGACATAATGGGATAAAAGATATTACAAAAGTTCTAGGTCGTGCTGATTATCCTCGCCTGCGCTTCGGAATTGGTAGTGAGTTCTCCAAAGGGAAACAAATAGATTATGTTCTTGGAGAGTGGAGTAAAGAAGAAAAATTAGACCTATCTATCCGCATGGATGCGGCAATAAAAGCTATTGAATCTTTTACCACAATAGGTATAGAAAGAACCATGAATTTTCATAATACGAAATAATAGCTATCTTCATATATTAAGATAAATTATTCACTTTTTCGTAATAGATAATAGTCATGGATGAACAAGTAAGAGTAGATAAATGGCTCTGGGCTGTTCGTATCTTTAAAACAAGAAGCATTGCTGCTGAAGCCATAAAAAAAGGACGAGTTACTGTTAATAGAAATCCTGTTAAGAGTTCTCGTACTGTAAAGATTGGGGATACTGTAGAGGTAAAGAAGCAACCTATAACATATACTTTTAAAGTAGTAGGTATTATAGGCAAAAGAGTTGGTGCAAAACTCGTTCCTGATTATATGAAAGACATCACTCCTGAATCTGAATTAGCGATACTTAAAACACAAAGGTATGTTATGAATGGTCTCAGAGATAGAGGAACTGGTAGACCAACTAAAAAAGAACGACGAGATATCGATCAATTCCAAGATTATGATGACCTCTTTGATGAGGAGGAAAACTTTTGATTAAAATAGACTCAAATGTATATTGCAGAAAAAAAGAAAAAAGAAAATATTGCAGAGTATATTCTGTATCTATTTCAAATAGAAGACCTAATTCGTTCCCAGAAATTCTCTGAAGATAATATTCGAAAAAATATTGTCAACCAATACCCTGTTGAAGACCTTGAAAAAGAAAAGATACTCCATTGGTATTTGAACTTCGCAGAGATGATGAAAAGAGAACATATCGAAGAGAGTGGTCACATGCAATTTGTCACCAATCAGATGAATGATCTTTTTGAATTTCACACTCTTATTGTTAAAAGCAACAAGTATCCTGAGTATCATAAAACATATATGGATATTCAATCAATCCTTGTTGAAATTGCATCTAAGATGGGAGATCAAGCCATTAATGAAATACAGGTTTGTTTCTCATTTCTATATGGTGTAGTTCTTCTTAAATTGCAGAAAAAAGAGATAAGTGAAGACACATATAATGTTTCAAAACAAGTTTCCTCTCTTCTTGGAAAGATCTCTTTATTATACAATAAAAATCAAGAGGAGGAGCTGGACATATATTAAGTCTAGATCCCTATATATATTTTAAAGTTATTTACATTAAAAATAAAGCACTAATTTAAGAGGTGTTCTATCTTTAATGCTATTGATATAAAAAAGAGGATTCTATTAAAATCAAATAGAATCCTCTTTTTTTATATGTTTAATAATGGTACAACTGGTTTTCTAATTTAACGTTACAATAGAAATTCCTGAGCCTCCAAATTGAACAGGAGCATCTTTCACATTGCGAACCATTGGCTCTGCTTGCAACTGTTTTCTGATAAGTTCTCTTAGGATTCCACTTCCTTTACCATGCAATATTCTAAGCTCCTTCTCACCCAGAGTGATCGCCTTATCAACAAACTGCTGCACTTTACGCAGAGCATCTTCTGCCCTCTCTCCTCGGATATCAATCTCAGCCTTAAAAGTCAACTTCTCTTCTGATATCTTATCATTAATAATACCAAGAGTTTTATTCTTAGTGATCTTCTTAGCCGTACTTGCAGAGACGACCTCAATCTTATTCAATTTTAGGACGGATCGAAGCATACCAAAAGCAACGATTACCTGGTTACCTTCAATCTCTAATACTTCTCCGACATTAGATTGTCCTTTGATTCGAACGCCACAGCCTATTTCTAATTTGTGATCTTTAATCTTTGAGATCCCCTCTTCTTCTTTTCTTACAGTAGAACTTATGCTCTGTCCTCCCTGTTTAGACACTTTCTTCTTAATAAGGCTCTCCTTCTCCTGAAGTTTCTTCATCTTTCGATGAATTTTTTCATCATGAATGGTTGTATTGGTTGCAACATCCTCCTTAAACTCAGAAAGATTCTTTCTTAATTCGCGAGTCTTTTCTTTATCAGCTTGACTTTCTCTAATTTCACGAACGGTCTTTTCAATAATTTTATTTGAACTCTTTAGAAGAATGTCCGCCTCTTGTTTGGCTCTTTCAATAATATCTTTACGCTGTTTGTTAGCCTCTTTAATGTCATGTTGATATTTCGAAGACATCTCCTCTAACTGCTTCTCTAGTTTGCGAATATCAGTTCGCTTGTTCTCCCAATAACGTTTATCACGAAGAACCTCTCTTAAGTGCTTATCAAAATCGATATGATCCTTTCCAAGTTTATCTGTAGCCTCTTGAAGGATAGATTCAGGCAGTCCTATCTTACGTGCTATTTCAAAAGCAAATGAGCTACCAGGTCGACCTATCGCTAATTGGAAAAGAGGCTCCATCTTATGCGAATCATATAACATCGCACCATTCTCTATTCCATCACAAGAGGAAGCAAAGTGCTTCAGGTTTGTATAGTGGGTTGTTATCACTCCGTAGACCTTCTGTTTGTTCAATGTATTCAAAACAGATTCAGCAATGGCTCCCCCTAACATCGGTTCAGTACCTGAACCAAATTCATCAATTAAGATTAAGCTATTTTCTGTAGTATTTCGTAAGAAATACTTCATATTGGTAAGATGAGAACTATAAGTACTTAGATCGTTATCAATAGACTGCTCATCTCCAATATCCACAAATATCCCATCAAATACACCTATATGACTTTCAGAATCCATTGGAGCAAGCATACCTGTTTGGATCATATACTGTATTAATCCTGCACTTTTAAGACACACCGACTTTCCACCTGCATTCGGTCCAGAAATTAATAGAATACGTCCTTTTCTATCTAAACAAATATCTAGAGGAACAATCTTACGCCCCTCTTTCCTTAAGTTACTTTCAAGAACAAGGTGCCTCGCTTTATGCCACTTCATTATAGGATACTGCTTTAAACGCGGTAAAACACATTCTGTATCCTTTGCAAAAACAGCTTTAGCTCTAATAAAATCAATAGTTCCTAATATTGTATGTGAATTCAATAGAGAATCAACATAAGGACGAATAGAGTCTGTAAATTCAGTTAGTATCCGAATAACTTCACGTCTTTCTGCATACTCTAATTCTCGGATTGCATTGTTGGTTTCAACAATTTCACTTGGCTCAATATAAGCAGTCTTTCCCGTTGCAGACTCATCATGAACAATCCCTTTGATCTTTCTTTTATGAGAGGCAGAGATCGGAATTACGGCACGTCCATCACGCATACTTACAGATACATCAGAATCGACATAGCCATCTTTCTGCATCCTTCTAAGAATAGAATTCATCGTCTTAGAGACAGAGGACTGACGAATAATTATCTCTCGACGTATTCGAGACAGTTCAGCAGATGCATGATCTTTAATTTTACCATGTTTGGTTAAAATATCATCTATGCGTTGATATATAAATGGAAATATTTCAATCTCTTTAATTACATCTTTTAGAGATTTAAAATCTTCGGGTTCACTATTTTTAAAGAAGTTAACTACCCCTCTTACTGATTCCAATGATTTTTTTAACTCAAATAGCTCCGATTCATCAACAAAAGTTCCTTCAATCTTTGCTTTATGTAATGCAGGCCGAATATCACCAAAATTTATGGAAGGAAATTCCCGATCTCCCTGAAGGATAGAGAGGAATTCATTAGTCTCAAATAGAGCTGTTTTAATTGTTTTATGCACTTTCATAAAACCAAACTCGCGACAAAGCTCTCTTCCAAGATGACTCAGACATCTCTTCTCTAACATGATTCGAATCTGATCAAAACCTATTTTTTGTTCGAAATTCGAAGGGTATATATTATACATTCTTAGATTGTTTATTCTAGACGAAAAGCAATACTTTTCATTTCATTTGCAAGCACAAAGATAAAAAACTGACCTTAGCGATAAAAAAAGATGTCGTTATTCTTTATGTTTCAACGTAATTAATGTGATCTCAGGCCAAATCCCAACCCTTCCAGGATATCCGATGGAACCAAACCCTCTATTTACATAGAGAACTTCATTTCCTCTCTTATATAGTCCGACCCATAAAGGGTAGACATATTGAACAGGGCTCCACTTAAAGTTCCCAACCTCAATACCAAATTGCATTCCATGGGTGTGGCCACTAAGGGTGAGATCGATTTCATTATTCTCTTTCGATATTTTTTGATCCCAATATGATGGATCGTGAGACATCAGAACTTTAAAGAATGAGGGTGGAATACCATCAAAGGCCTTCTGGACATCCCCTAGTTGTGGGAAAGGTGGCTTCCCCCAATTTTCAACACCACCCAAAACGATGGAATCATTTTGATTTTGTATGTACACAGAACTATTTTTCAACCAATGAAACCCCATCTGTTTCTCTAATACATCTAATATCTTCTCTTTATCCTCTTCCAAGAATAGAGTGTTTTGATAACGCTTGTTCTCATAATCATGATTCCCCATGATGGTATATTTCCCATACTTTGCACTTAATTTGGAAAATATAGAGACATACTTTCGTGCCTCCTCTGCCCTAAAATTCACCAAGTCTCCTGTAAACAAAATTAAGTCCGGGGAGAGTTGATTAATCTCAGACACCACATCTTCTAAAGGTTTTATTCGATCAAAAGTACCAAGATGCATATCGGATAGTTGAATTATTTTAAAACCATCAAATGACTTAGGTATTTTCGATGAAGCAACAACCTGTTCTCTTAATTTAAAATTATATTTCCCCCATACAACACCATACAATAAGGAGACACATAGAAGACCAATAAGAGATACAATCCCTAAGGTATAATACCTACGTATTGCACCAACAGATCCATGTGATCCTGTAAAATATTGATAAATCCATGTACCCAATCTAAAGACATCTCCCAATAAGAAAAAGATGGACATCAATATCTTTGCCAAAAGAATAGCAAACACAAAAGCAACCATCAAATTATATCCTAAGGTTGCATTTACAATCACTGTAGTTCTAGCCAAATAGATGATATAAAAGAGTAAAGTGTAAACGATTACAGATAGAGCCCAATATCCCCAACGTAAATAGGAACTTTGAGATGTAAAAGTGGTTGTAATCCATCGAAAAGAGTAGATATCACTAATAAATAGGATAACAAATATGATATAAAATGAGAGAAAACGCATAGAAGCTTTTTGATGAACAATCTACCTAAAACTATATAAAGAAACAATAAAAGAAGGGCAATGTTTATAGGATATGAAGTGCAATAAAAAAGGCGGAAATTGATCGTTCAATTTCCGCCTTATAATAATATACTATTATTAATGATTATGCCATGTTATGGAAAACATTCGACACATCTTCATCCTCCTCTAATTTCTCAAGAAGTTTGTCTACATCAGCTCTTTGCTCTTCAGACAAGTCTTTAGTATCAGTTGGAATACGTTCAAACTCTGCTCCTTTAATTTCAAAATCATTCTCTTCAAGGTACTTTTGGATATTACCATAAGACTCAAAAGGAGCATAAATTACAAGAGAATCATCCTCTTCGAAGATCTCTTCTACCCCAGAATCAATCATCTCAAGTTCTAGTTCTTCTAAATCAAGTCCCTCTCGTGCAGCAACCTTGAAATGGCATTTATGTTCAAACATAAATTCAACAGAACCTGTTGTACCTAAAGAACCATTACATTTATTGAAATAGCTTCTAACATTAGCTACGGTACGTGTATTGTTATCCGTTGCAGCCTCAACCATAATTGCGATCCCATGAGGAGCATACCCCTCATAAGTAATCTCTTTATAGTCTTTCTGGTCTTTAGAAGAAGCTTTCTTAATAGCACGTTCAACATTATCTTTAGGCATGTTCGCTGCTCTAGCATTTTGAATCAATACCCTCAAACGTGCATTGGACTCTGGGTTCGGCCCAGCATCTTTCACTGCGATAGCAATCTCTTTACCCAATTTGGTAAAAGTCTTGGCCATTGTACCCCAACGTTTAAGCTTTCGTGCTTTTCGATATTCGAATGCTCTTCCCATTGTATTATAAGTTTTTTTATTAATTCTATATTTGAGACGCAAATTTACAACGTTTCTATTTCAAACATAGTTTTTTATAAAAAATATTTATGTAAGAACTATAAAAATCACATTTTTTCGGCCATTTCCACCTCTTGAGGAACCTCCATTACAGACATAAACACATCCTCATCCACATCTACAATCAACTTTTCTAATTTTGCTTTCATCCCCTCATAAAGAAGCACTTTAGCTTCCATTACATCCATCGGGGCAAAAGTCAGTTGTTGCTCTGAAATTCTCTTATCCTCAGGAAATCGTTCAAAACAATCTGCAGCAACCATCGACAAAAGACAGTTCTTTATCTCATTATCAGAATATGGCATCAATGAGTCAAGCTTTTCAATAAGTTCTGACAAAAGATTACCCTCATAAGCCAAACGATATTGATCAATTAAAGCAACCACTTTATCAAAAACTTCTTCATTAAAGGATTTAAACATTGGAGTCCCTTTAGAAAGGATTTTTCTATAAAATTCTTTGTTATGAATATTCGAAAGTTTGGTAACATATGACTCATCAGAAAAACCATTAATACTATGTTTTTTACTTACCATTCGATATTCACTTGGTGCCTTAAATATAATCTTACAGTTTGACTCATAGGTAATAAAACGAAGGAAATCAATCAATCGAACAAAGCCCAATGAGAAATAGTTAAAAGACTGAAGTCTATAGTCCATAATTTGACTAAATATCGAAATATTAAGCCCAGCACCACTCAATAAAAGTGCAGCATCATGATTATTTGAAAGAAAAACCAAACACTCTTTTGCAATTGCAATCACATGCTCATTGCTAACAAAATTTACAGGTTCATACTGCCTTATAAACGACATGACAATAGGGTCATTCGCATTTACACCATCTACTTGTAATTTAGGTTTGGTAGAAGGCTCTTCCAACCACAAAAACCTATCACTTACTGCTTCGAAAATCTTATTGGTCGCTTTACGATATGCACATCCAATTACATATTTACCATGTTCATGAAGTTTCTTGGCTAAAGAAGAAAATCCTCCATCCCCACTTACAATAACAAAATTCTTAATATGATCATGAGTAAAAGCAATCTCAACTGCATCAATCGCTAACTGAATATCGGATGCATTTTTTTGAGTTCCCCTACCAAAACCAAACATTTGAATTGGCTCTATACCGAGCTCATTAATATCATCTCTTAAGTGTTTTAGTCTCGGATCACTCCAATTTGCATAAGCCTTTTGAATACACGGAAGACCATCATTAAGCTCTTGAATACTATGAAATATCTCTTTCAAAGACAAATTTTGGATATACTCGGTCTTGCCGTAGCCACCTATTAAGTTTTCAATGTCGTAAAGTATTGCGGTGTTAAAATTCATAAAAATCTAAAATTATGTAAGTTGGCTAATCATGATAATGGTCAATGTGTGCTCATTCATACTAATTTAACACTTATATACATAAAATGAAAATCACACACATTAATAATTTATTATTATTTATGTGTTCTGCTTTTTCAGCTCAAAAAGAATATCTCGAAGACGGGCAGCTTCCAAGAAATCGAGATTTTTAGCAGCCTCTTTCATCTTGTATTCCATCTTAATAATCTCTTTCTCTAAATCATTTGATTTCGCATAAGAAACACTTTTCTCAGCAACAAGATGTTTTGTCGGATCGAATCTCTTACTATCAGCTAATTTCTGACTTTGTCCAACAATCTCCCTACTTGCCTTCACAATAGGCATCGGCTCGAGCCCATTATCTTGATTAAACTTAGATTGCTTCACTCTCCTAGACTCTGTTGCATCAATCGTCTTCTGCATCGATCTAGTAATTTTGTCTGCATACATAATTACTCTTCCATTCACATTACGAGCAGCACGTCCAGCAGTCTGTGTTAACGATCTTTCAGATCTAAGAAACCCCTCTTTATCTGCATCAAGAATCGTAACTAGAGACACCTCAGGTAAATCTAACCCTTCACGAAGTAAGTTAATTCCAACCAAAACATCATAAAGTCCTGCACGCAAGGCCTCCATTATTTCAATACGTTCTAGCGTGTCCACATCAGAATGAATATAAGCAGTAGAGATCCCTAAATCTACCAGATATTTTGTCAACTCTTCCGCCATACGTTTGGTTAAAGTTGTCACAAGGATCCTCTCTCCTTTGGCTTTAACCTTATAAATCTCCTCAATCAAATCATCCACCTGATTGGTAACAGGTCGCACCTCAATAATAGGATCTAATAACCCTGTTGGACGAATCACCTGTTCCACAATCACTCCTTCAGACTTCTCCAACTCATAATCTGCAGGGGTAGCACTGACATATAGAATTTGGTTTATAATATCCTCAAATTCCTCAAATTTAAGGGGTCTATTATCTAATGCTGCAGGCAGACGAAAGCCATACTCTACAAGGCTCGTCTTTCTAGATCTATCCCCTCCATACATGGCTCTAATTTGTGGAATAGTCACGTGACTTTCATCTACAATCATTAGGTAGTCCTTTGGGAAATAGTCGAGTAGACAGAATGGTCGTGAGTTCACCTCTCTCCCATCAAAATATCTTGAATAATTCTCCACTCCAGGACAATACCCTAACTCTCGCATCATCTCTAGATCATATTCTGTTCGATCTTTTATTCGCTTTGCCTCTACAGGTTTCCCCTCTCTTTCGAAGTATGCAATCTGTTTTACTAGATCATCTTGAATTTCACGAATAGATCTCTGCGTTCTTTCTTGTGTTGTTACAAATATCGTAGCAGGAAAGATAACCATCTCTTCCATCTTATCAACCACTTTAGCAGTCAATGGATCAATCGAGAACAACTCGTCAATCTCATCTCCCCAGAAGCAAATTCTATATGCATAATCAGCATAAGCTGGATAGATATCTATAGTATCTCCTTTTACCCTAAAATTACCTCTTTCAAATTCAACTTCAGAACGAGAATACATAGCATCTACCAGACTTCGCAACAATGCATTACGACTTATGGTATCTCCCACTTTTACCTCGGTAACATTATCATGAAAATCTGCAGGATTACCAATACCGTAAAGACATGACACGGAAGATACAACAATCACATCACTGCGTCCGGATAACAATGCAGAAGTAGCACTTAAACGTAGTTTTTCTATCTCTTGATTGATAGACAAATCTTTTTCAATATAAGTATCCGTTGTCGGAAGATACGCTTCAGGTTGATAGTAGTCATAATAAGACACGAAATATTCCACCGAATTATTCGGAAAGAACTGTTTCATCTCCGCATACAATTGGGCTGCCAATGTTTTATTATGACTCAATATTAATGTAGGTTTTTGAGTCCGTTCAATAACATTAGCCATGGTAAATGTTTTACCAGAGCCTGTCACACCAAGTAATGTCTGATGTACAACCCCTTCTTCTACACCTTGCGACAAAGCATCGATAGCTGCAGGTTGATCACCCATCGGTGCAAATTCGGATACTATATTGAATTCCATTTTTACTCTTTTGTCAAAATAATTTTAATAGGATAGTGATCACTAAAGCCACCATAATAGTGAGGACCTCCATAAGTCTTTGATGGGGATGTACGCCCTAAGTCTGAGAAATAAGTAAACCACTTTTTAATAAAAATACTACTAGGATAGTCTGTATCCATTTTATCAGGAGAAGGCATTACCACCTTATAACCACTTTTCTTCTTTAACAAATTGGATGAAACAATCATATTATCAAGCATGTTCCATTTGCCATGATAATTATAAGTTCCTTTACCTTGTTTGTCAAGATAGTACATCATATTAAAAAGAGTTCCATCATTAGAAACTGTAGAAAGATCACTAGGTACTTCATTTGCTCTTAAAACATCTCTCAATGCAAGTTCATCAGGATCTTCATTCATATCCCCCATAATGATAATATTTGCCTGTCTATCATCCCCCAGTACTTGATCCACATCCCGACGCAATAACGATGCTGCAATCATTCTTTTAGGCTCAGACTTTTCTGAACCTCCTCTTCTAGAAGACCAGTGATTTACATATATGAAAAATGATTCTCCGTTAAGTTCCCCTTTCACTCTTAAGATATCACGAGTAGTAAACTTTGGATTAGACAACATGGTTACTGGAATTACCTTCTCCTCTTTCACTTTAAATACTTTCTTGCTATATAGCAATGCAACATCCATACCTCTATAATAAGGGCTCTCAAATTGAGAGATACCATAATCTCCGCCTTTTAATGCCTCGCTATTAACAAGATCGGTCAAGACGGCTCTATTCTCAATCTCGCACAAGCCAATAAGAGCAGGTAATGTCCCCTCTCCTGAAGCCGAAATTACTTTAGACAAATCCACAATCTTCTTTTGATAGCGCTCTTGTGTCCACTTATTTCTCCCCTCAGGTGTAAAATCATCATCTTTGGTCTTCGGGTCATCATGCGTATCAAACAAATTCTCCACATTATAACTTAGAACAAGGATCTTTTTTTCATTTTGGTTGCTACAACTAAATAAAAACAACAGTAAAGGTAAGATAGTAAACAGGTTTAAGATAGTCTTTTTCATAGGTAAATGATTTATTATTTGAAAATGATTTATTCATAAGCATAGTACAAAAGCAGAAATTAAAAAGATCTGATTTAACTCATAATTTCAAAATAGACTACTCTCCGATGGTGGTTCTATAATACTGTGTCACATCCACAACATGCATTCCCGCTGTATTTCCAGCTTCTATCCCCAAGGCACCATCTTCAAAGACCATACAATCTTTGGGTGTCACTCCAATTAAAGAAGCAGCTTTTAGAAAAGTCTCAGGATGGGGTTTATGTTCTGTCACATCCTCAGCACACACCATATTCTCTATTAAAAAATCCAAGTCTAGAGCCGTTAAAACCTTCGTAGCAGAAAATCTATCTCCTCCAGTACCACAAGCCATAGGCAATATATCTCTGTATTTATGAATCAAATTAATAACAGGTTCTACTCCTACAACTTTATTCATGTTTTCTAAGTACATCTCCTCCTTTACACGAACAAACTCAGAGGGATCCCAATCTTTACCAAACCGATCCTTTACAATCTGACATGTCTCTAAAGCAGGAATACCAGCAAGTTCTAAAAAGAGCTCCTTGGTATAATTCACACCAAACATACGTCCAACTTTTTGAAAAACTTTAAAGTGAAGTGGCATGGAATCAGCAATCGTTCCATCAATATCAAAAATGAGACCTTTGATATTCTCGTCAACTATAATTTCTCTTTGCATAACCGAAAAACATTAGAGAGACAAAATTACAAAAAATAGATACGCTACAATTTAGTTCGCTTTCATTTATTTCGGATCTCTACTATATTTAGGCTACTTTTACCTTTCAAAGAAATGAAATATATACTTTAACGAATTAAATATGAAAAGTGACATCTATCTAATTGCATCACTTCCCCAATGGGCAATATTCTTAGGCATAATAAGTTTTTTCTGGGGACTTATTGAGAAAAAAGCCAAATATTGCAAAATCGGAAGTATTCTTTTTGCCACAACGGGAATTATTGCAGGTATTTCTCTTTTAATAGGAGACTTTGGAACGATCACCACACCGACCGAAACGGGAGCTATTCTTAAAGTATTATGCCTCAGCGCAATACTACTTGGTCTTGTTTCTGTTATTCATCTCAATATTCAGTGGAAAAAGTCCAAAAACAATACTTGGTTAACCATCTTCACGATACTGCTTGCCTTAACCAATTTCTTCATGTACTATAATGTATTACATGGGATTTTTGAAAAATAAGGCATAAAAAAAGGACAGCACCACCTGTCCTTTTTACTGAACAATAAAACCAACAAATTCAAATAATGAATCCTAAACTACACTCATTTAGTCTCACATATTAAGAAAACAATCTAGGAGTAAAGATGTTCAAACTCGAACAATCATTTTCATCAAGAAAAGCGAATATCCTAGATCTCCACTTTAAACAGATAAGGCACTTAAGGACAATGACACATTATCTGAAATCTTAGCAAATAATTTATTTATATAGATCACAAAGGAAAGGAAGTGAAAGTATTTTGATTCGTTACTACACTACTCTTAATTTATCCTTTCTTTACCCTTTGGTTACCCAAATAGTAACCAAAGGGTAAAGGAAGGGTAAAGGAAGGTGCCTACAAAACCATTCTTAAAACGCTCTAAGCAAAATCAAATACACTCCTAATATGCATAACCCCATATTTACTTGAGACCTTTTTCAAGGATATCGTTGTAATAACCATATTATAACGAACATGAAGCAATCTATAAATCAAATAGGATAATCCCTTAAATATTTAGCTCCCCTGAAAGAGGATCAACCAAATTTTCACCTAAAGAACAACTGATCTTCAAATATTTATTCGAACCTGCAATGTTCGTTTTAAGTTTTTCATACTTATAAAAATAACGAGTATACATTACTTGTTTGATGAGACATATAGTTATCCACCGAATAAAAGAATGATTGATACAGAGAGAATGAGATCATTTAATATCCCAATGAGGAGTTAAGAAAGAGGAAGAGCCAAACTTAAATAAATCTTTGACATAAAAAAAAGGATAGAGTCCCCACTCCATCCTTTCAAACCTAACTAACTAAACCAATAAAACTAACTAAATCCAAACTTATGAATTTAAAACACATTGCAAATGTAATGTTTTAAAACATACACTCCAAATATTTTATCAAAAATATTACAAAACATGGCAAATAAGTTGTTCTTAAAATAAAAACAAGACAATATTTAGACAATTCTATCTTGAGTCATTTGGCTAAAATGAGTGTATTTTATTAGAACACAATATTTTAAACAAAAAAAAGGATAGAGTCCCCACTCTATCCTTTCAAACCTAACTAACTAAACCAATAAAACTAACTAAATCCAAACTTATGAATTTAAAACACAATGCAAATATAATGTTTTAAAACATGCAACACAAACGAATTGACGAAAATGTTACAAAACACAAAAAAATAATTGCATCAATAAAAAATATCTTTGATCACTCACACATAAAGTGAATATTACAATGAACTAAACCAATAAAAACGATCTAAGTAAAATCTAGAAAAACAGACTCAATCCTAGATAATAATAAAATCTGTATATCATTAATAACAAGACTCCATTACAAATTGTTCTCAAAGAAATAGATTTTTTTATTTAAAATATTTGTTCTTCGTTTCATTCCATTATTCTTAATAATACAAATGAGAAACAAAAGAAGAAAACGATGAAGATATCTTCGTTTACTACACAAAGTCCAAAACTTACTTTCTCTTCTTTCTAATATTTTGTGAACGTCAAAATAAATAGCCTAGAATAACATATAAGTATTGGATTCACAAAGCAGACAATTCAAGAGGCATTACTTTTAAGCAGGGGAGCTAAAATATACGAAACGATCTACGTTTCTGCTCAAATGGAAGGATATCATTGTATAACAATGAAAAGCATAACTCTAAAGACAAGGATCAAGTAGATACAAAAAAAAAGAGGATGTCCTATCTAAGGACACTCTCTTTCAAACCTAACTAACTAAACCAATAAAACTAACTAAATCCAAACTTATGAATTTATAAACACATTACAAATGTATAGTAGCGCTGCTGTAATTACAAAATTATACTGTTATTGTTTTATGAACAAAATCTTAAAATAGTATTAACATTTCAAACACATCAGAAAAAAAAGAATGCAACATTACTGCTGCATTCTTAAAATCAAACCTATAAAACTAACTAATCCAAATCATTGAATCTAAAAACACATTTAAATTTAATGACTTTCCTCGGGAAAAAAGGTGATATATATTTGTTTCACCAGATAACTTATAAGTCTACGAATTTAATGAACCTCAGGTTTCTCAATAATCAAACAGTATCACACTTTTTGGATTAACATAAACTTCACCCAAATATACCCTAGTATTTCCTTCTAATTTAATTCACGAGCGACCCTAAATATTTCAGAAGGTGCTTTACTAAGGAGATAAATATGAGTCCCTCCGCATATAGAGAGAAATTTAAATCTCACTAAGGAATTTTTACTAGAATATAGTCTAATTATTTTAAAAATACTGATCATAAAAACCTCATCATTCTTTATATCGAATTCGAATGAATACAGAAAAGCCCATGAACTCATCTTCCAATAGATATTTGGGAGACGAGTTCTGTTCTTAAACGGGTAACCAACAATATTCTACTTACCACAGCATTTCTTAAACTTCTTTCCACTCCCGCACCAACAAGGCTCATTTCGCCCCATTTTACGTGAAGAGCTAATGGTTGGAGTATCTACCACTTGTTGGGTTGTCGCTTTCCCTGAAGTATAGTACCACTGCGAATCGTCTTTAATAAATTGAGAATGTTCTTCCAAAATCGTTTGTTCCATTCCCTCTTTATAGTACGCTTTAAAGTGGACCTCCCCATTATCTTGACTCATATTTGAAGAGATCACATCTAATTTAGTATATGTTACTGCATCACACCATGCCTTTAGATCAGACATCGTATTTGGCTTCTCTATACGTTCAGTATCTAATATATAAGAAACTTCGCCTAATGAAAAAGCAGTAAAGCGAGATCTCATTAATGTCTCTGGACTATCCGCAACCTCTTTTCTTGAAATATAGCGACCACAACAATCATTGTAGTCATCAATCTTCCCACAAACACACATAAATATTCTATTTTAAAAATCTTTTTAATAATCCTTTATACGAATCGATTCTTCGATCTCTAAAGAAAGGCCACCATCTTCGGACCTGTTCACATCTCTCCATATTTAACGATACCACTTCTGTAGCTTCGCTATCCTGTCCCGCTTCAAATAGAAGTTCTCCTTGAGGGCCAGCAACAAAACTATTGCCCCAAAATTGAATACCAGAAGTAGCTTTCGAAGAATCCAACTCTCTTCCTACCCTATTCACTGAAATCACAGGGATACCATTTGCTATGGCATGTGCACGCTGTGAGATAACCCAAGCATCACACTGCCTCTTTTGTTCGGCCTGGTCATCCATATCAGACCAACCTATAGCTGTTGGATAAATCAATACTTCTGCTCCAGCAAGAGCCATAAGACGTGCAGCTTCAGGATACCATTGATCCCAACAAATTAAGACCCCCAAACATCCAACCGAAGTATCAATCGGTTCATATCCTAGATCGCCAGGAGTGAAATAGAATTTCTCATAAAACCCAGGATCATCTGGTATATGCATCTTTCTATAAGTCCCTGCAATAGTACCATCATTTTCAAAAACAACAGCAGTATTATGATATAACCCAGCACTACGCTTTTCAAACAGCGAAGTCACCAAAACCACCTTATATTTTTTAGCAATTGCTCCATAGAAAGAGGTCGACGGCCCAGGTATTGTCTCTGCAAGGTCAAAAAGATCGGGATCTTCTGTTTGACAAAAATAGGGTGTATTATGAAGCTCTTGTAATACAATCAAATTAGCACCTTCTGAAGCTAATTGCGCTATCTTCATCTCTAAGGCTCTTTTGTTGTCTTCAACAAGAGCCACACATCGTTGTTGGATTAAACCAACCTGAATCGATTTTTTCATCTTATTCAGAATATATTACATCAAAATAAAACCTTCTGGATATTGCATTGTAACACAATGCAAAGAACCATGTTGCTTGATTAAAACACGACAATCTATACCAATCACCTTCCTTTCAGGAAAACAATCTTGTAATATAGAAACAGCTTCTTCATCCTTCTCATCCTGATATGTAGGAACCAAAACAGCTCCATTTAATATCAAAAAGTTGGCGTAAGTCGCAGGAAGCCTCATCTTCTCATCATATTTTGCAGAGGGCCAAGGTAAAGCAACCAGATTATATGGCTGACCATCACGATCTCGGAATCGGGATAACTCTTTTTTCATGGCATCCAACACTTTATAATGATCATCATTAGGGTCATCGCATGACTGATATACAATAGTATCCTTCGAAACGAAACGAGCAAGCGTATCAATATGACTATCTGTGTCATCCCCTTGAAGTGCCCCACTTTCGAGCCACAAAAAATGATCTACTCCAAGATCGGAAGACAATCTCGCCTCAATATCCTCCTTCAGATAAGTTTCATTTCTATTCTCAGATAATAGACAAGTCGTCGTAGTCATACATGTTCCAGCACCATCCGACTCAACTGCTCCGCCCTCTAAAACAAAGTCTAAATTCGACCTTCTCTCTACCGAAGGATGAAAAACTCTTTGTTTATAGAGACTCTTACCTATTAGGTTATCTAAGTTCGAGGCAAACTTCAATCCCCAACCATTGAATTTATAATCCAATATCTCTCGTTTCTCTCCATGGAATATAGACAAAGGAGCATGATCTCTTGCCCAAGTATCGTTACTAGAAACCTCAACAACTTTGGTAGGATAATCACAAGACAATGTAGACAGGATAGACTCAACGGATTCAATATCCTGAGCAACAACCAACAATGGTTGAAATTGAGTAATCGCCATGACCAACTGTTTGTAACAATCCAAAATCTCCTCATACACATCAGCCCAATCTGTACCTAGATGTGGCCAAGTTAGCTGTATTACTGACTGTTTTTCCCACTCAGCAGGCCAACGTTTCTTTCCACGAATCATACAATCTTTCATACTACAAAGAAACAAATATTCGTCATATCCTGTTTCTCAATACAATGAAAATATTTCTACAAAAAAGTCCTTTCTCGGTTAAACCTTTCACAAAAGAGGATGTCTAAGTAAGTAATTCGAAACATTACAATTTATAATAACGTGAAGAATATAACCTTTATTTTCATCTTGACATTTGTCCTAAACATTCCATTATGGGCAAATCCGAACACTCCTCAAAAACCCTCTAGGGTCATTGCTGCACGTGTAGTGGACAACAAAACCAAAGAACCTATTGAATATGCAACGGTAACTCTCTTTAAACTTCCTGAAAAAAAATTAGTTACCGGATTGGTTACCGACGCTAAAGGAAGGTTTATCTTCAAAAAAGTTGAGAATGGAACTTACTCTATCAGAGTGAATTTCTTGGGATACGAGGAGTACCTCTCTGATAATCTCACGATCACTGACAACAAGAACTTTATTCGCTTAGGACAGATATCCATGAAACCTAATTCTAAAGTTTTGGGGGAAGTCTCGATTGTTGGAGAAACAAGAGATATTGACTATAAGATAGACAAAAAAGTAGTAAATGTTTCCAAACAACTTACTGCAACAGCTGGAACTGCTGTCGATGTACTAGAGAATGTCCCTTCAGTTACTGTAGATGTAAATGGGGATGTAGCACTAAGAGGGAGTACTAGTTTCACAGTACTCATCGATGGGAAACCTACAATTTTAGATGCCAATGATGCATTAAAACAGATTCCATCTGCTTCCATCAAGAATATCGAATTAATCACCAACCCTTCTGTTAAATTTGATCCTGACGGAACTTCTGGTATCATTAACATCATCACCAAAAAGAACAAACTGACAGGGATCAGTGGTATGGCAAGTATCAGTGCTGGGACCTTCGACAACTACAATGGGAACATGCTTCTATCTTGGAGAAAAAATAAGTTCAACTTTACTTTAGGAGCAAACTACAGAAATGGAAACTTTCCAATGGATGTAGAGAACAGAAGAAAGACCTTCAACAACGATACGACTTGGGTGACATCCTCAGAGGGAGAAGGAAAGAGGAATTTTAACATGAACTCAATCAATGCTGGAGTAGAATGGAACATCACAAACCAAGACATGGTTTCTGTTTCTGCACGTTTAGGTAAGTTCCAAATGAACATGGGATCAGACCTAAACTATACTGAAACGATTTCAACCAACAATAGCACTATCTCAGAGAAAAAATATATCAGCTCTGAAGATGCCGATAGAGAGAGAGAATTCTATTCTGTTAATACAACTTACTCTCATAGCTTTCCTAAAGAAGGACATAAAATTGATGCTCAATTTAACGCTATGGGCCGAGAGGCGTATGATAATTCAGGGAGTCAACTGACAGATATGGATGGAACAATTACCGATGGAAAGACCAATATCGAAGAGGGCCCAAATAAAAAGTATGTAACCAAAATTGACTATACCCTACCTTTACCCAATGATAGTAAACTAGAAGCAGGATTCCAAAGTAGGGTTTCCAATAGTTCCGATGATACCAAGCTGTACAACTATGATACGGCAACAGGACAGGACGTAATCGATGATAGATACTCTAGAGTTACCGACTACAATAGAGATATCTATTCGATGTATGCCCAGTATAATACAACCATTAATAACTTTGGTATCCAAGCAGGGTTCAGAGAGGAGTATACAAATAGAGTAATATCCTCTGATGTGGACAATAGCGAAACAACCATTAAAAGATGGGATTGGTTTCCTACTTTACACCTCTCATACAAGCTTTCGGAGACAGATCAAATTATGACCTCGTATACCAAACGTATTCATAGAACTAGAGGTTACTACCTTGAACCTTTTATCACTTGGGTTGACAACTTCAATGTAAGACAAGGAAATCCAGGACTTGAACCAGAATTAATCGACTCTTACGAAGCAACCTACCTTAAAGATTTTGGTAGAAACTATCTTTCAGTCGATTTATACTATCGTATCACGCACAACAAAGTAGAGCAGATTCAAAGTGTTTACGAAGACAATGTCATCATGAGAACACCTGAGAATGTTGGACAGGACTACTCATTTGGTACCGAAATAACACTAAGCGTATCTCCATTCAAGTGGTGGAAGATAAACCTAATGGGAAACCTATACGACTATCGTGTAGAGGGACAGATGAATGACCAAGACTTCTCACGAAGTAGTTTTAACTGGACAGGACGTTTTAATAATACCTTCATCATCAACAGAACAACCTCATTCCAAATTAACAACAGCTATCAGAGTGGTTCGGTTACAGCGCAAGGAAGCAAAGAAGGATACTATAGCATGAATATAGCAGCAAGAAAGTCATTCTTCGACAGAAAGCTCAATGCAACGATCCAGATGCGTAATGCATTGAATACAATCTCAAGAGAATCTTTCTCAGAAGCTCCAGGACTAGAAACCTACAATAAGTCAACGTATGCATGGCCAATGTTGAATTTAACACTCAGCTATACATTTAACAACTTTAAGCGCAACTTCAAGAAAAGAGGAGACGGTGAAAGCGATATGGATATGGAAGATTTCTAAAAACTTATATTCTGGATGTCCACCTAAGATTATATACCCCCGTTTATTTAAAAAAGCAACCATCTAAAGTTACTCAAGATGGTTGCTTTTTTTATACAGTTTAGATTCTCCTTACGATCACTAAATGATGATACAAAATAGACCGAATAAATTACATTAGTGAAGCAATTTCTATAAACTATACCAGTTAAGCAGCAGGGAAATTGCATTTATAACTTATTGGATATTAGATAGAATTAACAAGTCTGTGAACGAGCGATAAGCTTTTCTCTATATTCATCGACATATATGGCTCTATTTTTCTTCCATTTCAATGTTTTTTTGTTCTCCGTATCCAACTTTAAGATGTTAAGAGCCATTTTACAAAGCATATTCATATTTTCAGCTGCATGATCTTTTTTTCGCTGCTGTTTATCTTCATTGAAGCTTACATCGAGTGTCCAATGAAGATTATTTTCGATTGCCCAATGTGAACGTATAAGTTTATTAAACCTCTCAGCTGTTGTATCTAAAGAGGATATGTAATACCTCACATCACTTCGTTCTTTATTTGTTGAAGATTCTAATGTCTGGGTTGTTATTCTAATTAAACTATGGATACCTCTCCATTTGGTCAACACAGGAGCATCTTCAAAGTCATTTTTTACATCACAAATACGAGTTTCAATTCTTCCATGACCAAAGTCTTCTGTTATATTAGAATCACAAACAATATCTGTATTAAACTGAATATCAAGTTCCTCTTTAGTTTTCTTCTGATTACCTTTTACTTGTAGAATATAGTCACCTTCTTTTTCGTAACTACTCAGGTTCATTTATAGTTTAGCCTCCATTCGCTAAAGAATGGAGGTTCAGAAAATATATAATGTGTAAATTATTGTAACTACTCAGGTTCATTTATAGTTTAGCCTCCATTCGCTAAAGAATGGAGGTTCAGAAAATATATAATGTGTAAATTATTTTATTGCCAACTGACCTTAAGATGGTTTTGAGATAACCAATGAGCAATCATTCTCACGACACTCTTTCCTTGTTTTTTAAGTGTATCAACAATAGAGCGTAACATGGCATACCTTTGGGCTCCTTCTTCTGTTCGATAACCTGCAGATACTTTTTGTTTTATTTTAATATTACGTATTGACCTTTCGGATGCATTGTTGTCAAAAGGAACTTCGTAATACTCTAAGAAAGTAAACACACTATCAATCCTTTTAATTAATCGACTCCGTAATGTCTTGATCTCATCTAGCTGATCGTCATACTCGTCATTTTTCAACAGTAATAAAAGCTGTTCTTTAAATATTGATTTTTCTTTTAAAGGATATTGGTTCTTGGCTGATTCTCTCTTTAATTTCATGGCTTTATAGAATATATTCAAAATATCCTCTGCCCAACTGTTATTCGTTTGTTGTTTAATGTAGATTAATTCTCGTTGCAGGGCTTGTTCATGAATTGCTGAAATGATAAAAGGTCGACTATTCATATTATATTTGGATTGCTAAAAACAGATATAAATTATGAATAACGACCTTTCAAGTGCCGAAATTAGAAGATTCTATGAGAAATTACAAGTTAAATTAGTCGATAATCGGAGTCATGTAGGACGAAAGCATGAATTGGCATTTGTGATTACGCTTTTTATTATCTCAATTCTAACAAGTTCCGATCATCTTAGCATAAATAAGATTCATCGTAATATGGTTCGTTATTATGAGAAGTTATGTATCTGTTTACATAAAGATGTTGATCATTGTATAAGTCGAGTTCAGTTGACAAGAATTCTGTCTGAGTTTGATTATGAGTCCTTTTTGACAATTTGTGATGAAGTATACTCTTCTACAGAATGGATATCTATTGATGGTAAAGAACTTCGAGGTAGTATCGATTCTAAAAGCAATAAAAAGAGGTTCATCCACATTTTGCGTATATATCTTGATGCATTGCTTTTATTTTTAACATAAAAAAATCTAAGTCACGATAGCCATATGCTTGTCTTTTTAAGGTTTTAATCTTGTTATTTATTCCTTCTAAAGGCCCCGTGGAGATATTGCACTTATACCAATTTAGAATTCCTGTTTTGTGTTTGGTCAATAGTTCTACCATTTTCTTAAGCTGAGGGATTTCAGTCTCATTTGCCTCTTCTATCCATTGTTTAAGTAATTTTGAAGCGTCTCTAATATTATCTTGATTCCATAATTCCCTCAATTCTTCTTTCAAATAATATGCGTAAAACAAGGTGGTATTCGTTTCTAATACTTTTTCAAGTCTTGAGTCTTCCCCTTTCTGAAGATTGAGATTCTCTGGGTTTTTTAACAATAGCCAACGACTTCCTTTTAAACTTTTCTTGATAACCTTATCCTTCTCTTTGTTGTAAAGATCTCTTCTAATTTTACTTATAGTCTCATTTAGTTTCTTTATTATATGGAAATGGTCAAATACCATAGTAGCTTTAGGTGCATTGGTCTTTACTGAAAGGATATAGGCAGCTGACATATCAATAGCAACAGATTCTATTTGGACTTTATTGATCTTTATTCGTTTCCAAAATGGAACCAATGATTCGGAACCTTTACCTTTTCCTACATGCAAAACGACTCCTTTATCTAAGTCATATACACAAGTCATGTATACATGTCCCTTCCTCACTGCGAATTCATCGATAGCAATATGTTTCACCCCCTTTAGCCCAGGAGAATGATATTTTGATTTTAAGTGAGACTTAATGATATCTTTTACAATATTCCAGTTAAGATCTAAAAGTCGACTGATTGACTGAATCGTCATATGAGAAGAGAGAAGTAAAACCATCTTCTCTAAAGATCGAATATAGGACTTCTGCTCTTTTGCAAACCTTAAATGTTCCTGACGTACGATCTTGCATTTCTTGCAATAAAGGCGTTGAACATCTATGATAATAACGCACTTCTTTTTGCCTATCATTGGCCCCTTGAAACTACGTTCAACAACTCCACAACAAATAACATGCATTCTTTTACAGCGACTACAACGTAGTTTGTCTTTTTTTGTTTTAACTTTAAGTTGGATGGTATCTCCAACATAGGATGTGGATAATAATTGCTGGTCTTGTAATCCTAAACAATGATATATACTACTGGTATTCATAGTCTATAGCGTTTTATATAAGAAATAACTATAGAATATGTTTACCAGTCTTTTTGTTCATATACGCAATTCATGGAAGAACCTAAAAAGAGAGGGTTAAGTATTGTTTACTCTATTGGTCATAACACAAATGTACAACAGTTATTAGGTTTTTATGATGGGACAAAAGAGAGTGAAAAGAGTATTGTTTATGATCATATTCTTGAGTTGCCAGAGCAGGCAAAGATAACACTCGACGCAATGCACAATTCAGAAAATCTGTTGTCTAATATTCACCAAAATAGTCGATTCTATTTGACTCAAATAAAGTCAAATCAGAAGAAATTAAAGGATGACTTAGTGCATACATCCAATCATATAAAAGTAGGTGATGTGATGACAGAAACAGACAAATCGCATGGAAGAATAGACATTAGAAGGTACGAAATATTCCCAATCAATACAGAGATGTTAGAGCCTAGATGGAGTAATAGTGGTATATGTAATATGATTAAAGTGACAAGAGAGAGTCACAATGTAAAGAGAGGTAGAAGGAGTACAGAAACACGATATTATATCACCAATTATAATGGGGAAATAGGTGAAATTGCTGGTGCTATTAGAGGTCATTGGAAAATAGAAATAATGAACCGTATTCGTGATGTTAATTTTGGAGAAGACAAATTAAAGTCATTAGATCATGGATTACAAAAATCAATATCCTCTGTTATGTTGTTTATTTGTAGTGGATTAATGAAAATAAATAGCTACAATAACTTGAATATTTTAAGAGAAGAGCTTGTGCGCAATACTGATAAAATACACGATTTCTTCGCCGCTTAAATTTCATGAACAAGCCCTGTATCTGTATTTCCTTTGGAAGCAAAGACAAATTTGCTGTTAGAGTCAAAATTGAAGTACGATTCGATCGTAAGTAATTCTTCAACAAATTAGATCAATAGTCTTTATATACAAAAATAGCCTACAAGATTGAACTTGCAGGCTATTCTTTTCATTACGTTTTTTCTCAATTAACTTTTAAGGTTAATTGGGCATCCACATTTATTTGGTTGGTTGACCATCTTTAAGATTCGCATTGATATCTTGCTCTCTTTCTGGAACATGCCATCTAAATCTCTGAGAACCATCAGGAATAGTTTCAGGAATAACGTTTGTCTCATCACGTACTAATCCTTTTCCTAGACGAAGAACTTCTCTCATATCATGTCCTTCACCAAACAACTCTTTTCTTTTCTCCAATAAAATCTCCTCTAACAGAGTATCGCCAGTACTACCACTTTTCACAGCACCTTTTATACTTCGTTTTTGGATATCAAATAAAAGATTTTGTGCTTCTGTATTTTTACCCATACGAGCAAAACACTCAGCCTGAACTAAAACCATTTCAGCACCTCTAATATAATTGTAGTCTCCAACAGCAAGATCTCCTTGAATATCTTTTCTAAGTACAGCTCCTCTTCTTGGAAATTTACCTCCTGCAGAATATGCATCATGACTTTTCATATATCCAGCTGCAGCGCTATAGCCACCATCTTTACCTTTATATGGATAGTAAGCATTATAATTAGGTTGTTGTATAAAAAAAGCAGTTCTTAGATCGTTAGAGCCAAACTTCTTAACCAATGACTTATTGATTAACAAATCCTCTCCCATTCCGTCATAAGTATCATGATAAGAAAAGAAATCTCGATAAATAGATCTTAATACTTTAGTATTCGAAAATGCCAAAATAGTTTCTGAACTAATATGAGAAATACCTGTAGCATACTCTTCTGACGACATTAATGTCACGCCTTCCATAGCCATTTTTGCCTCTTTTTGGGCCATATCCCAGTTGTGCATATCAAGATAAATACGAGACAACAGCGCATGCACTGCATTGGTATTCATGTAGTTCTGATTATTATCACACCCTTGAAGAGATTTCAATGATTCATTAAAAAGAGCAATTGATTTTTTATAAATCTCATCTAACGTATTTCTTTTAGGCTTTACACTATAATCTACATAATCTACAAATGGAATAGCCAAAGATTTACCATTATCCACATGGTATGCATTTGCATAAAATCGAGCAACATCGGAATAAACCATTGCCATTACTGCCTTAGCGTCAGCCAAATAGAAATCTTTCAAATCTTTGCCAACTGCTTTTTCGATATTTTCTTCATTTTTAATTATCGAGTTACAGACCTCTGTAATCCCATAAGTTTGTTCCCAAACAGTAGCACTCCATCCAGTAGTTGCTGAATTTTTAAGTGCAGCTACATCACTAAAGGTCTGGTTCCATTTATTTCCATATACGACATCATTAGAGACAAAAGAACCACACAGAGGCATTCCTGCTTGATAAAGACTCCCCGTACTGTTGTTCTTACCCGCAAGCAAATTATATATCCCGATTCGTGTTGCTTTGATCGAACTTGCATTGGAGTAAACTTTATCAGCTTCTAGTTTAGAAGTTAATTCAGGAACTAAAAAATCCTCACTACAGCCTCCTAAAAACAAGGTAAAAAGTAGTATATATAAAATTCTATTTTTTTTCATCTTCAAGTCAATTAAAAGTTAATATTTACACCAAATCTCACAGTCCTATACATAGGTAAAGTATAACTAGAACCATTACCTGAAAGACTGATCTCTGGATCTCCGGACTTCATATCAGTTAGGATAAATAAATTATCAGCATTCACATAGAATCGAAGATTGCTCACTCCCACCTTTTTTGTTATCCTAGAAGGTATAGTATAACCTAATGTTACGTTCTTCACCTTTAGAAAATCACCGTCAACTAAGAAACGTGTTGAAGTAGAAGAGGAGTGCGACTTGTTGTCCCAAATATTCTGAGGTATATCTGTAATATCCCCTTTCTTTTTCCATGAATTCATCGCTTCCACAGCGGATACTCCTGTTTTACTTGATCCATCATGCATCAAGTGAGCATAAGCATAGTCGTATACATTGCCACCAACAGAATAGATGATCTGGCAGCTTAAATCGAAACCATAGAATTTGAAATCATTATTAAAACCACCAAAGAAATCTGGGGTAGATTGACCTACAAAATATTTGGTTGCACTACCATAATCAGATGTCTTCACTTTAGAAACAGCTCCTGTTTTTGGATCCTTTTGATCCATATACCATTGAGGCTTTCCATTGTCTGGGTTTACACCTGCCCAATCTCTGATAAAATACTCATATCTTGACTTTCCTTGAACATATTTTTTTGTTCCGCTAACCCAAGACTCTGGAATTTCTACAATTTCATTGATATTCTTCGTAAATGTCAGAACTGTATTCCATTGAAAATGCTTTGTTTTAACCGCCAATGCATTAATTTCAAACTCAATACCTCTATTCTCAATTTCACCAACATTTTTAGTAACCGAACTGAAACCAGTTGTATATGGAATAGGACGATCCATCAAAAGAGAACTTGTATTTCTCTTATAAACTTCTAAAGTACCAGAGATACGGTGAAGAAGAGAGTAATCGATACCTAGAGATAAGTTATCTTGTTTCTCCCATCCCAAATCATAATTTGGTAAGTTATTATGAACAATACCCAGATCAGAAAGATAACTATAGCCAAATCCATAGTAATCCCCATATTTATAGGATCCAATGCCATCATTTCCTGTTACTCCATAAGAGCCACGTAATTTCAAATTATCAATCACATCACTCTCTTTCAAAAAGTCTTCCTGTGAAATTCTCCATGAAGCTCCTACCGACCAGAAATTACCCCAACGGTTGTTCGGTCCAAATTTTGAAGAACCATCTCTACGGAATGATCCATCAATATAATATTTATCCATCAAGCTGTAACGAATACGTGACAAATAGGATAAGGACGTAGATTCTAAGGTTGATGAAGAAGGTTTCTGTGGATCGACCCCATAACTCAATTCATTACTAACATCCCCCATAGGAAGGCCATAAATACTTGCTCCTGTAGTATTTTTATGATAATAGTAAGATTCTGCACCCGCAAGAATTTCAATATGGTGTACTGCTGCAAAATCGGTCTCATAAACAAAATCGCTATGTGCATAATATCTTCTAGTAAAGACGTCACTTCTATAAGAACGACCATTGTTTGTAACCCCAGATCCATGTAGATTGTTCGTATAAGAAGAACTTCTAGATCCATAAGCTTTTGCGGAACCATTTACATTTAAAGTTAATCCTTTCGCTGGCTTAATTCTTATAAAAGGGGCAATGTACGCACTGAAGTAATAATCATTAGATTCATCTAATTCCATAAGACCAACTGGATTATAACCCTGATAATTAGGATTATCATAGTTATACTGCTTATTTCCATTATAATCTAGATCATACGCATACTCATATGTCCCATCAGGTTTCTCCTTCACCTTTTTCATCTTATACATTGGAGCAGTAGGAGTGATAGAATTAGACATATAATACATGTTATTCTCATTTGCAGCATCTGTATATGTTCCAGAACCTTGATAATAGCTTAAGTTGATTTTTAAACCCATATCTACAATTGGTGAAACTTTGGTATCAAAAGAGAATCTTGAATTGAAGTTATCATATTTTGATTCTTCCACAAAACCTTTATACTTAGAATAGAAGTTAGACCAACTATAGTTTGTTTTGCCATTGTTTCCTCTAATAGAGAAAATATACTCATCCAAATCTGCTGGTTTTAATACAGCATCTCTCCAATTGGTAGAGTATAACAATTGTGCTTTCTCGTCTAATTTACCATCAGCACCAATTGGATATGTCATATTGTAAGGATTATGTCCTAATTTAGCATTGGTCTTTTGGTTACTATAATTGGTACAGAACTCATCATCTTTTCCATAACCCTTCGCATAATTATAGAGTCCTTCATGAATATATTGGTAATGCTGTCCTGCATCCATATAATCAAAGTCAGGATCAATTGGATCGATATTTGATTTTTTATAGGAGAACTGAATCTGTGGTTTTTTAAGCTTCGATCCTGTCTTGGTTGTGATCAAAATAACTCCATTCGCTCCTTTAGAACCATAAAGAGCAGTAGAAGAAGCATCCTTTAATATGGTCATACTTGCGATATCTTCATCACTTGGAGTAGGAGCACCAATAACCCCATCCACAACATACAAAGGTCCAGATGAAGCATTGAAAGATCCATATCCTCTAATACGAACCGAACCTCCTACAACCTGAACACCAGCTACGGTACCCTGAAGAGCCTTTGTAATACCTCCAGAGGTTTTTAAAACTTCTTCCGATTTTACGGTTGTTGCAGATCCAGTAAAGCTCTCTTTCTTCGCAGTACCATAAGCAACTACAATCACATCATCTAAATCTACCTGTGAGGATTTTAATTGAACTTTAAATTCTGTTTTTGATCCAATAGTTAATTCTTGTTCCGTCATTCCTACATAAGAAATTCTTAAAACCTTAGAATCATTTGGAACTTTTAGTTGGAATTTTCCATCATAATCTGTTACAGCACCGATAGTAGTACCTTTAACTACAACAGACGCTCCTGGAATAGGGGAGTTATCCTCCGCAGATGTGACAACACCTTTCAAGACCTTGGACTGTGCCCAAGAAGATTGCACACACATTAGAATGCATACAAATAACATTAATACTCGATTCATAGATGTATTATATTTGATTTAACATATATATATCACACACACAATGGTGTTTTTAGATATATCTAGTTTAAGAGAAGAGGATTCAATGTTTTATTGCCAAGCAACAAGGGTTATTGAACCACATAAACTTCTCTTTTTTTACATTAATGAAGTCGTGAAACAATGAAGATTCTACTACGTTATATATAGAAGTAAGAATAGTTTGAGTTGATATAATTATATCGTATAATTACCAAAAATTACTAGATGGGTACTACTCAAATGTGCTCCATTTTTTCCAAACTCCTGAGTCCGCCAACTCGGGAGTTTTCACTTCATTAGCGATTTCTATAAGCCAAGTTAATAATATTTTTAATATATATTTACACAAATCTACGACTATATGCTATTTTTTAACTTTAAAGTTGCAAATTGTGACTTTTTACATACTTTTTGACTATATCTCTCAAAAGAGCATTAGTAAAGTATGACATAAGTTATATGAAAAAAAAGCAATTACATGATATAAGTTATTTACAAAGATAGAATAGATTCTATGGTGTATTTATACAATATCAATATTACCTTTCTTCGTCGACACCTTACATTAAACTATTTTTAATATTTGCATTTAAATCACAACCATTATTTTCAATTTACCCCATCACAACGATACCAATAACAGATCATAATATATGTATTACATTGTCATCACAATGATAAGATGAATTAATAAATATTAAACCACAACCACAAAAACATTCATATCACCACATTGACAATAGATTACAAACCTATATCTCAAAATAATCGAACAAGAATCTCTATTCAATTTGCTTTTTCGCCTAAGAACAAATTCGTTCTAAAAATTATTATATGTGAAAAAACATCACATATAATAGTAAACTCTTGTATCATCCACTCTTCAAAAAAAGAGAAAAAACAAACAATTGAGTATTAAAATATGACTATCTAAACTTGGATACAGACCATCAATGGAATTTATGGCGTTCAATAATTAATGTGCGGCTAAACTTTTTGTCCTGTAAAAAATCGAATTTTCAAGGCATTCGTGGATTCATTAACATTTGCAACACTTTCTCTGATAATGCCCCTGACAGATTACACTCCTAGTTTAACTATGGATTGAAGGGTACTTTGTCCATGGTTTGTCCATGGTTTGTCCATACTTTGTCCATCGATTCTCCATCGATTCGATGGTTGAAGCATGAGTAAGAGATGAACATTCCATGAATAAAGTGATATTCAAACTAGGGTTAAGGCAGATTGATATACTCATGTAAGATGCAGAATGAGGCTATTGCAAACTGACAGGAAAAGGGTGTAATTTCGATTCTTTGCTTTCTACAGCTGATATGCATAAGGTCATCATTCTCCTTAATGTCTCCGTTATTTTTAAACTTATAAACGAATTTCTTATCTTTATATATCAATAAACATTCATTATCTCTGATTACACTTCATGAGTAATGAAGTTGATACAATAAGAAATATATCTTTGTTCTCAATTCGAACATATATTCCAAGTTGTAATTTATCACAATCTTCATATCTATGACATCTCTCGAAATTAAACATATAAGCGAATCGCTAGGACTTCGCTCATTTCAAGTTGAAAATACGATAGCACTTTTTGAGGAAGGTGCAACAGTCCCGTTTATCGCACGCTATCGCAAAGAACGTACCGACTCTTTAGACGAGGTTATTATCGCAGAGATACAACAATGTAAAGAGAAATGGGATGTCCTGAATAAAAGGAAAAAAGCAGTTCTAAAAAGTATTGAAACTCAAAATCTTCTAACCGAGACATTGAAAACTCAAATAGAAGAAGTAACGGAAATACAACAATTAGAAGACATCTATCTTCCATACAAACCTAAACGCCGCACCAAAGCTACGATTGCCAGAGAGAATGGGTTAGAACCATTGGCAAAGATGCTAATGAAACAAAACAATGCAAATATCGAACATGTTGCAGAGAAATATCTAAATAACAACATTCAAAAACCTTTAGAAGCTATAGAAGGAGCACAGAATATTATTGCAGAATGGGTCAATGAAAACGCCATTGCTAGAGATATTGTTCGTGATGGTTTTCAACGAGAATCATCTATCGAAGCTAAAGTTGTAAAAGGGAAAGAGGAAGAAGGAGATAAATATTCTAACTATTTCGAATGGAGAGAAGCAATCTCAAAATGCCCTTCACACCGAATGTTAGCAATGAGAAGAGCCGAAAAAGAGGGGGTGCTCAAGATTGCAATTTCATCAAATAATGATAGAATCACTTCGCGATTGAATGGGCTTTTTGTTAAGAAAAACGGCACTTGTCATGAAATGATAGAAGAGGCTGTTCACGATGGGTATAAACGTCTTCTGATGCCTTCGATCTGTACTGAGGTTTTGAAAAACAGCAAAGAGGAGGCTGACAAAGAGGCAATTTCTGTTTTTTGTGAAAATCTGAAGCAACTACTGCTCTCAGCCCCATTAGGCGAAAAGCGTATTATGGCACTAGACCCAGGATTCCGTACTGGGTGCAAATTAGTATGCCTTGACCAACATGGTTATCCTAGACACAACGAAACCATTTTTCCTCATAAAGGAAAATTAGATTACCAGAGAGCACAGAAAAAGGTAGCACAACTTGCCAATGCCCATAAAATTGATGCCATCGCGATTGGAAATGGAACTGCAAGTAGAGAGACAGAAGCCTTTATTAAAAGAGTCCCTTTTGATCGAGACCTTTCTGTTTTTATTGTAAGCGAAGATGGTGCTTCAATCTATTCCGCTTCAAAAGTTGCAAGAGATGAGTTTCCTGAATACGATATTACTGTAAGGGGTGCTATATCTATTGGTAGAAGACTCATGGATCCACTAGCGGAACTAGTAAAAATAGATCCACAGAGCATTGGCGTTGGTCAATACCAACATGATGTAGATCAAAAATTATTAAAAGAGGGATTGGATAGAGTGGTCTCTTCTTGTGTGAACCGTGTTGGAGTCAATGTAAACACAGCCTCAACACACCTTCTACACTATGTCTCTGGATTGGGACCTACTTTGGCAAAAAACATTGTGGAGTATCGTAAAGAGAATGGAGCTTTTACCTCAAGGAAACAGCTAAAGAAGGTGAAACTGATGGGGGATAAATCTTTTGAACAGTGTGCAGGCTTTCTACGAATTGATTCGGCTGCAAATCCTCTAGACAATTCGGCAGTACACCCAGAAGCATATTCCATCGTCACCCAAATGTCCAAAGATCTTGGCGTAACCACAGAAGCGCTTATTGGGAATGAAAACCTATGCGATCAGATCGACATCTACCGTTACGCAACTGAAAAACTTGGAGTTCCTACGCTTTTAGACATCATAGAAGAGCTAAAAAAGCCAGGAGTAGATCCGAGAGATGAAATAGAGACATTTAAGTTTGCTGAAAATATCTTTAAGCTAGAAGATATTACTGTTGGAATGATCCTTCCTGGAATCGTTACCAATATCACAAATTTTGGTGCATTTGTTGATGTAGGTATAAAACAGCAAGGACTGGTACACATATCTGAAATGGCAGACCGTTTTATCTCCGATCCAAATGAAGTGGTAAAATTACATCAACATATTAAGGTAAAAGTGATAGATATTGATCTAGCTAGAAAGCGTCTACAACTCTCTTTAAAACAGATTTAGTTTTTAAATTCGGATTAAATTTTCGTTTTATTTATAAGACAAAGGAGTCATTCTAATAAATAAATGACTCCTTTCTTTATTAAGATACAAGCATGCTATCTAAGTAGTAAGATACTCGCTATAAAGAGAAAGAATTAGTCTTCCTCTTCATCCAATAATTCCTCTTGATAATCAAGTTCTGCTTCAAGAAAGGCATCAGCTTGTGCAATTAGATCTCCAATAAGTTCAACGGACTCAGGCTGATCATCAAACCAAACAATAACGGGTTTAGAAGGGATTCCTTCATCTCCTGACTCTACAATAAAACGAGGAGTCTCTGTGTGTAACACGTAAACCTTATCAGGATCTACTTGGGCGTTATCTGCAATTAAAAACTTTGGTAACATAGCTATTCTCTTTAGACAAGAAGCTAAAAACAGCTTCTTTATTTCGTTTGACAAAGCTATAAATTATTTCATCTAAATGGTCAAACATTAATTTTTATAGAAATAAATACAAAAAGTAGATCAATAGAGGTATAATTCACAATTAATATAAAATTATATACATATATTTAAATTTTGTGATAGTATCGAATTGTAATATTATCACAGACTTCGACAATCAAATGCAAATATATATGAACTATTTCTTACACTTAATTCAATTTCTACAAGACAATATTAGTGGATCACTGTGGTTTGTTCTTCTTCTACTAGGAACAGGATTATTCTTTACAATCTATTTAGGATTCCCACAAATAAGACACCTTGGCACATCCATTAATATTCTTAGAGGAAAATATGATAACCCAGATGACAAAGGAGACACTTCACACTTTCAAGCACTTACCACTGCTTTATCGGGAACGGTCGGAACAGGAAATATCGCAGGAGTTGCTTTTGCTATTCACCTTGGAGGCCCTTCTGCCCTATTTTGGATGTTGATCACAGCTCTGCTGGGAATGTGTACTAAATTTGTAGAGGTTGTTCTTTCTCATAAGTATAGAGAAATAAATGATATGGGGACTATTTCTGGTGGTCCAATGTACTATATGAAAAATGGGCTAAAATGGAAATGGATGCCTATCGTCTTTGCGATAGCAACAATCATTTCAAGTTTTGGTACAGGGTGCCTACCTCAAGTAAACAGTATTGCAAACTCGCTGTTTGCAACTTGGGGAATAAATAAAATTCTCTCTGGTGCAGTCCTTGCATTAGTTTTGGGATTGGTAGTACTCGGTGGGATAAAGAGAATTGCGAAGGTCACAGAAAAATTAGTCCCTTTTATGGCAATTCTTTACTTAATCGGTGCACTGTCCGTTTTAGCTTATAATTATGAAAACATAATTCCATCTATTGAATCAATATTCTCTGGTGTATTTACTGGGAGTGCCGCAACTGGGGGCTTTTTAGGGGCTTCACTGGCTTTTGCTTTCAACAGAGGGGTAAACAGGGGCCTTTTTTCAAATGAAGCAGGACAGGGATCCGCTCCTATCGCACACGCTTCAGCAAAATGTTCAAATCCCGTACACGAAGGCTTTGTAGCACTTTTAGAGCCTTTTATTGATACAATCATTATCTGCTCAATTACAGGGATCACCCTTTTGAGTTCGGGAGTATGGAATGAGAAGATCGAGACCCCTTTTGAGAAAACCAATACTGTTATTCTAACTCAAAAATATGATGAGAATAATTCAGATGATCTCAACAAACTCAAGTCATATATTGTAGGAGAATCATCTATACCAACATTTGATGGAGAGCTTACAGTAGTTGATGGCAAGATCACGAAAGAAGTTTCAATTCTGCATGCACATTCCATTGCAGAAGAGGTTGTAATCTATTTTAATAACAAACCATACAATGGGACTTTGTCCGTTCACAACGGACATGTTAAACTTGGAATGGAATATGTGATTCAAGGAAAATCATTAATACATAGTGCTCCGCTTACGACAGAAGCTTTTACGAGAGGTTACTTTGGAAAATATGGTAAATATATTGTTAGTATCGGCTTACTCATGTTTGCTTTTTCTACAGCCATAGCTTGGGCTTATTATGGATCTACTGCTGTGATCTATCTCGTAGGAACCAAATACGTCAATGTATTTCTACTATTATATGTGATTGGATTCTTTATCGCGGCATTTGCTGACACCACCCTCATATGGGCAATCTCTGGAATAATGATCGCTTTAATGACCATTCCGAACTTAATAGGTTTGCTATTTATGCACAAAGAGATAAAACAGGAACTTAAAGACTTCGAGAAAACAAGCAATAAATAGAACCGACACTTCTAAAAAACCATATCGAAGAATAAATACCCTCACACTAGTAGTTGGAAACTACTCAGAATCTTTTATAGCCTAGCCTCTATTCTTTAGTGAATAGAGGAATTCTAGATGGCGATCAAAGATTCCGTTTCTTTGTTCGTCAAAAGGAGCAGAATATTAAGGATTGGAAAACAGTAAAAGGGAAAGATAAATCATATCCTATATTAACATTGAAATAGGACTTCATAAACACATTAAAAGGATGTCATATAAGGACTTCCTTTTTTCATGAATAAAAGACAGATATCTGAACCTATTAATTAAAATCAAGTACTAAATTGGCTATACCTTCAAATCAGGTATAACTATAATAAATCAAGAAAATGTATTTAATATATGACCACATCCAGTAACTCATGTAATAATAAATAAAAACTTGATCTTTTCATCCAATTATCATAAAAAGACATAAATATCTGGATATTTATGAAGCAAAATTGATACAATAGAAGAGGTCGAAAAATCAAGCAGATAAGTTATTTTAAGTTATAAGAAATATACAAAGAGGTCATCAACAACTAAATATAATGTGAATTTATGTAAACACAATATATTTATTATTACAAATTAAAAACAATACTTAATAAGCCTATAAGCTATTAATAGGTAGGGAAAACATGCATTATTTAATAATGTATAAGAGAACTAAGATCATTTATCAAGATATAGATCTTAAATAAATATATAGACAAGTATAATAGACACAAAAGCCTACTAAATAAGACTCAATCCTATTTTACATACAATTATCGAGACCTTAACTACTGCACATTTTAGTACTAATAATTATCAAGAATTAAAGTCATTATACTTTTAAAATAAAAGGTATACACACAACCTAAATTTAGAATCTAATCAAACAACATAATTATCTATAAATCCCACAATAAAGGTTAATTATCGTAAAGTTAGATATATCCTCATATAATATTGTTAATATTATTTTTAATATTGTAAAATAGATAAGACATAAATAGAATAAAAAAACTCCCATGTTTGCCGACACAGGAGTTTTGGAAGAAGCTTGCAGAGATACAAACTCCTTTAATCTAACAAAAGGTAATGTTACAGTATTTCTACTATATGACAAAATATTAAAACCTTAAAGTTTTGTTAATTTCTTCCTTCATTTATGTATTTCTGATACAGACGAAGTATACTCTTTGACCAAAGCAGTCATCGGGTACACAAGTCTTTTTTCATCTTCTTTTTTCAATTATTGGATAAAAGGATATTATCCATAGGGGGATTTTACCCCCTTATTGGATAGCATGTTAAATCAAATATAGTACATCTATGAATCGAGTATTAATGTTATTTGTATGCATTTTATTATGTGTACAATCTTCATGGGCACAGTCTCATTCTATCAAAGGAACTGTGAAATCAGCAGAAGATAGCTCACCCATACCAGGAGCATCTGTTGTAGTTAAAGGAACCACCATTGGTACGGTGACTGATATTGATGGTAAGTTTCAACTGAAAGTACCACAAAGTTCTAAGACCATAAGGATTTCATATATTGGAATGGAAGAGCAAGAGGTTACAATTGGGAACAAAATGGAATTTGTAATTCAACTAAAGAATTCTCAAGTAAACCTAGATGATGTGATGGTAGTCGCCTATGGTACAGCAAAAAAAGAGAGTTTTACAGGATCTGCTAGTGTTGTATCTGCAAAAAAATTAGAGACACGCCCTTTAACTTCGGTAAGTCAAGCACTAGAAGGCTCTACAACTGGTGTACAAGTTACAACAGCAACTGGGCAACCAGGAGCAGCACCAACAATTAGAATTCGTGGTTTTGGCTCATTAAATGGTGATGCAAATCCTCTTTATGTATTAGATGGAGTTCCATACAACGGCTCATTATCTGACATAAACCCAGATGATATCGCATCCATGACTATCTTAAAAGATGCATCATCTTCTGCTCTTTATGGTTCTCGTGCTGCAAATGGTGTAATTCTTGTAACAACAAAAAAAGGAAAGACAGGGAGTAAAACATCTGTCAATGTAAAGGCTCTTTACGGTATGGTAAGCCGTGGAATACCTCAATATGATAAAGTTAAGGCGAAACAATATTATGAGCTATCAACTGAATCTTTTAAAAATTCATTAATCAAAGGAGGCGCAACACCAGAAGATGCTCTATCAAGTGCAGTAGCAGGGATATATTCTCAACTTAAATATAATCCATTTAATGTAGCCAATGATAAAATTATGATGCCTGATGGAACGATTAATCCAGATGCATCAGTAGTAGCTCCAGATTTAGATTGGTTTGAACCACTAGAACAAACAGGTAAAAGACAAAGTTACACTGCTTCAGTTTCATCGAGTAATGACAAAGTAAGTAATTACCTATCTCTAGGATATTTAGATGAAGAGGGATATGTGATTAACACAGGTTATAAGCGTTTCAACTCACGTTTGTCAACAGACTATAACGTAAATAATTGGTTAAAAATTAGCAATAACCTATCATTTACAATGAGTGAGTCAAAATTTAGTGTTGGAACAGGAGACTCTAGCTATAACAACCCATTCAACTTCAGCCGACGTATGGGGCCTATTTATCCTGTATATATCGTAGAACCTCAAACAGGAAAATATATCTTGGATGAATATGGTAATAAGCAATATGATATAGGCGAAGGCTACGCTGATTATGGAATTAATGCAAGGCCATCTGGTGCAAACAATGGGCGTCATGTGATCGCTGAAATGAAGTACAACAATGAGCAAAGCAAAGTGAACACTGTATCAGACCGTTTTATGGCATCAGTACAGTTGGTTGATGGTTTGACATTAAGTACTAATGTTGGTATTGATGTGAGAAACTATAGGAATAAGAGCTTCGAAAATACAATTGTTGGAGATGGTGCACCATCTGGCAGATTTACGGATTATAGATACATCACGACTACAATCACAAGTAACCAATTGCTACAATACAAAAAAGAGTTTGATTCAGGACACTCTATTGACATACTAGTAGGTCATGAGAGCTATATGTATGACAACGAGATTATTCGCTCAATGAAGAAACAAGTTATTGCTCAAGGGATTTATGAATTAGCGCAATTTGTTACTCCAACAGATGTAGAGGGGTACGCAAATCAAAAACGTATTGAAAGCTACTTAGGGCGTTTAGAATATAACTACCAAAACCGTTATTATTTGTCAGCATCTTATCGTCGTGATGGATCATCTGTGTTTGATAAAAAGAATCGTTGGGGAGGATTTTTCTCTGTGGGAGGTTCATGGAGAATTAAAGAAGAGGCATTCCTTCAAGAAGTTGACTGGATCACAAACTTAAAGTTAAGAGCTTCTATTGGTGAGGTAGGAAATGATAGACTAGGATATTATGCTTCACAGGCACTATATGGAACAAATCCAAACGGAACAAATCCTGGATTAATTTGGACTAGTATTGGAAACCAAGCGTTAAAGTGGGAGGTAAATACAAGTTATGACTTTGCATTAGAATTTGAGGTTTTTGAAGGCCTTCTTTCGGGTTCCGTTGAATATTATAAAAAAGATTCTAAAGATCTTCTATACTCAATGCCATTAGCTCCATCTCAAGGATTTACGAGTCAGAGTAGAAATATTGCGTCATTGAGTAATAGTGGTATTGAAATTGGATTAAACACGAAGTTGTTGAATAAAAGAAATATCAAGTGGGATTTAGACCTACAAGTGTCAACCATTAAAAATGAGATTACGGAGATCCCTGACCCATTTGTAACAGGTTCAAAAAGATGGGATGTCGGACACTCAATTTATGACTTCTTTTTATATGACTACTATGGTGTAGACCCTGACAATGGAGATGCTCTTTTCTATAAGTATAAGGAAAATGAAAATGGAAATACCTCAAGAGAATATAATGAAGATGGTTCACCAGTTCTCGTAAGTAATTATCAAGATGCAGGGAAAGGATATATCGGAGAATCATCCATTCCTGATTTTTACGGATCTATTGGAACCAATATCCAAGTAAAAAACTTTACACTATCTGCATTAGCAACATACTCTATTGGAGGTAAAATTCTAGATTACAACTATGCGTCACTCATGAACTCACAGGACTTGGGCTCTGCAATGCACGTAGACCAAGCAGATGCATGGAGAAAAGAAGGGGATATTACAGATATACCAAGACTTGAAAAAGATAATAGTATTCTTGCTCCTTCAACATCATCTCGATGGTTAACAGATGCATCATACTTAGCTCTAAAAAATGTAACATTGAGCTATACATTCAATCCTGAACTACTAAAAACAACAGGTATTAGTAGATTGCGTTTATATGCATCAGGCGAGAACTTATTTTTATGGTCAAAACGTACTGGTATGGATCCACAACAATCATTCTCGGGAACAACCAGCAACAAGTTTATTCCATCTAAGATTATATCATTTGGATTAGATGTATCATTCTAATTATATCTATCAAAAATTGTATCAGATGAAAAAGATTATATATATATTTTTATTGGCATTCACCTTTGCTTGTAGTGAGGACTTTTTAGATGTAACACCAACAAATGCTGTAGGAGAAAAAAATGTTGTTACATCTCCTGCAAACCTTCGTACTGCACTAAATGGAGTGCATCGTTTAATGTACCAGCAGTCACCTGTTTCGAAAGGAGCTAACCGAGCGGGAGAAGGCTACTTGATGCCGCTTTTAGAATTTGGTGCTAGTGACATGTTACACTCATCAAATGGTAATGGTTGGTTTAGATTTAGACTAAAATGGCAAACACATATTAATGCAGACTACTTTGACTCACGATATCCCTGGATTCATTACTACTATCTGATAGCAAATGTGAACAACATTTTAAAGGCAGCAGATACGATGACTCAAACAGAAGATATCAAAGATGTCCTTGGACAAGCTTACGCTTATCGTGCATATGCATACTTTCGTTTAGTACAACTGTATGGTAAGAGTTATACTTGGGGGAATCCTACCACAGATTTAGGAGTTCCTATTGTTCTAGAGACAAAAGCACCATACGAAGGAACTAAAAGAGAAACTGTGCAGAAGGTATATGAACAAATTATAGCTGACATAACAGAATCAGTTGACCTCTTAAAAGATGTATCTGTTGCTTCGGACATCTCTAATATTACACTACACACTGCCGAAGGAATCGCAGCAAGAGTATACTTAACAATGGGTAATTGGGTAAAAGCAGCTGAATTCTCAGCTAAAGCAAAAGAAGGTTATGCTCTAATGAATGAAGAGCAATATATGAAAGGTTTTAATAGTGGAGAACTACCTGAAATGATGTGGTCAGGGCATATTGTAAGTGATCAAACAACCTACTATTATGCATGGTTCTACTATATTGGAACAAACTTCAATGGTAGCCAGAATCGCGGAAATCCTAAAATGATAAACAACAAACTGTTTGCTGAAATTTCAGATACAGATTACAGGAAAAAGCTTTGGCTAGAGAATGCACCAGATGCATTTGCGGGTGCATTGAGAGATCCTAATTATAAGCCAGATTATCCTGCAGGAGCCACTAAAGAGGACTCAGTTGCATTAGAAAAAATTGCTAAGGATAATTTTAATAGTGATCGTAAGGAATTACTAGACAAATATGGTATGACATCAGGTTTTTATACAGTCCCTTACATGTCTGTAAAGTTTAAAAACAAAAATGCAGGATCTATTGATTCAGATGACGTCATGTACATGAGGGTATCAGAGATGTTCCTAATAGAAGCAGAAGCATTATGCCATGTAAACAAAGATAGCGAAGCTGCTGAAGTACTATTCTCATTAGTGTCAAAAAGAGATCCAGATTACGTAAGAAGCACCAAAACAGGAGATGCATTACTTCAAGAAATACTTCTTCAAAGACGAATCGAACTATGGGGAGAAGGACATAGATGGTTAGATATGCTTCGTAATGATGTCGAACTAAATTTAGAAGGAACAAATGCAAGTAAAACATTATATTCAGACGGATACAAACAAGCAAAACCTTCTGAAAACTCACTTTGGTTATTCAAAGTTCCTACTGAGGAGCTAAATGCAAACAGTAATATTACACCAGACCAACAGAATTAAATTAATAAACTTCTCTCATGTAAAATGAGAGAAGTTTATTTTGGTTGAAAACTTCTAAAAAATAACACCTAATCGTCTGGAAGTCATCTATCTTAGTGGTAATTCGATTACATTCACATTATGAAGTATACTAGAAAGCCTCATTAAAATTAAAATATAGTCCTTTGGTATTTTGTCCTACCCCAAAGTCTATACGAAAATTCATTCTTGGTTGGACCTCTAAACGATAACCAATTCCAACATTTGGCAAAACATTCTGCATATCAGTCACACTAGAGCCCATAGTACCAGCACCTGCCCAAAGAGTCATTCCACTTTTACTTAGATCGCCATTCGCTTTTTGAAATGTATATCTATATTCAGCAATACCATATAACATCGCATTATCTCTATATTGCCCCCAAGTATAACCTCGTAGATCAAAAGGAGTTCCTAACTGAGACAATTCTGCCCAAGGGACATCATTTGTCGCAACACGCCCACGTACCTGCCAAGCCAAAGTAGACCCTTTGCGCTTTATTTGTTGATATTGCCTATAATCTAAGTCATAAACTTGATAATTAGAGCTACCTCCAAAGTTAGTAGAATAGGCAGTAGCAGAAGCCTTAAGATACAACCCACACCAAGAATTAACAGGGATATCTCGTGTATCATATTCTAGAATAACCCCAAGACCACTATTGAATCTTTGATCATTATTAAAATACCCATCATCAAATGCAGTAGCATCCCCCTCATCGTCAGCCATTGAATAGTTACTTGCATCTGTATAATTCAAATCAACATTCAGACCAAGATAAAGATCCTTCTTTAAACGGAACATAAATCGAGGGTTTACCCAAAACCATGTTCTATCATAGCCAGTCATCGTAGACTCTTTTTCAAAAGTACTTCCATTATCATATCCCTTACCCCAATAATTGTCAGGCATAGATTTAAACCAAAAATCACCAGTTAAACGAAATTTATCTTCATTCCAAAAGGAAGTAAGCCTCGCATTAAATATAAAGGCACCAGTCGTTGAATAACCAACAAATACGGGCAGAGATGAACGTTGAATCAGGGAATCCTCAGGATTGGTCTTAAAAGACATTAAACCGCCAGCAGATATAAGGAATCCAAGTTCTGGAGTATAACTAGGAGCTACCAAGGGAGAAATCCAAAACTTTCCATCCTTCATAGCTTTTGCTTTTCTTACTTCTTTAGATATTGATTTATCTTTTGCCTGTAAATTGATAATCGAACCAAAGCAGACAACGAGAATAATAATTGCTCTATACATGTTTATACTGTTTTAAATAATACAGCTAAAATATATTATGCAAATAGAACTAGTTTGTTATATAAGCTCAATATGATATCCACATTAGCTCATAAAAGGGTGAAAGATTGAGTGTATGATAAAAGTTAAAATTCTTAGAGAAATATACAAAATGAGTATAAAAAAAAAGATTGATAACAAGAACTTAGACTTATTATCAATCTTAATATAAAAGTGGAATACTAATTAGTCTTCAGAATTAGCATATTCAGTAAACCAATCTAATGTTTGAGAATTTGGGCGCTCAATTGGAAGCGATAGGAAACGATCCCAGATCAATTGTGCCCCAACTCCAAGAGCACGGCTCACACCAAACATGACGGTATAGAATATATAGTCTTTGATTCCATAATGCAATAAAAGTGATCCAGAAAATGCATCCACATTAGGCCACGGATTCTTGGCTTTACCTCTCTCTTGAAGAACAGCTGGAACCACTTTATAAAGAATATTAACGGTGTGGATAAGCGGATCATTCTGAACATACTTATCTGCAAAATCCTTCTGTGTTATAAAACGAGGATCAGTGGCACGCAAAACAGCATGTCCATAACCAGGAATAACATTACCATCATCCAAAGTTTTCTCAACAAAGTCGTGAATTTCCTCTTCAGATAGTCCCTCTTCAAAAGTTCTATTATAATGCTTATACATACTCTTAATCCAACGAATTACTTCCTGATTTGCATAACCATGCAAAGGTCCAGCCAACCCTATCATACCAGCAGCATAAGAATAAAATGGATTACTTAATGCAGAGCCAACAAGATGCGCAGTATGGGCAGAAACGTTACCCCCTTCATGATCAGCATGAATAAACATATACATACGAAATAATTTAAACTCTTCTTCAGAATTGAACCCCATCATATGAGCAAAATTCGCAGACCAATCAAGATTTGGATCCAAAGCAATTACTTCTCCGTCGCAAAATTCTTTTCGATAAATATACGAAGCAATAACAGGAAGTTGAGCAATCATATTCATAACATCCTCATAAGTAGAATCCCAATAGTCCTCTTTTCGAAGACCAACGCGATGTTGCTTTTGGAATTGAGATTGAGTAGCTGCAGCTAGAATACCTGTAGAAAAGCGAGTCATTGGCTTTGATGTCTTTGGAAGCGCATCAATTGCCCGAAAGACATGTTCAGGAACTTCTGATCTCTGAACCCAATCTTTACGCATATACTCAACCTCCTCCATTGTTGGAACTTCTCCAGTTAGGAGCAGGTAAAATACCCCTTCTGCTAAAGGCTCTCCTTCAGTATTATAACGTGGTAGGACTTTATATAATTCGGGGAGTGAAAAGCCTCTATAGCGAATTCCTTCATATTGATCCAGTTTAGAGGTTACAGTTAAAAGAGAAGTAACGCCTCTCATACCACCAAGAACATTTCCGATGGTCACTTCGTCAACAATAAGGTCACGAGACTCTTTCAATAAGTCTTGAAGTTGGGCCCGCATAAGTGAGCCTTTTTCAAATAAACGTTGTTTAATGTAGTCCATATATATTTAGGGTTAATTGTTATCATACCTTGACTACATAACAACAAAAAAGGGAAACAAATGTTTCCCTTTTTTCTCTTAGAGTATCTTAAAATTACTCAGCTGAAGCATCAGTTGCAGGAGCTTCTGTTGCAGCATCAGTAGATTTCTTACGACGTCTACGTGATTTAGCAGCAGGCTTAGCATCTTTAGCATTCAACATAGCCTCATTATAATCTACAAGTTCGATAATACACATCTCAGCATTATCACCAAGACGGTTACCTGTTTTTAGAATACGTGTATATCCACCTGGACGATCAGCTACTTTTACAGAAACCTCGCGGAACAATTCTGTAACAGCAGTTTTACTTTTCAGGTAACTAAATACAGTACGGCGATTGTGTGTAGAGTCATCTTTTGACTTAGTAATCAATGGCTCGACATACATACGCAAAGCTTTCGCTTTTGCAACAGTAGTAGTAATACGCTTGTGTAGGAGAAGAGAGCAAGCCATGTTTGACAACATTGCTTTTCTGTGAGCGCTCTTTCTACCCAAGTGGTTAAACTTCTTATTATGTCTCATTTTCTATTATTCCTTGTCTAATTTATACTTACTTATATCCATCCCGAAATTGAGATTCATGCTATCCAATAGTTCATCTAGCTCTGTAAGAGACTTTTTACCAAAGTTACGGAACTTAAGAAGATCATTTCTATTGTACTGTACAAGGTCACCAAGTGTATCCACGTCGGCTGCCTTTAAACAGTTAAGAGCACGAACTGAGAGATCCATATCAACTAAGCGAGTCTTTAGCAATTGACGCATATGAAGAACCTCTTCATCAAACTCTTCGTTGCCGAATTTCTCCTCATTATCTAATGTTATCTTCTCATCAGAGAATAACATAAAGTGATAGATTAGAATTTTGGCAGCTTCCTTAAGCGCATCTTTAGGATGAATAGATCCATCAGTAGTTATCTCTAACACCAATTTCTCGTAATCAGTTTTCTGCTCAACACGGTAGTTTTCTACAGCGTATTTAACATTTTTGATCGGAGTATAGATTGAATCAATTGGAATAATACCCAAATCATCTTCTACTGGTTTATTTTCAGTACTTGGAACATAACCTCGACCTTTTTCGATAGTTAACTCCAACTGAAGTTTCACTTCTGGGTTCATTCTACAGATCACAAGGTCCGTATTCAAAACTTGAAAGTTAGAAGCAAACTTATTAATGTCGCCAGCAGTAAATTGCTCCTGACCGAAGAGTGAGATAGAGACTTTTTCACTGTCAAAATCTTCTACTTCTTGTTTAAAGCGAACTTGCTTAAGATTAAGAATTATTTCAGTTACATCTTCAATAACTCCTTCAATAGTAGAAAATTCATGCTCAACGCCTTCGATCTTAATTGTAGTGATAGCGTATCCTTCTAAAGATGACAACAGTATTCTTCTTAAAGCATTACCAACAGTAATACCATACCCTGGTTCTAGAGGACGAAACTCAAATTTACCAAAGGTTTCTGAAGAATCCACCATTATCACTTTGTCTGGCTTTTGGAAAGCTAATATTGCCATAAATCTTAGATTATATCGTTATTTAGAGTACAACTCGACGATTAGTTGTTCCTTAATATTCTCAGGAATCTCTGTTCTTTCAGGACGATTCAAGAATTTTCCAGATAAAGCAGCAGAATCCCATTCTAACCATGAGTACTGACCACCACGATGAGACGCAAGAGAATTTGAAACCACCTCAAGTGATTTTGATTTCTCACGAACTCCAACAATATCACCAGGACGTACACTATACGAGGCAATATTCACTACACTACCGTTAACGGTAATATGCTTGTGTGATACTAGCTGACGTGCTGCAGAACGTGTAGGTGCGATACCTAAACGATACACTACGTTATCTAGACGACACTCTAACAATTGCAACAACACCTCACCTGTAACACCTTTAGATGAGTTAGCTTTCTTGAAAAGCGTACGAAACTGACGCTCAAGAATACCATAAGTATATTTTGCCTTTTGTTTTTCCTTCAACTGAAGACCATATTCAGAAGTCTTATTTCTTCTCTGATTTGGTCCATGTTGTCCTGGAGGATATGCTTTACTCTCTAGAACCTTGTCAGGTCCAAAAATTGCTTCACCAAATCTACGTGCGATTTTCGACTTTGGTCCAATATATCTAGCCATTTAATCTTACTTTAATAAGTCTTATAAAAATTATACTCTACGACGCTTAGGAGGACGACATCCGTTGTGTGGCAACGGAGTAACATCAACAATCTCTGATACAGTAATACCAGTATTATTGATAGCACGGATAGCTGACTCACGTCCATTTCCTGGCCCTTTAACGTATACTTTTACTTTACGTAGTCCTAGATCGAAAGCTGTTTTAGCACACTCTTCAGCAGCAACCTGTGCAGCATAAGGAGTATTCTTCTTTGATCCACGGAACCCTTTTTTTCCTGCTGATGACCACGAAATAACCTCACCGTTATTATTAGTCAAACAGATGATGATGTTGTTAAAAGAAGAGTGGATATGAGCTTGCCCAATAGCCTCTACTTTAACAACTCTTTTTTTAGTATTACTTGACTTTTTTGCCATAATCAGTTAACCTTATTTAGTTGCTTTTTTCTTATTTGCAACAGTTTTTTTCTTACCCTTACGTGTACGAGCGTTGTTTTTTGTCTTTTGTCCACGCAATGGTAGTCCAATACGATGACGAATTCCACGATAACATCCAATATCCATCAATCGCTTGATGTTCAATTGAATTTCAGAACGTAATTCACCTTCAACAGTAAAATCACTATTGATCAAACCACGGATCGCTTGGAATTGTTCATCCGTCCAATCCTTCACTTTGATGTCCTTATCTACACCAGCCTTTTCAAGAATCTCAACAGAAACACTGCGACCGATACCGTAGATATAGGTCAATGCGATTTCGCCACGTTTATTAACTGGGATATCTACACCAACAATACGAGCCATAAAATTTGTTTTTAAACTTTAGATTAAAGAATTATCCTTGACGTTGCTTAAACTTAGGATTTTTCTTGTTGATTACATACAAACGTCCTTTACGACGCACAATCTTGCAGTCACTACTGCGCTTCTTAATCGATACTCTAGTTTTCATTATAACTTAACGATTAGTTTTTATATCGAAATGTGATACGCCCCTTAGACAAATCATAAGGAGACATCTCTACTTTCACTTTATCTCCAGGTAAAATTTTAATATAATGCATACGCATTTTACCTGAAATATGTGCTGTTAATACGTGACCATTGTGTAATTCTACACGAAACATTGCATTTGACAATGATTCAATAATAGTCCCGTCCTGTTCTATAGAAGGCTGCTTCGCCATAAGAATTTATTTTTTTTAAATTGATTCTCCACAAAACAAAAATCAGTCAAGGTTTCAGCACCACATGGTCTTACGACGACAGTATGCTCATAATGAGCAGCGTAGCCACCATCTTTTGTTAAAACACTCCACCCATCTTCAGACAAGAATAGATCTGTTTGATATTCTGTCAACATAGGTTCAATTGCGAGTGTTAAACCCTTAAAAAGTTTCTCACCCATTCTTGAACGGCCAAAATTACGCACAAAAGGTGACTCATGCAAATTTTTTCCAATTCCATGACCACCAAACTCTTTGACAATCCCAAGATCATCTCGTTTGGCAACAGATTGAATTGCATGACCAATATCACCAAGACGTTTTCCCTCTTGAGCAATTTTGACGGCGCAAGATAAGCTTTCATACGCTGATTTACAAAGATTAATGTATTTTTCCAACACATTCCCTACTAAAAAAGTAAAACAGCCATCGCCATAGTACCCATCTAGGTTCACGCCACAATCGACAGATACAACATCGCCATCTTGAATAATATATTCAGATGGCAAACCATGTAAAACACAGTCATTGACTGAGACACAAATAGAATTTGGAAAATTATTATAACCTAAGAAACCAGGAGTGGCTCCTTGTTTGCGAATATAACATTCAGCAACGGCATCCAACTCTAGAGTTGAGATGCCGGGTTGAATAAGTTTTGTTATTTCAGCTAAGGTTTTACTTACAAGTAGCGAACTTTTTCGTATGAATGAGATTTCTCGTTCTGTTTTGTAATAGATGGGCCCATTCATTATGAAAAAGTTTATATTGCTGCTGCTCCACCAACACGTCCCTTAATACGACCATCTTTCATAAGACCATCATAGTGACGCATTAACAAATGTGATTCGATCTGCTGCAATGTATCCAAAACAACACCTACTAAAATCAATAGTGAAGTTCCACCAAAGAAGTTTGCAAATTGGCTATTAATACCAAGCATCATTGCAAAAGCAGGAAGGATTGTTACGAATGCCAAGAAGAAAGATCCAGGCAATGTGATACGTGACATAACTGTATCTAAGAACTCAACAGTCTTTTTACCAGGCTTAACACCAGGAATAAAACCACCATTCTTTTTCATATCTTCTGCCATTTGAACAGGGTTCACAGTAATAGCAGTATAGAAGTATGTAAATACAATTACAAGTAGTGCCATAACGAAATTATACCAAAATCCAGTAATATCGCTAAAAGCAGATACAGAACTACTTACACCGTCTGATCCAGAGAAGCGTGCAAAACTAATAGGAACAACCACAAGTGCTTGTGCAAAAATGATAGGCATAACACCAGCAGCATTCACTTTCAAAGGAATATACTGACGAACACCACCATATTGTTTGTTTCCTACAATACGTTTAGCATACTGTACAGGAACTTTACGAGTACCTTGTACCAATAGGATAGAAAGCATAAATACAACAAAAAGAAGAATAAGCTCTACCACGAACATTAAGAATCCAGCACCTTGTTCTGCCATACGTGAACCAAATTCAGCCACAAAAGCAAAAGGAAGACGAGAGATAATACCGATCATAATGATTAAAGAGATACCATTACCAATACCTTTATCAGTAATTTTCTCTCCTAACCACATTACAAACATAGAACCTGCACACATTAAGATCATGGCAGGTACAGTAAAGAAGGCGCCTTCAACTGCGAAGGCGCTTTCTGGTAATTGGTAATGCAAATTCGTTAGATAACCAGTTCCCTGTAGTAAAAGAATTCCTACAGTTAGGAAACGCGTAATTTGATTAATCTTATTACGTCCTGATTCTCCATCTCTTTGTAAACGTTGAAAGTATGGAACAGCGAGACCCAAAAGCTGAATAACAATCGAAGCGGTAATGTAAGGCATAATACCTAATGCAAAGATAGATGCATTAGAGAATGCTCCTCCCGAGAATGTATTTAACAGACCTAACAAACCGTCAGCTGTTTGATTCTTCAAATTACCTAGTTGCATTGGATCAATACCTGGTAAGGCAATAAATGATCCTAAACGATAAACCAATAACAACAATAAAGTAGTATTGATACGAGTACGCAACTCTTCGATCTTATAGATATTCTTTAGGGTGTCGATTAACTTTCTCATATAGGTTTAGAGTATTTCTGTTGTTCCAGATAACTTTTCAATAGCTTCTTTTGCACTTTTTGAAAAAGCGTTTGCTTTCACCTCTAATTTAGAAGTAATTTCCCCATTTCCCAAGATTTTTACCAAATCATTTTTAGAAACAAGGCCAGCTTTCACCAACAACGCTTTATCAATAGTTGTAGTCTCATACTTATCAGCAACAGCTTGAAGAGATCCCAAGTTAACTCCTTTGTACTCTACACGGTTGATGTTCTTAAAACCAAATTTAGGAACCAAACGTTGTAGAGGCATCTGACCACCTTGGAAACCAACTTTGCGGCTATATCCTGATCTAGACTTAGCACCTTTGTGCCCACGTGTCGAAGTACCACCGAATCCTGAACCTTGACCACGGCCAATACGTTTGTCAGAGTGAGTGGAACCTTTCGCAGGTTGTATATTGTGCAACTCCATATCTAGTTATTTTTTTATTTGTTAATTATAATTCAACGACCTTCACTAGGTGTTTAACAACATTAATCATACCTAGAATTACTGGAGATGCATCATGCTCAACACTACCATTAAGTTTACGCAAACCAAGTGCTTCTAGATTACGCTTTTGAGTCTTAGTAGCTCCAATCGCGCTTTTTACTTGTGTTACTTTTATTTTTGCCATTGTGTTTTGAATTATCCGTTAAACACTTTGTCAAGAGAAACTCCACGGTGTGCTGCAATAGTGCGAGCATCGCGAAGCTCTGCAAGAGCATTAAAAGTAGCCTTTACCAAGTTGTGAGGATTCGAAGAACCTTTCGACTTAGCTAGGATATCGTGAACTCCAGCACTCTCTAGTACTGCACGCATCGCACCACCCGCTTTCACTCCGGTACCGGAAGAAGCTGGTTTCATGAATACACGCGCACCACCAAATTTTGCATATTGCTCGTGAGGAATAGTTCCTTTAAGAACAGGTACATTGATCAAGTTCTTTTTCGCAGCGTCTACCCCTTTAGAGATAGCCGTTGTTACTTCATTCGCTTTACCAAGACCCCATCCTACGACTCCGTTCTCGTTACCTACTACCACAATAGCAGAGAAACTAAAGGTACGACCACCTTTTGTCACTTTAGTAACACGGTTAATAGCAACCAATCGATCTTTAAGTTCGATGTCGCTTGTTTTTACGTTACGAATATTTTGTGCCATTGTAATAATTAGAATTTAAGACCGTTTTCGCGAGCAGCGTCAGCAACTGCTTTTACACGTCCGTGATACAAATATCCATTTCTATCGAATACTACTTGAGTTATTCCTGCTGCGATAGCTACTTCAGCTGCTTTTTTACCAACAGCGGCAGCAACCTCAGACTTAGATCCCTCAAGGCTTGCGATCTCTTTACATAATGACGACACAGATAACACTGTTTTACCCGCATTATCGTCAATAAACTGAACAGAAACCTGTTTGTTACTGCGATATACGCTCATACGAGGAGCAGCTGCCGAACCAGAAATAATTTTTCTGATTCTTTTCTTGATCCTGGCGCGTCTTTGTAGTTTTGTTAAAGACATGATTTTCTAATTCTTATAATTATACTTTTGCAGACTTACCTGCTTTACGACGTAGTTGCTCACCATCAAACTTAACACCTTTTCCTTTATATGGCTCTGGCGTACGGAATGAACGGATTTTAGCAGCAACTTGCCCAATTAACTGCTTGTCACAGCTCTTCAAAGTAATAGTAGGATTGCTACGCTTATCTGTAACGGCCTCTACTTTAACTTCGTTTGGTAGTTGCAAATAGATGTGGTGAGAGTATCCAAGAACAAGGTCCAATAATTGACCTTGATTCTCAGCACGATAACCTACACCTACCAACTCTAATTTGATCTCGTATCCCTTAGAAACACCAATCACCATATTGTTGATTAGCGAACGATACAATCCATGCAAAGAAGCATGACGCTTCTGATCTGTTGGACGAGATACGACTACTTTATTCTCCTCTACTGAAACAGTGATATCAGCATCAACTTTTTGAGTTAACTCTCCAAGTCCACCTTTCACTGTTACAACATTGTCGTTAGAAACACTAACTGTTACACCAGCAGGGATTTCAATAGGTAATTTACCGATCCTTGACATTGAAAATTCTCCTTTTGATTAATATACGTAACACAATACTTCTCCACCGACATTAAGCTCGCGAGCTTCTTTGTCAGTAATAACTCCCTTCGAAGTAGAAAGAATTGCTACACCTAGACCATTCAATACACGTGGCATAGTGTCTGTGTTAGCGTATCTTCTCAAACCTGGCTTACTAATTCTCTTCAATCCTTTGATTGCAGGAATTCCAGATTCTGGATGATATTTCAATGCTATCTTAATACTTCCTTGATAGTTCTTCTCGTCATCAAATTTGTAACTTAGGATATAACCTTTATCCTTAAGAATTTTGGTCATTTCCTTTTTGATCTTAGATGCTGGAATTTCCACAACGCGGTGTTTCGCTTTTACGGCATTCCTTAATCTAGTCAAAAAATCAGCTATAGGATCTGTCATTTTTTTAAACTTTTTTTAAGAGATTACCAACTTGCTTTTTTAACACCTGGAATTAAACCAGCAGAAGCCATTTCTCTGAAGCAAATTCTACTGATTCCAAACTGACGCATATATCCTTTCGGACGTCCAGTCAATTTACAACGATTGTGCATTCGTACTGGAGAAGCATTTTTAGGAAGCTTCTGCAGTCCTTCATAATCACCTTCAGCTTTAAGTTGACTACGCTTTTCAGAAAAACGAGCTACTAGTTTCGCACGTTTTACCTCGCGGGCTTTCATTGATTCCTTAGCCATATCTCTTATTTCTTTTTAGCGTTTTTGAAAGGCATACCAAATTCACGTAACAATGCGTACCCTTCTTCATCAGTGTTCGCTGTAGTTACGAATGTAATATTCATACCAGAAATTTTATTGATTTTATCCATCACAATTTCCGGGAAAATGATCTGCTCTGTGATACCCAATGTATAGTTACCTCTTCCATCCAATTTACCTTGAATACCTTGGAAGTCACGAATACGTGGAAGTGCTACAGAGATAAGGCGATCTAAGAATTCATACATGCGCTCTTTACGCAAGGTAACTCTTGCACCAATAGGCATCTTCTTTCTCAACTTGAAGTTAGAGATATCCTTTTTTGATACAGTAGAAACTGCTTTTTGACCAGCAATCAAAGTCAACTCGTTTAATGCGATGTCAACTAATTTCTTGTCAGCAGTAGCAGCTCCGATACCTTGGTTGATAACAATTTTCTCAAGTTTTGGTGCCTGCATTACAGACTTATAACCAAACTCTTTCATCAAGGCAGGTAGAACCTGCTCTTGATATTTTACTTTATAAGTAGGCATATTTGTTGTCATCACTTAATCTCCTCTTTTGATTTTTTTGAATAACGAACTAATTTACCATCCTCATTAAGTCTGCGACCAACACGAGTAATCTCTTTTGTAGACGCATCTACGAACATCAAGTTAGAAATATGGATTCCAGCTTCTTTCTTGATGATTCCACCTTGAGGATTTTCGGCATTAGGCTTAACATGCTTAGAAATAAGGTTTACACCTTCAACAATAACACGGTCGGTTTTCTTGTTTACTTCAAGAACCTTACCTGTATCGCCTTTTCCTGATCCAGCAATAACCTTAACGGTATCCCCTTTTTTTATTTTAAACTTTTTTTGCATTATATTGTACGATTTACAAAACTTCAGGTGCTAATGAAACAATCTTCATGAAGTTGTCACGCAACTCACGAGCTACAGGCCCAAAGATACGAGTTCCGCGCATTTCACCTGCAGCATTCAACAAAACAACTGCATTGTCATCAAAACGAATGTAAGATCCATCTGGACGACGAACCTCCTTCTTTGTACGTACCACAACTGCTTTAGAAACAGTACCTTTCTTGATGTTACCAGAAGGAATAGCACTCTTAACAGTAACCACAACTTGGTCACCTACAGAGGCATAACGTCTTTTAGTACCACCTAATACACGAATAACCAAAGCTTCTTTTGCACCACTGTTATCAGCAACAGCACATCTACTTTCTTGTTGTATCATGGTTACTTAGCTCTTTCAATAATTTCTACCAATCTCCATCCTTTTTTCTTACTTAAAGGACGAGTTTCCATAACTTTTACGGTATCGCCGATATTACAATCGTTCTTATCGTCTTGAGCATACAATTTAGAAGTTTTATTTACGAATTTTCCGTAAATAGGGTGCTTCTCTTTGCGATGCACAGCAACTGTAATGGTTTTGTCCATTTTGTTACTAACGACAACTCCGATACGTTCTTTTCTAAGGTTCCTTTCCATCGTCATCCTTATTACTTAGTTTCACTAATTTGACGTAGACGCAAGATCGTCTTCAAACGTGCAACAGTTCTGCGGCTTGCACGAATACTTTGCGGGTTGTCCACTGGACTAACCGCATGATTCATCTCCATTCGAACCAATGCCTCAGATTCAGTTGCGATACGCTCTTGGATCTCTGCTGTACTTAATTCTTTAATTTCAGAAGTTTTCATTATTCTGCATTTGATGATTCAACAAAATCACGACGAACAACAAATTTTGTCGTCACAGGTAGCTTCTGAGCAGCTAAACGTAGTGCTTCTTTCGCAAGGTCAAATGGTACACCATCAACCTCGATAATCATACGTCCAGGTGTAACAGGAGCAACAAACGCCTCTGGAGCACCTTTACCCTTACCCATACGAACCTCAGCAGGTTTCTTTGTAATAGGCTTATCTGGGAAAATACGAATCCAAATTTGTCCTTGACGTTGCATCTTTCTTGTTACGGCAATCCTCGCTGCTTCTATCTGACGCCCTGTAATCCATGAAGTCTGTAGTGACTTAATACCAAAAGTACCGAATGAAAGTTGGTTACCGCGTTGAGCGTTCCCCTTCATCCTTCCTTTTTGGACTCTTCTGAATTTTACTTTTTTAGGCTGTAACATCCTTTACTAATCTTAGATAATTAACAAATTACTTTCTACGCTTCTTAAAACCTCCGCGCTTATTACCACCACGGTTATCGCGTGGAGCTTGTACTGGAGCAAGTTCAGGTTTTCCATAGATCTCGCCTTTGCAAATCCAAACTTTAACCCCTAAGAGTCCAGTTTTTGTCAATGCTTCAACAAGTGCATAGTCAATATTTGCTCTAAGTGTATGTAGAGGTGTTCTACCTTCTTTGTACATTTCCGAGCGTGCCATCTCAGCGCCATTAAGACGACCTGAAATCTGAACCTTAATACCTTCTGCTCCCATTCTCATTGCTGAAGAAATTGCCATCTTAACAGCACGGCGATAAGCGATACGGCCTTCGATTTGGCGAGCGATATTTGTAGCTACAATCTTAGCATCAAGCTCTGGTCTCTTGATTTCAAAAATGTTGATCTGAACATCTTTTTTAGTGATCTTCTTAAGCTCTTCTTTAAGCTTATCTACTTCCTGACCACCTTTACCAATAATAATACCAGGGCGAGATGTTTGTACGGTAATAGTAATAAGCTTTAGAGTACGCTCAATCATAATTTTTGAAATACTCGCTTTTGCCAAACGCGCATTCAAATACTTACGAATTTTAAAATCCTCGGCAAGCTTATCTCCGTAATCATTTCCTCCGAACCAGTTTGAATCCCATCCTCGGATAAATCCCAATCGGTTTGCTATCGGATTAACTTTTTGTCCCATGTATTATTATTTATTCTTCAACAACATTATTACTTGCTAAGCGAATAGTAACGTGGTTCGAACGCTTACGAATTCTGTGAGCACGTCCTTGAGGTGCTGGTTGAATTCGTTTCAATGAACGTCCACCATCCACGAACACTTCTTTAACATACAAATTACTCTCTTCCAAACGAACTCCTTCGTTTTTTGCCTGCCAATTAGCAATAGCAGAAAGAAGTAACTTCTCTACTTTTCTAGAAGCCTCTTTTGAAGAGAACTTCAAGATATCTAATGCGCGATTCACTTCTACACCACGAATCATATCCACTACCAAACGCATTTTGCGTGGCGAAGTAGGACAGTTACGCAACATAGCTGAATACTGTTGTTTTTTCGCTTCTTTAAGCTTTATCGCATTATTATGTTTTCTTGATCCCATCGTGATACAGATTTACTATTTTTTCTTATTACCACCATGACCGCGGAAAGTACGCGTTGGAGCAAATTCTCCAAATTTATGTCCCACCATATTCTCTGTCACATAAACTGGAATAAATTTGTTTCCATTATGCACTGCAACAGTATGTCCGACATAATCCGGAGAAATCATTGAGCTACGCGCCCAAGTCTTTACAACGGTCTTTTTACCTGACTCATTCAATGCTGCAACCTTCTTATCAAGGTTAACATCAATAAAAGGTCCTTTTTTTAATGAACGACTCATAACTTGTACTTACTTTTGCCGATTACTTCTTTCTTTTTTCTACAATATACTTATTCGAAGCTTTTTTCTTCGAACGAGTTTTGAAGCCTTTAGCCAATAGACCCGTACGTGATCTTGGGTGACCTCCAGACTGACGTCCTTCACCACCACCCATTGGGTGATCAACTGGGTTCATTGCCACACCACGAACTCGTGGACGGCGTCCCAACCAACGTGAGCGTCCCGCTTTTCCTGAACGCTCTAACGCGTGATCCGAATTACTTACTGCTCCAATTGTAGCACGACATGTAGTAAGTACCATACGAGACTCGCCCGAAGGTAATTTTACAATAGCATATCTGCCTTCACGTGAAGTCAATTGTGCATATGATCCCGCTGAACGAGCCATAACACCACCTTGACCAGGATGAAGCTCAATATTATGAATAATAGTTCCAAGAGGAATATTTGATAGAGGAAGAGTGTTTCCTACTTCAGGAGCTACATCATCACCAGACATCAACTGTTGTCCAACAGCTAATTTGTTTGGTGCTAAAATATAGCGCTTCTCACCATCAGCATAAACCAACAACGCGATACGCGCAGTACGGTTTGGATCATACTGAATAGATTGAACTGTCGCAGGGATACCGTCTTTATCTCTTGTAAAATCGATAACACGATATTTTCTCTTATGCCCTCCACCTATATACCTCATTGTCATCTTTCCAGAGCTATTACGACCTCCGGATTTCTTCATGGGCTTCAACAATGATTTCTCAGGTGTGTCAGTGGTAATCGTATCAAAAACACCAACGATCTTGTGTCTCTGACCGGGAGTTACAGGTTTAAACTTTCTTACTGCCATTTCCTATTAAATATTGCTGTAAAAATCAATTACGCCACCTTCTTTTAAGGTAACGATCGCCTTCTTAAAAGATGCAGTTTTACCGTTTTGCACACCAGTTTTGGTGTAACGCATCTTACGCTTTCCTGCATAAACCATAGTATTAACAGAGTCAACTTCAACCCCATACATAGCTTCTATGGCTCTTTTGATCTGGCCTTTATCTGCACTCTTCAAAACAACGAAACCGTAAGAGTTCAAAGTCTCTTGCTGCTCCGTCATTTTTTCTGTTACTATAGGTCGAACTAAAACATTCATTGCCTAAATCGTTAAATATTAAATACTTCCTCCAACTTATTCACAGAACTTTCTACGAAAAAGATGTTTTTCGCACGTAGAACATCGTAAGTATTCAAGTCAGATACTACAATAACATCTACATTCTGTAAATTTCTGGTCGACAAATATATGTTTTTATTTGCATCAGATAAAACAATTAACGACTTTTTATCATTAATATTCAAATTCTTCTGCAAAGAAACCATTTCTTTCGTCTTTGGAGACTCAAAAGTAAAATCTTCTAGAACTTTAATAGCTCCCTCGCTTGCCTTATATGTTAAAGCAGATTTACGAGCTAAAACTTTCACTTTCTTATTCAACTTGAAACCATAGTTTCTTGGACGAGGCCCGAAAGCACGTCCACCACCACGGAAAACTGGAGACTTGATACTACCCGCACGAGCAGTACCAGTACCTTTTTGTTTTTTGATCTTTCTTGTTGAACCAGAAATATCAGCGCGCTCTTTAGACTTATGAGTCCCTTGACGTTGATTAGCCAAGAACTGTTTTACATCCAAATAGATCGAGTGATCATTTGGTTCGATAGCGAAGATCGCATCATTTAATTCAACTTTGCGACCTGTCTCTTGTCCTGCTAGATTTAATACACTAATTTCCATTACTGCTCAATTATTAAGTAAGACCCTTTAGCTCCAGGAACGGAACCTTTAACAATTAACAAGTTACTCTCAGGTATTACTTTCAAAACTTTCAAGCTTTCAACCTTAACAGTCTTGCCACCATCACGACCTGCCATACGCATACCTTTAAATACACGTGCTGGGTAAGAAGCCGCTCCAATAGAACCTGGTGCTCTCAAACGGTTATGCTGACCGTGAGTAGCTTGACCTACTCCAGCGAAACCATGACGCTTAACTACACCTTGAAAACCTTTACCTTTAGAGATACCTGAAACGTCAACCCATCCATCTGTACTAAATACATCAAGGGTTACAACATCACCAAGCTGAAAATCCATACCTTCTGCAGAAAACTCAACTACCTTTTTCTTAGGAGCAGTGTTCGCTTTTTTAGCGTGACCTTGCTCTGCTTTAGTAGCATGCTTCTCTTTTTTGTCCTCAAAACCCAACTGAACAGCAGCATAACCATCTACTTCTTCAGTACGAACCTGAGTTACAACACAAGGACCAGCCTCAATCACAGTGCATGGAATATTCTTCCCCTCAACACTGAATACGGAAGTCATTCCGATTTTTTTTCCAATTAATCCAGACATAATTCTTTAATTGTCTAAAATTATTAAAGTTTAATTTCTACTTCAACACCACTTGGCAACTCAAGTTTCATAAGTGCATCAATGGTTTTTGCAGTAGAACTGTAAATGTCGATCAAACGCTTGTAAGTTGACAACTCAAACTGCTCACGTGATTTCTTGTTCACGAAAGTTGAACGCAAAACAGTAAAGATACGTTTGTGTGTTGGAAGTGGAATAGGACCACTAACTACAGCACCAGTAGTTTTAACTGTTTTAACAATCTTCTCAGCTGATTTGTCTACAAGATTGTGATCGTAAGACTTTAATTTAATCCTGATTCTTTGACTCATTTCGAGATAAATTACTATATATTACAACAAATCTGTTCGACCTTTCACATTCTCCAACACCTCAATTGCGATGTTCTTTGGTACCTCCTCATAATGAGAGAAAGTCATTGAAGAAGTTGCACGACCAGAAGACAATGAACGCAAAGTAGTTACATAACCGAATTGCTCTGAAAGAGGCACTTTTGCCTTCAATACACGAGCAGTACCACGAGAATCCATGCTCTCTACTTGACCACGACGGCGGTTTAAGTCAGAGATAATATCACCCATATACTCTTCAGGAGTAACAATTTCTAGTGCCATCATTGGCTCCAATAATGCTGGAGAAGCTTGAGATGCAGCACTCTTAAATGCTTGACGACCTACCAATTCGAAAGACAACTGATCTGAATCGACCTGGTGGAAAGATCCATCATAAAGAGTCACTTTTAAACTCTCAACAGGATAACCAGCCAAAGGACCATTCGCCATAGCCTCTTCGAAACCTTTCTTTACAGATGGGATAAATTCCTTAGGAATAGTACCACCCTTAATTTTATCCACGAACTCAAGACCAACAAAAGTCTCATCTTCAACAGGTGCTACACGCACATGAATATCCGCAAATTTACCACGTCCACCCGACTGCTTTTTGAATGTTTCACGCAAAGCAACTTCTGAACGAATAGTTTCTTTATATGATACTTGTGGTTCACCTTGATTACATTCCACCTTAAACTCACGCTTAAGACGATCAATAATAATCTCCAAGTGAAGCTCACCCATACCACGGATAATAGTTTGTCCTGAATCTTCATCAGTATTAACCTGGAAAGTTGGATCTTCTTCAGAAAGCTTAGCAAGCCCCATACCCATCTTATCCATATCCTTTTGAGTCTTAGGCTCAATTGCTACACCGATCACAGGATCAGGGAAAGTCATCTGCTCAAGAACCATTGGAGCATCCAATGCACACAATGTATCTCCTGTACGAATGTCTTTAAATCCTACTGCAGCACAGATATCACCAGCCTCAATTTTCTCTCTTGCCTCTTGCTTGTTTGAGTGCATTTGGAAAAGACGAGAAATACGCTCTTTCTTTCCAGTACGTGCATTAAACACATAAGAACCTGAATCAATAACACCAGAGTACACACGAATAAAACACAAGCGACCTACGAATGGGTCAGTTGCAATTTTAAATGCCAATGCAGACAAAGGCTCAGTAGCATCTGGTTTACGAGTAATTTCAGAATCATCATCCAAAGAAGTACCTACAGTCTCCCCTTTATCAAGTGGAGATGGCAAATACAAACAAACAGCATCTAGAAGAGTCTGAACACCTTTGTTTTTGAATGAAGAACCACACATCATTGGAACTACATCTCCAGCAATAGTAGCTTTACGAATCACATCATACATCATCTCTTCAGTGATGCTATCAGGATCTTCAAAGAAACGCTCCATCAAAGCTTCATCCTGAACAGCTACAGCTTCAACCAACATTTCTCTATATTCATTAGCTTGATCCACCATATCAGCAGGAATCTCCTCAACAGAGTAATCCGCTCCCATAGTTTCATCATGCCAAACAATTGCTTTCATTTTCACAAGGTCAACAATCCCTTTGAAAGTCTCTTCAGAACCAATAGGCAACTGAATAGCCACAGGATTTGCACCTAATTTAGTTTTAACATCATTAATAACGTTAAAAAAATCGGCACCAGAACGGTCCATCTTGTTTACGTAAGCAATCTTAGGCACACCGTACTTATCAGCTTGACGCCAAACAGTCTCTGATTGAGCCTCAACACCACCAACAGCACAGAATGTAGCTACTGTACCATCCAAAACACGTAATGAACGCTCTACTTCAACAGTAAAGTCAACGTGACCCGGAGTATCGATGATATTAATCTGGTGCGTGTCACCGGCATAATTCCACTCAGTATATGTCGCAGCAGAAGTAATAGTAATACCACGCTCCTGCTCTTGCTCCATCCAATCCATTGTAGCTGCACCATCGTGCACCTCACCAATTTTGTGAGTTCTACCAGTATAGAACAAAATACGTTCTGTAGTGGTAGTCTTACCAGCATCAATGTGAGCCATGATACCGATATTTCTAGTAAATTTTAAATCTCTAGCCATTATATACTTATTGTATAAATAGATTCAACCAACAATTAGAAACGGAAATGAGCAAACGCACGGTTAGCCTCTGCCATTCTATGAGTATCTTCTCTTTTCTTATAAGCTCCACCCTCTTCGTTGAACGCAGCCATAATCTCAGCAGCCAATTTATCGGCCATTGTTTTACCTGAACGCTTACGAGCAAACAAAATCAAGTTTTTAACTCCGATAGCCAATTTACGTTCTGGACGAATCTCCATTGGCACCTGGAATGTAGAACCACCAACACGACGGCTCTTAACCTCAACACCAGGAGTAATATTTTGGATTGCTTTTTTCCAAATCTCTAGTGAAGACAATTCTTCATTTTTCATGCGACTATCAACAATGTCAAGTGCATCATAAAAAATGCGGAATGCCACACTTTTCTTACCATCTTGCATCAAGTCATTAACGAACCTAGTTACCATGGTATCGTTAAATTTTGGATCCGGTAAAAGGACCCTCTTTTTTGGTTTTGACTTTCTCATCTTTTAGCTAAAATGTTTGTGTTATTCGAATTGGCTGTTAAGCTTCAGGCAGCCTACCTTTCTATAAATCTTTGAAACCAGAACGGAAATCAAACCCTTACTCAACCAAACCACTAACAAACAACTAAGATTTTAAATAAATTACAGTTTCAACACACTGTCGAAACAACTTTTTTAAATCCTAATCTAGAAATTACTTCTTCTTAGGTCTTTTCGCTCCATACTTAGAACGACGCTGAAGACGTCCCTCAACACCTGCTGTATCTAACGCACCACGAACTAAGTGATAACGCACACCTGGTAAGTCTTTAACACGACCACCACGTACCAATACGATTGAGTGTTCTTGCAAGTTGTGTCCTTCTCCTGGAATATAAGCGTTCACTTCTTTTCCGTTTGTTAGACGAACCCTTGCAACTTTTCTCATTGCTGAGTTTGGCTTCTTAGGAGTAGTTGTATACACACGCACACAAACCCCGCGACGCTGTGGACAAGCATCCAACGCTGGAGATTTGCTATTCTCCACTTTGCTTGTACGTCCTTTACGTACTAACTGTTGAATAGTAGGCATAAAATTTAATCTTTATTAAACTATAAGTTTTAAAATTAAAACGGCAGTGATACACTTTAAACAAAAGTAGTTGAAAACACAACACACTTCTGCATGTCTCACTAAGCCAAAAATCGAGGGGCAAAACTACTAATTTCCAAGACAAAAACACAGCTTTTCTAAAAAAAAGATCATTTTTCTCTATTTTTTTCTATATTAATGGGTAATAAATCACCAGTCAAGCACAATTTTCCCATCAAACATGCACAAATCTTCTTAAGATACATTTGTTTTCTCAAACGAAAAGCCACTCGTAACATGCTGTTAAACAGATCAAAGTAACAACACAAAAATAAACAATTAAGTTCTTCTTTATGTAACTTTAGTCACATGTAACAAATAGTATCAACCTTAAATACATTTGGCTATGAAAACATACAAAACATCAGACATCCGAAACCTAACCTTGATTGGTGGTTCCGGATCAGGTAAAACGACCCTATGTGAATCTATGTTATTCGAAGGAGGAGTGATCAAACGAAGAGGATCAGTTCAACAACAAAACACTGCATCAGACCACACCACTGTCGAACACGAATACCGCAACTCTGTTTTTAGCTCAGTATTGTTTACGGAATACAACGATAGAAAACTAAATATCATCGATACTCCAGGTATGGATGACTTTGTCGGAAACGTGATTCCAGCATTGAGAGTAGCAGCAACGGGCATAATGGTGATTAATGCTCCTGAAGGTATTGAGGTTGGAACTGAAATTGCAACACGACAAGCAAAGAAATTCGAAACACCAATAATTTTTGCAATAAATCATCTTGATAAACCTGAGATACATTGGGAATCTCTTATCGCCGATCTTAATCAAGGATACCAAAACCACATTGCTCAAATTCAGTACCCGGTAAAAACAGGAGAAGGTTTTCACAAAGTGGTAGATGTTTTGAAAATGAAACTTTATCAATGGGGAACAGATGGAGGAGAACCAGAGATTCTTGATATCCCTGATTCAGAAATAGAGAAAGCCAACGAGCTACATAACGAGCTCGTAGAAAAAGCTGCTGAGAACGATGAAGCATTGATGGAGCTCTACTTCGAAAAAGGTTCTCTTACTGAAAATGAGATGAGAGAAGGGATAAAAAAAGGGATGCTTTCAAGAGAACTATACCCCCTATTCTGTATCTGCTCTGAGAAAGATATGGGAGTTCGCAGACTAATGGAATTTATCTGCAATGTAGCGCCAGCGCCAAATGAATTGAAACCCAAAGAGACCATTGATGGCAAAAAAGTTGTCGTAGACGAAAACGAAAAAACATCTCTTTTCTTCTTTAAAACATCCGTGGAATCGCATGTAGGTGAGATAAGTTACTTCAAAGTAAACTCAGGAACACTTAAAGAAGGAGACGAACTTCTAAACACGACAACTGAAAACAAAGAAAAGATAAGTCAGCTATACGTATCTGCAGGAAAAGACAGAACAAGAGTTTCTCAACTTCACGCAGGAGATATTGGAGCAACAGTAAAATTAAAAGAGACAAAAACAGATCACACACTATGTGACAAAAGTGAAAACTATAAATTTAGAAATCTAAGATTCCCTAAACCTCGATACACAACTGCTATCAGAGCGGTGAATGAATCTGATGACGAAAAAGTTGCTGAAATTCTTCAGAAATTAGCACAAGAGGACCCAACATGGCAGATAGAATATGCTAAAGAGTTGAAACAACTATTAGTTCACGGACAAGGAGAATATCATATAAACACCCTTAAGTGGTACTTCGACCACATTTACAAAGTGGAGATATCACTAGAAAGACCTAGAATATCCTACAGAGAGACAATTACCAAACCTGCTACCGCGAATTACAGACATAAAAAACAATCTGGAGGTTCAGGTCAATTTGGAGAGGTGCACTTAATCATCGAACCATATACGGAAGGAGTAGATCCTAAAAAGAGCTTTAAGTTTGGTGAGAAGGAGATTAAACTTAACATTAGAGGTAAAGAAGAGCATCCTCTTAAGTGGGGTGGTAAATTGATATTCTGTAACTGTATAGTCGGGGGGGTCATCGATGCAAGATTCTTACCAGCAATACTAAAGGGAATTATGGAAAAGATGGACCAAGGACCTCTTACTGGTAGTTATGCTCGCGATATCATTGTTTATGTCTATGACGGCAAAATGCACCCTGTCGATTCAAATGAAATTTCATTTAAAATAGCAGGTAGAACCGCATTTAGTCAAGCATTCAAAGAAGCAGCACCTAAAATCCTAGAACCTGTATATAACATTCAAGTACATGTCCCTTCGGATAAAATGGGTGACGTAATGAGCGATTTACAGAGTCGTAGAGCTCTGATTCTTGGAATGGAATCTAGTGGCAACTATGAGGTAATCAATGCTCAAATCCCATTAAAAGAGACCTATAAATACTCAACAGCACTTAGTTCACTTACAAATGGACGTGCTATGTTTTCCATGGAGTTTGCACAATATGAAAAGATGCAAGCAGACGTACAGAAACAGATCCTTGAAGAGCACGAAGAGCTCGAAACAGTATAAGAGATCTATTTAGCTACAATTAAATTACATAAGGTGTGTCTTCAAAAGACACACCTTCTTTTTTGTCTCAAATTAAAATAAAACATAACGAATACATCGCGATGGTTCTATAGCATTAAAGCCCCATATACCGCGCTAAAGTAACAACGTAGGGAAAACCCTTACAGTAGAAATAAGTTGATACAACTTCAGTATATCAAGGACTATGAACGGAATATGTAGACCGAATAAACTTTGTTGTTCATTCCTATTATTTTCTCCAATACAAAAACCTAATCAACTATAGGATAAAGACGTGTTTTGGATACCCTTTGGTTACTCTGAGAGTAACCAAAGGGTAACTAAAGGGTAGAGGAAGGGTATCCAAAGTACGGATCAAACCACTAGAAAAGACATCTAGAATAGAGAATAATTTAAACAGGATAAATTGCAGAAAACATAAAAAGCAGAATTGCAGAAAAATGACATACGATTAAGAAATCATTGAGAAAAACATGCTAAGATCACATCGTATGAAGTAGGAATAGAACAATATACTAGAGTTTATATATGTTTTATTTATAAGCATCAGGTACAACACACATAAAGTACCATGAACACCATATACGATAAAAGGGCTCATATAATAACGATTATAGTTCAAACAGAATAATAGATGAATTGAATAACACGCGTATTCGACGACAGGAGAAAAAGAGGTAATATTGAAGAGAAAAGGGAGATATCATGACACATGAGGACATAAAAAAACCTGAAGAGTAGAAAACACTTCAGGTTCTATATATCAGATCTATAGAAATTCTAAGAAAAGAAAATTCATTAGTTATTAAAAAGGTGAATGGTTCCTTTTTGTGTATATGCAACATCGTCTCTACCTTGTGACTTAATAGTATAGAAGAAAACCCCAGTATTAAGTTGTTTTCCGTTATAGGTCCCATCCCATTTGAAAACATAATAATCTTCAAAAGCCATATTAGAGATAGAAGCACTATAAACTTTCTTACCCCATCTATTAAAGATCTCTAAAGTGACATTCTTAAGCGATTTGGCTTCTATCAATAGGAGATCATTTAAGCCATCCCCATTAGGAGAGAAAGCCTCTGGGACTTTCAGCGAAGAAACTTCAATTTTCAATTTTGGATCTAAACGATAAGTACTAGAACAAACCAATCCTTCTGGATTCGTTTTGTATCCTACCAACTGCACCATATACTCCCCAGGACTTTGATAAGTATAATTAGGAGAATCTATAGTAGAACGATACAAGGTAGAATCATAGGTCTCTGTCATGTTGTTGAGAGTCTCTTTCTTCAATACCTCATCTGACTTATATAGATTCCACTCATATTTCCCATCATCTTGGTCACATTCATTTACAAATGAAACTTTAAGGGGAGCCATAAAAGCACTCTCCCCATCTTGGTTGGTTGAAATGCTAAACTTAACAACAGGCTTCACTGGAGCATAGGTAACACGACTAGATAAACTTCGACCAAAATCGTCCGTGTAGGCAAGAGTATATTCTGATTCATAAAAGGGCAAATCATAAACCGTAGCATATGGCTGTGAAGAGATTAATTTTGCCCCTAAATTCCACTTATAAGTTTGTTTACAAGTCAAAGTAATTTTATCTAGGGTTTCAGGATCATAATATACCAAGTCTTTCTCTCCTTCGAATAAAGAGACGAGACGGAAAGAGTCGCAGTCGCTATCGACTATTTTTGAGCCTAAAGTGGCAGGTACAGAAAAAGACCAGAAATAGGATTTACTCACCACATCTCCCCCATTAAAAGCCTCAACCATATAGAGACCATTAATATCTAGTGTCGTCGTTGAAGGAGAAGAATTTCCAGAGAAGACCAGGTTAAACAAACCAGTATTTGAATCCATTAGACTCCACTTATAACTTGTTGCATCAGGATAGCTACAAGAGAAGCTAGCGTTCTTATTGTCAAAAAAATAGATATTATCTACTCTTGTGCTATGTGTATAGGAGGTCGACTGCATTCCAATACTATTACTTGACTGGAGTTGAGAAAACCCATTAAGGTAGCACATGAAAAATAGAACCAAGCTAAAAGAGAACTTCTTCATAAAATATTATTGATTTACATACTATATTTCAAAAGTATAACGAAAAAAAAGAACAAATCGTGTAATACAATGTTCGTTTTAAAGAATTAATTATATTTGTAGCATAAACTTCATGGATTGCATTGAAAAGAATTAATATATTCGAGGATAGAAAGCAAGGCAGTAGCCAACTTTGAACAGCAATCCATTTCTCATTGCTACTTCTTATTAAAAAGAATTCTACAAAATTGAAATTAAAATAATAAAACGCAATAGTGTACGATTATCTCGAAACATTGAACACCCCGCAAAGAAATGCGGTTGAAAATATTGAAGGTCCAACGCTTGTAATTGCTGGTGCAGGATCTGGTAAGACGCGCGTACTAACATATCGAATAGCACATCTGATAAACAAAGGTGTGAGCGAGAAACAGATTCTTGCACTGACATTCACAAACAAGGCGGCAAGGGAGATGAAAGAACGCATCTCGAATGCAGTTGGGGAGGAGTGTGCAAAAAATCTATGGATGGGCACCTTCCACTCTCTATTTTCAAAGATATTGCGTATTGAAGCCGAAATAATCGGATATCCTTCCACATTTACCATTTATGATACTCAAGACTCTAAAAGTGTGATTAAGAGTATCATAAAAAACAAAAAGTTGGATGATAAAATTTATAGACCAACCGTAGTTCAAAGTAGAATCAGTACTGCTAAAAACAATCTTGTCACTCCCCAAAGCTACCTGAACAATAAAGACATAAGAGAGGCGGATAAGATAAAGCAAATGCCACAACTTGGAGCGATCTACTTAGAATACACAAGAAGGTGTAAAAAAGCAGGAGCCATGGACTTCGATGACCTTTTACTGGAGACCAACATACTGTTTAGAGACCACCCTGAGGTTCTTGAGAAATATCAACGGCGTTTTCATTATATTTTGGTAGATGAGTATCAAGATACAAATTTCTCTCAGTATTTGATTATCAAGAAGCTAGCAGCATTAAAAAAGAATCTTTGTGTAGTGGGAGATGATGCACAATCGATCTACTCGTTTCGAGGAGCAAAAATTGAGAACATTCTTAATTTCAAAAATGACTACCCGGAGTTTAAGACGTTTAAGCTAGAGCAAAACTATCGATCCACTAGGACTATTGTAGAGGCAGCAAACAGTGTAATAAAAAAGAACTCTGAACAGATTCCAAAGAAAACATACTCTGAGAATGAGTTAGGCGAACGTATAGAACTCTTCAATACACTGACAGACAATGAGGAAGGAATCGAAGTAGCAAAAAGGATATTACAAATCAAAAATGCCACAGGATGTAATTATGAGAATTTCTCTATCCTGTATAGAACCAATGCCCAATCAAGGATTTTTGAGGAGTGTTTACGTAAAAGAAACATCCCGTACAAGATATTTGGAGGACTCTCATTCTACCAACGCAAAGAGATTAAAGATGTGTTGGCATACTTCAAGTTAATCGTAAATCCTCAAGATGATGAGTCACTAAAGAGGATCATCAATTTCCCAACAAGAGGAATCGGGGCTACCACAGTTACCAAACTTGAAAATGCAGCTGCATTCAATGATTTAAGTATTTTTGATATCGCATCCGATGCACACAACTGTCAGCTTGCAGGTTTAAATGCAGGAGCATTTCGTAAAGTACAAGCTTTTGTTGAGATGATCAACGACTTATCTAGCAAGGTAAATATGCTAAATGCGTTCGAAATGGTTGAATTAGTCTGTGAAAGAACGAATATTCTGGAAGAGTATGACTTTAACAAAAACCCTGAAAACAAAGGAAAAACAGAAAATATACAGGAATTAATGAACGGAATTAAAGATTTTACCGATAATTCGATGGAAGAAGGAAAATCTTTTTTAATTTTAGACTATATCTCGGAAGTTGCTTTACTTACAGATCAAGACAAACAAGGTGGTGAAGATACTGATCGTGTAACACTTATGACAGTCCATTCATCGAAAGGATTAGAGTTTAAGAACGTTTTTATTGTTGGATTAGAAGAGAAGTTGTTCCCTTCTATAAAAGAGACTTCACTAAACAAACAGGAACTTGAAGAGGAGAGGCGATTATTTTATGTCGCTGTTACTCGTGCAGAAAAGAAATTGTGTTTGTCTTTTGTAAAACAGCGATCTAAATGGGGGAAAATAGAATTTTGTACTCCAAGTAGATTTCTATCCGAGATTGACTCACAATATCTAAAAATGCCTTTAGAGTCCGAAAGTAATATTTTCATTAAACGAAAAGAGAATCAAAGAAAACGACTTGAGCAACATCAGTACGGACATCTTGAAACTCAGGACTCTATAATCAATAGCATTAAAGGTGTAAGATTAGATGGCAAGATTAAAAGAATGGAAGAGCTTGCACAAATTGATAAAAATGTGATTATCGGTGCAAATCCAGAGCAACTAAAACCACAAACACTTATTAAACACCAGCGTTTTGGAACTGGAGTAATTCTCTCAATAGAAGGAAAAGATGCAAATAAAAAGGCAGTTATTGAATTTGATGATAACGGAACCAAAACACTACTATTACGTTTTGCAAAACTTCAGATTATTGATTAATATAAGAAATATATATACATTCCTTGGTTGTTTCAGAAGAGACAAGCCAATCAACTACAATACTTAAATGGAATACAATTCTAGTAGAAAAAGATTAATTATGCCCGAATATGGTCGTAATCTCCAAAAGATGGTAGATCAATTATCGGGTATAAAAGAGAAAGAGCATCGAAATACTGCTGCACAAAAGATTATCGACATAATGGGAAATATGTACCCATATCTACGTGATGTGCCTGATTTCAAACACAAGCTATGGGACCACATTACAATCATGTCAAACTTCACCTTAGATATTGACTCTCCATATCCCCTTCCTACCAGAGAGAGCTTGTCAGAAAAGCCCAAAAGAGTACCATATCCACAACAACGTATTAGAAAAAAACATTATGGGCATCTGGTTGATAGAATGATAGCAAAAGCACTTGAATTTGAGGATGGTCAAGAAAAAGAGGAGCTCATTAAGTCTATCGCAAACCACATGAAGAAATCATACTTTTCATGGAATAAAGGAGTCGTTAATGACGAACAGATAGCAGAAGACCTTAAAAAGATGTCCGGCGGGAAATTACTACTAACAGACATTAAACTTTCGGAAGCACGTCAGTTTAACACCAACCGCAAAAGAACCCAACCGCAGGACAACAAGAAATTCTACAAGAAAAATAATCACCAAGGCTATAAAAAGCCTAAGCAATAAAATATTGACCATAAATCTTTGAATCAATGGCAAAATTTGTAATTGAAGGGGGACACACATTAGCAGGAGAAATTACACCTCAAGGCGCTAAGAATGAAGCACTACAAATAATCTCAGCAGTACTTTTAACACCTTCGGAAGTAATCATAGGTAATATTCCAAATATTCGTGACGTAAACAAGCTGATCGAAATTCTTGAAGATTTTGGTGTCAAAGTAAAAGATCTAGGAAACAAAACAAAATCATTTATAGCAAATGATATTAATCTAGATTACTTAGACAGTGAAACATTCAAGGAAAAGGCAGCAAGCCTTCGTGGATCTATCATGCTATTAGGCCCTCTTTTGGCAAGATTTGGAAAAGGGAAGATGCCTAAACCAGGTGGTGATAAGATTGGTCGAAGAAGAGTGGACACCCACTTTCAAGGTTTCCAAGAGATGGGAGCACAATTTTCATTTGAGCCTAAAGAGAGTTTTTTCTCTATTACAGCAGACAAACTTTATGGAGTAGACATACACCTAGAAGAGGCTTCTGTTACAGGAACAGCAAATATTATCATGGCAGCGGTTCTTGCAGAGGGAAGAACGACTATTTACAATGCAGCTTGTGAGCCATACCTACAGCAATTGTGTCGCATGCTAAATAGCATGGGAGCGAAAATCGAAGGTATAAAATCGAACTATCTAATCATTAATGGAGTAAAGAATCTTGGAGGTTGTGAACACCGTATGCTACCGGACATGATCGAGATTGGTAGTTTTATTGGATTGGCTGCAATGACACAGTCAGAGATACGAATTAAAGATGTCTCTTGGGAAAACCTAGGTGTTATTCCTCGTACATTCCAGAAGCTTGGTATCAGATTGATAAAAGATGGGGATGATATGATTGTTCCTAAACAAGACTCTTACCAAATTGAATCATTTATCGATGGGTCTATCATGACCATTGCGGATGCACCATGGCCAGGGCTAACACCTGATTTACTAAGTATCATACTAGTTGTTTCAACCCAAGCGAAAGGAAGTGTATTGATACACCAGAAGATGTTCGAAAGCCGTCTTTTCTTCGTGGATAAACTCATCGATATGGGAGCACAGGTAATTTTATGTGACCCACATAGAGCTACTGTTATTGGGCTTGATAGGATGCAAGCATTAAGAGCAACAAATATGGCCTCTCCTGATATTAGAGCAGGCGTAGCACTTCTTATTGCTGCTCTCTCAGCGAATGGTGTTTCATCCATTTCGAATATTGACCAAATAGATCGTGGATACGAAGATATCGATAAAAGACTTCAAGCAATTGGAGCAAAAATATCTCGAGTAGAAGAATGAGATTAAAATTTATTCTAATTGTAGGGATGCTCTTTTATACCATGTCTCAAGGTAGTCTTAAAGCACAAAAAAGAATCGATGCTGGACAAAAAATAGAAAACATTGTTCTTAAAGACACCAAGCGAGAGAAAAGAAGTATCACAGAACTACAAGGGAAAGTCGTTTTAATACATTTTTGGGCTTCATGGTGTCCAAACTGTAGAATCGAAAACAAGAAACTCATTGAACTATACGAGAAGTATAAAGATAGGGATTTCACTCAAGGACAGAAGTTTGAGATTTATGCAATCTCTTTAGATAAAAAAGAACAGCAATGGCTCAAAGCGATTGAGCATGATGGGATAAGTTGGAAATATAACGTTTCTGACTTGAAAGGATGGTATGGTAAATATCCTACACGCTTTCAGTTACAATATGTACCATATAATATCCTTATTAATAAAAATGGCACTATCATTGCCAACAATCTAAAGTTCAAAGAATTGCAATCACGACTCATTAATATGTCAAAATAACATATATATATATTGGAAATACGACGTAGATTACTGCAAAAACGTCATTCTCGACATAAATAAGTCGTAATAACTGACAATAATTCAGCTGCTCAATAATGGCAAAATTATTGTACAAAAGAGATCAAAAATATAATACTATGAGTGAGAAGAAAGTGAAACCAGAAGAGCAAGAAGAGATAAAAGATATAAATGCAGAAGAGACTCAACAGGAAGAAAATATAACTGAAGAGGGTCAAGAAGAAAATACAACAGAAGAGACTACAGAAGAACCAAAAAGCGAATCTCTACTTCTAGAGGAGCAGAAAGACAAATACATGCGCTTATCTGCTGAGTTTGACAACTATAGAAGAAGAACGCTTAAAGAGAAGATGGAGTTGACAAAGTCAGCTGGAGAAAAAGTGATTGTTGATATCCTTCCTGTTGTTGATGACGTGGAAAGAGCAATCAGCGCAATGGTTGTTACGGAAGACAATAAATCAATCAAAGAAGGAGTGGATCTAATCCACAATAAGCTAAAAGAGTTCTTGAAAAAGAATGGTGTGCAAGAGTTAGGACAAACAGGAGATGACTTCGATACGGACAACCACGAAGCACTAACAAAGATTCCTGCACCAACAAAAGAACTAAAAGGTAAAGTGGTAGATGTAATCCAAAAAGGATATACTCTGAACGATAAAGTCATTAGATTTGCTAAAGTAGTCATAGGAGAATAAGATGAGTAAACGTGATTATTATGAGGTTCTCGGTGTTAGTAAATCAGCATCGGAATCTGAGATAAAAAAAGCATATAGAAAACTAGCTATCAAATATCATCCAGACAAGAATCCTGATGATAAAGACGCTGAAGATAAGTTTAAAGAAGCTGCTGAAGCATATGATGTTTTAAGCAATGCAGAAAAGAAACAACGCTACGACCAATTCGGTCACGCTGCATTTGATGGTGCTGCAGGTGGTGGAGGCTTTGGTGGAGGAGGAATGTCAATGGATGACATCTTCTCTATGTTTGGCGACATCTTCGGTGGCGGAGGTGGAGGTTTCAGCGGATTCAGTGGCTTCGGCGGTGGCGGAGCTCCTCGTAGAAACCGTGGATCTAACCTACGCGTAAGAGTTCGTCTTACCCTTAAAGAGATTGCTGAAGGGGTAGATAAAAAGATCAAAGTTAATAAATATGTCCAATGTACAACCTGTTCAGGTACTGGTGCTAAAGACAATAACTCTTTCCATACATGTGCTAAATGTAGTGGTAGTGGAAGGGTTACTCAGATCGTAAACTCTTTCCTTGGACAGATGCGCAGTGAGGCAGTATGTCCTGACTGTGGTGGAGATGGTAAAACAATTATCAACAAATGTACAGAATGTCATGGAGATGGTATTGTTAAAGACGAAGAAGTAATTCATGTTCGTATTCCTGCTGGGGTAGCAGAAGGAATGCAACTTAACGTATCAGGTAAAGGGAACGCAGCCAAAAGAGGTGGAGAACCTGGAGACCTACTAGTTGTTATAGCAGAAGAGAAACATCCTGAACTTATCAGAGATGACAACGATCTTATCTATAACTTATTTACAACATTCCCGAATTTAGCACTAGGTACAGAGGTAGAGATACCTACTATTGACGGAAAAGTGAAGGTTAAACTAGAGGCAGGAACACAACCGAATAAGATACTTCGCTTGAGAGGAAAAGGACTTCCTGATGTGAATGGTTATGGTAGAGGAGATATACTTGTGCAGGTGCATTTATGGGTACCAAATAAGCTAACCAAAGAGGAGCAAGAACTTCTAGGACAGCTAAAAGAACAGCCTAATTTTAATAAAAGTCCAAGAGAGCATAAAAGCTTTAAGGATAAAATCAAGGATATGTTTAAATAGTAATTAAAAAAAGCGTTCTAATATAGAACGCTTTTTTTATTTATAACTTGATGTCGTCCTTAGATTTAAGGACACTAACTACAAGCGGTTTATGGACCTTTGATATTAGTGGAAGAATATTTCGCAACTCCATAATCTTCAATTCACTTATCGCGTTGTCAATCTCTTGAGAAAGAATAACAAGATTATTAAACTCATCCGTAAACAATTGCAATTTGTCGATATGCCTTCTCTCATCCCCCTCTAAATCATCTTCCAAAAATCTTTCTACAAGATTAAAAGGCACTTCATGATTGTTTAAGTAAATAGATGATATACGTATCAATGCATTCCGCATAGAAAGAATATCCTCTTCAGAAATTGCTAAATCAATTTCACTGTCAAGATAATGATCCATATCAAATAAACGTAAAGGGTTTCATTGTTAAACTCAACTTTTCAATGTTATGTTTGAAATAGACCTCATTACAACAAAGAATAATGTATGCTATAGATCAGAAATGTGATTGAATTCCACATCACTTTGGATGCTCTTTACAAGAGCTTCCTTACATCTAAATTTTTTCTTCTTTGCATATTGTTCAGATTTAAGTCCCATCACTCTGGCAATATCTTTCAGGGGGACTTTTTTAAGAAAAAGAGTCATCAATTTTTTACAATCTTCCCCCATCAACTCAAAATGTTTCTGATACAATCGATAACGATCATTCATTAGAATAACATTCTCGATATCGTCTTCTAATTCAAACTCATTAAATAAAGCATCTCCAATGAGTTCTTGCGGTATACGATCTCTGTTGTGAAGTTCTTTGAGCCATAAATTGCGACATATCGCATACAAATAAGTCTCAAAAGAACATGTCAAAGAGAACGAAGGCTCTTGAACTTTTCTATAAACAACAATTAAAGCCTCTTGGAAGATGTCATTGGCATCCTCTTCAGTTCCACTATTACGTTGGATATAGAGAGAAACAATACGAAAAGAACTACGATAGATTGAATGCAAAACAACATGGTTTTGACTCTGAACACCTGCTATTATTTCTTCATTTGTAAGTTTGGTCATTGTCTAAGGGTTTATACAAAAAAGGGTACATAGGTACCCTTAATAGATTCACTTTAAAATGATTTTAATTAGACTAGTTAAAAAAGGTATCTATTTCACAGAAGAGAAAAGACGACTCCAACGAATATTGTCAGGGAAACTCTTGAATTTATCAACAGAGAACCATACAAAGACAGCTTTACCGACAATATGATCTTCAGGTACAAATCCCCAATATCTAGAATCAGCACTATTATGTCTATTATCTCCCATCATCCAATAATAGTTCATCTTGAAAGTATAACGATCAACAACATGGCCATTGATATATATGATTCCATCTTTTACAACTAAATCATTGTCCTCATAAACATCAATCAATCTACTGTAAAGCGATAAATTTGAGAGATTTAGAGATACTGTAGCACCTTTCTTTGGAATGTAAATAGGGCCATAATTATCTTCATTCCATTGATATTTTTCATCAAAAGGAAATACAGAAGTGGTTGGTTTTGTTGCTTCGTACTTTACAATAGATTGAATTCCTTTATATTTATGTAATTTATCCACCATTTCAGAAGTCAAAGGCATCTGGTAAATCACACCATTTGTTGCAATATCATCAGGAGCAACACCGATCTTATCAAGTACTTTAGGGTTTATACGAGAACCATCAGTTCGCAACTGATACTCATACTGTAAATTTTCAACTCTATCTTGTTGTTTTCCATTAATGTAAGCAACACCATGAATTATCTGAAGAGAGTCACCAGGGGTGGCAATACATCTTTTAATATAGTTCTCACATTTGTCTACAGGACGATGTAAAATATCACCGAAAACACGTTTGTTTGTATTCACTTCTTTCCAGCCATAAGCACGCACCAATTGGTAATAACTTTGATTCTGCATCTTAGAAGCGACAGTATCCCCTTCTGGGTAGTTAAAAACAACCACATCATTTCTATTCACATTTCCGAAACCCTTTAGGCGATGATATGGCCATTGAACCGCTTCTGAAAAAGCAGGAGTAGATTTTGTAAATGGTAAAGTATGATGAACAAGAGGAAATGCAATAGGAGTATTTGGTACCTTAGGACCATAACTTACTTTACTTACAAAAAGATAATCTCCAACAAGCATAGATTTTTCCATCGAAGAAGTAGGTATTGTATAAGCCTCAATAAAGAAAGCACGAAGGAAAGTTGCCGCTATCACAGCAAATATAATTCCATCAACCCACTCTTCTGTTTTAGTCATCTTCTCCCCTTCAGGACGACGTTTTTTCCAGAATGTCCAATTAACCTTATTCGTAATGTATAGGTCAAAAATAATGAAAAGACCAGGAAGAAGGTAGAAATTACCAAGCCATACTAGCCATAGGATGTAAAGGATACTATAGATCACAAAACGAATAAAGTTTTTGCGATTATCCCGTATTTTAGTTTGAATAAAACTCATAGACAATTATATTATAAATTCAGGAGGTCTTTCATCGACAAAACACCCTTCTTATCATAAGCGAACTCTGCAGCAATAACAGCACCAAAAGCAAAACCTTGACGACTTTTTGCACTATGAGTGATCACAATTTCATCCACTTCAGACTCATATTTTACTGTATGGATTCCAGGGACTTCTCCCCTTCTCTCTGCTTCAATATGAACTTGAGCGTCGTTTGCTTTATCAAGTGTCCAAGAAGACTTACGATCCAATGTATCAAATAGTCCCTCCGCAAGAGTAATTGCTGTTCCACTAGGAGCATCTAGTTTTTGAGTATGATGAACTTCCACCATATCGACGTCGTAATCAGGAAAACTGTTCATCATTTTACCTAATTGCTTATTCAGCTCAAAAAATAGGTTTACTCCCAAGCTAAAGTTAGAAGCATAGAAGAAGGTGCCATCTTTTTGATTGATGGTATTATAAACCTGCTGTTCTTGCTCAAGCCAACCAGTAGTTCCACTAACTACAGGAACACCAGCTTCGAAGCATAGCATATAATTGTTCACAGCAGAATCAGGGTTGGTAAATTCAATTGCAACATCAATTCCTTTTAGATCTGCAGCAGTAATTGTATTCGCATTCTTCACATCAACGATCAATGAAATGTCATGACCACGATCTAGGGCAATCTTTTCGATTGTCTTCCCCATCTTTCCATAACCAATTAAAGCTATCTTCATAATTATATTATTTTCAATTTACAGTTCGATCAATAAATGCAAATCTATCCACGAACAAATTCAATTGTTATAGGGACAAAGATACATATTGAAAGTCATATTGTGAAACAAAATAATTGCTACAGCTTTATACAATAGCTGTAGCAATCAATGAATTATCGTTCACTATTCTTTAGTTCTTTTTCAAAAGTTTTTTTGAATTTCTCATAATCATAATCTAGACGTAGTTTGTCATCGTTAGACATTTTGTCATAGATAGGATTAAGAAGATCGTCCATACCAATTTCGAAACAAAGATACGTTTTATAAGTACCTTTCTTTGTTTTAGTTACTTTCTCACAAATAGTACGATAACCAGAGATCTTTTGATTGATCACTTCGCGAGAAAGGCCTTCATATCTACGTTGAACCTCTTCTGCGTTCACTGTCGACTTAGAGCTATAATAGTTATCGACTACAGACTTGAAGCTCACCTCTATTTTAGAAGCTAATTCTTCCAATGTATTTGTACGAGCCATTCTTTTAGACATCACTTGATCGGTACTTTCTCCCAAAGAGCTAGCACGTATCAATTTATCGGTTGAACGATACTCGTCACCAGAACAATAGGTCGTAATAAGAACTTCTTCTTCAGAAGAGGATACTACTTTTTTACTAGAGCTACATGAAGAAACGATCAATGCAGCAAACATTAGGAAAGAGAAAAAACTTAATTTATTCATATTATTATAATTTACAAGATTTATTTTTTGTCTAATTTCTCAGCTAAAATATTCATTAATGTCTCCACTCCAATATCTTTAGCCACAATCTTCATGTCTTGATCTAATAAGAACAACTTTGGTGTGGTGGTTACATTATAGTAATGATGCATAAAGGAATTTCCATACATATCATAAACATTAACCCAATCATTTAAATGTTTTTCAGATAAGAAATTTTTCCATTTAGCGGTATCTTGTTGTGTATTTACAGCGAAGAAATCGACACCGTCAGCAAAATATTTAGTGAAAGCTTTTTCATAAAGTTCGGGAATTAGTTTTTTACAATGGCTACAATTCGGTTCCCAGAAGACAACAACATGTAACTGACCATGCATATCAAAGAGAGATATATCACTACCATCAGGACGTTGTAGATGTAGGTTGTGTGCATTAGCTCCTATTAAAACAGGAGAAATGGAGGTAACCTTATCTTTGATCTTCTTATAATTGACAGAATCTACTAAGGCTTGCCCTGATCTTAACTGGTTTTGAGAAGCAATTTGAACAAATACCTTATCCATTCCCATTATCTTCGAATTGATCGAACTTGTTAAAAGATAATTGGCAACAAACTTATACACCTCGTCATTTTGCTTACTCTTTTCAATCACATGCAAAAGAGCAGGTCCAATAGAGTCTGGTGTAGGAACTAAGATATCTTTTAAGTATTTATCCATCGTATTTTGTAAAATAGGAGTACGAACAAAAGCTGCATTGGAAAGATTTATATGATCAAAATAATGAGCTACCATAAATTGGTATTGTCGTTTCCATAGAACAGTATCCTTCTTCGCATTACCATAAAGAGCCTTTGGTAACTTAACGGGCTGAGTAGCACGAATAAAGTCAGAGTAAAACACCGTTGATGAACGACTGCTTTCTTTCTGTATAAAAGCTTGAACATCCTTATTCAAAGATAAAATACGATCCTTTATTGACTGAACACTATCTTTGTTTGTTTTGTAGACCTTATATTGCATCTGATAACTTTTCATTCTCTCTCTTGCAGCAGAAAGCCAATCTTCGTATAAGAGAAAATATTCAGACTCTTTGGAGCCATCAATTTTACGAATATTTAATTGGCTTGACAAACTTCCATATACTGTAAAATCGAAGTCATTGGAGATAAGAATTTCTTTATGATGTTCTTTATCAACATATAGAATATATAGCCCCGCACCTTTGACATTCTTTGTAGGAATTACACCTTTCCCACTATCTAACATCACACTATCAAGGAGAAAAATCTTAGACCCTTCATAGGTTGCTAAAAATATCTTCTTCTCCTCTTGAACTCCTTTTAAAGTAACATCAATATCAGCTTTGGCAACTTGAACCAAAGAAATTGTAAAAAGGAAAAGGAAAGTCACACAAGTTTGAAGTCTCATAAATTCGTTTTTTTACTCATTAAATAAAGTTCCACGCTGAAGTTTTAAATTTAAAAGCACCGGAATTGAGATATAAGTATTCTTCTTATGATATATCGTAGAACCATCCTGAGTACTCTTTTCGTAATCATTTAGATCAAGATTATCATCTATCATTGCATTCATTAAATCTAATTGAATCTCAGAAAAACTATCAAGAATATGTTTCATATGTAGATCCCCATCCACAATATCCAAGTTGAGTTTACATCCACCTTCTACAATATCACCCAAAGAAATTGTTGAGAGATCTGAATATAAAGAAAGACTTGACGTAATCGTATGAAGTGAAATAAACGATTGATTTGCATTTATCCTCACATTATCTATAGAATCTACCGTCACAACACATTCTTTACTTTTAATCTTAGATCCTTTAAAATATCCTAGAGAAACTTTAGCTTGTTTTGCATCTATAGTCGCCTCTTTTATATATTTAACATTAAAGATTCCGCCTTTTTGAACCACATCTGCCTGATAAATGGTATCAGAATTGATATCACAATAGTCAAACTTCATCTTTACTTTTGAATAAGCTTCAGTTCCAACCTGATTAAGTAAATTGATTTGACAATAAGTTGCATCAATATTTAAAGAAGATGGCCATGAATCCATATTGAGTTTTGAGAAAATCATCTTAATAGATAAAGGACAATAAGTAGGCACTCCGATACGATAATTAAAACGATACTTTCGAACCGTGTTTGTTACTTGTCCACGAGTCTGACTTATTGAAAGTAATCCATCATTAATATGATGCAATACATCATAATCTTCAAGCTCTTTGTTTGCCTTATTCTCCGCAATATTGTCCATCGTAATTCGAACATCTACAAGCAATGAATCGTTGGTCGTTTCGTAAAAGACTACATTCCCATACTCTAAATTTAGAGCAATAGAATCAAAGGCATTTTTATTAACTCTAAAATGAATCTCCTTGTCAGTTGAAGCATTTGTATTGGAAATAATAAGAAGCCCAAATACGAATAATAATATATACTTACACATTATAAAAATGATTGGTTAAAATAGTGACCCAATGTCACCTCAATGAACAATACAATTGATCAATAGTTTAGGGTAACATCTATTACAAAAATAATTAACAAAAATGGAACCAAACCACGTTTACAAAGAGAATATCGTAATTTATATAAAGAAATAAGATATTTTTGCATCTTTACATCATTGTAAAATAATAATATTATATTTATATAATAAGTTCAAACTTTCAGATACTTAGTTAATTAGTACAATAGAATCATTTGAATACATAGAATATCAATCATCTATATGATTATGAAAAGACAAATACTACTTTTTTTTCTGATTACGACGGTTATTGCATCCAATATGAGTAAAACTTTTGCTCAAGAGACAAAAAAAGAGGAGAAGCCACAGAAGAAAGAGGCCAAACTCACCAAACATCGCATTGAAAAAGCATGGACTATTGAAGCCGGAGGCGGTGTATCGACATTTTTTAAAGAGAATATGGGATCAAATATAGACTATAAGAGCATCGCACCGATAGGTCATTTTGCGGTGAATAGAGCTATTAACGACATCTTCATTCTAGGATTAGAAGGAAACTATGGCATGATTTTAGGGCAAGAAGTACAACCAACAGTTATCGATGGTCGATTTAATATGCTGATAAATTTCTCAAACTGGGCCAACAAAGATGTTGTGGACTCTCGCTTTACATTCTATGGTAAAATCGGAGGTGGTATCAATTACTTACAAAATCAAACATTACCAGCACTAGAAAAAAACTGGGCTATTGCTGGAGGAGCAGGTATAATTGTGGATTACAATATGTCTAAACATTTCGCCCTTAGACTCCATGCCGATGGAAACATTATGAAGCGTCAATATTACACAGGAGGAAGCGACAAAGATTACAATTTTAATCGTATGCCAATATACCTAAATGCAGGTCTAAGCCTTGCTTATAAATTTAATTTTGCCAAGGATAAAGAGCAGAAGATGAAGAAGCTTATTCGAAGTCAGAATAAAGAGTTCTTCCGAAAAGATGTTCATGAGTTTGATATCAAAACCAAAGAGAGTATTGGGCAAGGAGAAGAGTGTTTGGTAGAGGTTAACGTAATCAAAGGAGACTTCAAAGCAGATGCGAAACTTGAAATTGAACTACTTCCTGGTATCATGGGCTATAATGAAAAAACTGGCAAATACGATCTAGAGACAATAAAGATTGTGGATGATAACATGACAGCCAAAGATACGATACATTATCTATTCAAGTTAAAAGCCACACAAAAGTTTGATCGTGGTCTATATGTGATGGGTACCTATTCATATATAAACAAGCATAAGAAAAGACAAAAGGTCAAAATAGAGTCGGCGGTTTATAAATCTAGTAAATGGGAATTTAGAGTACAGCTAGCTGCTTTCAGTCAAATACCATTTACAAATGAAACTGCTCATAAATATTTCCGTATTGATGCAGAAATTATTGACGAAGACACTAATGGAGTCACAAAATTCCTGATAGGAAGATTTAAGTCATACGCAAAAGCGAAGTCATATTGCAAAAAAATACAAGAAGACACCACTATTCAAGATGCATTCGTTGTTGGCTACAAAGATGGGATAAGAATAAAATCCCTCAAAGGACACCATTTCGGAAGTTATAAATAGCAACTATTTAGACAGCTACAATGAGTACAACTTATTGTAGCTGTAATCGATACCTTATATAAGTGATAGAAAATGGCAATCCGAGTTCGTTATAGAGTATACAAGTCCAAATATGAGGTTATATAATCTACGATGGATGTTATCAGTGATTTCTCATACGACTCTACGAATAGTAATCGAATATTAAAGATAAGTTCTAAACAAATATTACTATAATATTTTGAATGGCGATCATTAATGCTCTGACACATCACTATATATACAAATTAAAAAAAAAGGCTAACCCATTGAGGATTAGCCTTTTTAATATATCTCAGATAATCAATCTCCATTAATTATCTTCTTCCTCTAGATACTCTGAAGGACGTTTCTTCGATCCTTCATAAAGCTCATAGTGATTGAAACTACACTCTAAAGAACCATTAAAAAGTTTGATCTTTTGGCTAGTTCTTAAACCAACACTCTTAAATCCTTCTTTAGAAGAAGATAGAATCCAAGCATCATAACCAGTAAACTCTTTCTTAAGAGTATCTCCAATAGAACGATAAAGATTCTCAATATTTTGAGGTTTCATACGCTCTCCATAAGGAGGATTTGTAATGATTGTACCGCCATCAACCAGACACTTCAATTCACGAATATCCTTATGTTTTAGGTGAATACACTTAAATAAGTTTGCATTTCTAATATTCTTCTCTGCAATTTTAAGTGTACCAGGATGAACATCAGAACCAAGAATAGGATAATCGAACTCCTTTTCATAGTCCGCATCGTATACATTCTCAAATGCATCGGCATCAAAATCAGGCCAGTTTTCAAAACCAAAGCTTGATCTATAAACCCCAGGAGGAATACCATAAGCAATCATCGCAGCCTCAATAAGAAGCGTACCAGAACCACACATAGGGTCTACAAAAGCACTATTTTGATCCCAATCACTAAGTAGAATCATACCAGCAGCTAATACTTCACTTAGAGGAGCATCATTCTGTCCGATTCTATATCCACGACGATAAAGAGCCTCTCCTGAACTATCTAAAGAAAGAGAACACTTATTACCCATCAAGTGCACATGAACTTTAATATCAGGATTTTCTGGATCAACAGAAGGTCTTTTCTTGTACTTCTTTCTAAACTGATCCACAATAGCATCTTTAACACGTAAAGAAACAAACATGGAATTAGCAAATAAATCAGAGGTAACAACTGAATCTAAAGCAAATGTCTTACCTAAAGTTAGATATTGCGTCCAATCTACTTTTGATGCTTCTTCATATAAAGAGTCTCTGCTCTGCACATCAAACTCATAAATTGGTCTCAGGATTCTTAAAGCTGTTCTACAACAATAGTTTGCACGATACAACATCTCTTTATCCCCCTCGAAACTAACTGCTCTTCTTTGTTCTTCAACATTAGAAGCTCCTAGATCGATTAACTCTTTTGCCAACACTCCTTCTAAACCAGCGAATGTTTTGGCTACGTATTTGTAGTTTTCCACAATAGAACTTTTACCCATTATAATTCACACAAAAATAGACGAATTCCATGAAAATCAAACATAGAACGAATTCAAATTCCTCCTCCATCATTAAATTTTTCAATTCTTGATCTTCCTTGTATTACTCGACCATAAGGCATTACATCTTCCGTGACCCAAACATTCCCCCCAATAGTAGCGTGATGTCCGACTGTAATACGCCCCAAAATCGTTGCATTTGAATATATTACCACATCATCTTCAACTATTGGATGACGAGGCACACCTTTTATCGGATTGCCATTCTCATCCAATGGGAAACTCTTAGCACCTAGAGTAACCCCTTGAAACAATTGAACTCTATCACCAATAATACATGTCGAACCCACTACTACCCCTGTTCCATGATCAATAGAGAATGACTCTCCAATATTGGCAAGTGGATGTATATCTATTCCAGTCTCAGAGTGAGCAAGTTCAGATATAATTCGAGGAATCATTGGCACTCCTAATTGATACAGTTTATTGGCGATTCTATAGTTACAGATAGCCTTTATAGAAGGATAACTAAACACCACCTCACCTCGATGTGATGCTGCGGGGTCGTTTAGGAATGCAGCCTCCACATCTTTTGACAACATTTCTCGTAGATAAGGAATGGACTCAATAAATCGAATCGTAATATCTTTACTTTTTTTTTGACGTTCGCTTAAAAGGGACATAGACCTTTTTTGATTGCAAGAAAAACACAATCCTGCCAGAACTTGATCTACTAAGGATTCATAAACCTGATCAACAAGTAGTCCTGTGTAATATTTTAGAGTATTAGTATTTAAAGGTATAAAACCATAAAAACCTGGAAAAATTAACTGCCTTACTTTCTCAACTATCTCCTTTAAAACATCTATACTTGGCAGAGGTTCATTGTCATAATGTTCGTGACAAACTTGTCCATAAGATGTTGGAGATGAAAGAGAATTAACGACGTAATCAAACCTCTTCTTTACATCATTCGTATCCATTCTAGTCCGTATTAATCCGTAATAATTTTTCTACTTCACTTTTAGCACGAAGAAATCGATCTTCACCCACTTCAGAGACCTCCACGTAATTACATTGGTAATGCTCTAGCTCCTCTTTATATTTTTGATGTAGTTTCCATCTCATCTCCCCTCCATTCTCTCTAACAGGATCCTCTACCCAAGGAAGATCAGGAGTCAAAAGAAGATACAGATCAGCCTTATGGTCAGCAATATGAGCATCTACAAAATCAGGCATTTGTTTATACATCTCAAAAAGCCATACCTTCGTTATTATCAACCAACTATCATAGAATACAATAGAATCCGAAAGTTGTTCGATCTCTAGGTCCTCTTCTACTTGATATTTTGCAATGGCCACTACATCATCATACTGGTAAGTATAGCCATGTTCCTCAACATAAGTTCGAGCATACTCTGGAATATTAGTCCCTTGAAAGTATTTAGCTAGCATTTCTGATATCGTCGATTTGCCAACAGATTCTGCACCAGTTACGACCACTCTAAGCATTCGAAGCTATTTTTGTCGGTTTCATTTGTTTTTTCCAAGTAACAAATCCAACCACGGCCAACACAGTATATGTTCCCATCAAAAGAGAAGTAGGGACCATACCTTTATAAAGATAGATTACCATTGACACGAAATCAATCACAACCCAAAAGATCCACTGCTCTAATATCTTTCGAGTCATCATCCATGTGGCAACAATGCTACATGCTGTAGTAAAAGCATCCACAACAGGAACAGGAGAATCTGTATGATATTTTAAAACATACCATATAACGAAATATAGGATCAAAGAGGAGATAGAGATACCAACCCACTCCTTTTTATTCGCTAATCTTACTTGAACAGCAGGATTCTTATCATCGACCTTTCTCATCCACATATACCAACCATAGAAGCTAATTACGACATAATAAACTTGTAACGACATATCCGCATAAAACTTATTCACAAAGAATACATATACGTAAAGAGCCGAAGTTAATATACCAAAGAACCAAGTCAATAGATGTTCTTTTATAGAACAGAAGATATATAAAAAACCAAGAATTGCACTTATCCATTCAAGGTGTCGATCTGTAGTTAACCAACCTAATATTGAATCAATCATACTATTATTTTAAACAAAGTGTAAAGATGCAAATAATTTAGCGATTCCCTAAAAAGAGATAAACCTTGCATCTTTTTATTTAAAAATTACAATTTAATAATACAACCAAAAAGCACGAATTAAACAATAACCAATTGTCAAACACAATAAAACCTTTTAAGATTAGAAGAATCCTAATCTTAAAAGGTTCAATGAAATAATGACCTATAGTCATTGATCTATCCTTTTTTACCCAAGAGTTTCTCTTCATACTTTTTAGGGTGATGTATGAGATCTAACGCCTCTTTGATCTCAGAATCGTCAGTATTCAGAATCTCATAGAATGCTCCTCTAGGATAAAGAAATCTAGCCATTATTGCCCTGAAATGTAACGAAATCATCTTATTTGACTGCTTATCATTTACCACCTCCAAATCTGGCAATTTATTCTTTGCTTCCGATTTCAGCTCATCTATAACTTCGATAGGAATAACATAACTCGTTTTGTAAGATTCAAAATCAGGATACTTTGCTTTAATAGAAGTCCGCACTTTATTTAAATAGTTAAATACAAATGGATAGAAGATATCTTCTCGAATCAAAGTATTTATATAGGAGTAGCTAACAGTTGAATCTAAAGGAATATAGATATCAGGAACAATTCCCCCTCCACCATAAAACTTACGTTTATTACGCAAAGTATAGTAGACTCTAGATGAGTCACGCACAACTTTTGTAGAATCAAACAGCTCCCCATCTTTGATACGATTGCTTAGATCCGAATAATAGACCTTACGACCTTCTCCATATGGCTTCTGGATATTACGACCTGCTGGGGTAAAATAGTGTGCGACAGTCAAACGAATCAATGATCCATCTGTCAACATAAAAGGCTGTTGTACTAGACCTTTCCCAAAGGAACGACGTCCTATAACCAATCCTCTATCCCAATCTTGGACAGCCCCAGTCACAATCTCACTAGCTGAAGCAGAACCTTCATCAATTAGAATAATTACTTTACCTTTCTTAAAACTTCCATCCGAATCTGAATAATACTCTTTTCTAGGATTGTGAAGACCTGAAGTATACACCAATAGTTTTTCTTTGGGGAAGAACTGGTTCGAAATACCAATAGCAGCACGAAGGTATCCTCCTCCATTACCACGAAGATCTAAGATTAGGTTGTCAATATTGTTATCATAACCAAGTTTTTTTAAAGAAGACAAGAACTCTATTTCCGTTTTTGCACCAAAACGATTTATCTTAATATAAGCAGTAGTAGGATCAGCCATATAAGATGCATCAACACTATAAATAGGGATCTTGTCACGAACTACAGTATAGTTCATCGGTGCAAACTTTCCTCTCTTTATAAATAACGATACTTTAGATCCCTTTTCACCTTTTAAGACCTCAAATACTTTAGAATTAGTAAGGCCGATACCAGCAATATTCTCTCCATCTACTTTTATTATTTTATCTCCAGCATGGATCCCAACTTTCTCTGAAGGGCCACCTGAGATAGTACTCATCACAACTAAAGTATCATCTGAAATATTGAACGATATTCCAATCCCTTCAAAACTTCCATCAAGAGCTTCATTCATCTTATCCACCTCTTCAGAACTAACATAAGTAGAATGAGGATCCAAATCAGATAATACTTTTTTAATTGCAGTTTGGGTTAATGACTTAATATCAACACTATCAACATAGTACTCATCAACAATATTCAACACTCTTGCATACTTTACAGCTTGCGTCCTCAAATCATCTCCATCATTTTGTGCATAAATACAAGAGGAAAATAAAAGAAGTAGTAACAACAATAGAGACTTATTCATAATAGAAACGTTTTTGGAACAAATTTTTATCATAGATATTTATATAACAAGACAGAATTCATTTAGTTTTATTCACACTTAATTTATCTACGATCATTAACCACATTGCGATTGCTTTTAAAAAACGATATGTCTTAAGATACAACAGGTGACAACATAGCATAATTACAGATCATCCAGAATGCAAAGAAATACATAGATAAAAAGAAAAACATATTATAAAACATATTATTTAGAACCGCTAAATAATTGTTTATTGACACACTCAAATAACATTTTGTTTATCTTTGATAATGAAAACAAGCAATGAGATAGATTTCTGAATGAATAATTAAGTATATTATAAAAATGAGCAATAAAGGTAAACTAGACGATATAGATTTAAAAATACTGGATATCATTTCTCAGAATGCACGTATTCCATTCAAAGATGTTGCTGAAAAGTGTGGAATTTCAAGAGCTGCAGTACACCAACGTGTCAATAGACTTATTGAGATGAAAGTAATTGTTGGTTCTGGATACCATATCGATCCGAAAAAAGTGGATTATAGCACGTGTACTTATGTGGGAATATTTTTAGATCAAGGAGGCCTCTATCCTACAGTAGCTGAAAAACTAAAAGAGATTCCTGAGATTGTAGAGTGTCACTATACAACAGGTCAATATGCTATCTTTGCAAAAGTATATTCTAGAGATAATGAGCATCTTAAAGATATATTGATCCATCAAATTCAACCAATAAAAGGGATTACTTCCACAGAAACCATTATCTCTTTAGAAGAGACTTTTCGTCGTGAAGTGCCAATAATTTTGAATCACAATTAAGAGGAGCACGATGAAAATATCGAGTTGGAAAACGTGTTTGCATAAGACATAAAAACAATAAGGAGCCTCTAAAGGCTCCTTATTTATAATCTTAAAAATAACAATCTACAGTTATCCTCTCTGTCTTACCACTTCAAAAAGCAATACTGCCGCTGCTGCAGAAACATTCAGTGACTGAATTTTTCCCTTTTGAGGGATGGCAACTTGCTGATCTACTACTTTCAAAATTCCTGGAGTCACCCCCTTGTCTTCAGATCCCATAACAATTCCTACAGGAGAAGTAAATTCACACTCATAATAGAAGCTTTTTGATTTCTCCGATGCAGCAACACATTTTACACCATACTGTTGAAGTGTAAAAACGGCATCTTTCAAATGCTTAACTTTACACACAGGAATGGTAAGAAGTGCACCTGCTGATGTCTTGATCGATTCTGCATTAATACGAGCAGAACCAGACTCAGGTATAATGATAGCATCCACACCAGCAATCTCTGCAGAACGTGCGATAGCACCAAAATTACGAACATCAGAAATTCTATCTAGAAGTAGAAATAATGGACTATAATCGACTGTATTTACCTTTTCAGCAACCAACATCTCAAAATTTGCAAATTCTATCGGAGACACATATGCAATAGCTCCTTGGTGATTATTTTTTGTAACCTTCTGCAACTTCTCAATAGGGACCATCTGAAAAGGAATCTCATTTGCTCTTATAAGTGCAAATAGCTCATTATACAGCTCCCCATTACTATCTTTTTTTAATAATATTTTCTCAATTGCTTTACCCGAATGGATAGCTTCCATTATGGCTCTAATTCCAAAAATATAATCATTTGCCTGCGAACTCATCTCTCAATATTTATTTGATTACTTATTTTATATTTATCTACCAGGTTCTTAACGTGAGGACTGAATCAAGTTTCTCACTACAATCTTCCCACGTCTCCATTTCAACATCAAGATCATTTTTAAGAGCATCATACCTCTTAAAAAATTCCATATCCGTTCCTTTTGATGGATCCTTTTCCACCTCATCATCCATCTTTTCTATCTCTGATTCGAGACGCTCAATATTATTTTCAGCTCTTTGTAAGTCACGTTCAGCTTTCGATATTTTTTTATTTATCTCTTTCTTTTCAGCATAACTTAATGACGTAGTGCCTTCATCGCTTCCATTTTCCGACTCAGATTTCTTTGTGGCAACAATTTGCTTTAAGAGTACACTCTCGGCAGCTAGCTCTTTTTGTCTCATAGCCAAATAGCCATAGATACCATCATTATGGTGACGTAATTTCTTATCACGAAATTCTACAACATCAGAAACAAGACCATCAAGAAACTCTCTATCATGAGATACCACAATTACCGTTCCTTCAAAATCAACAATCGCTTGTTTTAAAAGCTCCTTAGATGAGATATCAAGATGGTTGGTAGGCTCATCCAGAATTAGCAAATTAACAGGTTCTAAAAGAAGTTTGATCATTGCTAATCTAGAACGTTCTCCCCCAGACAAGACTTTAACCTTCTTATCCACATCTTCTCCGCTAAACATAAAAGCGCCCAAAATATCTCTTACTTTGGTACGCATATCACCAACAGCAATATTGTCGATAGTCTCAAAAACAGTTAATGTCTCATCCAACAAAGATGCTTGATTTTGAGCAAAATACCCAATCTTTACATTATGACCAAGATTCACTGCACCATCAAAAGCAATCTCTTGCATGATCATCTTCACCATAGTAGACTTACCCTCACCATTCTTTCCGACAAACGCAATTTTTTGTCCACGTTCAATCTCAAGATCCACTTTATCTAAAACCAAATGATCATATGATTTAGAAGCCTCTTTGGCATCAACCACAATAGTACCTGAACGAGGTGCTGGAGGAAACTTGATATTGAGAGAACGTTTATCTTCTACATCAAGTTCAATTCGTTCCACTTTATCAAGCTGTTTAATACGAGACTGTACCTGAACAGCTTTGGTCGCTTTATAGCGAAAACGTTCGATAAAGTCTTCAGTATCTTTAATCATCTTTTGCTGATTCTCATACGCTGCTTCCAGCTGTTGTCGTCTCTCTTTACGCAGAACGAGATATTGGCTATAATTGGCCTTATAATCGTGAATAGAACTCATACTTATCTCTATTGTTCTATTCGTAATATTATCAAGAAAAGCCCTATCATGCGAAACCAAAACAACGGCACCATGATAATCTTTCAAGAAATTCTCCAACCACTGTATCGATTCAATATCCAAATGATTCGTTGGCTCATCCAAAAGAAATACATCAGGTCTCCTCAATAGAATTTTGGCTAACTCAATACGCATTCTCCAACCACCTGAGAATTCCGATGTTTGTCTCTGAAAGTCATCTCTTTTAAAACCCAGACCTATTAATGTCTGCTCAATAGATGCCATGTAGTTACCAGCACCGATTATCTGTAAACGATCCGTTAAATCTGTAACTTTATGAATAAGATCCATATACGATTCAGACTCATAATCTTCTCTAACAGCCAACGATTCGTTGAGTTGTTTTAACTCATTTTCTAAAATCAAAATTTCCTCAAAAGCGGATTCAGCCTCTTCAAGCACCGTACGATTATCATTAATCATCATATGCTGTGGAAGATAACCAACAGTAACATCCTTAGGACATATAACCTCTCCAGAGGAAGCCTCTTGTTGCTTGGCAAATACTTTTAACATCGTTGATTTTCCTGCACCATTACGGCCAGTTAAACCAATACGATCCTTGGGATTTATTTTAAACGTAATATTTTTAAAAAGATCAAAACCCCCAAAGCTGACTGTCAGCTGCTCTACAGATATCATGGAACTCTATTTTGGATTAAACCTAAGGTGGACAAAGATATAATATTTCATCTCGGAATTGCGATTTTAACTAATGATATACATAAACTTTTTTACCCAATACCATGTTTATAGTTTATTATGAAATGAAAAAGACACCAGGCACATTTTTTGAGTTCAAAATATTTATTTTTCTTTTGTGTATTCAAAAAGATCACTGATCGAAAAAACACACAACAACAGACTAATCTTGAAATGACACAAAACAACAGAAACGACATACTTAGAAAACTCTTAATTAGCAGCTTACTACTAATATTCACTCATAATCTCTATGCAACAGATAAATATGAACAATATAGAGCTTACTACTTTGTCAGTAAATCAATAAAACCCAATTGGACCTATATCGGTGCTCTTGGAATTCATTATATTCCGAAAAAAGATGATTGGAATAGAACTGAAATAAGAAACGAAATAAGCTATCGATTCCGAAGAGACATTAAATTTTCCGTAGGAGCACGTATTAATTATGTTGGTAGGTATGGAGAGAAATATCAATTCGAATTACGTCCATATCAAGCAGTCTCATTAACATGGCCAAGATTCAACAGCTTTAAATTTACCAATCGGTTTTTAATGGAAGAAAGAATTACATGGGATCTTACAGGAGATAATGAGACCATAGTGCAAGGACGTTTTAGATATCGTCTAGACACCAAAATTCCAATCAACAAACCGGCACTTATTCCTAAAACCATTTATATACGACCAATGATAGAGACTTTTCTATCATTTGGAGAAAATATAGACAATGCTTATATTTCTCAAAACAAATATACAATAGCCCCAGGATATATCATCTCCAAGAAATTAACGTTAGAATTTCGATATGAATTTCTAACTGGAAACTCCTTGAACGACCATACCTTACAGAGCACGACGAATCTTTTTAGGATTCAATTAACACAGAAACTATTCTAAAAAATTGGATTATGTCTCAAAGAAATAAATTACAGAAAACAACTATCTTATTTGCGATCGTACTAGCAGCTACAGCAATCACGATATTTTGGAATAACAGTAGACAAAAAGAAGTATCCCAACCAGAAGAGAAGGAACACGTCGAGTTATCGGATAAAGTTGTCTCAACACCACCTCAAGACAACAAGATAAAAAATAAAAATAACAAATCTCAATGCAATAATAAAAGAAAAGAGAAGATAGATATAGATCAAAATAAATTGATCCCAATCAAACAACACACCCCTGTTCCAAATACAGATAAAGTAATCCCTAAAGAAGGAACTCACAAACACCCTCCTTTAGTACATCATATTCCATCATTTTCGTTAAGCAATTACGACAAACAAGAGGTAGGTCTATTTCCGAATTTTACGACAACCATCTATAAAGAGAAATACAAAACCCTTTGGGTAGCCTCCATTGATAGAGTATCTAAGTTTTTAATTTACGATTCTACCAAAATCAAATATGTTCATAGTCTTCACTATCCAAACCCATCCAACTTCAAAAAGTTTGATACCGAAAAGTTACGTAGTGAAGTAAAAGAGTTTCAGTCTATCAATGCACTTCACAACAAAGTATCTGAGATATATAAACAATATCAAATGGAGTTCCCTATTGTTACAACCACCTATAATAACCAATTTGTTATTGGAAAAGGAAACTCCCTATTTTACTATGCGGATGAAGAGTATGACTCTCCAAATGCTGCAATTGCAATTCAAGATATATGGAATATTCCTAAGAAATTAAAAAAGGATAAAAACACCAAGATTATATCAACAATTACATTTGATAAGTCTCTATTAGTACTCCTCTCCAATGGGTCTCTAATAGAGTTAAATACAAATAACAAGATCATAGGCAGTCTTAAACTTAAAAACACACAAGAGTATACTCAAAATATTATTAAAGAAGACAATTTAATTGTAGTGGTCTCCAATAAAGGGATATATGAAATTAAAAAAATAGACACCGAGTGGAAGGTTACAAACTTTAGTGCTTTCTCAATATATAACGACAGAAAAAGAAACTCAGAACCCACAATTATATACCAGGGGGATAAAAAGATATTGGTAATGATGGTGGACCCTGACATGCCTAAAGTTCTTTTTTATCAGATTGGACAACGCGATGCTTCGTTTTCTTATTTTCTTTACACCGTTCCATTTGAGGGAGATTCACGTAATATTATGACGCAAGTTGTACACAACAATCTATATCTCTATAAAACGGGGAATGCCGGAAAACTCTTAAAGCTAAAGGTCGATTACCTAAATAAAAAAGTAGTAAAACAGTGGGAAAGAGACGAGAACAATTTTATCATACTTCATAGCAATAAGACAGATAGAGTACTTGCTGTGGTCAAAGAGAGTGGAAAGTGGAAAGTGAAAGCAATATCAGTAGAAGATGGAAAAGTGTTAAGCTACTTTAAACTTAGTGCGGATCAAACTTACATTCCCTCAAGTACCAATATCGAAAATATAAGCCCAAACCACTTTATTTACTCAGGAATTATGGACTTAATTGAATGCCAAATAGTAGAGCCATAACTTTTTTTTAAAAACAACAGAATTATAGGGCTTCGTTTGATTATATTTGTCGACAAATTTTTAAGTTTTACGTTTTGGGTAGAAGTAGAAGAAAAAAACCGTTTTACGAGAATGTTCGTATCACCGATGTAGGTGCCGAAGGAAAAGCAATTGCTAAGATTGATGATATGGTTGTTTTTACAACACATGTAATTCCTGGTGATGTAGTGGACCTTCAGGTCGTAAAAAAAAGAAAAAGATACCAAGAGGCTAGAGTAACTAAAGTTCATGAGTACTCTAAAGACAGACAAGATGCATTTTGTGAGCATTTTGGGACTTGTGGTGGCTGTAAATGGCAATTCTTGCCTTACGAAAAGCAACTTTTTTACAAACAGAAACAGGTAGAAGACCAGCTGAATAGACTTGGAAAAGTAGAACTTCCAACCATGGAGCCAATTCTTGGATCAGAGAAGACTACATTTTACCGTAACAAACTTGAGTATACATTCTCAAACAAGAGATGGTTAACTTACGAAGAGGTTGAATCAGAAAAAGAGTTCGAACATATGAATGCACTAGGTTTTCACATTCCTGGAATGTTCGACAAAATTATCGATATCAATAAATGTTGGTTACAACCGGAGCCATCCAATGAGATACGAAACGAAATACGTAAGTATGCTTTAGAGAATGGTTTAACGTTTTTTGATCTCAGAAATCAAGAAGGATTCCTTAGGAACTTAATCATTCGCACTGCATCTACAGGCGAAAATATGGTGATAGTCTCTTTCTATCATGAAGATCAAGAAGCAAGAGAAGCATTACTTCAACATTTAGCAGACAAATTTCCACAGATCAATGCACTTATGTATGTCATCAATGCAAAGGCAAATGACACCATTGCAGATCAGAAGATTAAAGTCTTTAAAGGCGAAGATCATATCTTCGAAGAGATGGAAGGAATCAAATTCAAGATTGGTCCAAAATCTTTCTATCAGACAAACTCTGATCAAGCATACGAACTATACAAGATCACTAGAGATTTTGCAGGACTGACAGGGGACGAAAATGTTTATGACCTTTATACAGGAACAGGAACCATAGCAAACTTTGTTGCAAAGAAAGCAAAACAAGTGGTTGGTATCGAATATGTCCCTGATGCCATCGAAGATGCAAAAGTCAACTCTTTAAATAACAAAATTGACAATACATCTTTCTATGCAGGAGACATGAAAGACATCCTGAACAATGACTTTGTACAAGAACATGGACAACCAGATGTGATTATTACAGACCCTCCACGTGCAGGAATGCATGAGGATGTAATCAATGTAATTCTAAATGCAGAACCTACACGTATCGTATATGTAAGTTGTAACCCTGCAACCCAAGCAAGAGACCTATCTCTATTGGATAGCAAATACAAAGTTACAAGAGTACGTCCTGTAGATATGTTCCCCCACACACACCATGTGGAGAATGTTGTTCTACTAGAAAAGAGATAAAGCTTTATTCTTGGTACAAGAATACTAAAACAGCCTATTCAAAGAATTGAATAGGCTGTTTCTTTATAAAATTAAACACTATTTTATTACAATAAAGCAGGTATATTATCCGTATATTTGGTATAAAATAGCTCTAAGGCATTTTCTTCTGGAATAAAAGCGGTGCGGTATTTTATTCCAATACCATAATTGTCTATAATTGTTTGATCTACATCTTTTAAAATATTTAATACAACGACTTCACCATCTGTAGTTTGATAAATAAACTCACATTTCTCCATCTTATTCAGAGGATCTCCCCAATTAATCACAACGGAATCATCTTTTCTAGTTATAGATGTAATCTTTCTGTTTAATAAGGTTGAATTATATCGATCTCCATATACAGTACCAACAGACTCAAAGGATAAAGATTTATTCTTATACATATCATAAGATATTGTATTAAATACATACTTTTTTTCTATTAGATTTGGAATAACTAAATTAAAAACGCCTCTTTTGCCTTCAATAGACACATCAACAGAATCTAAAAAATCATTATAATAGACTCTTAAAAAATCAATATTTTGTGCATTTGAATATATATCTAGTTGCACTTTTTTATAACCACTCCGAGAAATAACACTATCAATTTTTGCTGCATATATAATCTCTCCTTGATCAAGATAAGGTTGATGAAGACTGTTCATCTTTTCACAAGAATTGAGAAATATAGAGAAGCAAATAAAACAAATAGACGTCACATATTTTTGTAGTCTACTTCTAAGATTTCGACAATCTATTCGATAAGAAATATTATTATATTTAACTGTCATATTTAAGTATTTTTTATTATTCTCTATTATCACCAAAAACTTCTAATTCACACATTTGGAAATTATCTCCATTTGACCAAGTTTGCTTGACCTTAAGTCGAAGATATCGTACTTTGGGATTGTCAATAGAAAATGTAAAATCTTCTCCATTATTTGCAACATAAATATCTTCATTAGAAACTTTTCCAAAAGGTAATCCTGAAGGTTTAATAGATTCAAAATCTCCTAGCATAGTCCATGAATCCCAATCTCCTGAAGGGTCTAAAGTTTCGCAACCCCAAACTTCAAACTTTCTTACATTACCTTCTGCAAACACAAATGATTGAGATCTCTGATAAATCCGAATGCGGCTTAACATTCCAGTCTTACCTAGATCAATAGTAATCGAATGTGGCCAAACACCAGATCCACCTGGAGAACTATATCCATTATAGCCATTACCTTTTATACCATCCCATAGTTTAGGCCTAACCCATCCAAATACACCAGGCGACTCTCCTGGTAAATCCACAGCAGTAAATAGCTTACGATCGAATTTTGTTTCATAAAATGGACTTATGGTATCATAGACAGTTTCTGACTTATTCTCCCATCTGTCTAAAATATAACACTTAATTCTCTTTTCTTTAGTATCTAATCCTCTGACTGAAAGCTCACCTGAGGCAGCATCACTATAATAAGTTTTTATATTAGAGTATTCATTTGACAAAGAATCTTGAACCCACAAAGAAACTGCCACTTTAGCAGCAAATTCGTTGTCCCATGATAAAGCTACACCTCCAAAATCAGGTTTAAATTTTAACGAATTTGCTATGGATATATATGGAGGAGTTTTAGGATTAATTTTTACAATCGTAGGTTCAGACTCATTTTGACTCCTATCTACGGCAATAAGCTTAACCTCCTTCTCTTGAACATCACTAAATCCATTAACGACAAGACTATCACAATATAATGATGATTTTGATTCACACAATTCCTGACCTTTTCTTGTATAAATAGCCTTTACGTATAAGAAATCTTCATCAATAGGATTATCATAATGTATAACTGCACTTCCAGCTTTATTTGTTACATTTACATTAGTCACAACATTAGGACTAATATTATCAATAGCTTGCTGCCCGATAGGTTCTTCTTCACATGATAAAAGTAAAAGCAAAGAACAAATAGTTAATATATATTTAATCATAACAGAACTTTTATTGGTTTTATTACCATCCATAATTTTGAATCAAATGTTCATTAACATCTAAGTTACTCTCCTTTAATGGCCAAAAATAATCCTTTACACCAAATTCAACTGGTTCAACTGCAATATTCAAGACCTTATAAAACTCTTCTTGATTATCGGCCAAAATATTCCAACCACGAGGTTGCTCATTCAGAACTTCAATTTTTTTCCATCTTCTTATATCCCAAAAACGCTTCCCTTCAAAAGCTAACTCAATTGTTCTCTCTTGATGAATAATATCTCTTAATCCATCCTTAGTATCAGGTTTTGTAGGATTTATCGAATATTGTGTCCATGACTCCTTGACACCTTGTAATCCAGCTCTAGATCTGATATCATCTAAATACTTAAAAACTTCAGAAGAAGGGCCTGAATATTCGTTAAGAGCTTCTGCATACATTAAGTATAGATTTGCCAAACGATAGATAGGAAATGAGAAATATTTTTTTGTAGAATTATTATGGGATAAAGCATCTTTAAAGCTATGCATTTTCTTTACAGAATATCCTGTAATAGAATATCCACTACCTCCTTGATAGCCGGACTTTCCAAAATTAATAAAATTACAATACTGAACATTACGTGTCTCACCTGTAAAATTATAATAACCGCTTCCAAAGTAGACTCCTTTATCAAAACCCAAACTCGCATAAAATCTAGGTTCTCTATGAAAATGCAAGTATACGGTTTGTTTGTTTAATTCTACCTTCATCCTCTCGTCTACGTTAGAAGGTTCTGGTCTTAATTTAAATCTTTGATTGTACCAATTATTATTTACCCAATCTTTATCTTCATTAATCGGGACACCATTTTCTGAATAATACTTTTCAATTAGCTTTATTGTAGGGGCCCATTCACTAGTTGCTTTATTAAGGTTCTCAGCAGACATTCTAACAATTCGAGCAGAAGCATTTATACTTAAGAACGTTGTATTTATATTTGTACTTGGCCATATTAACTCTTTATTTCTCAAACCACATATAGCTTCTCTATAAGTAGTTTGTTCTTGAAAAAAAGGATCTTGACTACTTACTAAAGGATCAACGACACGATGTAATAATTTACCATGAGCTGCACATTCATCTATTGCTATTTTACAAGCATCAGCAGCATGTTTCCACTTTTCATCATCATAACTTTGAGGAAACAAACTGATACCTCGCTCATCTTTGAAATTGACATAATCACTATTACCGTTAAATAATGGACTTGCCTCATATAATAATACTTCTGCTTTCATTGTTAAAGCAGTTAATCTATCAGCTCTTCCAAGTTCAGTCTCTAATATCATTTGTTCAGGATAAGGCAAATCGGGGATAATTTGATCCAGTTTCTCAACAATATACTTAAAAACCTTATCGACAGGATCCCTAAATACTTGTACTTCATCCACACTTACATTTATTGGCAAATTATGATCTGTAATAGGAATTGGTCCATAAGATTTAAGTAGATAAAAATGATAATATGCTTTTAAGAATTCTGCTTCTGCTATCATTCTTTTCATCTCACCTGGCTGAAAATCAACGACCTTATACGCATTCTCGATGAAGATATTACAGTCTCTAATCCCCTGCCATAAAGATCGAGATCCTTGACGTCCATCCCATGTATTTAAAATTGGATCTGATACATTTTGATAACCTCTAGCTAAATAGCTATTTGTAAAAACATAACGAGTTTTATTATAGCATTCCCATGTTTCGTCTCCACCATTCATTGCAGGATCCTTGTCAACTGATCCCACAGGAGGTCGATAACTGTAGCATGAGAATAAAAACTTCTCAGCTCCAATTCTGTTTCTAAAAGAGTGTTCTATTGTTGGAACATTGTCTGGAACAACATTCAAATAATCATCACACGAACATAATAACAACAATACTACTATATAATAAATAATATTCTTCATATTAATTCTTTAAAAAGTAAACTTTAAACCTAAATTATATACCTTCTGAACAGGATAAGCAAAACCATTCCCTCCCATTTCAGGATCCCATAACTTAAACTTACTAAAAGTCAATAAGTTGGTTCCACTAAGATAAATTCTTAGATTATTCAACTTCACTTTAGATATCAAGTTCTGTGGTAAAGAATAACCTATTTCTAAAGATTTTAATCTAAGAAATGCCCCATCACGCATGAACCAACTAGAAGTCTGAAGGTTATTTGAGATCTTTTCATCAGATAAACGTGGCCATAATGCATAGGAATTTCTATTATCTTCAGACCAATGATCATCAGCATAAACAGCAAGTAAAGCACTCTGATTGTTAATAAATGGAGAAGTTGCATCCGCATTAATCCAAAAAGATTCTCGATCTAATCCTTGGAAAAAACAGTTGAAATCGAATCCCTTATAACCAAATGAGAAACCAAAACCATACACTATTTCTGGACTTGTAGGATAGCCTAAAGGAACCTTATCCATTTCAGTAATCTTCCCATCACCGTTAATATCCTTATATTTTATATCTCCGGCCATATAATTACCAATCTGTGTAGGTGAATTTTTGATCTCTGATGCATCAATAAATAAACGCTCAGCAACATATCCCCATGTTTGGTTCAAACTATATCCAATACGTGATCTCCAAGGTGTATTTGCATATGAAGGTTCCTCATATACATCAAATTGACTCTTAGCATATGTAAAGTTTCCCATGGCTGTAAGCCAAAAATCGTTATTGAAAGAATGATTCAAATTTAATGACAAATCAATACCCTTGGATGATGCCTCTCCAACATTTGCTCTAGATGATGCCTGTAGTCCCATTGTTGTTGGTATAGAACTTCTTGTCATCAAAATATTGTTCCTCTTTTCTTGAAATAGATCAACCTGTAACTCTAAACTATTCCATAATCCAATTTCAGTACCTAAATTTAATTTTTTAGCAGTTTCCCATGTAATATTATCATTGGCATAACGAGAAATAGATACTCCGTTATTATGATACCCCTTTTCGGTACCAAAACTTGCACCTTTGTTAGAATCATTCAAATTAACATTTGAAAGATAGAAAAATCTATCATTAGCACTACCAATCGCGTCATTACCTGATATCCCATAAGTAGCTTTGAATTTAAATTTATTAAAAGTAGATGATAAGTTAGATTTCCAAAATGGTTCATTGGATACCATCCAACTTAGACCCGCAGAAGGGAAAAAACCAAATCTCTCTTTCTTTGAAAAACGCTCGGAACCATTATATCCAAAATTAACTTCAATAAAATATTTGGAATCATAACTATAGGTAGATCTTCCAGCGATACTAATGTTTTTGTATGGCAGAGATTTTTGTAGATCACCAGCATTTGCTGTCAAATGTTGTCTCATGGTACCAACTAATAGTGTACCAAAAGAGTGTTTTCCAAAAGTATTACTCCAGTTTATAGCTCCTTCAAAATAGGTTGTTGAATTTACGTTCTTTTTACCTTCTTTATAGTTAAGATATTCAGTACCTGTGTTCTGATTTAGCAACTCCAACGAATAGTCGTTACTTTGCTCATCATAAGTTGCAATTTTATATAGAAATGGATTGTAGAATCTACTTACATCAAAGTATGAATACCTAGAGGTATTAAAAATACCTCTTAAACTTAAACCCTTAAGCAAGAAATCCAAATCTTGATGCAACTCAAACTGGGCAGACATATTAGAAGTTGTATAATTCTTATAACCTTTCACCATATCTGCATATGGATTATTATAATTTCCACTTTCAGCATTTCCAAAAAGGATATGTTGTGTATTTTTATTTTTATCATCTGGTTTATAAAAAGCAGGGAATAAAACAGGATTACTTTGTAAAACTTTCCCATAAATAGCAGACCCTCCATCAATAGGTCCAGTATAATCATCAAATGCACCCTGCAGACGGACATTGACTTTTGTTGTTTTTGTTACACTAATATTCACATTTGAACGTAACATATATCTCTTCAAATCAATGTTACTATTGAAATTGTTTTTAGGGTCAACCTTCAATAATCCATTATCACTTGACAAACTTCCTGCAACATAATAACGTGCGACTTTTCCTCCACCACTGATATTCAAGTTCATTCGTTTATTTAACGCATAATTTTTGAATAGCTCATCATACCAATTTGTTGTAGGATAAACGTCAGGATTTACTCCTGCTTTAGTTCTATCAATTCTAGTTTCACTATACATGGCTGGGCGTAGAGGATCTCTTGTTTTGATTGCCTCATTATGTAGATACATGTATTGAATTGGATCTGCAAGCTTTACTTTCTGTGTAGGCATTGACATAGACTCTTCTAAACGAACATTTATCTGAGCTTTTCCTTCTTTTCCTTCTTTAGTTGTAACAAGAATAACACCATTTGCTCCACGTGACCCATAAAGAGCAGTGGCAGTAGCATCTTTCATAATAGAAAAGGATGCTATATCATCAGGATGTAATTTTGACAGTTCTGTTGAACTAACTTCGTTGTGATCAACTAATATCAAAGGATCTTTCTTGTAACCAAATGTTGTCACACCTCTAATAAAAAATTCTGCATTATCTTGACCTGGCTCACCACTTCTTTGATATGAAATAACACCAGACATCCTTCCAGCTAATGCTGTAGTCAAATTACTTGAAGGTACTTTTAATTCAGATGGTTTTACTGTAGTAATAGAGCCTATGACACTCTCTTTTTTCTGTTTACCAAAAGCAACAATAGTTATATCTTCTAGTTCATTATGCATAATAGATAGTTGCACATTTAATTGCATCTTGCTACCTACTTTGACAATTTTAGAATCAAATCCAATAAACGAAAATATCAATTCATCTTCGTTAGTTACTAGTATCTCATAACTTCCATCAACTCCAGTTATAACACCTTTAGTTGTTCCCTTTATAATCACATTTGCTCCTGGAAGAGTTTCACCTTTGGGATCAGTAATAACCCCTTTTATCCAACGCCTTTTTGATTGCTGACCTATCGTTTCAACAACTCCGATATTAATACATGTTGCCATCGTATTTATATGACATAACAAGAGTATTAAAACTATGGTCGTTAGTTTTCTATTCATAAATTTGGCTTGATTAATTAGTTATTAAACACCTGATAAGTATTGTGCTTTTATTCTTATCAGTTCTAAAGTAATGAGTTTGTTATGATAAGATGAGTTTTTTATATCATCTCACAAACAAGTACAATACTTTCATTTTTTTAGTAGTAAACAGATCATGGAGACCTCATGTGCTTGAATTTGTTAGAGAAATTATTAATAAATAGAAATGAACTCATTATTTTATAATATTGACGTATTAAAAATGAATCCATTGTCACATAAATTTTATTTTAGGCAATTATATTATATAGCATGTTAAAAACTTTAGTTCAATAAATATTATTCACTGACACATTGTGATCATCATAATATATCTAACTTAACAATTAACTAAATCAAATTTAGTAAACATTAATCCTTGATGAAATACACAAAATGATAGATATATTGCATTTTTTATTATTGCTTTTTTAAGGTTCTTCCATGAATTGCGTATATGAACAAAAAGACTGGTAAACATATTCTATAGTTATTTCTTATATAAAACACTATAGACTATGAATACCAGTAGTATATATCATTGTTTAGGATTACAAGACCAGCAATTATTATCCACATCCTATGTTGGAGATACCATCCAACTTAAAGTTAAAACAAAAAAAGACAAACTACGTTGTAGTCGCTATAAAAGAATGCATGTTATTTGTTGTGGAGTTATTGAACGTAGTTTCAAGGGGCCAATGATAGGCAAAAAGAAGTGCGTTATTATCATAGATATTCAACGCCTTTATTGCAAGAAATGCAAGATCGTACGTCAGGAACATTTAAGGTTTGCAAAAGAGCAGAAGTCCTATATTCGATCTTTAGAGAAGATGGTTTTACTTCTCTCTTCTCATATGACGATTCAATCAATCAGTCGACTTTTAGACCTTAACTGGAATATTGTAAAAGATATCATTAAGTCTCACTTAAAATCAAAATGTCATTCTCCTGGGCTAAAGGGGGTGAAACATATTGCTATCGATGAATTCGCAGTGAGGAAGGGACATGTATACATGACTTGTGTATATGACTTAGATAAAGGAGTCGTTTTGCATGTAGGAAAAGGTAAAGGTTCCGAATCATTGGTTCCATTTTGGAAACGAATAAAGATCAATAAAGTCCAAATAGAATCTGTTGCTATTGATATGTCAGCTGCCTATATCCTTTCAGTAAAGACCAATGCACCTAAAGCTACTATGGTATTTGACCATTTCCATATAATAAAGAAACTAAATGAGACTATAAGTAAAATTAGAAGAGATCTTTACAACAAAGAGAAGGATGAGGTTATCAAGAAAAGTTTAAAAGGAAGTCGTTGGCTATTGTTAAAAAACCCAGATAATCTCAATCTTCAGAAAGGGGAAGACTCAAGACTTGAAAAAGTATTAGAAACGAATACCACCTTGTTTTACGCATATTATTTGAAAGAAGAATTGAGGGAATTATGGAATCAAGATAATATTAGAGACGCTTCAAAATTACTTAAACAATGGATAGAAGAGGCAAATGAGACTGAAATCCCTCAGCTTAAGAAAATGGTAGAACTATTGACCAAACACAAAACAGGAATTCTAAATTGGTATAAGTGCAATATCTCCACGGGGCCTTTAGAAGGAATAAATAACAAGATTAAAACCTTAAAAAGACAAGCATATGGCTATCGTGACTTAGATTTTTTTATGTTAAAAATAAAAGCAATGCATCAAGATATATACGCAAAATGTGGATGAACCTCATTTTTACGATTCATTGCTCCTATAACATTAAGAGCTTTACTTCTTGATGACGGAAGTAATATTTGATTCTTCTTGTCCTGCCATGCATATGGAACATAGGGAGTTAGACTAAAGTGACTTTCATCAACGAAATATAAATCTAAGTATCCTGAATCCTCACACTTACGTAATTCTGTTAGTTGATGTTGCTTTAGTTGGAAGTCTATATCATTCCGTTTTGTCTTGAGTGATCGCCGGACTCGCTTCCATACATACCCGATCTTTTTAAAAAACGTATTAAAGTCTCTTTTGAAATGGTAAGATTATAATGTTCTTTCAAATGATGAAGTATAGAAGATAGATTACGATTATTTATTTTTACTAAATCTTTGATTATATCATCGAATCCAGCTAATTTACACTTTGCTCCTCTTCCTTGTTTAATCCTAAGTGCATCAAAATTATATTCTAACCACTTGTCAAATAGACGTGATACTGTAATGACAGATATTCCCATTATCCTTGAAATATCAACCATAGAATAGTGACTATTGGACAGTAATAGACAATGTAAACGCATTCTTTCCACCTTGTTGTCTGAATGTTCATATAGAGCAGTTAGTTTTAGAACTACATCCTGTGTTAACTTTACATAACGCATGTCCCTAAGAAACAACATCTATTGTAATCATGAAAAAAAACTATCTGTAATTATGTGAACTTACTTATATTAAAATAAACAGGATAATATAAATATGTAAAGCATAAAGGGAGTAATTAAGATCATAAAAAGGGTAATTTACACAACAATACAATACTATGTAAAGTAAAAACACAATTAATTTGTAAGAAAGATCAAATATCACTTTATATTGTTATGTAAAAGATTTGGTTTTTACTATTTTTACAAATAACAAGGCTAGGATTACCCATTAAATAAATGCTTAGAATGAATAACTGCGGTTTATATACAGACTTTTACGAAATCACGATGTCCCAAGCTTTTTTCTTATCAGGGAAAGGGAATAGTCAAGTATCATTTGATTACTTTTACAGGACAAACCCTTTTGGAGGGGGATATTTAATTTTTGCAGGTCTTAGTGATGCCATCGAGTTAGTGAAGAGATTTAATTTCTCGGAGGAGGATATTGCATTCTTAGCAGAGAAAGGGATCGATTCTAGATTTCTTGACTACCTACGTGACTTTAAATTTCAAGGAGATATCTACTCCATGAAAGAGGGAGAAATTGCTTTCCCTAGAGTCCCTATCATGCGAATAGAAGGTAATATTATAGAGTGTCAGTTAATTGAGACACTTCTTCTGAATATTTTAAACTATGAATCATTAATCGCAACCAAGACATTCCGTATTACTCAGGCAGCCAGAGGCAGAAACATTATTGATTTTGGTATTCGCAGAGCCCATGGAACAGGTGCAGTACAAGCGAGTAAAGCAGCCATTATAGGGGGAGCTGTAGCTACATCGAATGTATATGCTGCGAAAAGATACAATTTAGAAGTTTCAGGGACCATGGCACATAGTTGGGTTCAGAGTTTTCAAGATGAGTACGAAGCCTTTAAAGTATTTTCTGATATTCATCCAGACAACTGTATTCTTTTGGTGGATACCTATAACACATTGCGAAGTGGGTTACCAAATGCCATCAAGCTGGCAAATGAACTGAAAGCACAAGGACGAAAGATTAAAGGGATACGTTTAGATAGCGGCGACCTCTCTTATTTGAGTCGTAAAGCACGTAAAATGTTAGACGATGCAGGTCATCAGGATATCATCATCACCGCTTCAAACCAGTTGAATGAACATGTAATCAAAAGTTTGTTAGAGCAAGATGCACGAATTGATGCTTTTGGTGTAGGTACTGAAATGATTACAGGAAAGCCAGACTCATCTCTTGATGGGGTATATAAGCTTGCAGAATGTGATGGAATTTCGAGAATGAAAGTTTCAGAAAACATCGAAAAAGTAACGCTTCCTGGCGCGAAAAAGGTGGTTCGATATTACGATCATGATGGGATGTTCTATCGAGATGCAATTGTTAAGAGGTCAGAAAAGGTAGAAGATATTAAAGAGATATTCCACCCGAGTGTCGACTATAAAAAGACAACTGTCGAAGCGCTACAGTCCGAAGAGCTACAAAAGCATGTCATGTCCAAAGGAGAAATTCTGATAGATCTTCCATCGGCCAAAGAATCTCATGAATATCTGATGGAACGATCCAAACAATTGCCCTCAGAGCATTATCGTTTCATCAGTCCTCATATCTACAAAGTAGGATTGTCGCTAAAACTGAAACAAGAGAGAGATAACTTTTTGAACAACTTATAGGCCAAACGACCTCCCCCATGAACAGTCATACCAAACTATCAATAAATAAAGAGAGATGCCATCGTAATATTGAGAAGATGGCTCTGAAATGTCAGAAACACAAGGTGTCTTTAAGACCTCATGTAATGGCACACTGTTCGCTGCAAATCACTGAATGGTATCGTCAATTTGGTATTGACAAGATTGCAGTCTCATCACTGCAAATCGCAAACTATTTTGCAGATAATGGATGGGAGGATATTACAGTGACTGTTCCGATAAACATCCATGACAAAGAACAACTGATTACACTAAATAATAAGATAAAGTTACAAACAGTGGTAGAGCACCTCTCAACCCTAGAAGAATTGATGGATGTTCCTAGCCCAATATCTATCTATCTAAAGATAGATACAGATGGAGAGATGTTAGGGATCCCTAGTACAAATATTAAGAAAATTCAAAAGATAATTGGATTTATACTGAAAAACCCTAGTCGTTTCAACTTCAAAGGGTTTATGGCACATCCATACCACACCTTTACAAGTGAGACAAGACATAAAATAAACAATATACACTATACCACCATTCTTCAACTGACCAATCTGAAAAATCAGTTTTTAGCATCCTTCCCCCATATAGAACTTATCATTGGAGACACACTCTCTGCTCTCATATGTAATGATTTTAGAAATATTACTGAAATCCAACCAAGTACTTTTATTTTCAACGATGCACTTACGTGGAAGCTTGGTGCGTGTAAATTAGAGGATATAGCCCTAAAAATACACACCTCTGTTATTGCCAAAAATAAATCTCGTAATGAGATCATTCTTCAAGCAAATGAACATCACATCACACGAAACAGCTATATAAACATTGATGGGAAAGAGCTTTATGGTAGGGTATTCAGAGAGGATAAAGGCAAAAAAACACTCCTAGGAGAGCTAAACTATATACATAAAATATCACTAACCCACGCTACAATTAAAGTTACCCCTAGTGAATTCTTTAAAATCCAAAGAGGAGATATCATCGAGATTATTCCTGTAAAAGCATCGGCTACATTTAAGAGTTGTCAATGGGGAGAGACAGAAGACGGAGAGATCATACAGTCTATGCCAAATCATTTCGGCACATACAATACGTCTATCTAAAATCGAGTAGAATGAGGATTATTCACCCACGATAACACCAAAGTACACTCATTATGACATGGGTAGTTCAAAAAACTTTTCGATCTAAATTAACAGAATCAAAATATATTAAATTACGAAATCAAAATTACTCTTAGCCTTTGTATAGCTCATCACAGTACTTTTTAAATCAAAAAGTTTCTCATAAGCTCTAAACTTACTCTTAAATCTTTCGCGTATAAAAGATAAATCAGGTTCTTGTGATTGTAATACATTTAGAATAGATACAAAAAGAAGCGTTGTATCTTGAGTAACCTTAATTTGATTAGATTGTAAAAGTTGAGCCCCTAAAGGTCTAGATTGCTGATAAGATAGAATCATTTGTAGACTATCAAGTGATTTCTTTATAAGATTATCAATCCTGTTAGTAGCATTTTTCTTATTCTTAATATCATCATCATTAAAATCCTTCAGTTCAATCAAGTACAATTTATCTTGCCTAGTATCATACCAACAAGCATCCATCTCTTTAAAGTTAAAACCACTCAATTGCTTATAAACATCAAGGTCTTGAAAACGAAACCATCTTGTATCTGGGAAATTAAGAGTAATACCACTTTCTGTAAATCCATTCATCATTACATTAAATCTAAATCAATTTCTTCATCAATCATTTTCAAAGCTTCTGCAACAATAGAATTCTCAGGAAGTCCATCCTTTAAATCTGATGAGACAAAATTTCCAGCATGTTGGTCATCTAACGACAAAGAAATACAACTCATACTTTCTAGTTGACGTCTAGCAATAATAGACAATTGTTTTATCATAAAATAATTATGAGTTGAGATAAAAATCTGCACACCAGCTTTACTCATACTGTAAATAATTTCACACAATTCTCTAATTGCTTTTGGGTGAAGGTTAGAATCTGGCTCATCCATAAAAAGAATTGAATCTTTATGAAGTTGTCTATTACGTATTAAAGTCGTTAAGATTCCTATTTTCTTTACACCTTCAGCAGTAAAAGACATAGGAAATTCTGATTTGCCCTTCTTAAAAATGAAATCTATATTAACTCCTTCTTTTTTTTGCTGTACTTCTCCTTCAAAAACTCTTTCAAGTGTTTGATTTACTGAAACTAAGTTAGACTCAATTTTGCCTTTTTTGGTAGGAATTTTTAAAGATTTAACCAAATCATAGTATGTGTCGTCAAATTCAGGGATAAAAAGAGTATCTCTAGCAATTTCGATTGTTTTAAATATTGACAACACCTCTTTGGCTGGTAAAAAAATAGTGTTAATATGACCATCAAACTCCTTTATGTGATCCGTAATATCAGCAACTTGTTCTTTTGCTGAAGAGGAAAAAGAGAAATATAAATGGGACTTGTCACAATAACTTATCTCGGACGAGAGCTTTTCATCAGCACCTCTCCTGACCATTCTTCCGATACCACCTTTTCTACTATTAAAACAATTTCCTAATTTATTACTTAATACCTTTTTAAAAGGTTCAGGAGAGTGTTTTTGCTTTATCCCAAACTCTTCAATTGACTTTGTCGCGGCATACATGATTTTTAGAAGCCCTGTTTTTCCTGAATCATTTTCTCCTACAATCACATTGATTGGAGTAAAGCGATCGAACGAAAATTCCTTAAAAGCCTGAAAGTTTTTAATAGTAACTCTTTCTATCATTTTATTGTTTTTTTACTTTCCGAATTGGTATTCTATATCAAACATTACATCCATAACAATAAAATAAGTTTAAATGATAAAATCAGAGATAATGTTTCATATATGAACAAGTTCCTAGAACAAAAATAGTCGTTAAAAAGATACGAGATAATTGACAAATACTCGTTTAGTAACAAGGATAAAGGTATAAAGTTTTATAATTTAATACACTTATTACACACAAAAAAATATACTAGGATTTCGGATAAAAAGAATAAAAGTAGAAGCATATTGTCTAAACAAATTATAAGTCAAGGAAATTGATATAAAATACAAATATCTGATTAATCAAGGATCTAGGCTTTGGAAGTATTTTAAGACCACTAAATTTAATATTCGATATTGTGAATAAATAAACATGCCCGACATACTATAAAAGCAAAGCCTATTAAACAGGCCTTGCTTTTATATTATTCACAATGTGATTCCATAATAAACGAATCAACGCGATCAATCAATGTCCCCTTATCTATAGATGTGGATAAGGAACAGGTTGTTTTGTGTCTCTATCTACTGGAGTTTGAGCCTCTACAGCCTTCATCTGTTTCACTAAAGCATCACACAGTTTTTTAGCAATCTTAGGGTTAGATTGAATGATATCATGTTTCTCACCGATATCTTCTTTTAGATTATAAAGCTCTGCTTTGGATGCATCATAATCATACAGCAATTTGTAATCTCCCATTCTAATTGCAGTATACGGCTTAACATCTGGGTACATTCTTCTTATTCCAGGACCAGCCCAATAGTGAGGATAATGCCAAATAAGAGGAATCTCTCTTTTCAAGTGTTTTTTCTTTCCAGTAACAAGAGGTATAATGGAAACACCATCAGAAACAAAATTACTACGAACCCCTGCATGTGCCAAATCGGCAAACGACAAAAATAGGTCATCTGTAATCACAGGCTCATTCACTCTTACATTCTTCTTCTTCGCATTAGGAAGCGAAACGATCATTGGAATACGTATTCCTCCTTCATAAGCACCACCTTTTCCTAATCGTAGAGGGAAACATGAAGTCGCATATCTTCCATCGCGATTATTTCCACCATGGGTTGCCAAACCTCCGTTGTCTGAGATAAAGAAGATAGCAGTATTCTCCAACTGACCATTCACCTGAAGTGCATCCATCACCCTTCCCAAACTAGCATCCATGCTTTCTACCATCGAAGCATATCTTGCTTGGGTTCTATTATACCCCAATCCTAAGTATTTTTTAAACAATTGAGGATGTTCCATCAAAGGAGTATGAAGCGCATAGTGTGATAGATCGATAAAGAAAGGCTTCTCAGGATTTCTACTCAAAGAATCGATCATATTGACAGCAACCGAAGTAAGTGCATCAGTAAGATACGTACTGTCTTTATAGAAAGCATCCAAATCTGGTACATGATGACTCGATTTTGGATTTCCATAAGGCACATAATAACTCCCAGGATGTCCAGCAGCATGAGATGCAATCGCCACATCAAAACCGATATGTTCAGGATTAGCAGCAAAAGCACCATAATTTCCTAAATGCCCTTTACCTATAATAGCTGTAAAGTAACCAGCTTTTTTAAGCATTTGTGGTAAAGTATATTGATCTTTAGAAATTCCAGGGATATTCCAATCTGGCAACAAATATTTTTGTTGTTGTCTATTTCCTTGCCCCTCTCCAGGAATCCAATTTGAAATTCGTGTTCTCATTGGATTCTGTCCAGTCATAATGGCTGTTCTGGTCGGAGAACACACAGGACTAGATGCATAAGCATCTGTAAACGTAACCCCTGAAGCAGCCAACCTCTCCATGTTAGGAGTATGGTATAGACGATTGGTTGGTACTGTCTGGTCCCACATAGGAACAGATGAATCTTCCCAACCCATATCATCCACTACAAATAGAATAATATTGGGTTTGGAACTTTTTTTTATCTCATCTGCCTTTACAGCCGTTGTAGGGAAAAGAGCACCTCCAACAAGCAAAGAGATACCTATTTTCAGTTTATTAACCATCATAATGTATGTTTTATTCGTTTATGCTAAGTTACAGTAAAATAGCTCAAAAAAAAAGAGAGAAATCGAAATGACTCTCTCTTTAATATAATTTATAAAATACTAGACTACCATCCTAGATTTTCATTGGTATCCCAAACAGACTCAGGCGCGATATTATCTTTTTCAATATCTTTGAAATGCTTATATGTACCAACAGTCAATTCATATGTTGCAGATTCATCACACAAAATCATCGATTGAGAATGAAGTTGTAGTGCACTAATAGTCCACATATGATTCACTCCCTCTTCTACTGCATGACGAAGAGCACGAGATTTATTGTGCCCTGTAATCAGAATCATAATCTCTTTAGAATCTAATAAAGTACCAACACCAACAGTTAATGCCTTCTTTGGAACTTGATTGATATCGTTATCAAAAAATCTTGAATTGGCTACAATTGTATCTTGATTCAACTCCTTGTCACGAGTTCTAGATGCCAAAGAGGAACCAGGCTCATTAAATGCAATATGTCCATCAACACCTACACCTCCCATAAAAAGGTCGATACCTCCATAAGAGAGAATTTTTTTCTCATATCTTAAACACTCCTTTTTCATATCAGGAGCATTACCATTTAGGATATTCACATTCTCCTCTTGAACATCTACATGAGAGAAGAAATTATTCCACATAAATGAGTAGTAACTCTCAGGATGCTCTTTAGGAATTCCTACATATTCATCCATATTGAAAGTAACCACATTCTTAAACGATACTTTTCCTTCCTTATGAAGTGAAATAAGCGCTTTGTAAGTCCCTAGAGGAGTTCCTCCTGTAGGAAGACCCAATACAAAAGGTCTTTTTTCTGTTGGCTTCGCATCATTAATACGCTTAGCTATATAGTTCGCACTCCAAATTGCAACGTTCGATGCATCTTCTTGAATAATTAATCTCATGAGCTTTAATTATATTCTTATAACATTGGTAAATTGTTTTTCAATTCAAAGATAAAAAAATAGGCTATAGAAAGTCCTTCTATAACCTATCTTATATAATTAGAATGATATATTATGATATTAACTCTAATAACTTCTCAATCCATGGCATGATGATCGGCGCAAAGATTGCAGTTAAAACACCATTCATAGCCAAACCAAGAGCTGAATATGCACCATGTTGCTCACTCTTCGGAGCAATTTTAGCAGTACCCAATGCGTGAGAAGCCGTTCCAATAGCCATCCCTTGAGACTTGGCATTGGTCACACCTAATAAATTCATAAAGGCTTCCCCAACAATCGCTCCTAAAATACCAACAGCAACAACAATTCCTGCAGTAAGTGCTGGAATACCACCTAAAGCTTCTGTAACCCCCATTGCTATAGGAGTAGTTACCGATTTAGCTGCAAGAGACAAATATACCTGTTTAGAAGCTCCACATAAGAATGCGATCAAAACAACAGAAATAATTCCAGAAAGACTACCAAGAACCATTGCAGACAAGATCCTTTTCCAATCTCTTTTTATCCTCTCCAGTTGAAGATAAAAAGGTATTGCCAATGCTACAACGGAAGGATTAAGCCAAAAGCTTATAAACTTTGTTTTTGCACTGTAATCACTGTAAGGAATATTTGTCATCAAAAGAAAACCAATACAAACCCCCATCGATAGAAATACCGGATTAAATATAAAAATTGGGTATTTCTGATATATTAATTTTGCTAAAATAAAGACAATCATGGTGAAAGCCACCAAGAAAGATATACTATTTAAAAATTCCATGTTTTTCTCCCCTCTTTTATTTTCTACCAGAAACAAGACCAGTTACGGCCATGACAATTAATGTACTCAGAACTGATGCGACCACAATAGGAACCCACTCTTTTGAAATGATATCCCACTACACCATCAATCCTACTCCGGCTGGAATAAAGAAGAAAGCCATGTTTTGAATTAAAAAGTCACTCGCATCCTTCACCCACTCTAATTTTACAACCTTAAACTCAAGGCATAAAACAAGGCAAAGCATACCAATGATACTACCAGGTACTGGTACCCCCAACACCCATCTTAACCCTTCCCCCAGAGCCAAGAAAGCTAGTATGAAAGCTAGCTGTGTGAATTTAGTCATCATATGCAATTTAATTTACTAGTTCGTTGCACTAAATATAATATAAATATGTAGAGGTTATTGTAAGATCAAAAACTATTAAACAACATATTATGGAACTGCAGCATACACACACACCACACAACAATCTACTACACAATACATTACATCATACACATGTTAAACAACAGGAAACCTATTTCATGAAGTATTCATATAATTTGTTTATGTGCAAGCCAAAACAATCAGAAACACTTAATGAACAAAATATTTATAATAATAAACTTAGATTCTATTAATAAACTTAAAAACAACTCTTTATCATTTCCTTGCGATTGCAAAGATACAAATTATCCATATCAAACTGACAACTAAATAGATAACAACCCATAAAAAGATATTAAATCTAAAATAGTAACAAACATAGAAGACTCTAAAATTAAGGAATATAGACTATATCACAAACACAATTACAGCATCAAACTTACAGGCAATCCCTCCAATATCGGTTCAATTCTCCACAAATTAACCTGAGAATAATATTACTTTAATAAGGGGTTCGGTTACCCTTTGAATACCCTTCCTTTACCCTTTGGTTACTCTAGGGGGATCGCAAAACAAAAGCAAATAAACCACTTTAAAAGCCTGTATATCTGCATGTTACAAGAATGACACAAAGACTTTATTTTTCAATCTATGAAACTACAATGAAACAATATATACTACTTGTTACATCTTTTTAACCACAAGTAATTCCACGAAATAGATCATTAGATCAAAGACACTCCATAAAATCAAATATTTGCCTACACTTAAAAATACGAAATTAAATAACTCTCAAAAAAAAATGACACATCCAAAATCTACATAACCTCACTTTTGGGTTATATATACACGAATCCATTTTACTCCCCATAATTCCCAAAAAAACGAACCCTTTTCTCTTCGATATCACAATTATTCAGTCAAACATTTCCACATACCTCTCCATCTTTAAATAGACTTTTTTACTCCTCATAAAATATCATAAACTTCTCCATCTCTAAATGTCCTATTTTAACTCAAAAAAAGACACCTCAAAAAACATCAGAAAAACATCATTTAGACCTCAAAAAACACCTCAAAAAACATAGTCTAAAAATCCACTATCTAGACTAAATAAAAAATGCAAAAATGATAGATGTAGTATAAAGGGTAATAAGGGAATAAATCCTTATTTAGAATTGACGATTTTAGCCACTGTTTTTTTTCCTTAATTTTTTAGGATTTAAGTATTAGGTTTTACACGTAGCGTACAGTTCAAGTATTCAACTTGTAGTATCCTATTGTTGCTTCATTTTGACCGCCGCCCATGGTATGTCAATTTAACCTTCAATCACTGCCTCCACCCTTGACATCTTCATTATTGAGGCTTCAATCATTAAACACTTTATTCCTCTTTCAACAATCAGCCTATTGTTGCTTCATTTTGACCGCCGCCCATGGAATATCAATTCAACCTTCAATATCTGTCTTCATCCTTGAAATATTCATTATTGAGGCTTCAATCATTAAACACTATATTCCTCTTTCAACAATCAGCCTATTGTTGCTTCATTTTGACCGCCGCCAATGGAATATCAATTCAACCTTCAATATCTGTCTTCATCCTTGAAATATTCATCCTTAAAACCTCCGCCCTTGAAACCTCAATCATTTTAACACTTCATTTCGCTTTCAGCAATCTCTGACTCCATTCTCGAAACCTCCATCCGTGAAATCTTCATCCTTGAGACCTCCACCCTTGATATCATCATTCTTGAAACCTCAATCATCTTCAACACTTCATCTCTCAACCAAAACACCAAACCGAGCTCTCATTTCTCAAACCCAACGGATCCCAAACTTCACCAAAATCAACAATAACCTTCTCTATCAACATAAATTCCAATAGTTTTCAAAACTCTAGCCTCTGCAGCTCCACCCAAAAAACATCAATCGATCCTTATCCAACAATCTCAGCTCTTATATTTTTATCACTATTTATTAATTTAAATACCATTATCATTTAATTTAAAATTACATGAAACCGAATAATTCATTACCTGTCGAGGACATCCTTGACAATAGCTTCAACACTTTTTCCTACAAAGATTTTTCTACCAACAACTTGTACACAGTAGCGAATCAAGCAATCTCCGACCACTTTGACACGCTTATCTCTCCAGATGCAATAAAAGACATCTTCAACTTCGTCAAACAAAAAGCATTATCGTTGGCCAAACAACAAATCCACCTCAAAAAAACATTCTATTCTCAGATTACCAATGACCACAAAAACATACACCGGATCATCAATCGAATCAAAGTTTTATCCATCACCCTCCCGAATCCAGTCTATTTTTTATACGACCCCACTGACATTCAGGTATATCATATTTTTTGCATCAGAGCACATCGTGACCTCGTTCTTGAAGCGCTTGAATTAGGTCGTTTCTTCTTCCTGGATCAACTCAAAGGAGACTTGATAATGCTCTTTAATCATGAACTTTTAGATTGCCCTATCCCAGTAAATGAACCGTGGACTACATCCAATGACACCCCATCCACAATAAACTCAAACCTTATCAAGCTAACCCAACCTATCGCAATACTTACCGCAACACTTATCATCGCACCGCTTCATCCTTCTCAACGAAGAATCATTGCCAACTTCTTGCAATGGGAAAAAGAATCATGGGCAAAACATGAAAATAAGATGTATGCTATCCTCGAACTTAACGACAAAACCACTGAGCTCTATAAGTCTTTCTGTGAAATTTTTCAAAGAAAAGAAACCGCTTTCCTTGAATCTCCATTTGCTCCACTGATACCTCTGGCGTACAATGAAATGATCTCCTTTAACACAATAACCTCCATTGATTTCCCATCCAGCCAAGACCAACACCTACTAAATATTACAGAGAATATGTTAAAATCGCTGGAACACCTCTACTTCACCAATGCTTTAATCAAAAGAAAAAAACCTACAATAAACCCAACGCCATCAGTCCCATTCTCTTTGACCTCTTCCGTTTACATTAAATATTTAGATGAGATCTACGAACATCTCAATGACATGAAATGGATCATCAAACAACATACCGACTTCTTCGATCTTTTTACGGGGATATACCCAAAACAAAACATCCTTTGGCTTGGAACCCAAAGCGATCTCAAATCGCTCTTCTTTGAACTAAAAGACCTCAAGATTATTACTCCGACAACGAAAAAGTACTGGGAAACCTTATCTCAAATTTTTGTTGGAAAAGACAATACACACTTCTGCCCACAATACATTGCTCGTGCTGCTCACTCTAAACATCGAAACAAAATTCACATCTGGTGTTTGAGTATCAAAAAACGTATGAAACAATAGATCTTAGAATATTCTAATAATGCGCACGCCCTGCGCATTATTAGACTTAAATCTATCATTATCTCTAATATTTAGCCATTGAAATCCCACTTACTTTGTGTCGTGTGCACGTGTGTTAACAACAAATTTTCAAATTTTTTACCCTTTTTATATCTCGCATTGGCTACCATTAGCTCGAACAAATTCTCTTTTCTCCTCACTTTGTCTTACACGTGTGTTGGCACACGTGCAACAGATCGTATCTATTTACCACTTAACTTTGATCTAAAGATAATCCCAATTCTATTGGGCATAAAAAACAAATTATTAACCATCCATTACATCTCAAAAATGATTACTACCACACAAAAATCACAAGAGTACTTAATCCCTAGATCTCCTCCGTATGAATCAAAAAGAGCAACGTGTCAAAATCAATCGAACCATAGACACAATGATCAACACTCTTTTAAACCTTAAAGAACAGATCAACCTTCTCCCTCAAAAAAAAGAGGTATGGCTCGATGCCCAGGATGTCATGAACCTCCTGCATATTTCTCAACGAAAACTGCAGAACCTCAGATCATCAAAAAGACTCCCATTCACCAGACTAGGAGGTAAAATACTCTACAAAGAATCCGATATCATGAAGATTCTTTCAGACAATTACAATACGAAATCGAAGGATTGAGTCATACTATAGCCGTCGAGTAGGATTGCGTCTCCTACCCTCTAGCGCGCTAACCACAGGCGAAAAAGGGCGCCTTTAACCTTCTATGTATTAGATAACGTGTATGCCCATTGGTTGACAGCTCTTGCATATCCTTATTTTAACTTATCATCAGTGTATTATGTTATACCAAAGTATTCCTATTACAGTCATTGAACATGTCTTTAGAAAGAGGGCACTCCCTTCTTTTCAAACATACTGTCATTTCCTGTTTCTAGGAAAAAAACAGATACTACTGGACCAAAAAACCATCACAGAAGCAACAACTTCTCTTCAAATTTCATACGCTACACTCAAACGCAGAATCTCATCTCTAATCAAGATCCGATTTATCGTCAAAGATACAAGTGGAAACTGCTACAAAATCCGGTCTTTAAAAGAGATCCAGAACTCTCTTAGCAACAGCAATGCTACGAGAGCACTCGTCTGGGTAAAATCCTATGATATATTCAACCTCAAAACCATCTGCAAGGCTGCGCTTCTATACAACATAGCCTTTAAAAGATATCTGGTGGAGCAACAGATATATCACAACCAAAATCCAAAGAAGATCATTCAAAAGCTGTGCGTCAAAGACAATATCCTAAACACAACCGTAGTGAGCCTTGCCATATTTTGCGTGCCTACATCATATTTTGCAAAAGCACTCAAAACCACGGAGGTGCAAATCTATCGTATTCGTCAGGAAGCGGCCACCATAAAACTACTTTCCTTTAAGAATGCATACCAAAAGCTAAATATCTCTGCAGAAGAACTAGCATCTTTTAAATCCAATTCAGTGGAGCTACCTCACATCTTCACCACGAATAGGAAATCGATCCTAAAAGAGACTGCAACCATCACCTTTAACTTAAAACTAAAACCATGAGAAATATTAACAAAGTCATTATCCACTGCTCCGACAGCGACAATCCTCACCACGACAACGTCAAAACGATTCGTCAATGGCACCTCGATAGAGGATGGCAAGATATTGGATACCATTTCGTGATCACTAAAAATGGTCGTATTAAATGGGGGAGATCACTCGAAATGATCGGTGCGCACTGCAAAGGACACAACATTGACTCTATTGGAATATGTCTCACTGGACGAAACAATTTCACCCAGGAACAATTCCACTTTCTAGTAGTCCTACTCAAAAAGATAATGCGTGAATTTAAAATTCCCAAAGAAAATATCTTTGGCCACAACCATTTTAACAAACATAAGACTTGCCCAAACTTCGATCTTTCAAAGATCATAGAACAGTTATAGCATCACGTAAACGCCATCATGTTGAGGGAGATATATAAACAAAGATTCGATTGTTTTACCCATAAACAAATGCTTAAATACATCTAAGATGAAGTTGACCAAAAGACAGCGAAAGGAAATTCTCGAAACACTCAATACTGTAGAGGACTGCAGTTTAATAGTGAAAAAAATGCAAGAGAAACACCCAGACCTTTTAACACTTCGCTACGCAGACCGAAAACTACTTGTTCGGGATATGGTCGTTAGACTAGGGAAAGACTACCTCATTCCAGAAATCAAAGAACTGGACAAATACATTACGCACAAGTATCGACTAAAAATAAAACGAGAAAAACGTTATGCAATCAAAAGACAACAAAAGAAAGAAGCATATATCCAAGAACTTCTCTCTATATACCCCAAGGAGAAAGTGGAAGATATACTCAAGAGGCAAGACGAACAGAACTTCCATCCATACGATAGATACTAAGCCATAATATTCAAAACCAAAGTGGGGTTTTGCTAATGTAGTTAGACTAACGGAGCATCTTCTCGCTCCTTAGTCTTTCATTCAATATCAACGAGGACAATAGAATAACACAATTAATTAGACGTAGACAATCCGAAGTCCTCACATAGCATCTCAACGCAGGTCTAAAATAAAATCTGGTTATAATTCTCAATCTTGTAAGGTTAAAATCAAGTGATGAAGACAGACAAAGAGTAGTTCCACTAATCCCCAGGAACTATCTCTCTGTCTTCTATTATAAACTTCAGCTTACAATTATTTCAAACACAACATGAATACATACTCTGAAAAAAGTACCAGAACACCTAGAACCATAATCACACCAATAATCAAATGGACGATCCCGAACCTTATCAAAATACGTTTCCGAATCTTATAAAGAAAGGTCCTGAGTTTGTCGAAGGGCAGAAACTTATCCAAGAAAGATTCCTAAGCCTATCAAATGGCAGTTCTAGATTTTACCAAGGAAGATCCCGAACCTTATAAAGAAAGGTCCCTGAGCTTGTCGAAGGGCAGAAGCGTACCTAAGAATAGTTCCTGAACCTATCGAAGGACAATTCCAACCCCTGCCAGAGAAATTCCAACCTCAACCCAAAAGAGGCAATATAATAATCAAAAACATATCCCATGAAAACAAAAAACATCAAACACTTTACCAGAACAGCACGTCACATCTCCGAACGAATCATCAAAAACACCTCCACAGCCGACAAACAAGACGCACGCAACCGCAACATCCAAGCCAATCAAACAACCACCACAGGCTTCTTAGATCGGAACATCCATGAAATAGTAATCCTCATCATCCTCTTCACATGTCTCTTTGGCCACAAACTCAACATCCCATCTCCAACCCTCAACAAATTCACAGAATACCTCGCCTACGTCATGTGTTTCCTCTTCGGTCGCAACCGCCAAAACTAAAACAAGCCCCTTCTTCTTCACGAAAAAGGGGCTCATTTTTAATATTCCATGCCAAACTCTAAAAATCAACATCTACTTTATAACTACAAGATAGTTAAAGTATTACAAAGCAACCATATAATTACAAATGAATATAAAAACCGAAAGATCTACCTTGCCAATAAACTAAACTAGACTCATTTAGGCTTCTTATTTAATGCGTTTCCCAAAAGCAATCAACTCTTCTTTCATCTCACAAACATATTCAACAACATCCTTCAGCTCCTCTGACTCATAAATATTATCACCTTTGCGATTCATCATTTCAACAATTACCTTTTTGACTATGTAAAAGTAATCAAGTTTCAAATTCTTTAATTTCAAATAATTTAGATAAAGAAGCTTTTTTGGACTCCTTTAGAGTTGGCACAGAAATAAATAATCGTTCTTGTGCTCTACTAATTGCAACATATGCAATTCGTTGTTCTTCTTTCTCTAAATCAGGTTTTAGAATAAATGCTAAATCCTCCTCTTTTTTAAGAACAAGTAATACATTATTGAATTCATCGCCTTTAGCCTTATGTATTGTTCTGTGATCACTTGAGTCTTCAGGAATGTTAACACAGAGTGCCAATTCTTGAAACGTATGATTTTCATAGAAACTCTTTGCGTTGCTGTTTTTTTGGAATTTTGATATTTGATTATCTAATTCTCTCTTCAACAATTCATAAAACACCATTAAACTGGCATTGCTATAATCATCATATTTTTTCAACAAACACAGTAAGTCGTTCAAGGCTCTTTTCTTTCGTTCTTCTTTATCTTCAATGGTACTTTTATAAAGAACCATTATCTCTTTTATTGCTTCCTTAAATTTACGTTCTTTAGCAAAAACAACTCCCTTTAAGTAATGAATAACAAATTTACGCCTATCTTTACTGCTATCATTATTTTTGAGATCGCTGAATAATTTATCTTTCAAATTACCATTTCCAAATTCTCGTCTCATGGCATTTGAAGTGATATTATCTCTTGATAAAGTAACAACTTTTTTATTATTGGATAGCTTCAATGCTTCCTTATATGCATCATTGCTATTTCCACAAAAAATCACTGGTTTCATACCACAGACTTTTCTATAGGGATGCTGCAATAAATCAGACCTCACAGAATTTAAAGTGTTAATAATATTGTCTGTACTTCTTCGATTTTGAGCCATTTCATAGTTTCGCATTTCCGGTAATTCAAGTTCTGAAAATTGTTTTGGATCTGCTCCTTGAAAACCATAAATAGATTGAGCTTGATCTCCTATAACACCTATAATTGTCTCTTTTTCGGAGATCTTCTTGATAATCTCAACTTGAATAGGATTACTGTCTTGAAATTCATCAATAAAGAAGTATGGAAATTTTGCTCTTAAAACATCTAAGACAAATGGACACTTTGAAATAATTTGATAGCTAAAGAATAGAATATCATCATGATGCAATATTCCTTTCTTCCAATATATTTTCTTATATTCTATTAAATCTTTTTCTAGCATATCCAAACATTTTCTATTAATTTGATGTTTAGGCTGAATTTTATTACTAAAGAAATTTTTATTTTTATCAGTGCTTAATGCAATATCATTAGAGTCTGTCAACTCATAATATATTGTCTCTAGCCATTGCTTTATTGTCTCATATTTAATCTTTAATAACTGTTTTTCTGAATTCGGATGCTTAAATAATGATTTTTGCGAATGATTCTCAATCCATTTTTTTACAATATTAAAATATACGATATGTTCATCATGGCCATCAATATTTGAAACGTTTAAATCATATTCTTGAGCTATAAATTTAGCATAAGGCTTAATTAAATGCTTGTAAAGAAAGCTATGAATCGTAGACACTTCCACATGATGGGTTGCATTTCCCAATCTTTTAACGATTGTATCCACAGCAACATTAGTGTAAGTTATACAAGCAATTTTTCGTGTTTTACCTAGTCTTTTTGATTTTCCTAATACATTTTTAATATGCTGAACCAACCAATGTGTTTTACCAGCTCCTGGTCCTGCAGATATTTTAAAATGATGCTCTATATCGTCGAATACTTTATCTGATGTTATTTGCATACCCATTCAATTGCTTCTTTTATATATTCAGGCACATTAAACTCAACATATTCAGCAGATCCATACTTTGCTAAATTCTCTTCTAGCGCAACGGCTAAATCTAATGCATTTTCTCCTTTCCCAACTGAATTCAAATATCGTGAAGCGATAATCGCTTTTTTCTTATCGTCTTCATTCCACTGTGGTTTTTCATTTCTCTCTAATTCATCAATACCATTCTTAATCGCCCAATTTTGACGGTTAGGATTTTCTTCAGTTCCATAACTCAACACGTTAAGAAAATCTTGAACAGTCTTCGTTGAATCCTCCATAAAGCTCATTAACGTGGAAAGTTGTTTCTTATTAGATACTGATTCTGTGATAAGTCCTTGAAAGGTTGGATTACTTGTAACCAAATCATACTCTAGTGTTTTTCCTTTTTTAGCATCTTGGCTAAAAAATCTAATATTTGAATGACTTGTGTATTTATCGATCAATTCACTAGCATTATTAGAATACTCATATTCATCTTTGTTTTGATCAATCTCAAAGGGATAACACTTCTTAAAATGAGAATCCTTTTCAATAATCGATTTTCTAACAGGATCTCTATCTGTTATGCAAGCTACTTTCTTGTTTATAGTATTTGGCTTATCTGAATCAAAAATATGAAGAAAATGATCAAAATACCGACCTCCTACATTAATAAGTGCTATATGATTATCTTCAAAATTTACAGGCTGATAATCACTAGAACTTCCTCCATTATCCTTATGTTTAGCCCTCTTTTCTATATCATAATAACGAGCAAATAAAGAAAGCAATAACTGTTCTGCTAGACCTTCAACAAATACAACTTTCTGTGCAAAAAGCATATCTGATTTTGTTGCATCCAAAAACCTTTGTACGTATTTTTTACTATTGTTATCAGGTGGGAAAATAGTACCTGGATACCCAACTCTTGTTTCTCCATTTTCATTGTGTAAACAAATTAGCTCATCTAGTGTGACTGCTGAAGTGATATGTGTTGAATGAGTTGTTACAAAAATCTGCCTCGCCGTATTTCTCCCCTCTTTTAAAAATTTTAAGAATTTAAACTGCATTGCAGGGTGAAGATGTGCTTCTGGCTCCTCAATGGCTAAAATTGAGAAGACCTTTGAATTACTCCCCATATATGACCCATCTGAATCGACCTGCATCTTAGCCAACAACAGGGACATAAATATTAAATTATTATATCCAAGGCCATTGTGAGTTGCTGGGATTTCAATTCCCGTAGTATGTTTTATAATGAGTTGCAAAGTCGAAAACATTTCTGTTTCAGAAATACTTCCTTCAAAATCAGGTTTAGCATGATTAAAGGATGCTCCAGTTTCATTCGCATAGGATAAAATCTCTTTCTTTCCTCCTTCCATCCTTTTTTGTAATTTTTGGAGTAATTGATCTGTTTCTTCTGAAAATTCATTCTGACGCAACCTAATCTCACCTTTTCTTTGTTCTTGCTCTTCAGGAGTTTGACAAGCCATTTTTTCTTTTAAATCATAATCGATGAAGAACTGAAATACATCTCGCAACAACGCATTTCTACCTGTCAACATATCCCTCTCCACATCACGAATCGCATCTAAAAATTGAAAGTCTAATTTTTGCAATGAATCTGTTTCGGCTTGATTATGTAGTAATGCATCTCCTCCGTAAATATTGTAGGTATACAAACGCATAAAATTCCTTCGAATTGATCTCCAAGCTTGTTTCTTTGCCTTGTCTTCATTACGATCATCTATTTGCTGAAGTTCATTTATATACTTTCCTCGCTCTTTTTCAGGAAGAAAAAATCTATAAGTTAACTGAGCCTTATATGATGAATCTAGTTCCGTTAACCAATTTGCAACTGTCGGTAAATCGTCAATGGTTTCATTTTGTCCTTTTGAAATAGTAAGTTGAATGATAACTTCTGGAGGATTCTGTTTTAATTCACTGAAACTAACATTCTTACAAAAATCATCCACTTCTAGTCGTCTCGATCTTTTATTGTCCAACACCAATGAGATCGCTCTAAGTAAATTTGATTTTCCAGCATTGTTATGTCCTATGATAACGTTCACACCCTCTCGAAAATCAATTTCTTCTGATTTGAAGTTTCGAAAAGATTTTATTTTAATTTTAGAAATATACATATTGCTTTTGTTTCTTAATTCTACGTAACCAAATTTACTTTAAATTATAATTTAATTCAATAATTAATATTATACGTGTATTCAGTCAGTGTATTGTGCTGATATTGCTGTAGCAGTATATTGAATCATCAAATGCAAGGTTTTTAACGCTTTAATAATAAAACACTAGGACTTAAAAACAACTGCAAATTAGATAAATAGCTTAATTACAAACGAATATAGTTTTTTTCAGGAACCCCTATCTTAATATTCAAAAAAGCTTATAAAGGCAGTCTCAAGCACTTATATTCTACAAGCCTACATTATTCAATACTTCAAGGGCTTTATTACTCTTTTCTTAACCTTAATTCTGCTATATGTATAGTACAACGAACCATATTGAAACAGGACTTAGTTAAAAAACTGTACCCAAACAGTATTTCAATTCGGTCAGTGATGCAGCAGCTCAGGAATGAAATTAACGATTGCCCAGATCTAAAGAAACAAATAGAAAAGGGAGGAAATACAAGACGATACTATTACACCAAAACAGCACCTCCTTTTAAAACACTTGAAGAATTTGAACAACGATGAGGTATTTTAATGCTTTTACCAATTTAGAACAAGCAAAATTACATTACAGAAAATCAGCAAAGCAACGACACCCTGATGTAGGAAGAACTGCTATTGAATTTCAGGATATGCAAACGTAATGCAAAGAATCTCTTTTATGCTTGCAACAAAAAAAACAAAACCGTTTCTGCCCCACAGAAAACGAATTACGGAGAACAAGAATTGATAAACGAATTAGGAAAGTTTCCAAAGTATTGATTAAAATAACAAGTACCACAGGACTATTTACGACAGATAGTACAAACTACAGAATCACAACAACCAAAAGGTTTGATTATTAAACTTGTAGACTTATTGGATTCAATGTGAAATACATCAAAAATATATTCCAATTCCTACAAATAATAGAAACTAATTATATATTTTTGACTAAAACAGACAAGTCAATATCTAGAAAGATGATAATAGGACAAAAACTCAGAGAATTACGAGAGGAAAAAGGCTTATTGCTTCGACAAGTTGCTGCTGAATTAGAAGTAGATACTGCTTATGTCAGCAAAATGGAACGAGGAGAAAAAAATATTAAACGAGAATTCATTTTTAAGCTTGCGAACGTATATAATTTTTCTAAAGAGGAATTGTTGACTTTTTGGCTAGCTGATAAAGTATTGGATGTGATAAAAGACGAACAAAATGCGATGAAGGCTTTAAAAATCGCAGAATATAAAATATCAAAAAAATAATTAAATGTCAACCAACAAAAACGCAACAATAAGATACCAGGCATTAGACAAATGCTTCCGTAATCCGGGCAAGCGATATTATATCAAAGATTTAATAGACGCATGCAATGAGGCGTTGTTGGACATTGACCCCAAATCAACAGGAGTAAAGCGTCGTCAGATTTATGATGACATTAAGTTCATGCAAGATTCCAAAGGTTTTGATGCCCCAATTGAATCAATCAAAGATGGTCGTAAAGCTTTTTATCGATATGCCGATTTAAACTTTTCTATAAATAGTCAACCATTAAACGAACAAGAAGCGCAGCAATTGAAAGAGTCATTGCTTACTCTTTCCCGATTTAAAGGCATGCCTCAATTTGAATGGGTAGAAGAAATGAAAGCGCGTCTGGAACAATCTTTTCACTTAAAATCAGAAGATAATATTTTAAGCTTTGAGGAGAACCCATTTCTAACAGGGCGTGAATACATTGGTGACATATACAATGCAATAGTTAATAAAAGGGTTTTGAAGATCGTCTACAAGCCGTTTAAATCAGACACAGCGTTAGACTTTGAACTGCACCCGTACCATTTGAAGCAATACAACAACAGATGGTTTTTATTCGGCTTAAACAACGAATATAAAAACCTGACTAATTTGGCACTCGACCGAATCCAGAACATTTCTGAATCTAGCATTCAATATATTCCAAATGACGAAATCGATTTTGATGAATATTTCGATGATGTTATTGGTGTTTCGGTGGATGTTGAAAAGCAAGCGGAGAAGATACTAATAAAAGTGGATGAAGAACAGCTTCCCTACATGATTTCAAAACCGATTCACGGTTCGCAAAAAATAAAAAGAAATAATGAAGGGGTGGCATTAGTGGAATTGAAACTACAATTGAACTTCGAATTAGAAGCCTTATTGCTATCATTTGGAGAAAAAATTGAAGTGATAGAACCAGAGAAGCTGAAAAGTTCAATAAAAAAGAGAATTAAAACATTAAATCAAAAATATAACACCTGTGTGTAATGGCTGCACAGGTTGCAAATAATATTGCATCATGAAACGAATCAAGATAACAAATTTTAGAAAAGCTAAGGAGCCTTGCGAAATAGAATTGGGACCTATTACGTTTTTTACAGGTCAGAATAATTCTGGGAAATCAACGGTTCTTAAGTCACTTATGGTTTTGAGTGATTACGGTAAATCCGACAATCATCTTGAGTTAACTTTTCGTGGAGAAAACAAATGGAATCATAAGATTGACTGTTATCAAAATGCATCAAATTGGGATAATTTCAAACAAGGTATGCATGAAATTGAATTTAGTTTCGACAACAGAGATTTCCAGACTACACTAAAGTTTCGTCCTCTTATTCAAACATTAAAAAAGACAGAAAAGATTCAAAGTGGATTGTTAGAATCCATAAGTATTACAAGGATTAGTGACGGCTCTTGGTTTAAAATGGAACATTTAGAAGAGGATAAATTCCAAATTCATGTTGAAGAGCGTTTTATTGAAAGCAGAAAGACAGACACTTCAAGAGAAATAGAAAACCTTGAAATATATAAATCAAAAATTGAAAGAAGAATTGAGTCGGGCGAAAAACGCCTTTTGGATACTAAAGAAACTAGAACTCAGATAAGGTTAAAAGAAGATATTGCAAAACAAAAGCAAACCATAAAAGATATAAATATTAGTCTTAAAGAGCTTCATGGCGAAATGCAAGTTGATAAGGATATATTGGTTTTCAGTCCAATATTCGAAATGAAAGACCTTAGGGACGGACTCCCCGTTATCGACCGTATTATCCGAATGAGCCTAATGAAGTACTTCCGTGAAAATGAAAAGCAAATTGGTTACTCCAATGATAGAAATATCAACTTTACATTAATGCGAGTTTCCGACACAATAACTGGTGCAATTAATTTTACAGTTGACCATTTAAGCCCCCATCGAAACAGCCAAACAAGGCTATACATTAACGATGAGCACACAAATGATATTTACGATTTAATCAGTAAACATGCTCAAAACCCCATCAAAAAAACAAGCAGAGCAGGAAAGTTTCTTAAAGACTGGATGGTGAAGTTTGATATTGGTATAGACTATAATATCAAACCTGTTGAAGGTATTGCAAGTATGATTCATATCTATGAATCGGAGGAAGATAAAAAGAATGAAACTCCTATTAACCTTGTTGATAAAGGGTTTGGTGCAGGTCAGATATTTACTATTCTATTATGTATCGCATTAAAAATAAATGATAAAGAAAACGGTAAAAGACCAATGACCAGAGAGCGGTTTTTATTGGGTAAAGAAGCAATTATAATGATTGAGGAACCTGAGACTAACCTTCACCCTGCATTACAGTCAGAACTTGCGGAACTATTTTTTGATGCTTATGATAATTATGGTATACGATTTATCATTGAGACGCATTCTGAATATATTCTTCGCAAATCACAGCTTTTTGTGAAATCATTTAATTCCGAAAAGTCCGAGAATGAAATACCTTTCAAAGTTTACTATTTCGATAAAGATAAAGGTCCTTATCAAATGAGATATAATTCAGATGGTTCTTTTAAAGATGAATTTGGAAAAGGCTTTTTTGATGAATCTTCCCGTTTAATCTTTGATTTGTATTAACCTATGAGATTCTATATAGACAAAGAAAATATGTTGTCATTACTAAAAAGTGAAGACAAGCTGTTTTTAGAAGATGTGATAAAGGTATTTCGCAACCAAGTAGATATAGCACTAAATTTTAGTAAGGATGAAATTTTGTCAAATGAATTAATTAAAGCTTTCTTTGCTAAAATGGCTTATGGTAGAAAAAGAGAGAAAGCTCCTATGTTTTTAGACGAAAGATTTCCTGAAAGGCCATTATGTAATAACCTACATACTACGTTAAACTCATTCAATCTGAAAAATGGATATTTAGTGAATGATGAAAATTGTGATAACACGACAGCAGAAGGAGCATTAGCTATTAAAAACAAAGGACAAGAGTTAAATTTGTTTAATCAACTTGTTTTTGGTAAAAGTGATTACGATTTCGAAAAGAAGATGAACATAGGAGGAGACGAATTTAATAAGTGGGAAGACCTAGAAAGATTTACTATGCCATTTACAGACTTACTCCTAATTGACCAATTTGTTTTTTCTGATGCCTCATTAATTGAATCAAATTATATTCCATGTTTGAAATCTCTTCATGCAAATAAATGCATTCAAACAAACATTATTGTTTACACCGACCACGATCAATTTGTAAAAGGAGGAAGGTCTTTTAAAAATATTGAAAAACAGACAAAAAAGGCAGTTGAAACTATAACTGGCATTAAACCAACTTTTACTTTGATTCTTGTACGTAAACAAAGAGGACAAAAAAGTTTTTCTGAACATGATAGAACCATCTGGACAAATTACTTACGCATATATACAGGAGACTCCTTTAATCATTTCAATAGTAGAGGAGAAAAAATATCAACGGGAAGAGAAATTCATTTATCTAGTCATTTGAAGGATGAAAATAGAAAAGTTAGTAATAAATTAATTGAAGATATTCAGTCAAATATAAAAGTGCTAGGCGGAAAAAGTTCAACACAAATTAAAGGAGATTGTGTATCAGGAATATTAAATTTCTAACCTACGCACTATCACTGCACATATTAAAACTATATTTGCAGTGTCATTAAAAAAAGAAAGAAATCGAATCAAGATATGAGCAACGATATAAATAACAACAACAAAGTAGAAGTAGGATTCATCTGGAGAATTACAGATGATGTGTTGAGAGATTCCTTCAAAAAGAATGAGATTGGTGATGTGCTATTACCTTTTGTTGTTATCAGGCGTTTAGATTGCATTTTGGAAAAAGTAAATCAAAAGGTGCGAGATGCCTACAATAACTTTCACGATAAAGTTGCAGAAGATAAACTAGACCCAATCCTGCGTAAGGCGGCAGGTGGATTAAAATTCTACAACACTTCAAAGCATACACTAATATCGTTAAAAGACGACCCTCGCAACATTGAGATTAACTTCAATAATTATTTGAACGGATTTAATCCAGATGTAAGAAATATTCTCGAAAACTTCCAATTCGATAGAATAGTAGCTCGTTTAATTAAAAACAAGTTGCTTTACGAAATGATTGATGCCATCTGCAAGGTGAACCTGAACACCGACCAGATTGACAACCATGGAATGGGTTATGTTTTTGAGGAACTCATAAGAATATCAAATGAGCAAAGTAACGAAACAGCCGGGGAGCACTTTACTCCTCGTGATGTAATTGCTTTAATGAATGCCATTGTTTTTGCTCCTGAAAAAGAAGAATTAAGCAAACCTGGTATTATTCGTACAATATATGACCCTGCTTGTGGAACTGGGGGGATGGTAAATTTAGCAAAGAAATATATAGACCAAGTATTACTTGCAGATAGTACAAACAAACCAACCATTAAAACCTATGGTCAGGAAATAAACGAGCAATCTTTTGCAATTGCAAAATCTGAAGCTTTAATTACTGGAGAGGATGCCAACAACATCAAACACGGCAACTCTTTTTCTGAAGATCAGTTTGTTGGCAAGCACTTCCACTACATGATGGCGAACCCCCCTTACGGTGTTACCTGGAAGAAAGACCAAAAATTCATACAAAACGAAGCCTTAAATCCTGCAGGGCGTTTCTATGCCGGATTACCACGTACCAGCGATGGACAGTTGTTGTTTTTGCAACACATGATCTCTAAAATGGAACGCGAAGGCAGTCGTATTGGTGTTGTTACCAATGGCTCTCCGCTTTTTACAGGCGATGCAGGTAGTGGCGAAAGCGAAATCCGTAAATGGATTATCGAAAACGATTGGTTGGAGTGTATCGTTGCTTTGCCTAAAGACCTATTCTACAATACAGGCATTAACACCTACATCTGGTTCATTACCAATAAAAAGACTGCGGAGCGTAAAGGCAAAGTACAATTGATTAATGCAGCCGCCAACATTGAGAAAGGTACTAATGGCAGTAAAAAAGTAGAATACATTTTTGCCAACCCCATGAAAAAAAGTTTGGGTAACAAGCGTAATAACATGGAGGAGCAATTCATCGCCAATATTACGGACATCTATAATAATTTTGAAGAAGGCGACTACTGCAAAATATACGACAACGACCATTTTGGATACTACCAACTTACTATCGAGCAACCTCAGTTAGATGACAAGGGCAAGGTGGTAACCAACAAAAAAGGGGAACCAAAACCGGACAGCAAAAAACGCGACAAAGAAAATGTATCTTTAAGTGCCGACATTGAGAAATACTTTGAAAAGGAAGTGAAGCCGCATGTGCCCGAAGCTTGGATTGATTTTGATAAAACACGTATTGGTTATGAAATCAACTTTACCAAGTATTTCTATCAGTACAAAGGCTTAGAATCTTCTGAGAAAATAAAAGAAGATATTTCGGGGCTTGAAAAAGAAATTAGTGTTTTACTTAAAGACCTACTTGCTTAATGAAGAAGTACGATAATTATAAGGAAAGTGGAATTGAGTGGCTGGGAAAAATTCCTGAAAACTGGAAAGTTGTTAAGATTAAGCATGTATTGTCCAATTTAAATAGTCGTAGGATTCCTTTGAGTTCCGTAGAAAGAGCTGAAATGAAGGAACATCAATACGATTATTATGGAGCATCAGGGGTTATAGATAAAGTTGATAATTATCTTTTTGATGAAGAAACAATTCTAATAGGAGAAGATGGTGCTAACTTACTTTCAAGGAGTAAACGACTAGCATTTATAGCATCAGGAAAATATTGGGTTAATAATCATGCTCATATTTTAAAACCTATTGATGGTAGTATTAGGTATTTTGCAGAGTTACTTGAGACAATAGATTATACTCCTTTAATTGTAGGTGCAGCACAACCTAAACTTACGCAAGAAGCACTAATGAATGTAGAGGTGATTAAGCCTCCAATGAATGAACAATATACCATAGCCTCATACCTAGATCATAAAACCATCCAAATAGACACTCTCATTGAGAAAAAGGAAAAGCTCATTGAAAAACTAAAACTGCAACGCCAGGCAATTATTAACGAGGCAGTAACGAAAGGTTTAAATCCTGATGCACCTATGAAAGATAGTGGCATTGAGTGGTTAGGTAAGATACCTGAGCATTGGAAATTGAAAAAACTAAAGTATTTTGCAAAAATACACAATGGTAAAGACCAGAAAGAAGTTTTGATTGAAGAAGGAGGTTATCCTGTTTTAGGAACAGGAGGAGAGTTTGGCAGGGCTAAACATTTTCTATACGATAAGCCATCTGTATTATTAGGTAGAAAAGGTACTATTGATAATCCTCTTTTTATTGAAGAGCCATTTTGGACTGTTGATACGCTATTCTATACGAAAATATCTGAAACGGTATTTCCTAAGTTCTTTTATTATCTATGCAAAACTATACATTTTGATTACTATCAGGAAAGCTCTGCTGTTCCAAGTATGACACAAGATAATTTGAATAATATATTGCTATGTTGGACTTCTTTCGAGGAGCAAGTAGAAATTGCTCAATACATAGATGTGAAGTTAAAAGGTATTGATAGTACGATTGAAAAAATATCACTTTCTATCGAAAAACTCAAACTCTATCGTCAATCCATCATTTCCGAAGCGGTAACAGGCAAAATTGATGTGCGTGATTGGAAAACAACAAAATGATAACAATATTATGGAGGTAGAAGAACAAAATATTTACAACTTAGAAGAGTTAAGATATAAAACTGCATTAGAACAAAAAAAAGCCTATACACTATTATTAGAAATTAAAACCAAAGAATTAGAACTCGAAAAGACTCGGTTGAAAAGAGAAAATGAGCTCTCTTCAATCCATCAATATCTTCTTGATGTCGAATTTGGTAATTATTTCTCTTTTGTTTCATTTCTAGACTGTGCTTCTAACTTAGAAGATCATATACTTAATCTTTACAAACTAAACAAATATGCACTGCCAGGTGCAGAAGTTGTTTCAGATGTTCAACTATGTTTAAGAGAAAACAAAAGTTGCATAAACTATGATAACCTAAAACTGCTCGCTTCGCGATTCTTTAACAACTACAAACGTTTCATCGCATTAGGTCATCCAGGCTATTCCCTAAGAGGTGAACTGTGGAACATCAGAACCCTCAACGGCCTTCTAAAAAAAGATATGAAACTTTACCACTTAGGTATATCCATCGACCAAATTTTCTGGTGGTTTCAAGATCGTGTTCAGAAAGGTGAGGCTATACTTCAAAAACTATATCAAGAAGCTGAGCTTAAAAGAGCAAAAGAAATTATTCAAAACCACGAGATGACTAAAAACTCTATCAAATAAAACCTATCAACTTATGGCAACAGGAACTTATGAAATACATTTTGAAGCACATATCGAAGATTATCTTGTAAACCAGGTAAAGGAATATAATGTTGTTTCCCCAAAGGAATACAATAAAGACCTATGTGTTATCCCAAGTGAGATTATTGCTTTTGTTAAAGATACACAACCCGAGAAATACAAGGCTTTACAAGAGCAGTACGGAGACAATGTTGATATGCAAATTGTAAACAATGTTGCCCGTAATTTAAGCAAAAATAAAACGCTACATGTTCTGCATAACAAGGTAAAAGACCGTGGTCAGGCTTTGAATATGGTCTATTTTCAACCTGCGAACAATAAAACTCCGGAACATGAAGCTTGGTACAAACAGAACCGTTTTGCTATTGTTCGCCAGTTGCAATATTCAAAACGTAACACCAACGAAATTGATATTGTGCTTTTTATCAATGGTATTCCTGTGGTTACGATGGAGCTTAAAAATGCATTGACAGGACAAAACCACCACAATGCCATTAAACAATATATAAAAGATCGTAATCCTAAAGGAGAGGCTTTTCTCGATTTTAAACGCTGTTTGGTGCACTTTGCAGTGGGTACCGAAAAGGTCTTTATGACTACCCAGTTAAAAGGCGATTCCACTTTTTTCTTGCCTTTCAATCAGGGATTAGAAAATAAGAACGACAATGGCTTTGCCACTTCATATCTATGGGAAGATGTATTGCGTAAAGACTCTTTATTGGATTTAATACAAAATTTTATCAGCGTTCAAACTGATAAGGACACATACTACGATGAAAAGACAAAAGCCTTAAAGGAAAAAACATCAACAAAATTACTCTTCCCTCGTTTTCATCAGCGCAGAATTGTAAACCGCATGTTAGAAGCGGTTCGCAAAGATGGTGTGGGAGGTAAATATTTAGGACAACACTCTGCTGGTTCGGGTAAATCAAACAGTATTACATGGTTGGCTTATCGTTTATCGGGTTTTTATCAGAACTACACCGATGATAAAGCCATGTTCGATTCTACCATTATAGTTACCGACCGTAGGGTTTTAGACAAGCAGATTCAAGAAAACATACGTCAATTAGACGATACCCCTGGTGTTGTTGCTTACATTGACGAACGCATGACAAGTCAGGATTTAAAACAGGCAATTATTGATAACAAACGAATTATTGTAACCACACTGCAAAAGTTCCCTGTTATTTCCGATACCATTGCCAAACTGCCAAATAAAAAATATGCAGTAATTATCGATGAGGCACACAGCTCCCAATCGGGCGATGCAGCTGGTCACTTGCGCAAGTCTTTATCTCTGGAAGTTGCCGAAGAATTGGAAGCAAAAAACAAGGATTTAGATGAGATTATTACTGACGAGATAAAGAGCAAAGGCGTTCAAAAAAATATTTCATTTTTTGCCTTTACTGCTACACCAAAACCAAAAACCATTGAGCTATTTGGTACTGTTCAGGCAAATGGAAAGAAAGAACCTTTTGATATCTATTCCATGGAACAAGCCATCAAAGAAGGCTTTATCCTTGATGTATTAAAGAACTACACCTCTTTTAAGCGTTACTACAAAATTGTAAAGCGTAACGTTATTCCAGACAAGGAATACGAGAAAAAGAAAACCGTTCAGCTATTGGGTTCTTATGTCGATTTGCAAGACCATGCCATCGAAAAGAAAGCCCGAATAATGATTGAGCATTTTGTGGCACAAACGCAAAACGAAATTCAAGGCAAGGCTCGAGGCATGTTGGTTACTCGTTCTCGCCTACACGCAGTACGCTTTAAGCGCAAGTTTGATGATATTATGCGTGAAATGAAACTACCTTATAGCGCATTAGTAGCTTTCTCTGGTACGGTTCGCGATGATGAAACAGGCGAAGACTACACCGAGGCAAACATGAACAATCTGCAGGGTAAAACAAGCATACCCGAAGCTTTAAAACTGCCTAAATTTCGCCTACTTATTGTTGCCAACAAATACCAAACGGGGTTCGATGAACCACTGCTTCACACCATGTTTGTTGATAAAAAATTAGGTGGAACAAGTACTGTGCAAACCCTTAGTCGTTTGAATAGAACCACCAAGGGAAAAGATTCAACGATGGTTCTCGATTTTGTAAATGAACCTGAAATGGTTCAGGAAGATTTTCAAAAGTTCTATGGTAAAAACTACATGGAAGAAGAGCATCAGACAGATCCCAATGCTTTGTATGATGTTCAGAGCAAAATCAATTCCTATAATTTATTGTATGAAAACGAAATTGATGCTTTTGCCGATATTTTCTTCCGTAAAGGGGATAACTTCGAAAAGCTGCAACCTATTTTAAATGAGGTATGCCACCGATATGAGGAAGAATTGGACGAAGAACAGCAAACAAACTTTAAGAGCGATGCCAAATCTTTTATCAATCTATATCGTTTTTTGAGAGGTATAATTACCTTCACAGATGTAGAGTTAGAAAAATACTATGTTTTTCTAACCGCATTAATAAAGAAATTACCTTACATTAAATCACGCATGCCATTAGATGTATTGGGTGAAGTTGAACTACACAGTTATAAAATACAACACAAATACACTTCCGATCTAGAATTGGTCTCAGGGGATGGTGAAATGGAAGGTATGACTCCTGGCGGTGGAGGTCATAAACCAGAAGAAGAGTTAGACTTTTTGACCAACATCATTAAAGTTTTAAACGACACCTTTGGTTTAGATTTAACAGATGATGACCGTGTGGACTTTGAAAAGATGAAAGACAGAATCTATTCAAACGACGAGTTAATGAGTTTCTTCAATCAGAACAACACCAAGGACAATATTCAGGAAAAATTCAATGAGGAAATTGATGGTGAACTACTAAACTTTATCAACACTAAATTGGAGTTTTACAACAAACTATCCGAAGACCGTGCCAATACAATGTTTAAACGATTATGGTTTAATGAACTTTATGATACAAAAGTTAGGGGGATGGCTATATAAACAAATTTCGATAGAATAGTTGCATTTGTCGCTTGAATCCACGAAATATAATACCCTTAACTTGCATTCAAATCAACATAATTAAATTATTGAATGTTATCTTTATTTATAATTTACAACAGGGCTTATTCATAAAGTATAAATCACTTTGTTTTTTACATCTCTTGCATTCAATTAGAAGAAATCATCCTAATATAAAACGATTTGTTCTATGGAGACACATGTAATATCACTTAAAATGAAGTGATATTACATGTATATTTATCTTATAAACAAGCCACGTAATTTACAATAAACCCAAAACTCTTTAATTCCAAAAGATATATGAATAAACAAAACTTTGCTAGCTTACTTGAAGGAAAATTATTTAGAATCCCTGATTATCAAAGAGGGTATGCCTGGGAAGAAAAACAATTGTCTGATTTTGTACAAGACATAGATGCGTTAGTAGATGAAGATATCAAGAGTCATTACACTGGAACGATAGTTACATTTCAACCACCAGAAAAACCTACCATGCAATATGGTAGAACAAAAACGTTGAATATTGTAGACGTTGTAGATGGTCAACAAAGGCTTACGACTTCATGTTTATACCTATCTGTCATTCTTAAAAAATTGATTGATTCAGGAGCGGATGAATATAATGCTGAAAAGATTAATTTTCTTCATAATAAAAGAGTGACCAAACTGTCTTTAAATAATGGTTCTAGTGATTTCTTTTGTGACCTCGTTACAAAGGGATACACGAATATTGAAGCAACATCAATACACGATGAAAGGTTAAAGTATGCTTACGCTTATTTTGAGAACCACATTGAGGAACAATTGAAAGAAAAATCAGGTGAATACTTAGATAAATTGTTTGATGCAATAACCAGAAAGCTCTCTTTTACCTACTATACAATTGAAGAAGAGTGTGAAATAGGAATGACTTTTGAATTAATGAATTCGAGAGGTAAAGGACTCTCAACCATGGAACTGTTGAAGAATTATCTTTTATATTGGGTATCAAGAAATGTTCTGGAAGATTTTGATAGGACTGATTTAACAAGCAAGATTAATAAATCATGGAAAGAGATATATACTAACCTTGCGAGATGTCAAGGTAATGAAGACCAGTGTTTACGAATTGCATGGATACTTTATTGTTCACATATTCCAAAATATTGGGAGGGATATGAAGGATTTAAAAGTAAATGGGTTATTCCAATACGTGATTTCTCTGAAAAGAGTTTAGAAGAAACGAAGGAGTTCATTGAAATGTTTATTGATGGACTTTCTAGTGTCTCAAAGCAATATGCATCAATACTTAATATTCCATCCTTAGAAGACACACAAGAATCAAAATGGTTAAGAAAAATTCATAACGCAGGTAATATTGCCAACTTTCTTCCTCTTATTGTTTCAGCAAAAATAGGGGTTGATAAAAAGCAAATAGATGATGACCAATATGTCGAGCTTCTGAAGAACTTGGAATTGTTTTCGTATAGAGTGTTTTTGTGGTCTGGGAAAAGAAGTAATGCTGGGAAATCTGCATTTTACAGATGGGCAAAAGAACTATTCCATAACGAATATAGTATAAATGACATCTCTAGTTGGGTAAATGGTTTAATCGAATGGTACTCTCCTCATGACATCTATTTAGCATCAGTATCTATACCTTTTAATTGGTATTCATATCGTAGATTATTAAAATATACGTTATTTGAATATGAGCTTTGGTTACTCGAAAAGGAAGGGAAGAATTTAAAATCAAAAATTCAATGGAGGGATCTATCAGATTCAACACTAGAACATATTCTTCCACAAAATCCCAATATAGACTCTAAATGGTTGCAAGATTGGTCTAATGATGATAGTCAAATTTATTTACACGATATATCAAATATTGTATTGACGTTTGATAACTCACATTACTCAAATTTTGATTTTCTAAGGAAAAAAGGAAGTTTCGGAGAAGGTCACTGCTATGCAAACTCGGATATTAGGCAAGAGAGGAAAATCTCTGTTTACGACAACTGGGACAAGGAATCATGTGAAAATAGAAGACAGCAATTGGTGTCTTGGATTAAAGATAGATGGAATAGTCAGAATTTAAAGATGCCAGTAGATGTTGAAATGAATGAAGACGATAATGAAGATTAAGTATATTTTCCTGATTTTATTTAGAATAACATACTAATTCCCCAATAAGATTTTCTTTACAAAATCATTTTGTGAGCCAATTGATGAAATATTGAATATTGGGATAAGGGCTAGAATTTTGGTTGGGTGTAAGCAAGCATACGTGAAGGCAATCTTCCTGCTGATTATTTTAAGAATTGTTCAAAAGAGTTATTAGAAATTTCAAAGGAGATAAGAGAAAAAATACCCCCAAAGATAATAGAGTTAGAAGATAAAATTAGAAGTATTTTAAATGTTAAAGATGAGTAATGTATCATGAGAATAAATCATAAAATGTAAGAATTAAATTTTCAATTTATGACTAAAATGTAAGATAATTATAAAGCCCTCGGGTCTATTTTCTATTTCGCATAATCTCCGGAATATTCTTTCCCAGGAGGGGGATAAATAGAAGGTTATCTCTCCACATAGATCTCCATAATTATTTAACATAGCTTGGGGTTATATAACATTTTCCTTCGTTCTCTCGGAAAAAGTCATATAACAACGCTATGTATAAATATCTCAGAGATCTAAGATCGATAACCATCTATTTTTACACCCCCTCCAGAGAATATCCCTCCGATAATGCTTCATAGAAAATAGGCGAGTTGGCCCCACCCACCCAATTATCTGTCCCTGAAACTCCATGCCTTTAAGCTTCGCTTCTTCAGCATTCGTTCAGCTCCCTGGGCCTTCTTTCTCGTGGCTTCGCCACATCAAAGTCATCGGTCCAGAAACAATCCCCAACAATTTGCCCCGCCCGCCCTTTCAAAGGGGTTGTTTAAGGGATTGCTCCATCGGAGAACCGAAAAGAAAATCCTTCTGGAATCATCGCTACGCGAAATCATCCAGAAGGAATATCTTTTTTATTCGGTCTCCTCAATCGGCATTTCCGTGCTCCTTTCGGCTGCTCCGCTTTTACAGTCGTACCTCCTTTATCGAATGCATCGTACCTCGCACTCTCAAAAAGCTCCTCACCGCCTCAAGTATCGCAACAAAAGCCTATTCGCAATCCCTAAAACAACGCGAGTTAATCCCACTGGCAAACAAACAAAACATCAAACCCCCTCAACCAAAACTCCAATACCTCAAGATTCAAATCACACATTCTCACCTCAGCAGAGAAAAACACATCCAACCGAACACACTTCATCCATTCAAAAAAGAACAAATATCCCCACCTCCATACAGCCCCATCATTATAAAACAACCCTTACCACATTAGCAAAACCACCATACAACTGATCAACCTCCAGAAAACAAAAAACAATCTCTATACCTCCTCAAATAAATTCCCCACCTCTATTCAGGTCCATCATCATAAAACCAACCAAACCTCAATAGCAAAAACACCATACAACAAATCAAACAGCAGAAACCATACCTCAATAGAAAGCAAACTAGAACGTATAAACCCCAAATGCCTCTATACCTCCCATGCCTTATGAGCTTCGCTCAACGGCTTTAGGTATAGAGACAATAAAAGAACATACAACAATTTGCCCCGCCCGCCCTTTCAAAGGGGTTGTTTTAGAGATTGCTCCATCGGAGAACCGAAAAGAAAATCCTTCTGGAATCATCGCTACGCTAAATCATCCAGAAGGAATATCTTTTTTAATCGGTCTCCTCAAACGGCATTTCCGTGCTCCTTTCGGCTGCTACGCTTTTACAGTCGTACCTCCTTTATCGGTTGCTTCGTACCTCGCACCCTCAAAAAGCTCCACACCGCCTCCAGTTCGCAACAAAAGCCTTATCGCAATCCCTAAAACAACGCGAGTAAATCCCATTGCAAACACACAAAACACCACACACCCCTCAAGCATAACCTCAATAGCAAAAACACACAAAACATCACACCACTTAACAGATCACCATAACACATCTATTTTTACCAATAATCAAAAAAAAAGAAGGATCACTCCTTCTTTTCTCCTCTCTTCTCATAAATCAGATATCCACTCAACCCAATCAAAAAGGAGAGCACCATATGCATCAACCCACGCAAACTATCCAGTTGCTTCTGCTGTCCTCTAATCTCAGCATTTATCCTTGCCTCAGCACCATCCAGACGCTCAAAAAAACGTTCCTCCATAAAAACCAACTTCTGCTCCTGAGTAAGCAATCGCAATTTCGTTTCATCTAAAGTCTCCTTCACAACCTCCACATCCTCTTTCGTTGAAACAAAAGACTCCACACCATCTTTCGTAGAAACCGAAGCTTCCACATCTTTAGTTGAAGAAACCAAAAATTCCACTCCATTAAAAGAGCTCAATCCTGTCAAACTAGCAAATACACACACCACAAAAATCAATAAATCTTTCATAGCTACCAGTTTTGTTACAACTCATAATTAACGAATAACTCAGCCATATCAAAATGCAAAACAGCGCATCCAAAAGCAAAACAACGCACTAATTATAAAACACTTGCGATTGATATATAATATATATAAAGTTGCACATGACAAACGTTTATTAACCTAAAACTTTTCATCATGGGTAAAATTTCTAAAGGTATTCTTGGAGGATTCTCTGGTACTGTTGGATCTGTTGTTGGTTCAACTTGGAAAGGGATCGATGTCATCCGTTCTAAGCCAAAGATGTACAAAAAATCATCCACCCAATCTCAAATTGAACAACGCAAAAAATTTGGTGCTGCAGTAAAATTCTTCTCGAACATTCAAGACGTAATTAAAATCAGTTTTCATGAAGCAGCCATTCATCAAACTGCGCACAATGTGGCAATCAAAGAAAACTTCAAACACTTCTCTTACGATGCACAAAGAGACGAAATTAAAATCGATTACAGTAAATTGATCATCTCTAATGGATCAAGACCTCCTGTACGTAATCTCGTCGCAACAAAGAGTGCTGACAACATGTTTGAAATTGATTGGGAGTATGACGCTTTTGAGGATGAATACAAAGATCCATATATCCATTTCTTATTTATCGCTGAAGATGGTAAAGTTCTCCCACGCATGAAACTTGATTTACTGGTTTCGACACAATGTAATATTAACATGAAAGAATTGGGCTTGAGTGGAAATGTTCACGCTTATTGTTTCTTCAACTATACCGATAGTGAAGGAATACATCGCACTTCTGATTCTGCTTATGTACTAATTAACAACTAGTATATCATTCTGTCTGGTAAACTTAAAGCTGTTCTTTGATTAATACAATACACACCAAGAAAGGGCTCTCTATCATAGAAAGCCCTTTCTATTCAATCCGTATTTCCTCCGTACGAACCCTATACCATCTTTACCTCCATGCCATCCCCTTCAAGAACTAAATCCCGAACAAAAAACACCTGGGAACGGGACACAACAATACTACTATTCCTTTTTTCGGGATTAAGCTTTCGTTCCACGATATAACCTTTCTCTACAGCTCGGTCATAAGTAGAGCATCCTAATAACTTCTTCGCTTCCGCTTTGCGTATATCTGCAGTGATTAAACCGAGTTCTATGAGAGTTTGTCTAACTCCATTGCCATGGCCAGCATAAAACTGTTTCTTCAAACAGTCTAAGAACTCTTTCTTTTCGATAGATAAGTAAACTAAGTCCGACATATTAGGAATATATTATTCCAATACACCTCAAACAACCCATGACTACCACACCATAAATTGTTTACTTAAAATTAATTCTTTATTCTGACACACACAAACATAAACTACATGATTTTTATTATCATCACTCTGATGCTTTCTCAAATGGCCCCGTCTCAAACAAATAATCAATCATTTGACGATTTGCATCATCCATAAGTTTCACCTTCTTAACAATGTAATAAGCACCGGCCAACGTATGACTTACTTTGTGAGCCAACGCCAAGTCAATCACTGTTTCATTTATATTCAAATCATTAAAAGCAATGGTACTCCAAGTATATCGACTTCGTCCAATGGCAAAAGCAGGAATATTCAAATTAGCACAAATTCTTTTCAAAGCCGTTGAAATCGTTTGATTACATGCATCTCTAGATGAATATTTCTCTTGGAAAAGAAACAACTCCTTTTCACCCTTTAATCTCTCAAAATACTCCAGATGTTCTGGTTCAATCTTCACACTATGTTTAACCCCAGTCTTCGACCTAGTATAATGCACTCGTCCATCCTGGATATCTTCCTTCTCTATAAAATACATATCCTTAAAATTAAGACCCATCAACAAGTAATTAAGAATAAAAGTATCTCGAGCAAAAATCTCATTCTCATTGGTCGTCTCATAGTGCATCACAGATCGAACCTCTTCAATATTCAAAAATCGTGGAGTACTATTTCCCTTAAATTTTGCGATACTATAATATCGAAATGGATAGCATTCAGCACTTAACTTTTGATCTTCAGAATTAATTAAAGAATTAAACAAATGTTTCAAACTCTTCATATAAGTCCATATCCCAGTATTCACACCACTTTCCCGAAGAAATTGCTCATAATCTTCCAACCACTTTTTATTAATGTCCTTAAATAGTACCCGTTGATCCCCTTTGAATTTACGTAAGTTCTTATATAAATTCGAATAATTCTTCCATGTACTTTTCGAAGCTTTTTTATCAACCAGAAGAAGAGCCTTATATTTTCGATCCAACTCCTCTAGATACTCCTCTAGATAGGAGAACAACTCCACATCCTCCTTCTTTCGAACCTCTTCAACATACACATTCAAAAGATACTCCTTAATCTCCTTTGCAGTCATCTTAGTCTGCTCAACATAGATCTTATCCAGTTTCTGTTCATAATCAGAAAGGATAGAAGCCAGACGTTTATTAATCAGAGTACTATTGGGGTGATTTCTCACCCGTCCCTCCTTAAATTGATTTTTTTCGACATAATAATTCGTTTTCAAAATCGCTTTAGTCCTATTACTTAAGATCTGTACAGAGATATTATACTTATTAACAGCATTCTTATTTACCAGTACCAATTTTATAGAAGCCATATCATTCTTGAATTAATCTAATGAAACATTAATGAAACAACACACATTACTCAACCCTTAATTCTAAGGTAGTGTAAATTTAGTAATTTCACCAACGCACTCAAAAACAATATGTTGCACTGTGTTTCAGTAAGTTAATATTCAATAGGTAAGACCCTCTAGGGGTAATCAAAGGGTAACTGATCGGTTCGTGATTCGTAACTAAAGGACGAGTTTAAAAGGGTTCTCTGGTTCTTCTGAGAGTGTTATTTCCGAACTTACGACATCCTGTTGTTTTGCTTAATGATTTGCTCTCTATTGAAAGTTGCATGTTATCGAATTGAGTACGAAGTTGTTTTATTTTGTGGACCCTCTATCATTCGTAGAATATTTGGTTGGTTATAGAGTCTTTACCTTTTGTAATGAATGAATCTCAATAATTTTGGATGAGGAGTTTTGAGTAGTTTTGCCATTTTTTATGAACAAGGATTGATGGTCGGTGTTAATAATATGGGTTATCATCAAAACATCAATAGAATTGTTATCTTTGTTAGGAAAGGATATCGAAAGTTGTTCTTGTCGATGTTAATACAAACAATATAAGAGAAACATGGATTATGAATCAAAAGTTTTTTATTTATTGCGGAATTATCACCGTTGCATTGGCTTCGTGTGTTTCTAAGAAGAAATATGTGGAGCTTGAATCACTAAAGAAGAAAAGTGATTCGCATGTGGTTTCATTAAAGAAAGAGTTGGCTTCGACTCAAAAGGAGCTTGAGGATAGAAGTGCTGCTTTTGATAAAATACGAGAAGATCTTGAATATAGCAACATTAAGATGTTGAGCAAAGTCGATGATGTGTCAAATAGAATGGCATTGGAGTCGAAGAAAAATGAGGAAAAAAGTGGAGAACTCGAGGAGTTATTGTTTGTATACAAAAATGAGAGTCGTCAATTAAGTACTCAAATAGTCTCTTTAAATAAGACAATTGACAAAAATAAAGCAGAAGTCGTTGAACTTAAGAAAAAGATTGAGGCCAAGACTGCTGAGTTGATTGATGTGAAATATACTCTAAATAATGAAAAAGATAAATCCTCTCTTTTAAATAAGAAGATCTCTTCTTACGATAAAAAGGTTGCTTCTTTAGAAAAAGAGAAAAATGATCTTTCTTCATCCATAAAAGTACTTCAAGGCAAGGTTAACAAACAAAAAGAGGAGATTGAACGTCTTCAAAATAATGTCAACCTTCTTAAAAAGCAGATGTAGATATAAATATTCCTGCATTTTAATAAAATGCAGGAACTGTTATACCTTCCATCCTTCTATATAACTCTAATGCATAGACGTCTGTCATTCCTGATACATAATCTACAATAGCTAATATCTGTTTGTAGGTATCATCGTTATGGATATCATATTGCTTTGGGATTAAGCTTAATAGGTTTTTCGAATGAGGGGAGTTTTGACTCTCTAGTGCTTTGATAAATCGATCCAGTAGTGTGGTGATTATCTTGTGTCCTGCAATCTGAATCTCAACCACCTCTCTATGCATATATATCTCTTCCCTAGAAACTTTCTGTATGTTCTGAATTGCTCTAAGGGATGTGGATGAAACATTTTTGATCAGAGGTTTAATTTTTTCCCCTTCCATGATTACATCATATTGTAATATGAACTGTTCAAAGCATTCGTTGATTAGTTTTCCTATACTAATAGATCGTAAGTAAGCTACCTTTTCACTTAAGTCAAGTATTGAATTTAGTGTTTTTTGTGTCTGTTTAAAGGTGGATTCCTCTTTGTGAAATGGTATCAAAAGATCTTGAACACGAGAATAGGTTAATATACCGATTTTAAAGGCGTCTTCTATATCCATTATTTGATAGCAGACATCATCTGCTGCTTCCACAAGATATACCAATGGATGTCGTGCATATTTAGCTCCATCATATGGGATCTCTAACTTTTTTGCAATTTTAGCATACGTTGATTTCTGATCCTGAAAAAATCCAAATTTCTGTATGATGGTGTGTGTGGATTCGTAGGGATACTTAACAATTGAGGATAAGGACGAATAGGTTAATGCAAATCCACCTGCTCTTCGTCCGATGAATTGATGAGATAAAAGGCGAAAAGCATTGGCATTTCCATCAAATTGCGTGAAATCAGTCCATTGCTCTTCGGTGAATTGTTCTTGAAACTTACGCCCATAATGATTTGTAAAGAAGTCGGAAATTGCATGTTCTCCCGAATGCCCAAATGGAGGGTTTCCTAAGTCATGGGCCAAACAGGCTGATGCAACAATTGGTCCAATCTCACTTGCTCTTTGCCAGTCTAACTCTTTTCTTTTTATTAATTCTGCCCCTAGCATCGCTCCCAAAGAACGTCCAACGCTTGCAACCTCTAGACTGTGAGTTAATCTATTGTGAACAAAGATGGATCCTGGAAGCGGAAATACTTGTGTTTTATTTTGTAGTCGACGAAAAGAAGGAGAGAAGATTATACGATCGTAATCGCGCTGAAATTGAGAGCGGTGGTCGTAGTTCTCTGTTATTCTATCTTCTTGTCCTAATCTCGTTGCGCAAATTAATTTTTCCCACTTCATGCTGTATACTCCTCTTTTATTTATGACCATTGGTGAGGATGGTATGTTTTTAGCTCTTGCTCCATCTCTTTTACCCTTGGTATTATTTTCTTCATGAATGCTTTAAACTCTTTTCCGTGATTTGGAATGATCGTGTGTGCTAGTTCATGAATAATAACCATATCCATCAAATGCTCGGGCAATCGAATGAGGTGCATATTTAAATTAATATTTCCCAAGTAAGAACAGCTTCCCCAATTTGTTTTGTTGTTCTTTATGGAACAACTATTGAACGGTAAATTAAGTTTTGTGCTCCAAAAGTTGAGTCGTTTGGGAATTGATTTTTGAGCTTCGAGTTTTAGAGTATTGTTTAGAAATATCTCATGTATCTGTCTATTCCTTTCAGTATCCCCTCCTTGTGGGAGAATGAGGTTTGCTCCACAGGTGGTATGTTCTACTTTTGCTTTTAGTATCTTTTCATACTTCACACAATAGCAACAATTGTTTATAGAGAGGATGGTTGGTAAAGCTACGTTATTATCTTTAGTTGCTTGGATTTTTTTTGCGATAAATGCGTCTCTATTTTCTTCTATCCAATTTTCGATCTCTTTCCAACTAATCGTACTAGGTGTACTGACTGATATTGTACCATCTGTTTTAAATGTTGCTCGTAATGCACTTTTGGTACGTCCTCTTCTAATAGTGATGTTACCTAACGATGAGTCTATTATCACTCTCTGTTCAATCATTTTTTTCTCTTTTTAAAACTTCTCCGTAACCATATAGGGAAAAGAATGGATCCAATCAATAAATATGGATAATAACTTACAGATCTCCAAATTAAAGCGACCATGTTTTCGAGCCCTGCAGGAATGAATTCTACCATATATCTTGAGAATAAAAATTCGGAGAACCCTGCTCCACCTGGACTAGGCATAACCATCATCATAATCCACATAATTAACTGTCGTGCAAAGATGATTAATTGGTTCGACATTTGGAAAATATCTTGAGATGGTAAGGTGGATGAGATGGTAACTCCTAATATGATGAGATTTGCAGTCCAATATCGAGAAATCCAAGATAATGCTGTGGAAAGGAACGAACCGATCCAATAAGATAAGGAGCGTTTCTGTAAACTATATGATGCTGTGATAAACTCATCTCCATATTGAATTGCAGCCTTTTTCCATTTGTTGATAAATGGAAGAGAGGCGATCGACACGATTAGTTTTTTGAAGAGTTTTGGATTGAAGAAAAGAGAATAGGATACAAATAAGATGTATAATAATTTGATACTATATCCAGCTATAGCAAACCATATTAGGTTGTTTACAAAAGTGGATTCTTCATATTGAACAAATAGATTTTCGCCTCCTATGGTAATTAGTAATATCGGAAAGCTAATGGCAAAAAATAGCTCATCTAAAAAACTTGTTGCCATCACTACTGTTGTACTTTCAGCCCATGACATCTTTTCGTGATGAAGAAAGAAAACGGCCACTCCTGTCCCTCCAATTGCGGTGGGGGTGATGGCTGATGCAAATTCCCATAGAAATACAATCTTGGTACATTGTAGCCATGTAAGTTTTTGGTTAGACAATATATGTAGACGGATGATATATCCAATATCTCTCGTAAGCATCAACGCACAAGCTCCTAAAATAAACCATTTACCCTCGCTGGAGAAGGAGAAGTCTTCTATTTGATCTCGTTCATTATAGAATAAATAGAATGCGACCATTAATCCTATTAATATTGGTAGGATGATTCTTATAGGATGAAAATTCTTCAGTGCGTCCGTCTTTTTGTTCATAGCCTCTGAGTATGATTTGATTGCCTCATTCTAAAAATATGAAAAACAATTGGGTTTTTTGCAGGTTCAGATCCACTAATCCTATTTTACCCGAACATTTTATCTTCTATGTGGTTTAATTTATATAATTTAAGTTGTTAAGAGAAACCTTTAACCAATTTGGCTTATGAATAATATTGAAGTACATGGCAACTTGTTCAAAAGAGAAAGCCTAAATAGAGTGGTAGACCATATCATTCCCAATACATTAGTTTTCGAAGTGGTAAATCCTTTCTATGGTTATTATGGAGAAAGAATACAAGGGCATACTCCGGTATATTTTTATATCATGTTTGATCATAATTATCCACTTTCATGTTTAGAACATACTATTGAATTAATGAAAGTGGCCCAATTGATTGATCTAGATGCTGTGAAAGTGCAATTAAGAATCGCTGGAGAATCGCTTTATGGAATACGACTAAGAGGTATTGAAGGGTATCAGAAAATAGTAGAATTACAAGAGTGTTTCGATAGATATGGGTATAAACTTAAGGTGAATGAATATCCTGAATTAACTTTTGAAGCAAATGTAGAGGTGGATAAGTTCTTTGAACTAAGTGAAATTGCCGAAGATTTATATTTCGATAATACGGAAAACAATCATGCATATTTTGCCTTGCCCTCTTTCTTAAAATGGAAAGAATTTGAACGACTTGATAGACAGGCTCACCTTAACTGGGAAGGTCTGAACTTCGATTCTGCACTCTGTTCTTTACGCTTAGATGGTACTTACCGAAGTGCAATACGTATTTATCGAAAGTCGCTAACTCCAGAGTTTGTATTGGAAGTTAAAAGTAGTTATGAACGAAAACTTATGTTTATGCAGTAACCTGTTTTTGTCTTGATAATCTCTCAATATTGAGTTTCCTGAATGTTCATTTTGACTCATTTATTGTTTAATAATGTCGGTTGAGGTACTATAGATATGACTTTTTTTACACCATAAAAAGTTGTGAAAACTACTATCTTTTCGATTTTATTTTTATCTTTAACACCTCAAAAAGAAAGAATACAAAACGTTTCAGAATAATTAAAGTAGGATTATGGAACCCAAAAAAACTCCCAAAGCAGACTTGGAAAGCAAAAGGTCAACCATGGTATGGTTAGGTCTTGCTCTTTCACTGCTAATCATTTGGCGTCTTTTTGCTTGGACTACTCAGCCGGAAAAAACAGAAGGTTTTGGGCAGATGCAACAGGCAGAAGTTGAAGATGAGATTATACCAGTTACGCAGGCTCAAACGCCTCCACCGCCACCACCACCGCCACCACCACCAGCACAACTTGCTGATATGATTACGATTGTGGATGACAATGAAGATATTGAAGACGAGATGGAAATCGAGGATTCAGAGGCGGATGATGAAACAGCTGTAGAAGTGGCTGAAGTAGTTGAGGAAGAAAAAGCTGTTGATGAAGAAAAGGTGTTTCAATTTGTTGAAGATCCACCAATGTTCCCTGGAGGAAATGCGGCTCTTCAAAAGTATTTAGGTAAGCACGTTAAATATCCTGTTATTGCACAAGAGAACGGTATCCAAGGTAAGGTGTTCGTATCTTTCGTTGTAGAAAAGGATGGTAGTGTAACAGATGTTCGTATTATTCGTGGTGTGGATAAATCTCTTGACAAAGAGGCTATTCGTGTTGTTAAAACTCTTCCTAGATGGAAGCCAGGAATGCAACGTGGTAAAGCAGTACGTGTATCATTCTCTGTACCTATTAACTTCCAATTACAATAATAGGGATTGTAAGATATTTTAGATACACCCCGGTCTTGTCCTTATCGGACAAGGTCGGGGTTTTTACATTCAATAGATAGATATTTAAGATGGAATCAAAAGAGATAAATATTGAAGATAGAGAAAAATCTGCAGTTGTTGGTTTGATTAATAGTAGTCAAGGCGAATCAAAAGTAGAAGAGTATCTTGATGAATTGACTTTTTTGGCAGAAACAGCTGGAGCTCATGTGCTTGGTCGTTTTGTACAACGTATGGAACTGCCTAATCGTGCTACCTTTGTTGGTTCTGGAAAATTAGAAGAGATTCATGACTTTGTCAAGATTAATGATTTAGATTCTATCATTTTTGATGATGAACTATCACCGACTCAATTGAGAAATATTGAAAAGGTACTCAATGTAAAGGTGCTTGATAGAACAAATCTAATCCTAGATATATTTGCGAGTCATGCCCAAACAGCCAGTGCTCGTACGCAGGTAGAGCTCGCTCAATATCAATATATGTTGCCACGATTGACAAGATTGTGGACTCACTTAGAGCGTCAACGTGGGGGTATTGGTATGCGTGGTCCTGGAGAAACTCAGATTGAAACGGATAGAAGAATTATTTTAGATAAGATATCACGTCTAAAGAAAGATCTTCAGAAGATTGACAAGCAGAAAGCAACCCAACGTAAAAATAGAGGAAAGTCTGTACGTGTTGCTTTGGTTGGATATACCAATGTAGGGAAGTCTACTGTGATGAATGTACTGAGTAAATCAGAAGTGTTGGCTGAAAACAAACTTTTTGCTACATTAGATACTACTGTTCGTAAAGTTGTGGTTCAGAATCTACCATTCTTGCTTGCTGATACAGTTGGATTTATTCGTAAATTACCTCATGGATTGGTTGATTCTTTTAAATCGACACTTGATGAGACAAGAGAGGCTGATATTTTACTTCATGTAATTGATATCTCTCATGAAGGTTTTGAGGATCAAATTGAGGTTGTTGATAGTACGTTAAAAGAGATTGGTGCTGCTGATAAGAAGATGATCTATGTCTTTAATAAGATAGATGCTTTCCAATACACGCCGAAAGAAGAAGATGATCTTACCCCTTCTACAAGAGAGAATATTAGTCTAGAAGAGTGGAAGCAAACTTGGATGGCAAAGTCTAATGATCAAGCGATATTTATCTCTGCAAAAGAGAAAGATAACATGGAAGACTTTAAAAAGTTGCTTTATCATGAAGTAAAGAAGATTCATGTTCAACGCTTCCCATATAATGATTTTCTATTTAACTATTATGATGAAACTGGAGACGAAATGTAACGTTTCGTTTTAAACATTTTGTTTCAACTATATGATTAAAATAAATTCAAAAGCCCAATATTATTCAAAATAATATTGGGCTTTTTATTGACCTCGATAAGTTATTATGCTTTAAAGAAATCTTGTTCTATAAGATATTCTGCAATCTGAACGGCATTAAGTGCAGCCCCTTTCTTTATTTGATCAGCTACTGTCCAAAGAGCAATTCCATTCTCATTAGAGATGTCTTTACGTATTCTTCCTACATATACATCATCCGTACCTGCTAAATCAAGAGGCATAGGATATTTCTTTTCAGAAGGATTATCGATACGTGTTACTCCATTAAATTGGTCAAATGCCTTGTTGATTGTGTCAATATCCAATGGAGACTCTGTCTCCAACCATATCGCTTCTGAGTGTGCTCTTAGAACAGGAACACGTACAGCAGTAGCACTGACTTGAATGTTGCTATTCATAATCTTTTGGGTCTCATGATACATCTTCATCTCCTCTTTTGTGTAATCATTATCCATGAATACATCAATATGAGGAATGACATTCATCGCTAGTTGATGTGCAAATGCATTTACATCAACCTTCTCTCCTTTTGCAATTTGTTCTGTTTGTGCTTGAAGTTCATCCATTCCAGATGCCCCAGCACCACTTGCTGATTGATAGGTTGCTATATGTACTCGTTTAATTGGAGAAAGGTCGTGTATCGGCTTGAGTGCAACGACCATCTGTATCGTAGTACAGTTGGGGTTTGCAATAATACGGCTCTTATAGCTAATTGCATCTTTTGCATTGACTTCTGGAACAACAAGAGGGATGTTCTCATCCATTCTGAATGCACTTGAGTTGTCAATCATTATAGCTCCATATTTCGTAATGGTATCTGAATATTCTTTACTTATAGAAGCTCCTGCAGACGTGAGTGCGATATCAATATCCTTAAAGTCATCGTTGTGACTTAACTCCTTTACAGTCAGTATCTCTCCTTTATAAGGGAATGTTCTACCTGCAGATCTTTTTGATCCAAATAGTACTAATTCAGTTAAGGGGAAATTTCTCTCTTCAAGTACCCTTAGGAACTCTTGTCCCACGGCACCACTAGCTCCAACAATTGCAACTTTCATATGACAACAGTTATATCATTATAGAGTGTCTATATTTCTAATAGACCTATTTATATTATTAATTGATACAAATTTAGTGTAATAATTTAAAAATCGTAGATATCTGTCCTAAAAGAAGTGTTTTTAGTAACAATTGTTAAGTTGACTGAATTTCTATGTCAAATTATACTTGTTGATTTCTATTTGTCTGAAGCAGGATAAGAAATATCTGCACAGATTGGTTGTATAACTTATCTCTATCGAAGGAGTATATAGTAGAATCATGCAACAAGGAGCATCTGTCCAATTTATCTTTCGAACAAGAAGAAGTATCTCTTGAGGATATACCATAGTAGGAATATTCAGATTACCATTCAACTGTTCTGTGGTCGCTACCGAATGAATATTGGATATTTTTCCATATTCACATGCCTTCTTAATATCTAGATTATCAAAGCCTCTAAATGGCAATGGAGCTGAGACCAATGCCTCTTTTATCGTTACTATTTGCGGCTTCTCTAATCTATTATTCTGATAGGAGTCAAAGAAGATTATTTTTTTGTGATATGAATCGCTTATTGCTTCCAAAAGAAAACCGATTGTATGGTTTTCTTTATAGCTGTAGCCGACAAGTAGGATTTTGTAATTCTGGTAGTGTAAAGTGAATAGCTCAACTCTTTCTTGTTCCTTACATCCAGGTATCTTGTCCCATTCGACAGGTGTTACGTCTAGTGCACTATCGCAAATAGCCTTAGTTAGATTATTCGTAACAAAAACAACATCAACTAGGTGAAGCTCTAAATTGTTTTGTAGAAATGTTGAAATTGCTCGTATTCTCGCTAACATAGCGCATTATTTTTGTGTCAAAATAGTTTTTATTTTCACCAATAAACTCGATCTCTAAAGGAATTGTGTATAGGTTTTCCTCGATGGCAAGCGGAAGACCTTCAATATCTTTAACTCTCATAAGATCTTTATCTGTAGTCAATATTAGCTTCTCTTGACTAGATAGTTTCTCCCATTGATTTACAATATTTTCAAAATCGGATTTCTTAAATTGGTAGTGATCTGGGAATTCCAATAAGGTTACTTCAGCCTCTTGGGACTTAAGATAATCTACTAGAGGTGTAGGATTTGCAATACCTGTGAAAAGAAGAATCTCTTTGCCTTTTAATGAATGTTCAACCCCTTTTTGATTCTTTAAAGCGGGTTGTAAGAAACCATACTTTAGTGTTGTAAAAAAAAGAGATTGAAATGGTTTAATATCAAGTTCTTTTATGATCAAACGCTCTTCAATAGGCTTAATTACTCGTGGACATTTTGTTATAATAATAATTTGTGCACGATAACGCTCTCTTGCTGATTCTCTTAATCTACCATAAGGAAGTATATGGTCTCTAGTGATTAAGCGATTGAAATCGGTTAATAGTATATGTAAACCAGGATTTACTTTTCTGTGCTGGAATGCATCATCTAGAAGTATGATATCAGGGCACAACTCTTTTTCTTTAGAAAGAAGAATATCAATACCACGTACTCTCTGTTCATCCACAGAGACAATGACATCTTTATGTTTGGTTTTCATCTGTAGAGGTTCATCTCCAACTTCTTGAGCTGTGGATTCATTTGTAACTTCTAAGAATCCGGATGTCTTTCTTTTATAACCTCTAGATAGCGTTGCGACTTTAAACTTTTGCTTCAATAATTCTATAAGATATTCCGTATGAGGAGTTTTACCTGTTCCTCCTACCGTAATATTCCCAATAGAGATAATCGGTTGAGAATATTCCGTACTATTGATCAAATTATAATCATACAGTAAGTTTCGAATGTATGTTACAATACTATATATCCAAGATAGGGGTATAAGAATAATATTTTTCACTAAGCTTGTTTTGTTATATACTTTATTCTCTTCAAAAGTATAAAAGATAAGTCAAAAAAAAGTTCATTTGATTTATAATCAAATGAACTTTTTCTTAATGTTATATTTTGTCTTTTATTAGTTAATCTCTTCTTTATATGGAAGCATCATATAAACGCCATTCATCTCTTTGGCTGACTTTACATCATTCCATACTTTGAAAACATCCTTTCCAATCATTGATTCTATAAGTTGAACCTTAATTTGTTCTGTTGAAAGTTCAAGAAGGGCAGAGATCTGGTCTTTATTTTTAGGATAAGTAACAATCTTGGCATCTTCCGCTTTCGCTTCCTCTTTGGCTACTTGTATTGCATCTTGTAGGTCTCCAATCTTGTCAACCAACCCAATTTTAATTGCTTCTTGACCACTCCAAACACGTCCTCTTGCAATTTTATGCACTGCTTCTTTTGTCATTCCACGTCCTTCTGCCACACGTTGAATAAATAGATCGTATCCTTTGTTGATATAAGTTTCTAGCATGCCTTTATGAAAACTAGTTAATGGCTGCATAATGCTAAGAGGTGCTCCATTTTTACTAGTAGAAACATAATCGCTAGTTACTCCAATCTTGTCTTGGATTAGTTTTTTTGCATTTGGAATGGTTGCAAAGATTCCTATCGATCCAGTGATTGTATTTTTATCGGCAATAATTTTAGTTCCTGCACATGACATATAATATCCGCCAGAAGCAGCATAATCACCCATTGAGACAATAACAGGTTTTACTTCCTTCGCAAGAGCTATTTCTCTCCACATTACTTCAGAGCCATAAGCACTACCACCAGGAGAGTTCACACGCAATACGATTGCTTTTACATTTTCATCTTCTCTTACTTTACGAATTGAACGAGCGATCTTTTCTGGGTTTATTTCACTCGTTTTCATTGTGTTGTCTACAATAGCTCCTTGTGCGAAAATTATCGCAATTTTATCTTTTGAGAATTTCTTTAAATCTTCATCTGAGTCTGTTAATTTGTAGTCTGAGATGCTTACTAGGTTCAGTTTATCATCCTCTTCTCTATCTGAAAGCTTCTTTAGGTCTTCGATTACCTGATCTTTATATTTTAAAGCATCAACTAATCCACTCTTTAATGCTTTTTCGTTATTTCCAAAGGTGGCAACATCATCAGCAATTACTTGAATATCGTTTTGTGAAATGTTTCTTGAAGATGAGATTTGTTCTTTGATGACACCCCATATGTCTCCTAGATATTTCACCGCTTGATCTCTATCTTCCTTACTCATGCTACTACGAGTGTACTGATCGGTAGCTGATTTGTATATATTCCCTCTTCCTTTATATACTTGGACTTCAACACCAACTTTGTCTAAAGCATTTTTAAAGTATGTTCTCTCTGTTGTAAGTCCACTGAAATAGATATACCCTCTTGGATTAGCAACAATACTATCGGAAACAGAAAGCAAATAGTAAGTCTTTGTTTCTGTATTTTCAATGTATGTGTATATGAATTTTCCACTCTTCTTAAATTCCTTAAGTAGGTCTCTAAATTCAGTTGTTGTAGCATATGGTGCCATAATACCATAAGAACTATCAATATAAATACCTTTGATTTTTGGATCTTTTGCTGCATCTTCAAGCTTGGATTTCATATTATACAAACCATATGCACTAAGATTATTAAAGAAAGGGAGATCAAACTCTTCAAAAGGATTGTCTTGGACTCTATCAACAAAAGGTTTGTTTAATTTGATGACCAAAACACTGTTATCTTTCACTACTGTGTTATCACCAGAGGTGGCAACAGCAATAGCACTGATGATAATGATTCCAATAAAAAATAGCAATCCAATGCCAATGATGGAACCTAGTATGGAAGCAAGTAGGTTTCTTAAGAATTTCATAGTACGTCGTATTAATAGTTATAAAGTTAATATACTAATAGGTAGTATTTCCTACCTTAAAATTACAAAATGTTAAAATAAAAATAGTATGAATTTTGTCTTTATTGGCCTTGGAGGAAATCAAGGTGAAATGATAAGTAACTTAGAAAATGCAAAATATCATTTAAAGAAGGTGGTTGGCCGTATTATAAAGACCTCTCCGTTATATGAATCTGAACCTTGGGGTTTCGAATCGGATACAAACTTTATAAACTGTGTGGTTAAGATAGAGACCATCTTATCGGCAGAGCAAGTGCTCCATTCTGCTTTAGAGATAGAGGCTGAACTAGGAAGATTAAGGAAAGGGAAAGGCTATGCTTCAAGACCAATGGATATCGATATTATCGATTTTAATGGAAGTGTTTTGGATGACTATCCAATATTAGTTTTGCCTCATCCAAGAATGCATTTGCGCAAGTTTGTTCTATTACCACTTCAAGATATAGAACCTAAGTGGTTACACCCTAAATCAAAGAAGACGATAAATGAGCTCTTAATAGAATCTGGGGATGACACCCAAATAAAAAAGGTGAAGTAAAACTTCACCTTTTTTATTATTTTGAATCAATCTTTGAACCGAATGCGAGATCTCCAGCATCTCCCAAACCGGGAACAATATATGATTTTGAATTTAGCTCTTTATCAACGGCACCTACCCAAAGAGTCACGTTCTCTTCTCCTAAATGCTTCTTAACGTATTCAACACCTGGTTCACTACCAATTACAGAGACAATATGTACGTGCTTAGGAGTCCCTTTTTCAAGAAGTGCTTTAAAACCAACTTCCATTGATGAACCTGTTGCAAGGATAGGATCTGAAAGAATCACAATCTTGTCATCTAATGATGGGGAAGCAATGTATTCGAATTCGATACAGATATCTTCTCCTTCATTGTGCTTTCTATAAGCCGATATAAAACAGTTTTCTGCTCTATCAAACGAATTAAGTAGACCTTGGTGAAGGGGCAAGCCTGCACGTAGAATCGTTGCTAGTACGATATTGTTCTCAACAACAGAAACTGGTGCTACTCCAAGTGGTGTTTGCACTGAAGTATCTTTGAATTCAAGATGTTTACTAATTTCGTAAGCCATTATTTCACCAACTCTTTCTAGATTTCTACGAAATCTCATTGGATCTTTCTGGATTTCAACATCTCTAATCTCTGCGATGTAGTTATTAAAAAGTGAATTGTTTTCACCAATAATGTGGACCATATGTAATTTTGGGACAAAATTAATAAATTATTAATTATCAAGTCAAGTGAAAACGTATTTTATTTTTACTTTATCCATCTTTGATATCTAATGTTGTATGTGCCAATGAGTTTAGGATTGATCTGTATATACCGGTTGTTGCTTCTCGGGATGTCGATTAACATGCTAGACATGTCGTTTTCTCTAACAAACATGGTGAGGAGTTGGTATATGTTTTTTATGTTATTTGTATCGTCTGATATTGCTAAGAAAAGATGAATGTAGTTTTGATTAAAGAGAAGTATTACTAACGACGTAATCTGTTTTTTGTCGTTAATATGACTAATCGCAATACCTTTTTTATTGTTAATTATATGGGTTATGACATCTGATATTCTTGAAAAAAGTGCTTCTTCGTTATATTGAATTTTGATGTTTTTACGTATAAATGCCAAGGTTAGTGGAATATTTTTTACCTCAAGGATATGTCCATTTATCTTTTGTGAATATTCAAGAACACTTGGATCAAAATTTTCTTTAATCTCTTTATATGGATATTCAATAGACTATTGTTCTGTTTCTATTAATTTAGTTTTGTTTGAAGATAATAGCCAATTGGTTGGGTTTAGGTTTAGAAGATCTACTTTCGTTGGCAGAATTGAGATAAATTCTTCTACGTCTTCAGAATATACTTGATAAATAGAAATAATTCCACTGTATGGGATATATTGGTCTAGATCATTAGAGGGAACAATAGGCATGACCATGCTATAGTCCTCTTTTATCACTGCTTGCCAATCTGGACACACAATATCCAGATACCAGCTTTGAAGGGTTGGAGAACATATGGAGGATTCATTTATTGTATTATCCCACATTTCTCGATTAATATCTTTATTATGTAGTATGGTTATTGACATATTTCGAAGAGTTCATTCTTTGCTTTATTCAATATAGTTAATAGTTGTCAAATGAAAAAGAGTACTTTTATTAACTCATTATATTAAACCATGATCAGCCATACTGTAGTAGCTGTCATTGGTTATTATAAGATGATCTAGTAATTTGATGTCTATTAGCTCCAGACCTGTATTAATCTTCTTCGTTACTACAATATCTTCTTGTGAGGGAGAGAGGGATCCTGATGGATGATTATGCGCAATAATCATCTGTGTCGCAGAATTAATAACCGCTTCTTTTATGATTGGTCTTAAGTCGACTGTGGTACTTGTTAATCCACCTTTACTAGAACGATGCTTCTTTAGTATGTGATTTTGATGATCTAGAAGTAATATCCAAAACTCTTCGTGTTTAAGGTCTTGCAGTTCAAATCGGATTGCCTTGTTTACATCTTCACTATTATGAATGGTAACTAAATCACTATTTCTAATATGCCTCCTTTTGCCTAATTCAAAAGCTGCCTTAAGAGTAACTGCTTTTGTCTCGCCGACGCCACGAAAGCTTTCAAGCTCTTTTACACTACTTTTACTTAGTGTTATTAGATTGTTGTTATAGTACTTTAAGATTCGTTGAGCTAGTTCTATTGCAGTCTCGGAAGTATTTCCTGATCTTAATAAGATTGCGACTAACTCAGAATCGGATAGGGCTTTTGCCCCTTTTAGTTTGTATTTCTCTCTAGGCCTATCTTCTAGTGCAAGGTCTTTTATCGAGTAGGTATAGTTCGATTTATTAGACATAAAAAAAAGTGTAATATTTCTATTACACCTTTAACACTTAACTTTTAAATAAGTTTAAGTAGCCCGTAGGGGATTCGAACCCCTGTTACCAGGATGAAAACCTGGCGTCCTAACCCCTAGACGAACGGGCCTTAACAGTCTTCTGTTAAGACATGACAATTCAATAGAGTAGCCCGTAGGGGATTCGAACCCCTGTTACCAGGATGAAAACCTGGCGTCCTAACCCCTAGACGAACGGGCCTCCTATATATTTTAGAGGACTCTATTTATTATAGAGTAAGAAAAATTCAATCAATTAAATAAGCTCCAAATAAATTATTTAGATTAAAGCTTATTTACGTGAAGAGATAACTTAGATTTCAAGTTTGCCGCTTTGTTATTGTGAATAACATTTATCTTAGCAAGCTTGTCGATCAAAGCTACTACTTTAGGAAGACTTTCAGTTGCTTCTTTTTTATCAGTTGTGTTACGTAAAGTTTTTACTGCATTACGCATTGTTTTTGCATAGTACTTATTGTGCAGTCTTTTTTTCTCAGACTGACGTACTCTTTTTAAAGCTGATTTATGATTTGCCATTTTTCTTTATATTATCTTCTTCAATATTTAAGTAGCCCGTAGGGGATTCGAACCCCTGTTACCAGGATGAAAACCTGGCGTCCTAACCCCTAGACGAACGGGCCATTCCCATTATTTAACGACACTACTTTATTGATAGTGTTAAATTGTAGCCCGTAGGGGATTCGAACCCCTGTTACCAGGATGAAAACCTGGCGTCCTAACCCCTAGACGAACGGGCCATTTTCTTCGTTAAAGAAAGAAATGGTCAAGCTCTTAGTTTTTAAGAGCGGTGCAAAGATATGTCGTTTTTTTAAAACTCCAAGAAAAAAAATATTTTTTTCATCTCTCTTTGCTGTTACAATCACAAATGTTTTTTTTGTTGATTGCGGTGCAAAGGAAATACATTTTTTTATTTCTGCAAAACAAAAATAGAAAATTATCGCCATTCTACGATGGTTCCTCGGTCTTTATTCCTCATTCTCTTAGGAATAGAGTCTGTGATTTTTTTTGCAATTAGATCAATAATTTTTCTTTTGGTGTAATGTCTCGTGTATACAACAGCCACCTCTCTTAATGGTGTATAGTCAGAAAAACATAAAACCTGATCAGAATGACTCTTAATGAGATCCAATCCTGCGAGTTCAGGGATGAGTGTAAATCCTCCTTCACGATCTACGATTTTAATTATTGTTTCAAGAGAGCCACCATCAAACTTAAATTTATGGTTGTCTTGTCTTCCTTGTTGTAGCTTGCAAAGGTTTATTACTTGGTTTCTAAAACAGTGTCCATCATTGAGTAACCACAAGTCTGGAGTATTTAAATCGTTTAGATGAATTTCGTCATCTTGTTTGAAACTATTTTCTTTATTTGAGTAGATCATCATCTCTTCATAAAAAAGAGCCCTCTCTTCTATTTCATCATCTTTCAAAGGGGTAACTAATATTCCGATATCTAGTTCATCTTTTTTAAGCTTTTTCTCTATTTCATAAGTATACAACTCTTCTATGGTAATGTTTACTTCTGGATACTCTTTGGTGAAGCTTCCTATAAATAGAGGTAGTAAGTAAGGAGAAAGCGTTGGGATAATTCCAATTTTAAGATCTCCTGAAATATCATTTTTATCAGTTTTAATGATCTCATCGATCTTATGTGTTTCTGCGATTATATTTCTAGCCTGATCAATAATTTTTGCCCCAAGATCTGTCGGCATAATGGGTTGTTTGGTTCTGTCAAATATTGTAACTCCCAGATACTCTTCTAATTTTTTTATTTGCATACTTAGTGTCGGTTGGGTAACAAAACATTTTTCTGCTGCGGATGCGAAGTGTCTATAGTTATCTACTGCTATTATATACTCTAGTTGCGTTATTGTAACCATCACATGAATTTTATTTCCGATAAATATAACTTATTTAAATAATATTTGTTTCCACTTTCTTTTTATTTATTTTGTAGTCAATTAACATCCGTTGGTGTGATTAATTCTGTGTTTAATATAGCTTTGTCTGATAGAAAAAATGTCGCTATGAAAAATATTATATACATATCAATTCTTTTACTTGTCATGTGTATGTCCGCCTGTGGACCCAGCCAATCTGAACTTGCTGCCGAATCCTATAAAAGTGCTAATATTTTCCTCTCCAAACAAGATACGACCTCTGCGATAGAAACTATCAATATTGCTTTGAAGAAGTATTCTGATGCTGAGAAAATGGTTGGTAAATTGAAAGAATTGAAAGGGAATATCTACACTGATATTTGTAATCAATTGAATCATAGTTTAGATAGCTGTGATATGATAATACGCCAAAAAATGAAAGATTTTGTTGTAGAGGAGCGTCCTTTCGATAAGAAGAAATGGTATGTATATAAAAGACAAACCTTTAAACGTAGCTGGGATCGATCTTTCTTAGAAGTAAACCTGAATGAAATAGGGAATATATATATCACCAGTAACTATATTGGAGATAAATCATTAAATCATACTGCTGTACGTGTTTACGACAAAGAGTTGTCTTGTAAGACTCCTAAGGTAGATCTAGATCGGATAGAAAATCATCATAGTGATTTTATGGATAGCAAGTGGGAAAAGGTCTCCTATAAGAATGGTGCTTCAGATGAATTAATTAAGTTCATTGCTTCTCACCCAGGCCGTAGTTTAAAAGCGGTATTCCTCGGTAATCGATACTACTATATTCTTCTAGAAAAATATGATATTGAAGCTGTGGTAAAGTCTTACGAACTTTCTCTTATCTTGAAGAAGAGAGAACAATTCAAAAAACGCCTTCATAATGTTGATAAAAGAATCTGCACTGATTGCTAATTGTGAAGTGCTTCCCGTGAATGTCTTTTAAATGTTATAATATATCCGTGTTTGTTGGTATACTATTTCTTTTGATAAATAGTATCAAATGATCACTATTGCGTCTGTTTATTATATATTATGTATATAATTATGATATTATAACTAACATAATTTTTAAATTTACCCACCAAATATAAAATACCCCCTTAAATACATAGGGGGCCTTTCTAATCTTTGTTGTTTATATGGGGTTATTTAATCTTTTTACGTCAAAGACTAAAGTGATTTAATGTTTATTATAAATTTCAAGTAAAAATTTATAGTACATATATTAATTTACCTATGCTTTGATGGAAATGAATTACTATCTTGAACTATCGAAATATTTACAACAAAGTAATTAAATAGTATATATGAGAATTCGGAAGATTGAATGTGGTAATTTTAAGTGTGATGGAGGTGCTTTGTTTGGAGTTATTCCCAAAGCATTGTGGACAAAATACTACCCCTGTGATGAAATGAATAGGTGTAATCTTACCATGAGAAACCTTTTGGTAGAAGTAGAGGAGAAGAAAATTCTCATTGACGTTGGGAGTGGAATGAACTTTTCTGATCGTTATATTCGCAATAATGGAGTGAATGCATCGTCCCATCTATTAAATTCACTCAAAAGTATTGGCGTGTCTCCTGATGAAATTACCGATATACTATTGACTCATTTGCATTGGGATCATTGTTGTGGGGCTTTTGACTTTGGAGATGGTACGCATCGAGAACTTTTTTCTAATGCAACGTATCACGTATCAGATAAACAATGGATAAATGCTCATGCCAATAATCCAAGAGAGTCTGCTGCATACCACTTTGAGGATCTCGATTTAATGGAACAAAGTGGGAGGTTGAATCTTCTTTCTAATGGTGCTCAGCCATGGGAGTTTTTAGAGTTATTCTATATGGATGGTCATACTCCTGGACAAATTATTCCTGTTATACATCATGAAGAACAGAGCGTTGTCTTTGCTGCTGATTTCATCCCAACCATGTCACATATCCCACAATTATGGATTGCTTCTTATGACCTATTTCCTATTGATGCAATGAATGAGAAGATAGATTTTATTTCGATGGCTTACCAAAAAAAATGGGTGCTATTTTTCCAACATGATTATTATAATGAATCCGCAAAAATAGTTTCTCAATCATCCTCTTTTAAAGGGGAACCATTTAATACTATTGTGCAGTAATTTGTTTGAATGCAATAAGGTATGATATTAAATATTCAAAATAGCAACAATGAGGATGTGGCAAGAGATAAGAATAGCAAATTCGGTAATGGAATTGTTGATATTCTTTTTGAGTCTTATGAGAAGCCAGCAATTATTATTACCGATACATTAGAAGTCCTTCGCTTTAACAAGCGTTTCAACGAAGCATTCCAATTAGATATTCAAGGGGAATTATTGGTGGATCCGGATTTGTTATTTATCGCAGATCTTATTCCTAAAGCTTTGTGCCATTCTGATGTTTATACAGAGCACTTTATTATTAAAGAGAAGCTTTATAGTGTTGCAATAAAGGCTTTAAAGGTTGAAAATAGCATCTTCTTTTTTATCTCTTTTGATCTTATTCAAACCCCTATGGATTATGCCAAACACTCTCTAGTAGAGAAGAGTATTTGTGATGAAATAGATGGGGCTGACTTCAAATATTATTGTACAAATCAATACTTTGAGATTCAGTATAATGAGGAGGTAAAGTTTCTAGATAATATTTTAACATGCTGTTTTGAAGCCTCTAAGTTACTTTCCTATTTGGATAGTTCTTTCCAAAAAATATTCAAACTGTTTATCAATCATCCTCTATCAGAAACGTTTCCTGTTCTATTAAAGTGGGATTTAGGTGATGGAAAATCTCTTTATACAAAACAAGAGATAAATGCCAAATTTGTATCTGACGATGGTTTTTATATACTAGAGGGAAAAGTATATGATGTGACTTCTAAAATACGAAGTAGAAACACATGTCGACTAGCCAACTCAAATCTTTATGATTTTGTAGACCTGCCCAATAACGGTCTTTTATGGACTTCAAAGAGAGATGGAGATCGATCGAAGACAAATAAAATATATGTAGACTGTGCAGATGAAAAAGCGGCACGAATTATAGGGATTACAAAAGAGGAGTTAGAGGGATGGGCTATTGATAAGCTCTTTCCTGAAATAGATTTATCTCAAGATTTTATTACGTACAAAAAGGATGTGTCTGCCCATATCTCAACCTGTGTGATAAACAAGGGTACGAACAAATTATATAACCTCTTTATATATCCATTTACGGAGTCCGAGATGTGGGGGATCTCCTTCTATGAGATACAGAATGTTAAACAGATCCCTGCATATCCACGAGATATCTTTGAGTGTGACTCTCTTAATACAGTAAACTACTTTATTTTAAAAATTGATTCTGCATACAATATATTCTATGCAAATGAAACGTTACTTGACTTTTTATCATTAGAGAAGCATGAAGTGATTGGCCAATCTATTCATGATACCATTCTTAACATTACGGGGCTTGATGGTTCGATGATTGCGGCATGCTTTAAGACGAAAAAAATTCGTAAGAGAAGTATCTGTTTTAATATTAAAGGAAAGAACTCAGTGATTGATATTTCAGCGATCCCTCAATTGAACCGATTGGGACAAGTTGCTTCTATTATATTAATAGGTTGTGATATAACAACCTACCACCATACAATAAAAGATTTAGAATTAGAGAATAGTAATTTGAAGGAGGTCGGATATTTAACCAATCAGTTTGTCTCAAATATGAATAATGAATTACGTGCACCTTTGAATAGTCTTCTTGGGTTTATGGAACTCGCAAACAATGAATATTATAGTCCTGAGGAGCGTGTATCTTTTAAACAAAGAGTACACCAAGATGGTGATAGTTTGTTAAACATGATGGACAATATATTAGATATTTCTGCGATAGAGGTGAATAATATCACCACAAAAATTGAAGTAGTGGATCTAACAAGACTTGTTCAGTCTATTTACAAGTCATTTGAATACAAAGAATTTATCTATTTAGATATCAATTTTGATCTACAATTTGAAAAGGATCCTGTCTTTGTTTTAACAGATGGTCATCTTCTAAAACGTGCTATAAATAATATTCTTCATAATGCTTGGTCCTTTACAGATGAAGGAACCATTTCTATTGGTCTAAAGAATGATATATTGGGTGCAGAGATAACAATAGAAGATACAGGCTGTGGTATTGATAAAGAAAAAATACCTAATATCTTCAATCGATTTTACTCTTGTAAAGGAGCTTCTCAAGTTTCTTATACAGGCTGTGGGTTAGGATTAACCATTTCACAATATTTTATCAAGATGTTGAAAGGACATATAGAAGTGGAAAGCATTCTCGGTATCGGTTCTAAATTCAAGATATTCATTCCTAATAGTATTAAATAAAGAACTCGAAAATAAGCTACTATCAAAAAGATGATAGTAGCTCATTTATTATAACTCTTGTTTAAGATATTTTGCCGTATAAGACTCCTTATTTTTGGCAACCTCTTCAGGAGTACCAACACAGAGAATTTCTCCACCTCCGATACCACCTTCTTTTCCTATATCGATAATATGATCTGCTGTTTTTATCACATCCATATTATGCTCAATAATAATGACAGTGTTTCCTTTATCAACCAAACTATTTATCACCTCAAGAAGTATTCGGATATCTTCAAAATGTAGTCCTGTAGTTGGTTCATCTAAGATATACAATGTTTTACCTGTATCTTTTTTGCTTAATTCAGAGGCAAGCTTTACTCTTTGTGACTCTCCTCCAGATAAAGTGGTCGACGACTGTCCTAAAGTAACATAACCAAGTCCAACCTCCTTCAGTGTCTGAAGCTTTTTTTTCATCGAAGGAACAGCATCAAAGTATTCAACCGCTTGGTTGATGGTCATATTAAGGACATCTGAAATCGATTTTCCTTTATAACGTATCTCTCTCGTTTCTCTATTGTAGCGTTGTCCGTTACATTCATCACAGTTTACCAAGACATCTGGAAGAAAGTTCATCTCAATCACTCTCATTCCAGCCCCTTTACACTTTTCACATCTTCCTCCTTTTACATTAAAAGAGAACCTTCCTGGTTTATATCCTCGGACTTTCGATTCTGGAAGTTGTGCAAAGAGAGATCTGATATCTGAGAAAAGTCCAGTATAAGTTGCAGGGTTCGAACGAGGTGTACGACCCAAAGGAGATTGATTAATTTGTACGACTTTATCAATATGATCCAACCCTTCGATAGAGTGATAGGGTAGAGGATCTTTTACACTCTTATAGAAATATTGACTTAGGATGGGTTGTAATGTTCCATTAATAAGAGATGACTTACCACTACCAGAAACTCCTGTTATACAGATAAGCCTTCCCAATGGGAAACTTACGGTTACCTCTTTCAGGTTATTCCCTGTTGCCCCTTTTAAAATAAGATGTTCTCCATTTCCTTTTCGACGCTGTTTTGGTATGGCTATTTCAACCTTTCCAGACAAATATTTAGACGTGATAGTATCCATCTTCATCACCTCTTCAGGAGTTCCAGATGCAATTACTTCTCCACCATATCGTCCAGCTCGAGGCCCCATGTCTACAACAAAATCAGCCTCTAACATCATATCTTTATCATGTTCTACGACGATTATCGTATTTCCGATATCTCTAAGATTGTTAAGCGATTGAATCAGTTTTTGGTTATCTCGTTGATGTAATCCAATACTTGGCTCATCCAGAATATACAACACATTTACAAGTTGCGACCCTATCTGGGTAGCCAATCGTATGCGTTGTGACTCTCCTCCAGAGAGTGTACGTGAAGATCTATTCAAAGACAGATAGTCCAACCCTACATCAAGAAGGAAATGTATTCTCGTGCGTAACTCTTTGAGAATCTCTTTTGCAATCACTTTTTGATTCTTATTGAGTTTGTCTTCTACTTCATTAAGAAAGTGATATAATGTGGAGATATTCATGCCCGAGAGTTCGGCAATGTTTTTGCCTCCCACCTTGAAGTATCTAGACTCTTTTTTTAAACGCTGGCCTTCACACATGGGGCAAGTTATTCGTCGTTGAAATTGATTTGCCCATTTTTGGGCTTTCTTCGACTTACTATCCTCACTCTGCATGGTGATATACTTCACGATGCCTTCAAAGTTGCCAATATTATAGAAACTAGAATCACTCTCATTTCCAATTGGAATCTTTTCACTTGTACCATTCAGGATCTTATGAATACACTCTTCAGGAACCTCTTTTAGAGGTGTTTTGAGATTGCACTGATACTTCTTAAGCAATCCTTCAATCTGACGAAACATAACACTTTTAGTAGGGGGACCTAAAGGCAAGATACCTCCTTTTTGAATGCTAACTTCTTTGTCAGGAATGATAAGATCAATATCAATTCTAGTCACTTCTCCCATACCATTACAGTGAGAACAAGCTCCCTGTGGTGAGTTGAATGAGAAGTTATGTGGTGCTGGTTCCGCATAAGCGATACCAGAGGTCGGACACATAAGATTGCGAGAGAAATAACGATATTCTGATCCATCTTTGTTGGAGATCATCATAATGCCCTCTCCATGTCTCATTGCTATCTCAATCGATGATTTAAGACGATCTAGATCTTTTTCACTCACGATCAGTCTGTCAATCACGATCTCTATCGTATGATTTTTATAACGATCCAATTTCATCCCATGTTCAATAGAGATAACTTCTCCATCTACTCTAGCATGAAGAAATCCTTTTCGAAGAATCTGTTCAAAAAGCTCACGATAATGCCCTTTTCTGTTTTTAACAACAGGGGATAAGATAAGACATGGCTTCTCTGAATAATCTTTAAGAACAAGATCTAATATCTGTTGAGGGGTAAATTTAACCATCTCTTCTCCCGTATTGTAGGAGTAAGCTGAAGAAGCTCTTGCAAAGAGTAGTCTTAAGAAATCGTATATCTCTGTAACTGTTCCTACAGTAGATCTAGGATTTTTATTCGTTGTCTTCTGTTCTATAGAGATGACTGGTGATAATCCCGATATTTCATCTACATCAGGACGCTCCATGTTTCCTAGAAAAGAGCGAGCATACGACGAGAATGTTTCAATATATCTTCGTTGTCCCTCTGCATAGATAGTATCAAATGCCAGTGACGACTTACCACTACCACTTAAACCTGTGATCACAGTCAATTGGTCTCGTGGTATTTGAATATCAATATTTTTAAGATTATGTTCCTTGGCCCCAGTCACAGTGATAAAACTGTCCTCTTCTGAATGGGTATATCTTTTCATTTTGTACAATTCGGTTTATGAATTACAGAGACTTCTGTTTCGCCTTTTTGGGCAAAAGGATCGTATACGATCTATGCTTTGAATTTTTAAGGTAAGGCTTCCTTAACCATGGATTATAATATTTTAGCTCCTTATAAGATATCCCACGATCTTTTGCAAAGGTACTAAAATTCTTAATGCTATGGTTCAGTGTTACTTGATATGTTTGAAAAGGAGGGTAGTAGTCCTCTCTATTTAAGATGAAATTATATTTGGATGGATTCTCAAAAATAAGTTTGAAGGCAATAATACGGTAGACATATCTTGCAGTCTCTGGATTAAGAAGCATGTCATAATACGTTTTGGCTCCTTGTAGGTCCATCTGTTTAGTGATCCCTCTTTTCCCAGCATTATAACTGGCTGCAACTAGCGACCAATTCTTAAATTTATCATATGCATGTTGAAGATATTTACATGCAGCCTCCGTTGATTTTTCTATATGGTATCTTTCATCCACAGAGGTGTTCACTGTCAATCCATAATCTTTTGCAGTGCCACTCATAATTTGCCATAATCCTTTTGCTCCAGATGGTGAAACAGCCACCTCGCTAAGTCCACTTTCTGCTACTGCCAAATATTTGAAATCATCGGGGATATGGTTCTTTTTTAATATCGGTTCGATAATAGAAAAATATCTTTTGGATTTTTTTAATAGTATAAGTGTCGATGATTGCCAGTAGCTATTGACCAACAATTCTCGATCCAAGCTCTCCACCACATAATTCCGATCTAAAGGTAGTGTATCATTTGCAAATAACACCACTGAAGGAATTGGCATTGATTTCACAACGGGCACCGGATGAATATCTGTAACAATATTGGTGGTTGGAATACTCTCGGGTTGAGATCTCTTGTTTGCAAAAGTTGTTAGAAAGATAAAAGAGGTAATCAGTGCTGATGTAATTGCAATTACTGCTATTTTTGTGATCTGTTTTGTGCTCATATTCCAAGGGGATTTTCAGTTTCTCATCTACAAAGTTAAACTTTGTAGATGAGAAATAGTTTTATTTTTTCCCTTGAAAAAGGTTAAAAAAAAAGGCTTTTCTTTAACGCTCTCAATAGTAGTTAGATCAGAGATTAATTAGGATAATAATTTTTTAACTATGTCCGAAATAACCTTTCCGTCTGCTTGACCTGCCATCTGTTTGCTAGCCATTCCCATTACTTTGCCCATATCAGCCATCGAAGTAGCACCTACTTTCGCAATGATATCTTTTATGCACTCCTCGATTTTTTCTGTCGAAAGAGGTTCTGGCAAGAACGATTCCATTACTTCTGCTTGAGCTTCTTCCACCTCCGCTAGATCTTCTCTATTTTGCTCTTTGTATATCTTTGCCGACTCTCTACTCTGCTTTGCAAGTTTTGCAATAAGTTTTTGAAGGTCTCCATCACTTAGCTCATCACTTGCAGATTTTGCAGTCTTCGCTTCGATGATTACTTTTTTTATTGCTCTTAAGGCTTCCAAACGAACTTTATCTTTCGCTTTCATAGCCTCTTTCATTTGTGATGTTATTGCATCAGAAATTGTAGACATAATGTATTAGTATTTGATCTCTAATCTACATTATCATGTAGAAAAGAGTTGTTATTTCCTATTTTAGGTTCTCCACCATTTTGATCTCCATGAAAGGAAGAGTTATCATTACTCGATCTAAAGAATGACTGATCTTTTTGCTGTTGTCTTTGCATCTCTTTTCTTTTATAAGCAGGGATACGAGTCATCTGATCTACCTCTTCGTCATGAGCTTGACTGAAGCTACGTCTCATGTCATGGTTTGTCTCTTGAAATCCATTGTTTCCTCCCATTGGTTGTTGATATCCCTGTGGAGCATGTTGTTGAGGTGTGTGATCATACAACTGGTTTATGGCATCTTCATTACTAGCCTTCTTATAGATCGATTGATTTGAATCGTGTTGGGCATTGTTGTTCCCTCTATAATTTGGAATATTACTATTCTGAGAAGGCCTCATATTCTGTTGTTCAAACCCCTGTTGTCCTTGAGGTGGCACCTGGTTAAATATATTCGGCTCCTCATATCCTTGAGTATTCAAGTTTACGCGAACAGGTTGCTCCTTCGGTTTTCTCTCTCTTAATTCAGGAATAGAACTTTGACTAAAACCTGTGGCAATCACAGTAACAGATAGTTTATCTCCTAAACTTTCATCTTTGCCATTACCCCAAATAAGGTCTGCATTATTTCCAGCCATCTCTTGAACGTAATTGGTGATTTCACCAATCTCACTCATCAATGCCTCTTTATCACCAGAAGTGATATTAACCAAAATATTTTGTGCCCCATTGATGTTGTTATTATTAAGCAATGGCGAGTTTAATGCCTCCTCAATAGCCTGAATAGATCTGTTTTCTCCCTCTGATGTACCAGATCCCATGATCGAAACACCTGAATTTCTCATGACCGTATCCACATCGGCAAAGTCGACATTGATATATCCATGGCAGGTGATAATCTCTGCAATCCCTTTTGCTGCCGTTGCAAGAACACTATCTGCTTTTGCAAATGCTTGAGAGAGAGGAAAGTCCCCATAGAGGTCGATAATCTTTTCATTGTTAATAACGAGCAGTGAGTCTACCTTACCTTCTAATTTACGTATCCCATCAACAGCTTGATTAATACGACGTTTCCCTTCATTGCGGAAAGGAATAGTAACGATACCAACGGTAAGTATACCTAGCTCTTGTGCAATTTCTGCTACCACAGGAGCTGCACCTGTACCAGTTCCCCCGCCCATACCAGCGGTAATAAAGATCATGTTGGTATTTTCCCCCAACATATTTTGTATCTCCTCAAGGCTTTCGCGAGCAGCTTCCTCTCCAATATCAGGTTTATTACCAGCTCCACGACCTTCTGTAAGGGTCTCACCTAATCGAATTTTACGAGGGATATTACTATCATTAAGAGCTTGCGCATCTGTGTTGCATATAACGAACTCTACATCCTTGATTCCTTCGCTATACATATGTTTCACTGCGTTGCTACCACCACCGCCAACTCCGATAACTTTTATTATTGCCTCTTTTTTCTGCTCTTGAAAGTCAAAATCCATGTGATATATTCTTGATGGAACGTGTCCTTTGTGTCCTTAGATATTATTCTTCAAATAAATTATTTAGTCCAAACTTTTGCTTGAACCAACCGATTACTTTTTCTTTTGGAGCTTCCGTTTCCTTTTTTTCTTTTTTCTTATGGGGCTCCTGAGATATTGTATCTTGTGGTGCTTCATTGAAGCCATTCATACTAGAAGTATCTACTGGTTCTTCTTCATTTTCTGTATGAAGCATTACGTGTTCTACTTCTTCTTCCTGTTTCGAAAAACTTTTTTGGAAGGGGCTTTCTGACAAATGTACTTGATTTTCTGTTTGTTTAGAAGAGTTATTGTAATTATGTATGTTTATTTGCTGGACGTAACCTGAAAGCTCTTGATTTGGATTCTTATAAAAACCAGTGGCTAATACCGTGACAAACAGTTGGTCACCTAAGCTCTCATTTACTCCCGTTCCCCAGATGATCTCTGCCGAGTCTCCAGCTTCGTCTTGAACAGTGTCAATTATCTGTCCAATCTCATTTAGTCGTGCCTCATGATTCGAACTACTAATGATATTCAATAAGATATTTTTAGCCCCCATGATATCATTGCTATCTAATAAAGGGGATTTAAGTGCTGAATATACTGCCATACTAGCTCTATCCTCTCCACTTCCCAGACCACTCCCCATTAAAAATAGACCAGACTGTTTCATGGTCGATTCTACATCGGCAAAATCAATGTTTACCGCACCAGGAAGGGTGATGATTTCTGCACATCCTTTTACAGCATTGCTAATAATTTCATCGGCTTTGCCAAAGGCAATTCGTGCAGGCAAGTTTCCATAAAGACGCATTAGTTTTTCATTACTTACAACCAAAAGGCTGTCTACCAATGGCTTTAACTGCTCCACTCCTTGTAGTGCTTGAGAGTATCTTTTTTGTCCTTCATGAGGCGACGGAATCGTTACTACTGCAACAGTCAATATTCCCATCTCTTGGGCCAATCTTGCAATAACGGGAGTTGCACCTGTACCAGTTCCACCCCCCATTCCTGCAGCCAAAAATATCATCTTGGTTGAGTTCTCAAACACAAGACGAATATCTTCTATATTTTCAATTGCAGCCTGTTCTCCCTGCAACGGGTTATTCCCAGCCCCACGACCTTCGGTGAGGGTAATCCCAAGAGGTATCTTTAGGTTAATAGGGCTTATCTGAAGCGCTTGAATATCGGTATTACAAACTACAAAGTTGACACCATTTATCCCCTCTTTATGCATGTGGTTGACCGCGTTACATCCTGCACCGCCGACACCTACTACTTTTATGATGGAGTCTTCATTTTCTTTAAAACCAAAGTTCATCAAACGCTCCTGCATACAATTCTAAATTATTAGTTTATGTCACTGTTGTCATCTTCTAATAAATGTAATAACTTATTGGCACACTTGTTAAAGAAAGATGGTCGTTTTTGGTTCTCTTCCATCTCCTTTTCCTTCTCTCTTTTTGTGCTCTTACTTCTATCAGATATATTCTTTTTAGGTCTATTCTCTTTGATTGCTTTGTCGAGGACGAAGTGTAACAAGTTGGTTGAGGTTGCATATTGACAAGTCATTAACTTGGTTGTCATCACCCCAGTAATATCTTGGGGATTATATATACGTACCTCTCTACCCACATCATAAGATAGTAGATTTTGTATCCCTTTAAAATTGGCTCCACCACCTGATATGACGACACCAGCTCCCATCTTCTCTATCAGATCGTATTTCTCCATTTGAAATACGATTGCTTCATTAATCTCCTCTAACCTTGCCTCTATCACTTCTGATAAAGCCAAAAGAGAAATATCTTTTGCTTTTATTTCACCCGTTCCAGGAAGCGTGATTCGAATGCTCTTGTTGGGTAACAAACTAGTCACGGTACCATGCGTTGTTTTAAGCTTCTCTGCATAATCTTCTATGGTTTGAAAAGCCTCCATAATGTCGGATGTGATCACCTCACCACCAAAAGGAATCGATGCTGTATGATACAGTCTACTACGATAGTACAATGCAATCGTAGTCAAACCACATCCAAAATCAACGACAGCACTACCCATCTCTTTCTCCTCTTTAGAGAGTGCATATCTTCCTAAGATGGATGGGTGTACTATAATTTTATTCACATGTAGGTGAAGCGATTCAAAACACTTTATTAACATGTTCTGATAATCCATCGGACCCGTGATTACATGATATCTTGAGCTCAATTCGCGTGCGGTATAATTCAAAGGATTATTGATCAATGTCTCTGAATTGATGATAAAGCTGATAGGAGAGATGTGATAAGATGTTTCCCCACTTTTACATGCGCTACTTTTTGCCTCTTTCATGATCGATTGAAGCGTCTCAGTACATATCTCTGTACCTGGATCAAATGTTCTATCTATCTGTACAATTTCATTACGTAATTTGTGTCCATTGATCCCTACTGTTACTCGTTTGATAGGTTCTTGTAGATCCTTTTGTGCCATAGAGACAGCCATCTTTATAGATTCTGCTGCTTCTTTGGTGTTCAAAATGACACCTCTATGTATCCCTTGTGATTCGCTTTCGCCATAACCCACAATTTCAACTTGACGGTTAGGCGCAAAGCAACCGACTAGAACAACGACTTTCGATGTTCCTATGTCTACAATTGCTTCTAGATGTTGATTTGTGTCCATAGCGATTAATATTTTTAAGAGCAGACAACCTGCCCCTCGTACTTCAAATTTATCTTTTGGTATTTCCCCCAATTATCATTAGACAATATCTGTCTATAAAACGCCTTCAAATATTTGAATTTACGTTTGTATGCTTCTGGTTTTCCAAAAAGGATTTTAAAATCTCCTATTTTGGGTATTAAAACCAATTCGCCCCCTTTAAGAACATCTATTTGATCTATTAGAGCCTTCAAAAATCGGTCATTTTGAATAAATAGGCAAAGATCAAAGAGATCATTTTTTATAAAATTGAGATCCGTTTGTCCTGTGATAATGGGGGTCTTCTCCGTATACTTTGGAGACCAGGGAATTACATCCTTATTTGCATCTAAATAGTAGTCCCTTTTTTTAGACACAACACGAACAATTGGATCTTTCTGATCAACAACTACATTTAAAACAGTACTTGCATACAAATTGTTGTACTCAATGGTATAAAATACTTCACAATCTTTAATATAATTGCTATTTTTCAGCTTATGTTCAATTGTATTCAGATCAATGCTATCTTTTTTCTTTCCTAAGATCTCTCCATTGGTCAGTTCAATGAACTTAATCACCGAGCTACGATCCAAAAAACCATGTTGACTTGCATCAAGAATCTCTATTTTATAGTTGTCTACAATAGCAGATCCCATCCACGACCCAATATGGTGACTGGAGGTAATCAGTACGATTATAACAATGACAATAAAGGTTAATGTTTTAAGCTTCTTATGCATCTCTCTCTAAATAGTCTCTGATAGGTTGAACCAAAGTATCGATGTCACCTGCACCGAGTGTCACTAAGATATCAAAATGTTCAGAATCTAAGGCTTTTAGAACATCTTTTTTCGTAATTATACACTTTTTCTTTGCATTACAGTGATCATAGATTAATTTTGAAGTAACTCCATCCATTGGCTTCTCTCTTGCAGGATAGATATCCAATAAGATAAGCGAGTCCAACATCGAGAGACTCTCTCCAAAACCTTCATAAAAATCGTTCGTTCTTGAGAACAAGTGTGGTTGAAAAATACCAGTAATTTTTTTCTCGGGATAGAGTGTCTTGATGCTATTTAGTGTTGCCTTTATTTCAGTAGGATGGTGTGCATAGTCATCAATATATTTCACCTCATTATTGTCATACTGTACATCAAAACGACGTTTTACCCCTTGATATGCAGGGATGATATTTTTGATCTCCTCCTTGGTTACCCCGTTAAGAATTGATACTGCAACAGCACCGATACAGTTCTCTAGGTTTACCTCTCCAGGATAGGTGAAACGACACCCTTCGATAACTCCCATAGGAGTGTGAATATTAAAATGATATCCACCCTCTTTAACCGAGATCTCCGAAGCAAAAAAATCAGCCTTGTTATCATGCAATGAATAGCTATAACAGGTTGCCTTTTTCTCTTTTATCTGAATCCCTTTTTTATAGACTACAAAGCCCGTAGAGGGTACCATGTCGAGATAAGATTCAAAGGTCTTTTTGATGGTGCTATCGTCTCCATATATATCTAAATGATCGGCATCCATCGAAGTGAGTAGGGCCGTGTCTGGAGACAATTGCATAAAGGAACGATCAAATTCATCTGCCTCCACTACCATGATATTACTTCCTTCATTGGGCAGAAGATAGTTGGTTCCATAATCTTTTGATATTCCTCCTAGAAATGCCGTACATCCTACTTTGCTTTGATGCATGATGAATGCAGCAAGTGTCGTAATAGAGGTTTTACCATGAGTCCCAGCAATACCTATACACTGTTTCGTTCGTGATATTAGACCTAACACTTGGGAACGTTTCATTATTTCATACCCTTGATCCCTCACGAATATCAACTCCCTCATCTCTTTCGGGATGGCAGGTGTATAGACTACCAACGTACTCTTTACATCCGAAGGGACTTTTTTCGGTTCATCTTCATAGTGAATCACGATGCCTTCTGATTCTAATGTTCTTGTCAATGGGGTTTCGGTTCTATCGTAACCACTCACTTTGTATCCATTATGGTTGAAATAACGAGCCAATGCACTCATCCCAATACCACCTATACCTATAAAATATATATGTTGATAATCTTTCATTATTAATCACTTATTAATTTATTGGCTACAGCAACGATATCTGCAACCGCATTTGGTTTCGCAAATGCTTTAATCTCTTTCTCTAATGCCACTATTTGATCTTGGTTATCCAAAAGAGCAAGCGCTTTGTCTACAAGCTTTTCCGGTGCCTCTTTATCGGTCACCAAAACAGCTGCTCCGTGATCCGTTAATGCTTTGGCGTTATGCGTTTGGTGGTCTTCTGCTACATTGGGAGAAGGAACCAAGATGGTTGCTTTCTCCATCACACAAAGTTCTGATATCGTTCCTGCTCCTGCACGTGAGATGATAAGATCACTTATATCGTATGCCGCTTTCATATCCGAAATAAAAGGAACGATATGGAAGTTTTTAGGGGTCTTCCCTTCATACTTATTCTTCAGTTGTTCATAGTAGAATTTACCGCATTGCCATATCACATTTACCCCTTGTTCTATTAGTTTGTTCGACTCTAGGTCCATTGCATGATTCACCTGTCTTGCTCCCAAACTACCCCCGATAATAAGGAGGGTTGGCTTCTGAGGATTGATATACCATGACTCTTGTGCTTGATGATTTGAGTCAAGAAGAATCTGTCGTATGGGGTTGCCCGTGAAAACAATCTTCTCTTTGGGAAAGAAGCGTTCCATATTGGGGTATGCCACACAGATCGCGTTGGCTCTTTTACCCAATATTTTGTTGGTCACTCCAGCAAAAGAGTTTTGTTCTTGAATAATGGTTTGACATCCCATTCTAGAAGATAGGTACAGTATCGGACCACTAGCAAAACCACCCGTTCCTACGACCAAGTCTGGTTTTTTAGACTTGATAATTTTCCACGCTTTGTATAGAGATACAACTAGTTTGGGAAGAAAAAGGAAATTACGCCATAACTCTTTACGATGAAATCCAACCACTGGTATCCCTTCGATTGTATATCCCGCTTGAGGGACTTTCTCCATCTCCATCTTTCCTAGAGCTCCCACAAAAGAGATCTCTGCATTAGGGAAAGAATCTTTTATCTCATTCGCAATGGAGATTGCAGGAAAGATATGTCCTCCTGTTCCGCCACCACTGATTAGTACTTTTATATTTTTCTTCATCGTAAATTCAAAATTAGCATGTTTTTTATGAGTCAAAATCTACATCGTCCTCTTGTAAGTATGCATATTTATCCTCAATCTGACGCACTTTGTGTATCAATGAATTTTCATCTTGCTCTTCCTCTGTAACACGCTTCTCTAACTTCGATCGATAGGCTATATTTTGAATCATTCCTACTCCAACCGAGGTGACTAAAACAGAACTACCACCTAAAGATACAAAAGGTAGGGGCTGACCCGTCACAGGGATAACATTTAACGATACTGCCATGTTTACAAAAGCCTGTAAAACATACAAAGTAGATATTCCGCAAACAAGTATGGCACTAAAGGTATTAGGACTTTTGAGCATGATCCGATAACACCGGACATAGAAGACAATATACAGAAGCCATAAGAAGATTCCTAGTGCAGCTCCTCCAAGCTCTATTGCCATGGCAAAAACAAAGTCATTGTGTGAGGCACTAAGAAAGTTAGATACCAAACTTTTGTCGGCAGTCCCCTTTATTCCCCCTCTTACAATCGCCACTTTAGCATAATCCACCTGACGCATGCGATGGTCCTGTTTGATCTCATTATCTCCAAAATAACTCTCTACCCTAGATTTTATTGTGGAGATACGTCCCAGTTTGACTGGCGACACATAGGATGCAAGAATCAAAATCAAGAATGCCATTGCTGCAAAAAGAATGGTTAACCCGATCTTCTTGATAGGCATATTTCCAATTAACATCATGATTAAAATCGTAATGGCCATCAAAAATGCCGTGGAGAAATCGGACAGAAACACAGGCAATATGATCATAGAGGAGGTGATAATGATCGTCCAAAATGATCGGTCTTTGGCCTTGGTACTCTTTTGCCCTATACTGATGTAATAGGCTGTGGCATATATGAGCCCAAGCTTGGCGACCTCTGTGATCTGAAAACTAGATCCTCCTAACGACAAACTCCTACCTGTTTGATCGCTTCCCATTGAGAGGAAGAAACCCCACATCAGAAACGTAAATAGAACGATGATTCCAATATTGGATAGCCGTCGAAAGATAGCAATCGGCATATAGGTAAAGAAGGTCATCAATCCAAATCCCAATATTATATACAAGACATGTTTCAGTCCTGGCTTTAGATAAGCCCCATCATATTGATTATATGCAAGACGTCCTCCCGATGATAAAAGTATCGGTATCGACAGAAGACTTAAAAGAATTACAATACTCCATATTGTTTTGTCTCCTTTAAAAATCTTTGATATAATGGATAAGACTTTGTTCATCTCTTTACAGTTGTTTTACACAATTCTTAAACTGATTACCTCTGTCTATATAGCTTTTAAACAGATCAAAACTTGCACAGCAAGGCGATAGTAGTACGATACTATCTGTTGTTGTATGGCTGTATGCTGCTTCTACAGCGGACTGCATGGTATTGGTTTCAACCATTGGAATCCCACATTTTTCAAATGCTTCGATAATTTTATGGTTATCTACCCCTAAGCAGATAATTGCCTTGACCTTCTCCTGAACCATCTTTTCTAGAACAGAATAGTCGTTTCCTTTATCTGTACCTCCTACAATCCATATGATGTCTTGATCAAAAGCATCTAAAGCAAATTTGGTCGCATCTACATTGGTTGCTTTGGAGTCGTTGATATATCGTACGCCTTCTAACTCTCTACATAGCTCCAAACGGTGTTCTACAGCCTGAAAACTCTCTAGCCCTTGGGCTATCTCTTCATTGCTCAACCCAACTCTTAGCGAGGCAAGGGTTGCAGCCATCATATTGCATCCGTTGTGTGCCCCTTTCAGTGGAAGTGCTTTGGTGTCTATCTCAAAGACATGTTGGTCCAACTCAGCATGAAGCACTCCATTTAGAATAGAGACCCCTTGTTTTTTATAAGACTGGGATAGAGAAAATGGCACCGAAGTGATCGACGTAAAATCAGCAGATCTCTTTGTGATCATCGAATCTTCTTCGAAATAGATAAAAAGATCTTCTGATTTCTGGTTCTGTATAACACGAAACTTCGCATCTGCATATTTCTCGATCTGATACTCATAGCGATCTAGGTGATCTGGGGTAATATTCAAAAGAATAGATATGTCTGCTTTGAAGTCTATCATGTCTTCCAACTGAAAGCTACTTAACTCCAGCACAAACCAATCGAACTCTTTTTGTGCAACCTGTCTGGCAAAGCTCATTCCGATATTTCCACCTACCCCCACATTCAATCCCGCTTTCGAAAGAATATGATATATTAGAGAGGTGGTGGTCGTTTTACCATTACTCCCAGTGATACAGATCGATTTGCCTTGATAAAAACGCCCTGCATACTCTATCTCCGATAGAATTGGAATTCCCAACGCTTCTACACGCTGAATAATTGGTGCGGTACGAGGAATCCCTGGACTTTTAACGACCCAAGAAGCATTGTCTAGAAGAGAATCAGAGTGTCCTCCCTCTTCCCAAGAAATCCCATATGCATCAAGCTCTGTCTTATACTGTTCTGCAATATATCCAAAGTCGGATACCATCACATCCACCCCTTTCTGTCGTGCTAGGATCGCGGTACCAACACCACTCTCCCCTGCACCTAAAATAATCCCCTTTTCCATGACTATCTAACTTTTAGGGTTACAATAGTGAATGTGGCCATAATGATTGCCACAATCCAAAAACGGGTCACAATCTTAGACTCAGGAATATTCTTCTTTTGATAATGGTGATGCAGAGGCGACATTAAGAAGATACGTCTTCCTTCGCCATATTTCTTTTTTGTCTTCTTAAAATACCATACCTGAATCATTACAGAAAGACTCTCAATCATAAAGATTCCACATGCAAAAGGAAGAAGAAGTTCTTTACGGATGATGATTGCAAATACTGCAATGATACCACCAAGGCTCAAACTTCCAGTGTCCCCCATAAATACCTGTGCAGGGTAGGAGTTGTGCCATAAGAATCCAATTGTTGCTCCGATAAAGGCCGAGATAAAGATTGTTAACTCTCCGATATTGGGTATATACATGAGGTTGAGGTAATCTGAAAATATCAGGTTACCACTGACATACGCTAGTATTGCAAAAGTAACCCCACTAATGGCCGAAGTTCCTGTGGCAAGTCCATCTAATCCATCGGTCAGATTGGCACCATTCGATACGCCTGTGATGATAAATATGATGACAAGAAAATAGAGTCCCCAGCCTGCAAGTTGTTGATATTTACCTAGAAACGAGAAAAATGAACTATAATCAAGCTCATGGTTTTTAATAAAAGGGATCGTTGTCTTGGTTGACTTGACATCTTTGGTTTTTGCTACCACCTTCTGAAGTCCTGTAGTCTGGTCTATTACAATCTCCTTTTTCACTTTCCCATTACCATCTAATACTTTTTCTCGAACCACTACATCTTTCGAAACATATAGGGTTACAGCAACAATAATTCCTAACGAAACCTGACCAACAATTTTAAACTTTCCAGCCAATCCATCTTTGTTCTTACGAAACACTTTGATGTAGTCATCGATAAACCCGATGGTTCCCAACCACAAAGTAGTCACCAACATCAAGATGATATAGGTATTGGTTAGATCTGCAAATAGAAGTGTTGGTACAACGATAGACAGAAGGATAATGATCCCACCCATGGTTGGTGTCCCTTTTTTCTCCATCTGCCCTTGCAGCCCAAGGTCGCGTACGTCCTCTCCAATCTGTTGCTTTTGAAGAAGTGTGATGATCTTCTTGCCAAAAAGAACAGAGATAAGTAGGGCCGTGATTACTGCTAGAGATGAACGAAAAGATAAATATTGAAACATCCCTGCTCCAGCAAGATCGAATTGGTCTAAGTATTTAAATAGATGATAAAACATTGTATGGGTGTCGTTTTAAGCGTGAAACTCTTTTTTTACTATCTCATGATCATCAAAGGGGTGTTTCTCTCCTTGAATCTCTTGGTAATCTTCGTGTCCTTTCCCTGCGATTAAAACAATATCACTAGGACTGGCTAGAGCAAGAGAAGTCCTGATGGCCTCTGCTCTATTGGTAATCGAAAGTACTTTCGACGTATATGGAGCAGGCACTCCCGCTCTCATCTCTTGTATGATGGTATCTGGATCCTCAAAACGAGGATTGTCAGAGGTCAAAATCACTCGATCACTAAATTGTGTCGCAATTTGAGCCATCAGTGGTCGTTTGGTTGTATCTCTATTGCCACCACAACCAACCACAGTGATCACCTGTTCATTTCGTGTACGGATCTCATCGATGGTTTTCAAAACATTCTCTAGTGCATCTGGAGTATGTGCATAGTCGATGATGGCAACTTTACCATCATTAGATCGAATGGTCTCCAATCGTCCATTGATTGGTTTTAGTTGAGACAGTGCTGCGATCACTTCTGTTGGAGCTTCCCCTGTAAGTACAGCGGCACTATAGACTGCAAGAAGATTGCTCACATTGAACTTCCCAACAAAAGGCGTCCATATTTCATAGCGATCCATTAATAGTTGCATTCCAGTCAAATCTTGTTCTATCACGGTCGCTTTGAATGATGCTTGGGAACGAATACTGTAGCTATATTTTTTTGCTTTACAGTTTTGTAACATCACCTCCCCGTTTTTATCATCCCTATTGGTGATGGCAAAAGCAGTTGGTTTCAAATCATCAAAAAAGCGTTTCTTTGCTACAATATAATTTTTAAATGTTTTGTGATAATCTAAGTGGTCATGCGAGATATTGGTGAAAATTGCTCCATCAAAATCGATGCCAGCAATTCTATATTGATCTATCGCATGGGAGCTTACCTCCATAAAACAGTGACTACATCCAGCCTCTACCATCCTTGCCATGTTTTGTTGTAAACTTACAGGGTCGGGAGTGGTATGAGTAGAAGGCGAACTATCGTGTCCTACCCTGTTCTCTATGGTCGATAGAAGTCCACAGAAATAGCCCATCTCTTGAAATATATCGTGAAGAAGGGTCGCAATGGTGGTCTTCCCATTGGTACCTGTAACCCCAACAATCTTCATCAAGTGGGAGGGATGATCATAAAATGCGGACGCGAACTCCCCAACAATGGCCATACTGTTTTCAACCACAACCCAAACAATATCGGAAGAGACTTCGTTCGGTAACGATTCACATACGATACAAATAGCACCTGCTTGAGTTGCTTTGTCGATATATTGATGACCATCTACATTCGTCCCTTTGACAGCCACAAAAAGTGATCCTTTGGTTACGGCTCTAGAGTCTTGTGTAACTCCAGCAATCTCTATGTTTGTAGGATCTCCGATCACCTGGAGTGTCGAGATACCTTCTAATATATTAAATAATTTATTTGCCATGATAATCAATTTAATTGAAGGTAGATATGCCCCCCTTTCTTAAGTTTTGTACCTGGTGCAACCGACTGTTTGATTACATGTCCCTCTCCTGATATGTGAACATGGTAATCTCTATTTTCCAACAGATAGATTGCATCGGATGCACTCATTCCATCTAAATTGGGAACCACACTCTTCTTTAGCTTTTCGTTATAAGATAGATTCTTTCCCTTCTTATTCATAACATGTATAATTGGGGTGGTTGCTTTCAACATCGTATCCACCTCCAAATAAGAATAGATATTTTTAATATCCTTTTTATAACCACGAAACTCTTTTACGCCATATTTTTGGAGTGGTGCTTTTACAAAATCTCCCTTTTGGTTAATGTCTATATCATAGGAGTAGAGTCTATCAGCGATCTGTCTGAATACAGGGCCCGCAATTTGGCCTCCATAATATCCATGAAACTTTGGATTGGCGATAACTACAATACAGGAGTACTCTGGATGTTCAGAGGGGAAGTATCCTGCAAACGAAGCATAGTATGCTTTCGATACATATCCCTTCCCTTGTACTGCAATTTGGGCTGTACCAGTCTTTCCAGAGAAGTGGTACTTCTCTGTCTTTAGTTTTCGTCCTGTTCCATACTCTACCGTCTCTTGAAGGATATTTTGAATCTTATGAATATTCTCTAGGCTTCCTATGGAGTTTACTCTAACAGTAGGAGGAAACTGTTCGATCACTCCATCTTTGTGGCTCACCACCTCTTTTACGAGACGTGGCTCCATCATGACTCCTTCATTTGCAATTGCATTGTAAAGGCAAAGTGTGTGAAGTGGCGTCATCTTTAGTCCATAACCAAAAGACATCCAAGCCAATGTGGTACCCCACCAATTATCTTGTGAGGGATGACGTATCTCAGGAACTCCCAATCCTTTAATATTGAGATGAAATGGCTCGTTGAGTTTTAGGTAATATAACCTATTGATAAATTTATCTGGATGTTTGCCAAAGACTTCAGTAACCATCTTTGCGGTTCCTACATTGGACGATTTCTGAATGATCTCCGAAACCGTTAGTTTGCCATGTCCCCCTTCTTTCCAGTCACTATCTTTTACCTTCTGATCGGCCACTTGCCAAATTCCATTTTCGGTATCGTAAACTTTGGATGTATCGATCTTTTCTGTCTCCAAACAGGTGAGCAAAGAGGCGACCTTAAATGTAGAACCAGGCTCAATATTACCTGCATTACCAATGGCATAATTTTGCTCCCCCTCTATAATCTCTTCTTTTTTATTGAGTTCAAGATTAGAAAGTGCTACGATATCTCCTGTTTTTATATCCATGACAATGGCAGTACCCCAATCGGCCTTTGTCTGTTTCACTTTAGCCGCCAAAGCATTCTCTACAGCATCCTGTATTTGAATGTCAATAGTGGTAATCACATCATTTCCAAGTTCAGGTTTGTCGATAAGATTTTGAATCCATCCACTAGAAGCGCGTTCTTTTCGATATATTCCTTTCCCTCCTTTGAGTACCTCTTGATATCCCTCTTCTATTCCATATTTACCAGAAGCTTGTACCTCTCCGTCTAAGTTTTCTCTATTTAATCGACCAATAGTTCTCCCTAGTTTAAACTGAAGAGGATAACTTCGAAGGGCATTTTTACTTACGATAAGACCACTACGGTATTTACTTTGATCAAAGAAAGGAATCTTTCGTATCTTCTCTAAGGTCGAATAATTGATCTTTTTGCTGGAGATACGGAAATAACGACTCTTCTTTTTATATCCTTTTTTCAACCAAACTTTATATTGGTAGGGCGATTTGTCCTTCAAGATGGTACTTAGTTGGGACACCGTCTTTCTAAAACCTTTTTTGAATCCTTCATGGTCGAAGCCCTCTGTTCCAAAATCTATATGAAGAGAGTATAAGTTAATGGAAACTGCCAAAGGGCTTCCATCAGAGGCTCTGATATTCCCTCTTCTACCATATACGACATGTTCGATGGGATCGATGTGCTTCTCTAGGTTATGGATTTCAGAAATTTGTGAAAAAATATTCCAAGATCCACCAACAAGAATGATTAATGCTATAAACATCATCGAAAGCACCAAGACTTGTAATCTCTTTTTTAAACCCTTATCTGCCATATGGTTAATTAACTCTTATTTTTCTTCTTTTTCAATATAAATAACTCCCGGAACATCTCTAGACTGTTCTAGCTTGAGTCCCTGTTGCTTAATTTTACGATATACTTCACTTGGACGTCCTAGCTGTTGTAATTCCGTCTCAAGCTCTTGCGATATCATACTTTTTATTGCAATAGAATCACGCATTCTATCAATCTTAATCAACATTCGTTCATCACGATAGCTAAAAGTTAGCCTCATTAGCAAAAGAGCAAATACAAGGATGATATAGAGAAATTTCTTACGGATAAGCTCTAAGAATATCTCTCCACCAACCAGCTTTGATATAAATGATTTTTTCGATGCGCTTTTCTTTCTATTCATACCTAGTTTGTTTGCTAGTTTTCAACTCGCTCGGCAATACGAAGCTTGGCACTTCGAGATCTAGGGTTGCGTTCTTGCTCCTCTGTTGTTGGTAGAATAACCTTTCGGTTGATTGCCTTAAATGGAGTCAATATTTTTCCATAGAAGTCTTTTTCTGCTTTCCCTTCAGTCTTTCCCTCTTTGATCATGTTTTTAACGATGCGATCTTCAAGAGAGTGATAGGTAATCACCACCAAACGTCCTCCTGGTTTCAACACTTTTTCACTTGCATTCATCAATGCTTCTAGCACCTCCATCTCTTGATTTACCTCAATTCGAAGTGCTTGGAATACTTTTGCAAGATATTTGTGTTCAATATGTTTTGGAGTACATGGTGCGATCATATCCTTAAACTGTTGGATTGTCTCAATAGGCGTATCTTCTCTTTCAGTTACAATGATACGGGCCAATTTTCGAGCATTCTTCACCTCGCCATAGCGCCAAAAAAGACGAGACAAATCCTCTTCCGAGTAGTCATTTACAATTTCAGCTGCAGAAATTTGAGCACTTTGATTCATACGCATATCCAATTTGCCATCAAAACGGAAGGAGAAACCACGTTCAGCAACATCAAATTCATGGGATGATACACCTAAATCTGCAAGAATACCATCGACTTTTTCTAGTCCATAGTATTGAAGGAAATTCTCAATATATTTGAAGTTGTGGTTTACAAAGATAAAACGGTCATCGTCTGGAACATTTGCTTTAGCATCAATGTCTTGATCAAAGCCAACCAACTTACCACCGACAAGCTTTTTAAGAATTTCTCGAGAGTGACCTCCTCCTCCAAATGTCACATCTACATAAATTCCACCCTCTTTAAGGTCTAACCCTTCAATACATTCATTCAACAATACGGGTACGTGATATTCGCTCATCTTATATTATCTTATTAAAAACACACTAACAACTATCTTTATACAAAAGTACGAAAATTACTTGTTAGTTCAGAACCTTATTCAAGCTTTGGTAGAGGGCAATTTTAAAAAAATATGCTTTCTATTTTGTGCCCTATTTTTCTTTACACTAAAGGACGATTACTTAGTATGTTTTTATCATATGTTAAACGCATAGAATCCCCTTCTAGTGCCTTTATATTCAGAGTTATAACAAAATAATTACTTTGATGTTTTGTGGATGTGGAGATAAACACTTTTATTAGTCTAGAACTCCTCTTTTTCTAGTCTATATAGTCGAGAAAGAAGAGGATCTTTAGATACATTGCCCTATTGCAATCGATAAACCTCGAGGCTTTGTTATATTTTATGTTTTATACTTTCGCTTTTTGCCCACGATGAAATGCCTTTTTCTATTTGATTTAGATCTAAGAGAGGTATATCTCAGAAAATGATTGATGGTTGAACAGTTGGTTCTCCATGATATTCTAGTCCTGTTTCGACTTCCTGCACGCTATTTCGAAGAATAAATGAGTATTTTAAAGAGGATAAATTACACATGACATGGTTTATGTTTTGTATGGGGTTTCGATACCCTTCCTTTACCCCTAGAGTAACCAAAGGGTAAAGGAAGGGTAACCGAAGGGTATCTGAACGAAGGAGGAGATAGCAAAGATTTTTTTGCAATCGATATGTACTTTTATCTTGGATTTGATAGAGATAAGAGGATATTCACCGTTTATGAAAGTTGTGCATAACTTTCGTTAACTTGCTCTTTTCGTTTTTGTTGCGAATTGTTGATAGCTTTGATAACCCATTTTAGGATATAGCGGAGTGGACATTTTGCTGAAGCGCAAGAGGGTAGGAGTGTAATAAAGAGAATGATCATTAAAAAAGAGAATATACGATGAGTGAAGAGATGGATTTCGAATTAATTTGTGAATACTATTCGCAGTTGGACAGGCAGGGGCCAGGAAGCAAAGAGACCACCTTAAAAGCCTTAGATTTTATCGGACCATTGTCTGAAAATGCAAAAGTGACGGATTTGGGATGTGGTACAGGGGGCCAAACGATTACTTTAGCGGAAGCATTGCCTTGTAATATTACAGGAGTAGATATTTTTCCTCAATTTTTGAATAAGTTAAACGATCAAAGTGAGTTGCATGGATTATCGAAGCGTTTGCATGCGGTGCAAGGCTCTATGGAGGATCTTCCTTTCGATAAAAATTCATTGGATTTAATCTGGTCCGAAGGAGCGATCTACAATATCGGTTTTGAACAGGGACTTCGTCTATGGCACGAATATCTGAAAGTGGGGGGATATGTGGCAGTCACAGAGATCTCTTGGCTCACAGAGAATCGTACTGAAGAGATCGAGACCTATTGGAATGGTGCTTATCCAGGTATCGATACTATTCCCAATAAAATGCAGCAACTTCAGTCTGCTGGATATATTCCTGTTGCTTCGTTTGTGATTCCAGAGAGTTGCTGGTTGGAGAATTATTATGGAGCCCAAAAAGAGGTGCAGGAGTCTTTCTTGAAAAATCATACCTCGAATCCCAATGCAATAAAATTAATAGAAGAGCAGAGAGAAGAGGAGGCTCTTTATCGAAAATATAAAGACTATTATGGGTATGTGTTCTATATAGGAAAAAGAGTAGGCTAAACGAGATTTATTTTTTATAGTGTTTCAAACAAAACCGAATAGTGTGTGTATCAGCACACTTCTATTCGGTTTTTTCAAAAAAGGAAATGACTTTTATTTTTTAATAAAAGTACAACTCTTTTTGGTTGTCGAAGACCTTAGGATATAGCATCCCTCTCCTAAAGAGGAGATATCGACAGGATTTGAATTGTGATGGTTATTGATCTGCATCACTTTGTTCCCTAGTATATTATAAACCTCATAATTTATGTCTTTGTCTTGAGTGTTGTTAATATAGATCTGATTCTCCGCAGGAGATGGATAAATGGTTAGCTCCTTTTTATTCATGCCTAGCTCGATATTAGGAGTGGAAACACTTTGTCCGAAGATCTTGATTTCTTCAAGGGAGAAATCATAATGAATTGATACGTTCGTGGTATATCTTAGATATCTTGTGTGGATATCTTTCTCGAATGAAACATCTTGAACCCCTCTTTTTTCTGTAGGGTCATCCCAAACCGTTACCCACTGGCTATTATCATCCTTGATCTCCCATTTAACGCCAAAGAACTTATTTTGTATTTTATTGTGATTATCATTAAAAACGATTAGCCTAGAGATATCATATGACTCTCCTAGATCAATGGTATAAGTGGTATTGGGTCCTTTGTCGTTTGATATTTTAAATGAAGATCTTTTTATTTTATTGTTACGTAAACTGGCTGGAATAGAACTAATTTTAGGAGCAATATTTGGATATTTGTTGTTACCATTTACGATGATGTTGTAAAATTTTTTCCCATCTAAGTTACCCGTTTCATCGATGCGACACTTCAGGTAGCGAACTTTATCTTCATTGATATCTAATTTTTTAAGTTCACTAGCGTCGACAAAACTATGATTGGTCCAAATATTCCCATCCACACTAGTTTGAATTGTTATTTTACTTGTGTTCTTACTGAGGTCATCTGTTTTAATAGACTGATCGATGATAAGTACATTGGAAATGCTCACTTGTTGTTTAAAGTCAAGAGTGAATGAAGGTTCGCTCTTGGTTGCATATTCCCATGGTTGTGAATAATATGTGTTTAGGTTACTATATGCATCAAAGATGTCTCTGAGCCTTTTGTTTTCTTCTCTTAGGGGATACATGCAGTAGTTTAATGGAACATAGTCTTCCTCTGTAGAAATGAAATAGATCGTATGATCCCAACTCATATTTTTGTAGGTGACATGAATGATTACTGGTTCATAAGTGAAAGTTTCTGTGGTAGTAAAGGTTGCTTTGGCTGTACCATAATAATCTAATGAAGTAGCTGGTTTAACGTCTCCTACTTGTTTTAATTTTGTCCCTGCAATAAACTCAAATGTATATTTATAGTTTGGTATCTCAGCATTATCTATCTCCCTAGGATATCCGATTGGTATTGTCATCTCTTCGTTGGGATGAATATTAAATATATAGTTTATATAATGCCATGAATGTGATTGAGCATAGGTGTGTAGAGAAATTGCACATAGCAATGTAATAGTTAAGAGTAATTGTTTTTTCATGCTTTTTGTTTAATGTAATTTTTAATAATGATTAATTAGATATTTGTAAAGGATGGATAATATCTGTTTAATCTTAATACATCAATAAGTTAGTATTGATTTGAATACAAAAAGCACAAGTCAAAAGTTAAAGATGGTTAATATGTTAAGTGGCGGGGGAGAAATTAATAAAATTGGAATATCGCTTTACTTCTTAGGACTAATAAATATTGCTTTAAAAATATAGGGAAATAGCTTATAAAATCAACGTGTTATGATTCGATATGAGTTTGTCTTTTATTAAATATCAAGTGTTTTTTCCATCAACATAATGTTTCAAAAAAATTACGGGACACCCGAAGGCATCCCGTAACAGAAAATATATATCATCTACTATTTTTTGATCACGGTACGAACGATCGAATGATCTCCCGTCTCAACTTTAATAAGGTATACTCCAGTAGAGAGGTCCTCTAAAGAAAGTTGTACTTTCTGTTGATGGAATTTTCCTTGATAATATATTACACCTTGTGTATCATATATTTTCACTGTCTGAATAGCCTCTTCTTTTGAGAATAGATTCAAAAAGTGAGATACTGGGTTTGGATAGATTAGTACTAGCTCCTCTTGTGACTCCTTTTGTAATACAAAAGTAGACTTGAAATTTGAACCAATACCTAGATCCAAACCATTTCCTGAGTCTAGCTTATCACAAGGCCCTACATCAAATTTCTTATACCAATAGGTGCCTTCGTAATAGGCCACAAATCGTAATATAGTTCGTTTGGTATCATCAAAATCCTCAGGAACGTTAAAACTTCCTTCGAAGATCTGTTCTCCCTGTACATCTTTGGTATTAAAATGGTCATAATATATCTGATCCTCTGCTGTAAAACCATTTCTATCAGCATCGAAGAAAACTTTAAATCCGATAGCATCTTTTTCTCCTGATTCGCCTGCAGAACAGATCACTCTCCAAGTGATTTCGTCTCCATGTTTGGCAGATACGATATGAGAATCATAAAGATTGGTGTAAGCAGGGATATTTTTCTCTGGCAATACATAGGATACTTTCCCCACTTCTACACTCTGGATATGTCCAAATTTGGTTCCCCAATCCTGTTTCACTTCACACACTTTATAAGTGGTTCGAATGCAGTCTGTCTGTTTGGTTGTCCATGTCTCTCCATTGTCCAATGTGATGGTTAAACGGACATCAAAAGCCCCCTCTTTATTAAAGGTTACAATAGGGTTTTTTTCTGAAGATACTGCTGGAGTACCTTCTTCAAACTGCCATTGATAAGAGGCTATCTTATAACCAGAAACTACTTTGGATAGGTCTGTGAATTGTACTTCATTGCCCACTACAAGGTCGCTGTTGTTCATGGTAAAATCTACCGAAGCATGTTCTTCTGAAGGGGTGATTTTCAATCCATAGTCCTCAATCTCTCCACTCTCAATCACATCCGAAGGTCCTGCAATATAGTCTCTTTTGTCTCCTCTGTAGTATACCATGGCACGAATACGAGAAGGTTCAGAGGAAGCGTCGATAGGCACTACAAAGGAGCCTTTGATCGAGTATTTACTGTCTGTAAATGATGCGATCTCCACATCTCTGCTTACCATCAACTCCTCTGCATCAAACTCACTATTGTGGTTCCAATCACACCAGATATGCACTCCATCCAAATCATTCTGTCCAGAGAGACCTTGGTCTAAGTCAATCTCATACGCTAGTTCTGTTCCTGCCTTTGTAGTCACTAGCTTTTGAGTGTGGTAATCCATATATCTTGCCATATTCTCTGTGCGGTGGATCATCTCGCCGAGCTTCACTCTGGTAATTCCAGCATAGGTTGCATACTGTGTGTTTGGCGTAGCATATTTTTCTTCTACGGTGACTCCACCCTTTTTAGAGAGGGACTTGGTCTCTCCTGATTTGGTTGTCACGTTGAGTGATACATCGTAAGTTCCCACTTTCTCATACAGGATCTCAGAAGGGTTCTTTCCATCGAAGTGGTTTGGTACTCCGCCAGGAAATTCCCAATGCCATGCTACAATCTCATCATCATTAGAAGCGTTACTAAGATCTAATACTTTGATGGTATGTCTTAGAAGAATTTTTTCAGGGGTGATGGTGAAGTCAGGCGTCAATTCAGTGACAGAAGGAAGTACCATGACACTATAGTCTTCTAGCTCACCACTTTCATAGTTTCCTTGTGGATCATAGCCACTTGTATTTCGATTCTTGGTGTTGAATGCACACAAAATACGCAAGCCAACCTTCTTGTCTACCACCATATCTTGTGGGATCTGGATAGTCTGCTTGTAGAGGTAGTTTCCTTGATCGTTTGCCTCTGTGAAGTTCATGGTATGGTCCACAATCTCTTCATCTGGAGTGTATAGGCAGTCCCCATTTTTATCGAGCCAAGCATGGATAATGTAGGAGTCGGTCTTCCCTGTTTCATGTTGATTTAGTGTGATCTCCAAGTCGTAATGCTTCTCTTGTGCTACCACAGCCATATGGTCTTTAAAGAAACCTCCCCAATTGGTCACAGGACTCTCATTGTCAATGGTAGAGAACTTCACATGGGTAATCCCAGCATACGCTCTATATTTTGCAGTAGGGTAGTGGTACTGTGTATAGGTATCTTTAAAATGGATCTTGATATGACTATTTTCTAAAAGCGAGATCTCTTGTCCTTGTTCTTTGAAGATATCTTTAGCAAAACGTATCGTTAGGTTCTCAATGCTGTTGGTCGCTTCGTGTGCTTCCGCTTTACCCTCTAATGATATCATTGCAGAATGATCACTGCTTTTGGTAATTTTCAAAGAGAGGCCTTTGGGAAGGTTCTCTACAAAATAGTGTTCTCCCTCTTTCCATGTCATCTCTTTGAAATGCAATCCATTTAGAAGGGTGATGTCGAGACTGTTTTCTATGATTCCGTCATTTAAAAAGCGTTCTTCAAAACTATCGGTACCATAGCCAATACCGAAAGAGGGAACATATGTATCTGCAACCCCAGTAGCCATCAAGTTCTCTTCGCTCCACAAAGTAATACGAGCTGGATGTTGCATGGCTGCTTTCATACGGATCACCTGATCTTGTGTAAACATCTCGTAGTCGTCTGTGTAGTTCATAAAGTTTTGTGTGTTGGTCAATATGCCATTACAGTTCAGCTCATCCACTTTCATATGGGATTTGTTTGTTGCAGGGGTATCGTCACAAAAGTCTCCACCATCTTTTTCAGGACATCCTCCTTGAAATGTGTGCGCGAGATTAAAAAAGTGACCAAATTCGTGTGTCAAGACACGGCGAAAGTTTTCTGAAGTATTGGTCGAAAGATAGGCTCCATTATATACCACACGAGCCAAGTTGTGTTTGGTCATATATTCATTGGGATACCAAGATACTCCCGAGTTGTTTGTTTCTCCATCTCCATATAGGTCATTCATGATATAGACGTTCATATACTTATGATTGTCCCAAGCATACTTTTGAATCTGTTTGTCTGCTCCGCTGCTATCACCAAAACCAGACATTACCCCATGAAAGGTGATTCCGTTGGTCATATTCCCTTGGGGATCAATTTTTGCTAGTCGAAATTCCACTGGCATGATGCCCAATACCCCTTTAAAACTGTCATGGATGTTTGATTGGCCTGCCGATCTTTGGGCATAGTCTTGGTTCAGCTTCATCAGCGCATCTTCAATTAATGCGGTGGTTACTGCATATCCGCCTTGCTCTTTGCCAAAAACATGAAAGACCACAGGAATAATATACTTAGTCTCTGAATCTTGATTATAGGATTTGCGATGATGTTTCATCTTATGAATCAAACGTGTTTGATTCTGTTGCTCTTTTAAATAAGATTGGTAGGCTTCAGGATGTGCTTTCCAGAAAGCAGATTGTGCCTCTTGAAACTTGCACTCCTCGTGATTGTGTTCTTGGGCAAAGGTGTTGGCACTGTTTGAAGTCAGTAATATTGCAGTCAATGCAATAAGAAGGTAAAGTTGTTTCATCATATATGAAATTAAGGTTTATCGTTTCGAGACCTGTCAGATTCTTCCCCTCTTATTTCAACCTCACCCTTTCGTTATCTATCCCCCCTCAAAGATTGAAGTCATGTCGTATTGCAGCTCCTTCTTCTTCTTGGTTTCGAATGAAATTCTAAGTACTTCTATAGACAAAGACATCCATTTTCTAACAATCCCTCTATGAGTATTCATATTTATTTATAAATATGTTCAAAAACATTTGTAAAAGAGTGCAAATGTAAGAAAAGTGTTTGTTTTAGGTTTGGTAGAAGGTGTGTACACTTCTTAGGTGTAGGCTGTTTCCCTTATAATAATGTATCATAAGTCTCTTTTCGGCTCGGATACAAAAGAAAAAAACGCGTCTGTTTCTTTGTTTTTACTTTGTTTGAAAAGACATGTTTATAACTATGGTAAGTTTTCAGATTTTGAATGCGTTGCGATAGTTATCCACATGTGGATAACTCCTGTTTGTATTCGCCTATTGGCCGTTTTGATACGCTATATATGGAGCGTAAATAGAAGCAACGAAAAGATCCCTATGTTTTATTTCGATTAATGTTATGTTATAAATAATCGATCTTTTATATCTTTAGTATCTTATTGTCCTTTTACAACCTATGACACAAACACAGCCCCAAAAACGATTGTTAAAAGAGAGAGTCGTCAAGATATGGAACTTATTTGTTTTGCTTTCTAATGATATTCAAGAAAAGATTAAAGAGTTCTGTAAAAATCCTATAGATAGGATCAAAAGCATCTTAGGAGAGTTTAAAAAAGAGATCTTCTTCTTGATCTTATCTTTGATCGTGATCTTTGTTTTACACAAACCGTTCTTTAAGTTTATCAATAAGACGTTGGTTCATAATATCTTTGGTTATTTCCCTTCGAATTTATTTTATTTCAATACTGCATCAAGAATTGTGTTGTGTGGTGTTTTAGTCGTCCTTGTTATTTTTGGACTGATCTTTTGTGGTAAAAAAATTAAAATCGCTTATCGTTTTGCAAATAGAGATATCTTCTGGATAGTATATTTTACGATCTGTTGGTCTATATTACGTTTCTATTGTCCCCATTTAGAGGATATTCCATGGCGATTATCTACCTTGACAAGAGGTGGTACACTGTGTTATATTGACTTATGGTGTCTGGTGCCGTTTGGTGGATTTATCATTGCTGGGGGAAGTTACCGTTCACGAATATTATTAAGGAAAAAAAGTTCTGTTCTTGAAGAAAAGAAGGATTCTACTCCAGAAGGCAAAAAGGGAACTGGTCTTGAAGAAAAAGATACTACTTCGGATGAAATAAATAAATCGCTTTTAGATGATAAAGAGTTAGATAGTTATAATGAACTTTTACCATCAAGACAAAAGTTCGTTGATTTTATATTACATGAAATTGATGGGTTGGGAGAGAAGCGTTCTTTTTCCTTTGGTATAACCAGCCCTTGGGGTGGTGGAAAAACCTCCTTCCTAAATGGCTTAAAAGAGAAGTTAGGGGGAAAGAAAGATATTATCGTGGTGGATTACAATCCATGGTATGCTCGCAATGATAGAGAGGTGCTTTCTCATTTTTTAGATGCATTAAAGAGTAAATTGGCTCCCTATCATGGTGATTTGGGGCGAAATATTGAAGGCTATCGCAAACTACTTCTCTCTATGGGAGATTCAAAGTTTAAGAGTGCCATCGAGCACTGTGTCTCCTTTTTTGCTTCTTCTACGGATGTAGCCCAACAGTTTGATAAGGTCGAGCGTTGCCTACAAGAGATTGGGAAAAAGGTGGTGGTCATAATGGATGACCTTGATCGCTTAGGTCGAGATGAGTTGGTCTCTTGTATTAAGATTCTCCGCAATACTGGAGACTTTAAAGGTTTGATCTTTGTGGTGACCTACGACAAGGAGTATGTGACTTCTCAACTTACAGACTACTTTGCTGTAAAAAAACAAGATAGCAAAGAAGGAGCAAGATTCTTGGAGAAGTTTATTCAAATGGAGGTTATGTTGCCTACTATTAAAGTAGAGGAGATACAAGATTGGGTACTACTTCATTTAGGGAATATGTTTAGAAAGTATTTTGAGAAGGAATACGAAGTAAATTTAGATAAAAATAAAATTAGCACGATTTATTCGATAGATGCACTTATCCCGTTAAAATTGAGATATTCGTTTTTACAGTTTATACCACTAAGTTTTAACGTGAGTTATGAAATTAGACATTGGGATCCCAATGACAGCCTAACAGAAAGAGAAACTGGAGTCTATTATAATTTGAACGTACCTGTTAATTTAGCTATTGAAATAAATAATATTCGTCAATGGAAAAGAATTCGTAATCAACTTATTCAGAACAATCATATTTTAAAAGGGGATTTGGATTTGAGAGATATGATTTTTATGATTGTTTTTAAAGAACGATTCCCATATGAATCTTTTAAAATATATGACGAGATTCGTGATTTTTTACCTAATATGGAAGAATACCCTGATGTAGGCAGAAAAAGACTAGGACATTTTAAAGATTTTCCCTCATTGATTAGCTGTAACAATAAAGAGTTATCCAAAGTCTATGTAGACACTATAAATAAAAGAATTTTTGAAATTGGACATTTTGATCCTACATACATGAGGTTTGTATCTGCTTTGTTTTCTTTAAATAAGAAGATTAATAGTGTGGGGTATTTACTTAATTACAGCTCATACTATAATCAAACTTTAGAAGCATATTTCTTAACAGAAGAAGGATTCAAAGAAATATTAAATGATCCTAATGAATTAATTTATATGACTCGTTCTATTTCTGAAATTTCCACAAAAAAGCTTATTGCTTTTAAAGAGATATTTATTGATACATTTTCTAATAATTCATCTCTCGAAAGAGTTAATGATCCAGATTATACGACTGGTACAATAAGAAGTATGATTATTTTATCTTGCAGATCTCTTATAGCTAAGAAGAAGGTAGATCGTTCTTATTGGGATTTCCACCGTATTTGTAACTATTTTATAGATAGCAAAAATAAAGATGATCTGTACAACGAAATCTTTTCTCGTTCTAAATATAAAGGAGACTTTATAGATGAGAAAATCCTTATCAACTTCCTTATCTTCTTTATAGATAAAGGTATTAAAGATCGTTGTATGGAGTTTGCTGTTGTTTTATTTAAATTGTTATCGAAAGTTTTAGATGATGCTTTAGAGAAAAGGAAAGTGTTATTAGAGCCATTTGTCTCTGTAACTAGTTGGTTTTATAGTTTAAAAGAAGACCAAGATGACATTAAAAGTACATTTAAGGATGTTTTTCTTGAACTATGTAAGAAAAAAGAGAGGTTAAACGAAATGTTATCGATTGATGATAATCTTTTGTTTCAATTTATATTAGAGATTGAAAATAGTGTAGATACTCAGGATAAGTCTCTTTATTATTGTAGTGAGTATCTCGACGTCTTTAAAAATTATAAGGATGAATTTGCGTTAAAATTAATAGGTGATTATTCAGAGAAACAACGAGAATATGTTCGCAAAAGATACTTGCTTTTGACATATAAAGCAGCACCAAGCGAACGGTTTATGGAAAATCTGGAAAAGGTTTATGGCCTAAAAGAGCAATTTCAGAACTATAAAGATTATGTGAAAAAAACACATGATTTAAGCATTGATTATTGATTCTTTTTCATTCTTAATGATTGTATGATATTTGTTGTAAAGCGATGTATGTCTGTTGTTATAAGAATACCTATAAGCAACTTATTAGAGGTTTAGTCACTGGGGTTCCCTTGTTACCTAAAGCAACAAGGGAACTATAAAGTTATTTTACCAATTCTGTTTTGATAGTTTTTCCATCAACACAGTGGAACTGCAGGGTGGTACGTCCTTTGGTTTGAGATAGGACTTTTACCCCTTTGGTTGTGGAGGCAGGTTTCCATTGTCCTGCAACAACTAGTGTAATATCCACAGGGACACTTGGTTTGTTGTCGTATGCTCGGTCGCTACCGAAGTTGACACTAGGAGAGCAAACAGATAGATTTAGCTTATTCGACTTCTCTTGAATCATCACCAATGCTTCGTGGTTGATCGATTTGATCCATCTGTTTTTTACACTTCCTGCTTCGAAAAGAACCAATCCAGTAATTCCTGTATGGTGGTCTTCTACGATATGTGCTTTACGATTTTTTTGAAGCACTGTATAGTCGGGAGTATGTCCTGATTTTGCGCCATTGACGATGGTGGCATATTCGTAAGATCCATGACGGGGAGCTTTCCCATGTTTTAAATAGGCTACAGAGAACGTTCCGTGGGTTTCTCTTTCTGATTTGTTGTGTTTGGATGTTTGTGTTTTGCGATAGACTACTAGATCTTGTCCTTTGGCAATAAAGTGGGTGTTCCCTTTGTTGTCGTATAGGATATGGGCCTTTTTAGGATTTGGAGCGATCTCGAATGTATCGGTATAAGATTGTCCGTCGAGGGTGATAGAGTTTTCCTCTTTAGATTCTAGTTGGAAGAGGGTGGTCTCTGTAGGATACTCTTTGTTGCTGTTTTGAATATCGCTACCCAATGCGATCAAACAGTCGTCAAAAAGAAATACCGACTTTCTGGCACGATGATCTGGAGTGAAGTTCTTCAGTGTCTCTTTCTCGTGTAGTTTCATTCCAAAGATTCCATTCTTTCCCAAAGAAGAGGTGCCACAGAAGGTCTCATCCGATCTCGACATCAAGGTTCTTACAGGACAGTATAGTTTGTCAAGAGGAAGATGGATGGTGGTAGTCCCTGGGAAACGATTCCAGTCCCATCCATTTTGGTCGTATCCACTATGTTTGTTGTCTATCGGATCTCCTTGATTGTTGATTTGGATCGAGCCATAGCTCATATATCTTCCCCAACGATTGTCGTGTGCATAGATCTCTCCAGACCATACATAGCGGTTGTATCCTTTCACTGTTACGAGCCAATCGTCTCTACGGTGAAGTCCTAGGCAGGCATAGTTTACCACTTGAAAGCCATCCATCTTTGTTTCTGGCTGGATTCCTTTCTCTTGAAACTCGTAGTACATCTTCTCCCAAGGGTTGGCTAGTCGCATATAGGCTGAGGCCAAGAGGGTGTCGATAGGAGTGGAGGATTTGGCTACATAGCCCATGCCATCAATGGCACGTTGGCATATCATCCCTGCAAACACTTGTCGTCCAGAGATGGCGATACCCCACTCGTATTTGTTGGAGAAGTTGCGCATCAAAAGCATCGATTGCGAAAGGTTGTGCAGTGCCTGTTTGCCGATGGCAAAAGGGGTGTTGGATAGAGAGTATACTACCGGAGCGATGCCCATAAAAGATCCTGTCATATATGCTGGATAGAGTCCAGCATGGTGATATAGGCAACCGTCTGGAGTGATTCCTCCCACACTTCCAGAGGAGTATTGAAGTGAGTTGTCGATAAAACGGGTAAGTGCTTTCATCTCTCTTACTTTCTCTGGGCTGTCGTCCATCAATAGTACGGCAATCAGTCGTCCTCTCGCTTTGGTATTCCAAAAATCGGATACCCCTTGTATCTCATTGACCGAGATATCTCTACGACACTCTGCGTTGCCATACCAATAGTGTAGTATTTCTGCGGCTTTGTCTAGACGTCCTGAAGCTCTCAGTGCCTCCTTCATGAGAAGAAACGATTCTGGCAATCCCTCTAGTTGATATCCTACATGGTGTTGGGTTCCTGTGGCACTTCCATAGTCGTAGCCTTGGTCTACAAAATGGTCGAAGAGATCGAAGAACATCTCTTTGCAGTAGTCGTCGTTGGTCAGGGCATATCCTCGTGCCAAACCATAGAAGATAGAGGATAGTTGCAATGGTTTGAGGTCGTTATATTTTGCGTTGTATTCGTCGGCTGAGACAATAGGGCGTCCTGTGATGGTGCCATCGGCTGCACGGTGAATGCATAGATCTTTGAAATGATCTTTGTAGTACCAGTTTTCGTCTTGGTGGGGTACGGGTCCTTGGATTAGATCCATCGTCTTCAGTTCGATTTGGAAAAGCGCAAGTTTCTCCTTTTCAGTGATCGTTGGCTCTAAAGCGATATCATGTTGGTAGTGGGTCTCCCAATACCACTGTCCTCCCCAATGGTTCATATTGACTTTAGGGTTGATGTAGGGAAGTTGTTTGTCGGGAGTACTTCTGCCGTGGATGGGTTTGTTTCCGAATAACATTCTATCGAAGTAGAGAGTTCCTTTGGGAGTGAGTTCAGGGGCCTGTATTGTCATATAATCGAGCGACTTCACCTGTTTCAGGGTTGTCATCTCGGAGAAACGTATCCAACAAGCCCTCCATCCAGTAAAGTCTAGATAGTAGTGAAACTGGTAAGCAGGCTGGGTTCCTTCTCCAAAAGTGATGGTCAGGGAGTCGTCGATGGCCTTCTCGTTATAGATCCAACACATCAGTCCTCCATTCTTTTGCATCTTGGTTGCTTTTTTATCTGCACGTTCTTTGTATAGAGAGTTAGAGACTGGTTTCTCTAGTTTAAATGCTTGTTGAATTCCTTGAGGATTCTCTATCTGAATATGTTCGCCTTGTTTCCAATGCCATGCAATAGAAGCGGTACCAATTTTGAAGTGTTTGGTGCTGTGTTGTAGTCCTGCTCCTTGCCAATTGGAAGGAACTTCTTGGTCGAAATTCCAATAGTTGCTTGCGATATCGCTACCTACTTGTGCTTTCGATTGCATATAGGGAAGCAAAAGCATGAGGTATAAAATGATACGTGTAAAATTCATAAATTGATCTGTTTTATAGGTTGTTCTATGAAATGTCTAGAGATGCTTATGGGAATGTAAATCCTAGAGATACCATACACAAGGTACGATTTTTTGAATTTCCCTCTTGTCTCTCTCTCGTATAGAAAGAGAATTTTATTTCCTTGCATGATAATATCTTACCCTCTCTATTGGGAGAGATTTTGGATAATTGATGGATTGTTGTCCACTAAAATATAAAAAAATGCGTTAGCATAGGGAACGATATCGGTTCCCTGTCTATGTTGAAGTGATATAGGGTTACTTATAAACGCAGATAAAAATGAATTACAGAATGGGTGGGATGGAGATAAGAATGATATTGGTATGTAATCGTATATGGGAAAGAGAGAGAGTAATTTAGATCTTCTGAGAGTCCTCGCATCTTTAATGGTGATTGTGATTCATGTGTCGAATCCTTTTGCTGCGGAAGGGATGAATCATTACGATGAATCTTTTATGGTGGGGAATTTTTTCTATACTATTGCCTGTTTCTCTGCCCCGATGTTTATGCTTTTGAGTGGCGGATTTATGTTGTCGCAGCCTCGAAATAGAGCGTACAAGAGTCTGTTTGAAACCTCTTTGAAGCGAAGACTTATCTACCCGACCATATTTTGGAGTCTCTTTTATGTATTGCTTGCTTATCTCGAGATTTTTATGGAAAAAGGGGAGCGTATTGTGATACTATCAAAATGGTCCGAACCCTTGAAAGATCTGTTGCTAGGATCTCCATGTTACCACCTATGGTATATGTTTGTTGCCATTGGTCTCAATCTCATGGTTCCATTGCTGATAGAGTTAAAAGAGAAGATCGGGGAGGAGGCCTTTATGAAACTAGGTTTGGTGGTAATGTTATTGGATATTCCTATCGCGTTCTTCAGTGATCTGTTTTGGGTGGTTCGTTTTATTATCTATCTGGGCTATTTTATGTTGGGCTACTCTTTAAAACACACCTTTAAGTGTAGCTGGAGAGGAAGAACGTTTTTGGCAATTGCCATTTTGATGAAGATCGCCATATTCTTTTTGGTGGACCACTTTGTTTTGATGAAATCGGAATATGCTTTTGATTTCTTTAATTTCTTATCGCCATTTGCTATCATTTATGCCCTATGCTTCTATATGTTCTTCTTGAAGATCCGGGTGGGAAGTGCGAGCAAGGTTATTACCTCCTTGGCACGACATAGTTTTCATATCTATTTGATCCATGCACTGTTTGTGTCGTCATTGCACCTTTTGCTGTTGAAAAAACTTGCGTTAGAGATCTCGCCGATGGTCTATATTCCAGTGGCTTCTGTACTCGTGTTTGGGATGTCGTGGATCTCTTCGAACCTATTAAACTATTTTAAAGAACGTATTTATTGGCTTAGATATAGTGGCTAAGTTGAACCATGAAATGATTGGTTGAAAGAAAATATTTCTGTTATGAAGAGAGACTCTATAGTATATGAACATTCGTTTGATCTGTTGCGTGTCATTGCCTGTATGATGGTAATTCTGGTGCACTGTTCTGCCCGGTTTATTATGTTTCCGTCGGAGGAGGAGATGGCGCCATTTCTTATCTCTAATTTCTATAATAGCTTCTCTCGTGTTACGATTCCTCTTTTTGTATTAATGAGTGGACGTTTTGCATTGTCTAGATATATGAAGATGGATATCTCAGAGTTCTACTCGAAGATATGGGTCAAACGTATTGTTTTTCCTACGTTGTTTTGGGGAATACTATATACCCTGTATCGGATGCTTCAGGGGGGTGTTGCAGTATACTTACGAGAGCCTTTTAATTTTTTAGAGCCTATCAAAGATTTTCTAATGGGATATCCTTTTATCCACCTTTGGTATATGTATATGTTGATAGGTCTTTATGGGGTGATTCCTATTCTAGGGATCTTAAGAGAGAAGATTGGGTTGGATAACTTCTTCTATGTGGCAGTAGCTCTGACTATTTTGGCTATCCCTATCGATAACTTTAGTACCCTTTTTTGGTTGGTTCGATTTGTCTGTTTCTTAGGTTACTTTATGCTCGGTTATTGCTTAAAATATACGCCTAAAAGGTTGTTTAGCCCCAAAGAGTTGATGTTATGGTGGTTGATTTGTTCGATCTTAACTTGGTTGATCACCTCCTATTGTGGTCTGCATGGAGAGGGAGAGGTTACAGACTTTTTATATGGTTTTTTCTCGCCGATAACAATCGTGGGTGCTGTTGCCTTGTATCTTTTGTTTAATGGTATTAAGAACTACAAAGGGAGCGCAATGATTGCCTCTTTGTCTAAACATAGTCTCTATATCTATTTGATTCATGCAGGGGTATTGTCGATATTTGAGAATGTCATTTTTCGTTTTTGTGGATTGAAACCCAATCCAATATGGTATGTACCTACGATCGCTTTGGTGGTGTTCTTTATCTCCTATGGTTTGTCTTTGCTATTTGTTAGGATGAAATCTCAGATTTGTAAATAGGTTTTTTGCTACGGAGTCGCAATTAATTGTCTATAATGGATGCTTCGCTATCGTATCAGGTTTCGTGCCATCATGAAGCCCTTCGACATGAAGGTTGCTGAGCTTGTCGAATCACAGTGTCCCCTGTTGATACTTTAGGTTGCTGATCCCTTCGACAAGCTCAGGGGACTGATTGAAATAACGAATACTTGGCATTGTAACGATATTTTAAACGTTCTATATGGAGGTATCAGTATCAAGGATATAGGGTACAATAGCTTTTTGTTTGATGATGCTTATCATATGTTTCGTAATGGTTTCTTAGATATAACATAATTGGATTATTTAAAAAACGGTTTCAAAATGAAACCTTTACCCATAATTTTGTTACTTTGCAGATATAATCGTGAATTAATAATGAAAAATCCGTAGTTTGTATTTCCTTGAATTACACAGGGGGTACGAACTTTAGTGGATTATAACTTGGGAGGATTATTTTTGACTGAGAACTATAATAAATTGGAGAAGTTTGATATTAAGAAGGTTTTTCAAGAGAAGAGCCCAAATATGGCACGAAAGATTCCTAATTTCGTGTATCGACTTATCTCTAAGGTGTTGCATGTCAAATACCTTAATTACATCATAGAGAACTATGGGCATCTTGAGGGGGTAGATTTCATACAAGCACTGATCAAAGAATTTAATATTTCTGTTGATTATCGAGGGTTGGAAAATATACCCAAAGATGGCAAGTTTATCTATACTTCAAATCACCCCTTGGGAGGTTTTGATGGTCTTTTGTTGTTAAATATTGTTACGGAACAAAAGGGGCACTCTCTATTTTTGGTGAATGATATTTTGATGAATATTGTACCTGTAAAGAAACTCTTTGTACCCATAAATAAGCATGGTAATCAAAGAAAATCTATTCATCTTATCAATGAGGCGTATGCTTCGGATTCACAAATTCTTATTTTCCCTTCGGGACTTGCCTCAAGGCTTATTGATGGGAAGATACAGGACCTCCCGTGGAATAAACATTGTATTCAGAAATCCGTAGAGACACACCGTGATATTATTCCTGTACATGTGAAAGGTCGCAATAGTAGACACTTCTATTGGATCGCTAAAATACGCAAGTTCTTCGGTTTGAAATGGAATATCGAGATGTTTCTATTGGCGGATGAGATGGTAAGACATAAGAATAAAAAATTTGTTATCACTTTTGGAAAAGCTATCCCTTACACTACCTTTGACAAATCAAAAAGCCCAATGAAGTGGGCAGCATGGTTGAGGGATATCGTTTATGAGATCGGAAAATAGAGAATATTTACATACAACATGCTATGATGGGAGGGATGTAACCCTTTGAATTAAGCATCTTTAGGATAAGATGCCTTGTTAAAATGAATCATTTATGAAACAGATTATAGCCCCTATAGATCGTGAGCTTCTACTTGTAGAGCTTACTCCAGAGAAGATGTTGCGTAAAACCAACAAAGCTGGAAATGAAATCTATGTGTTGAATCACCATAATGCTCCAAATACCATGTTAGAAATTGGGCGTTTGCGTGAGTTAACCTTTAGAGCTGCAGGGGGAGGTACTGGTAAAGAGGTCGATATCGATTCGTATGATACGGATGATGTACCTTATGAACAGTTGATTGTTTGGAACCCAGATCAACAGGAGATTTTGGGTGGGTACAGATATATATTATGTAAAAATCTCCCAAAGAACGAGAAGGGAGAGGTGCATCTTGCAACTTCTAGACTGTTTAAATTCTCTACTGAGTTTGTGGAAGATTTTCTACCATATGTGATCGAATTGGGACGCTCTTTTGTACAACCAGACTATCAATCGAGTAAGGCAGGAGCCAAAGGTCTTTTTGCATTAGATAACTTGTGGGATGGTTTGGGTGCTCTGATGATCAATCATCCAGAGATGCTTTACTTCTTTGGGAAGGTAACCATGTATACTAGTTACAATGTGGATGCTCGTAATTTAATCCTTTACTTCTTTGATCGTTATTTCGGGGATGATGACAAGCTTGTTTATCCTTTTGAACCAATGTCTGTGTCTTTGGATACGGATCGTTTAGATCGTATGTTTGATGGGTTGAACTATGATGAAGGATATAAAGTTCTTTCTGTAGAGGTTCGTAAATTGGGTGAGAAAATTCCACCTCTGATTAATGCATATATGGGGCTATCTCCTACGATGCGGACTTTTGGAACTGTAGTAAATAATCACTTCGGTGAGGTAGAAGAGACTGGTATAATGATTGATATTGATGAGATGTATGATGGGAAAATAAACCGTCATGTCTCTTCGTATTTAGATCAAATTGCTGAGAATAATGAGGTTCCTATGATTCGTTTCCAATAGTTATTCTATCTAGGATTAGATCTTTTCTATTCCTATAGAAATAGGGTTTTCATTCATTATGAAGACCCTATTTTTGTATTTATATTTTCAATATCGAATGGTAATGAATGACAAAGGGAGTGTCGTTTGGTGACACTCCCTTTGTTGCTTTTTATAATTAGCAGTTAATATGCTCTTTTCTTTACTCCTTCTATATAGTTGATAAACGAGTTGTTTACCACTTTGTTTCCACCATCGGTTGGGTAATCTCCTGTGAAGTACCAATCTCCTTTATCGTTAGGACATGCTTTGTGTAAGTTCTCTACGGATTGGTATACAATCTCCACCTCAGCATTACAATCTGCAGGGGTAAGAAGTTCTGCTATCTTTGCAGAGATTTCCTCGTCGTTAAAAGGACGATAGATATCTTTCACATAGTTTGTTACCTCCTCTTTTGGCAAGTTCTGTTGAGATTTACACTTCTTATATGTCTCTTCGATAATATGTTCCATTCCACGCTCTTTTAGTATTGCGATGGTTGCTTCGAAGGCAATAAAATTGCCCATCACAGCCATATCAATACCATAACAGTCAGGATAGCGTATTTGTGGCGCAGAGGAGATGACTACAATCTTTTTCGGGTTGAGTCGATCGAGTATCTTGATAATACTCTTTTTCAGCGTGGTCCCACGAACAATAGAGTCATCAATGACCACCAATGTATCCTCTTGGTTTTTGACCTGACCATAAGTGACATCATATACATGGCCTACCATATCGTCTCTACTTGCATCGTCTGCAATAAAGGTGCGTAGTTTCACATCTTTAATGGCAATCTTTTCGATTCGTGGTTCCACCTTAATAATGTCTGCAATACACTCCTCTGTAAGTTGGTCTGCTAATGCATGAATCTTCTCTTTCTTCCAAACAAGGAGCTCTTCTCTAATCCCTTCGACCATACCATAGAAGGCAGTCTCTGAAGTGTTTGGAATATAAGAGAAGACGGTGTTGTTCATGTTTTTGTTGATTACTTGCATGATTTTTGGAGCAAGCAATCTACCAAGCTCTTTACGCTCTTTGTAGATATCTGCATCGGAACCACGAGAGAAATAGATTCTTTCGAAAGAACAAGAACGTCTTTTTTGAGGCACACGTACCATCTCATGGCTTACCGTTCCATCATGCTTAACAATTAAGGCATATCCTGGGGCGATCTCGTTTACTTGATCATATTTGACATTCATTACAGTCTGTATCACTGCTCTCTCGCTGGCTACGACAACGATCTCGTCGTCCTCATAGTAGTGTGCTGGTCGTATGCCCCATGGATCTCTAGTAACAAACATGTCGCCATGTCCAATCACTCCTGCCATTGCATATCCACCATCCCAATCTCTACTTGCTTTTTCGAGGATGGATTGAATATCCATCTGCTCTTTTATCTTTGCTGAAATTTCTTTGTTGTTGTATCTTTCATTCTTGAAGATACGGAAAAGACGTTCGTTCTCTTCGTCTAGGAAATGTCCTACTTTTTCGAGAACAGTCTCTGTATCAGTATAGGCTTTTGGGTGTTGGCCTAACTGAATCAGTTTCTCAAAAAGTTCGTCTACATTGGTAAGGTTGAAGTTTCCAGCGAGGGCGAGATTGCGAGATTTCCAATTGTTTTGACGCATGACTGGATGGGCATACTCCACGCTATTGCGACCAAAGGTACCATACCTTAGGTGCCCCATATAAACCTCAGAAATAAATGGGATATTCTTTGAGGCCCACTCTGCATCGATCTTTTGATTTGGATGTTCTTTGGTGAAATTACTTATTGTAGAGAAGACATGTTGAAAAAGGTCTTTAATTGGGTTGTTCTCTACAGAACGGAAACGATCGAAATAACCACGACCTGGGTCTACGTTCAGTTTTACACCTACTACACCAGCACCATCTTGTCCTCGATTGTGCTGTTTCTCCATTAGAAGATAAAGTTTATTCAATCCATACATCCAAGTGCCGTACTTCTCTTCGTAGAAAGAGAGTGGCTTTTTAAGGCGAATTAATGCGATACCGCATTCATGTTTTATTGGATCACTCATGGTAATTTTTGGGTAAATGGTAAAAAAAAGAGACTTGAGTTAAACAGTCTCTTAGGGTAATGTTAATATTTAGGATCAATCACTTCAGGCACAATAAATGAATCAGGAAACATCGAAGAGACTGACTTTTGTAGCTTAAGAGCTTCTGATTTGGTTCGGAAATCACCTACTCTTAGTTTGAAATCAGGAGCACTGTAAGTAGTGTAAGTCTCTACATCAGAATGCTGTCGAAGGAAACGAGATTTTATCTTTTGAATCTCACTTCGTGCGTCTGTCCCAGATGAGAAGTATATCTGCAATCGATATCCTTTGACTCCTTTAGACTTTTTGTTCTCTTGAGAATGCCACACTAATAGAGAGTCGACCAAATCTGTGTGGTGGAAGATTGGCTTCTCAATTAATGCTTCAAGGTCTTTGGGGGCGTCCTCTACTGGCATCTTTGGGTATGGTTGTTGTGCCTTCGCAGAAAAGCTCCCTAAAAGGAGAATGAAAAATAAAAAGAAGAGCGGTTTCATATCTATTGTACTATTTTATTATAAAACTTATTTCTATATACTGTGTACCTCCTTTCGCCGACTAGTGGGAATGCTTTTCACTAAGAGAGGAAAGAGGGAACTTCGTTTACACAAAGATATGTTTTTTTGGTCAAGCCAAAGGAGATATTGGTTATTATACTTCAGATTGTGCCTTATGTTATTTAAATATGAAAATAGTTTTGATATTATAGGATATGTCTGATTTGTTCGTGCTATTTATCCTGATATTTTTTAGCTTTTTTATAGGATTAGTATTGATGTCTCCTTTCTGTTAAGTGCTATTAATAAAGAGGTTTAAATCTTTTTATCTGTGATATTTATTGAATTGTGAAAAATCGAATTAACTTTGTAACCCATTTATTTTTATTGGATTTTTGACTTTTTTGAAATGAAAAAGAAACTATATATCGAAACATATGGATGTCAAATGAACGTCGCGGATAGCGAAGTTGTGGCATCTGTTATGGCCGAAAGAAATTTTGAGATTTCTGAAGATCATGATCAGGCTGATGTGATCCTTGTAAATACTTGCTCTGTAAGAGACAACGCTGAAAAGCGTGTATGGGGACGTCTTCGTCATCTGAATGCATTGAAGAAAAAAAATAAGTCTCTGAAACTAGGACTTATTGGTTGTATGGCAGAACGTATCGGAGACGAGATGTTGGAGGATAAAGTGGTAGATATTGTGGCTGGTCCTGATGCCTATCGTAACCTTCCATATCTATACGACAAAGCGGTGGATGGAGAAGATGCTATCAATGTAGAGTTGACAGTAGAGGAGACTTACGATAGTATTATCCCTAAAAGAATGAATGATAGTATTTCTGGTTTTGTATCTATCACTCGTGGGTGTAATAATTTTTGTACTTACTGTATTGTCCCTTATACTAGAGGTAGAGAACGTAGCCGTGATCCCAAGGATATTTTGGCAGAGGTTCGTGATATGATCCAAAATGGATATAAAGAGGTAACACTTCTTGGTCAGAATGTCGACTCTTATAAGTGGTTGCCAGAAGGAGAGACGAAACCAGTACGTTTTCATCACCTTTTGGAGATTGTTGCAAAAGAAGATCCTGCTCTTCGTGTTCGTTTTAGTACACCACATCCTAAGGATATCAAGGAGAGTGTTGTAAAGACTATTGCAAAATATCCAAATATATGTAAACATATTCATTTGCCTATTCAAGCTGGAGACGATGAAGTGTTGAAGCGTATGAATAGAAGATATACCGTAGAGTGGTATAAAAATAGAGTGGAGATGATTCGAAAGCATATTCCTGATTGTTCTATTACTACTGATGTCTTTTGTGGATTTTGTGGAGAGACAGAGGAGCAATTCCAAGGAACATTAGATATGATGAAGTGGGTTCATTATGATACTGCTTTTATGTTTAAATATTCAGAACGTCCTGGTACTTATGCTGCAAAGAAATTGGATGACGATATTTCAGAAGAGTTAAAAGGAGAACGTCTTTCTCGTATGATTGAATTGCAAAATAGACTCTCTTTAGAGAGGAATAACAATGATATTGATAAGGTATTTGAGGTGTTGGTTGAAGGGACTTCAAAGAAATCGGAAGATGATTTTTGCGGACGTAGCTCTCAGAATAAGATGGTTGTTTTTCCTAAACAAGATGCGAAGATTGGAGACTATGTAAGAGTGAAAATTGCTCGTTGTACACAGACTACCCTAATCGGTGAGATGGTGGAGAAGATTGATAAACCTACTATTTAATTTTAGGTTACTCTATATTGTTCCAATATCCAATGGTGTTGGTGATGCTTGTATAATATATAAAAGAAGCCGAGATTGATTGTTCAATCTCGGCTTCTTTATCTATTAACTTTTACTGATTAGTTTCCTACTTCAGATAAGAATTTAAGGCGAACCAAACGAATCTCTTCTTCTGAGAAGTCGTCGCCTAACTCTTCGTATGCTTCAAATAGCTCTCCTGTGACAGAGTCGTCATGGAAATATTCGAAGATCTCCTCTACTGTGTCCTCGTCAAGCTCTTGCTCTATATAATAGTCTATATTGATCTTGGTTCCTGAGTTTACAATTGCTTCTAATTCATGAATTAAATCATTAAGCTCTAAACCTTTTGCTTCTGCAATATCATTCAATGGCATCTTTCTGTCAATTGCCTGAATAATGAAGACCTTATTCTTTGATTTGTTGGCAATACTTTTAACCACCATGTCTTGAGCACGGGTGATCTCGTTCTCTATGACATATTTCTTTATGAGATCAATAAATGGGTTTCCATATTTTCGTGCTTTACCTTGTCCTACTCCTACGATATTTTGAAGTTCTTCTAAAGAAGTAGGGTATTGTATAGACATATCCGAAAGGGAGGTCTCTTGAAATAAAATATAAGGAGGTAGATTCTTTTTCTTTGCTTCCTCTTTTCTTAAATCCTTTAACATCGCAAAAAGTTCAGGATCTCCAGTTGCGTTTCTCCCTGTATTGGATGACATATCCTCTACTACTGCTTCGTAATCGTGATTCTTGACTACCATAAAAGAGTATGGATGTTGAATATACTCCTCCCCTTTAGAGGTCATCTTGAGCATTCCGTAATTTTCGATGTCTTTTAGTAAGAATCCAGAGATAATACATTGTCTGTATACCGCCTTCCATAGTCTTGAATCGACATCCTCTCCTTTGCTATAACAGTTTAGACTTTCGTGTTTAAATGATTTGATGGCAGCATTTTTTGTTCCGATTAGAATGTCTACCATATGCTCTGATTTGAACTGTTGCTTCACCTCTTTTACCGCATTCAGTGCCATCAAGATCATCTCTTTGCCTTCGATCTGTTCTTTAGGAGATTTACAATTATCACAATTGCAGCAATTTTCTACATCGTAGTGCTCTCCAAAGTAGTGAAGAAGAACTCTGCGACGACATAATGCCGATTCTGCAAATGCTACAGTATCTAAAAGAAGCTGCTGTCCAATCTCTTGTTCCGCTACAGGTTTTCCCTGCATGAATTTCTCAAGTTTTTGTATGTCTTTATAGCTATAGAAGGTTAAGCAGTGACCTTCGCCACCGTCACGTCCAGCACGTCCAGTCTCTTGGTAATACCCTTCAAGCGATTTTGGTACATCAAAGTGAATGACGTAACGAACATCTGGTTTGTCGATACCCATACCGAAAGCAATGGTTGCAACAATCACATCTACCTCTTCCATCAGGAATTTATCCTGGTTTCCTGATCGTGTAGCAGAATCCATTCCTGCATGATAAGGGAGCGCTTTAATTCCATTAACTTGTAATGTCTCAGCAAGTTCTTCTACTTTCTTTCGACTAAGACAATATATAATACCAGATTTACCTTTTCTTTCGTTGATAAATTTGATGATTTGCTCAGGAGCTTTGTTTTTTGACCTTATTTCATAGAAAAGGTTCTCTCTGTTAAAAGAGGACTTAAAGACGTTGGCACTGCTCATGCCAAGGTTTTTTTGTATGTCGTGTTGTACCTTAGGAGTAGCTGTGGCAGTCAACGCAATGATGGGAGCAGAACCGATATCTTGAACGATAGGTCTTATTCTTCGATACTCAGGTCGAAAGTCATGTCCCCATTCTGAAATACAGTGTGCTTCATCAATGGCATAAAAGGAGATGTTTATTTCACTTAGGAAATCGATATTTTCCTGTTTGGTGAGTGATTCTGGTGCCACGTATAGGAGTTTGGTTGTTCCACTACGTACATCTTCTTTTACTTGGTTGGTTGCCGTCTTCGAAAGAGAAGAGTTCAAAAAGTGTGCAATACCATTGTTGGTGCTAATAGAACGTATGGCATCTACTTGGTTTTTCATCAATGCAATTAAAGGAGAGACAACAATAGCTGTTCCTTCTAGAATAAGTGCTGGTAATTGATAACAAAGTGATTTGCCACCCCCTGTTGGCATTAATACAAAAGTGTCCTTTTTATCAAGGATACTTTGAATAACTTCTTGTTGACTTCCTTTAAATTGATCGAAGCCGAAGTGTTTTTTTAACTCGTCCGTTAATGAAATGCTTTTGTCCATCTTTAATCCCTTATTTTACTCCTAAAGCTAATCCACTTATTATATCATATATGATATGATAGCTAAGATAAATAAATTATTAGATGTATTCAAGTAGCTATTTTTGGTTTTTTCCCAATGATATATATTGGGCTGATATTATTGTGTAATATACTAGGTGTTGTTTGCTACTATTAAATATGATTTTTAATCTCATTATTCATGACATTACATTCGTTTTGTATTATCATGGTTTTTTTATGTTTTGTTTAAAAAAAGATGGAATTGTTGACAATGAGCCTATTTGTTGGGGTGTTTGCTCACATTCTGATAGTATAGGAGGTGTTGTATTTGTGATTATTTAAGTCATGAAAATTGCTTTCCAACTTAATGATACATATGGGTGTGATTCTCTGTTTTGAATAAATAGAGTTCAGATAGAATGGGATAAAATAAATGTAAATGAGATATAAATAAGATATATTTTACTGAAAAAATGGATGATTTAGGACTTTATTTTTTTGTTTCTCTGATGGTCTCTTCGTTTCAGTAATAGAAAATGTCATTTTTTTTGTGGAAATATATTATTTGTTGATTGTAGTGGTTTTATATTGTTTGGTGAGAGTAGGTATAATTGTTCGATCTTTTGATATATTTGTGATCAAACTGTACTCATAACAACACTTACCACTAATTAAGAATATGACTTCACAGAAAAAAATATCTACTAAAAAGAAAGAAAAAGAGATGTCGTTTATAGAGCATCTTGAAGAGTTGAGATGGCATCTAGTTAGAGCATGTTTGTCTGTTCTTTTTTGTAGTATCTTTGCATTTGCAAATAGGGAGTTTATTTTTGATAAAATAATATTGTGGCCTAAAGACCCAAATTTTTGGACTTATCAAAAATTAAATGACGTAATGGTGTTTCTTCATAAACACATCTCTTGGATTGAATCGGCTTCTTTTAATATAAGACCAATTGAGATTCAGAATATCATGATGTCGGGGCAATTTGCAACCCATATTAAAGTGTCTCTTGTAATAGGATTTATTCTTTCGTTTCCATATGTCTTTTATCAAATATGGCGTTTCGTTAGGCCTGCTCTACATAACTCTGAGAAAAAGGTGGCTTCAGGAGCTGTGTTTACCTCTTCGATGCTTTTCATTGTGGGGGTCCTGTTTGGGTATTTTGTTATTCTGCCTCTTTCATTACAGTTCTTGGCAGGATATGTTGTGAGTGACCAAGTGATGAATCAAATTCAACTTTCGTCTTATATAGGGACTGTGACGAGTATCGTTTTTTCAGGTGGGGTAGTTTTTGAGTTGCCTATTATCGTATACTTTTTTAGTACAATAGGTCTTTTAAGTCCATCTTTTATGAGAACATATCGTAAACATGCGTATGTTTTTCTTCTTCTCCTATCTGCTATTATAACCCCTCCAGACGTGTTTAGTCAGGTGTTGGTATGCGTTCCTTTGGTGTTTTTGTATGAGATAAGTATCTATATATCTAAAGCCGTGACCAGAAAGAGTCGTTATGATTTTGATGAGGATTTAGATGAATTAGATTAATAATTTGCTTATCAATCTTATTGGATCGTTCTTATTTCATTATATTTGCAAGGATCATAATCAGAATATAGAGTATGAAGTTAAGAGCCGAAAATATAAAGAAAAAATACGGTAAGAGACTAGTTGTTAAAGGAGTTTCGCTTGAAGTAGAACAGGGTGAGATTGTTGGTTTGCTCGGTCCTAATGGAGCTGGTAAGACAACTTCTTTCTACATGACAGTTGGTCTAGTTCAACCATCCGGAGGACGTATCTTCTTGGATGATGAGGACATTACTACATTTCCGGTTTATAAAAGAGCCCAAATGGGAGTAGGGTATCTTGCTCAAGAAGCTTCTGTTTTTCGCCAGTTGAGTATCGAGGATAATATTATGTCGATTCTTGAAATGACCGATACAACCAAAGAGTATCAGAAAGAGAAATTAGAATCACTTTTGGATGAGTTTGGACTGCAACATATTCGTAAAAGTAAAGGAATTCAGTTGTCTGGAGGTGAGAGACGTCGTTGTGAAATAGCTAGATGTTTGGCTATTAACCCTAAGTTTATTCTTCTTGATGAGCCTTTTGCAGGAGTCGATCCCATTGCTGTTGAGGATATCCAAAAGATCGTATTTAAGTTGAGAGATAAGAATATTGGTATACTCATTACCGATCACAATGTACATGAGACATTGTCGATTACCGATCGTTCTTATCTATTATATGATGGACGTATCCTTCAGGCGGGGTCTGCTGAGGAGTTGGCTGCGGATGAAGAAGTTCGTCGATTATATCTAGGACAGAACTTTGAACTACGAAAGAAATAAAAATAAGATATTTTTTGGATGTTCTTAAAAAAAGTATCATATTTGCATCGCTTTTGTGGGAACGCGGATGTGGCGTAATTGGTAGCCGCGCTAGACTTAGGATCTAGTGCCGAGAGGCGTGGGGGTTCGAGTCCCTTCATCCGCACGTTGATAGCATAGAACCGCCTTCGTTATCCTTTTTATGGGATCGTAGGCGGTTTTTTTTAATATACAAAATCAAGTAATATAATATAGAATTAAGAAGGAGGCATACCTGCCTTTTGGCATTTTGAATCTTTCATTAAGTGTAGGAAATTATGAAAATTACCAGAGAAAACATTGATGATTTGAATGCTGTTGTCAGGCTGACAGTTGAGAAAAGCGATTATGAGGCAACGGTAAACGAGACTCTTAAAGAATACCGTAAAAAGGCTCAAATGCCTGGTTTCCGTCAAGGAAAAGTTCCTGCTAGTTTGGTGAAGAAAATGTATGGTCAATCTGTACTTGCAGAAGAGGTAAATAAAGTAATCTCAAAATCTCTAACTGATTTTATCAAGGATGAAAACCTTGATATCTTAGGTGAGCCTCTTCCTAATGACGAAGAAACAAAGACAATTGATTGGACTAAAGATGTAGATTTCGAATTCGTATTCGATATTGCAACGACTCCAGAAATCAATGTAACATTAGATAAGAGAAGTAAACTTCCTTATTATATCATCGATGTAGATGAGCAAACTATTGACAATCAAGTTGAAGCTTTTGCTAGTCGTTTTGGTGAGAATAAACCAGCAGATAAAGTTGAAGAGAAAGAGACTATCAAAGGTGCTTTCACTCAAGTTGATGCTGAAGGAAACGAAGTAGAAGATGGTATCAAAGTAGAGGATGTAGTTCTTGCTGTGGATATGATCCAAGATGAAGAGGTGAAGAAATCATTCATCGGTGCTACTAAAGATTTTGAAATTGTTCTGAATCCTAAGGCTTGTTTTTCAAATGCAACTCAATTGTTCAAAGTAGAAGATGTTGAAGCATTGGATACTACATTTAAGTTTGTTGCAAACGAAGTATTGTTCTTTGTTGCTCACGAAGTGAATGAAGAATTGTTTAAAAAGATCTACGGTGAAGAGACTGAAATCAACACAGTAGAAGCTTTCCGTGCTAAAGTGAAAGAAGAGATCGAAGCTAGCTACGTTTACTCTAGCAAATACCGTTTTGGTGTTGATGCTCGTGAGTCTTTGATCAAAAAAGCGAAATTTGATCTTCCAGCTGCTTTCTTGAAGCGTTGGATCGTGATGACAAACAAAGAGCTTACTGCTGAAAAAGTAGATGCTGAGTGGAGTAATTACGAAGAAGGATTCAAGTGGGAACTTATCAAGAATAAGATAGTTAAAGAGAATGAAATCAAAGTAGAGAACCAAGAGGTTGTTGATCTTGCAAAAGAAGCTGCTTTGATGCAATTCCGTCAATACGGTATGTTCGACGTGAAAGATGAGTACCTAGAGCAATATGCTGGATCAATTCTTGAGAATGAGCAAGAACGTGCTCGTTTTGCTGATCGTAAGCTAGAAGAAAAAGTATATGATCTTATTCTATCGAAGGTGAATGTTGAAGAGAAAGCTGTAGCTCAAAAAGAGTTTGACGCACTTTTCGAAAACTAATCGTAAAATAGGAATCATTCTATAAGATTATTAACTTTGTAGTAGGTCGTATTACGACCACTACAAAGTTTTTTTTGTTTTAAACATATAGGTATGGGTTATAACAACGACGAATTTCACAAGTTTGCCAAAGGTCATATGGGTATTAGTAGTATGAACCTTCATCGTTTCGAATCGATAAATGCAAATTATATCTCTCCAACAATCATTGAAGAGAGACAGATGAATGTTGCATCAATGGATGTATTCTCTCGATTAATGATGGATAGAATCATATTCCTAGGCGTTCCTATTGATGACCATGTAGCAAATATCATCCAGGCTCAATTGCTTTTCTTAGAATCTGCAGATCCAGGTAAGGATATTCAAATTTACTTTAACTCTCCTGGAGGGTCAGTATATGCAGGTTTGGGTATTTATGATACGATGCAATATATTAATTGTGATGTTGCAACTATCTGTACTGGAATCGCTGCATCGATGGCTGCTGTATTGTTGTGTGCAGGTGCAGAAGGAAAAAGATCTGCTTTAACTCATTCTCGTGTAATGATTCATCAACCTCTTGGTGGAGCTAAAGGTCAAGCTTCAGATATTGAAATTACAGCAAGAGAGATTATGAAATTGAAAAAGGAGTTGTATCAAATTATTGCAGATCATTCAAAACAATCATTTGATAAAGTGGCAGCTGATTCTGATAGAGATTATTGGATGACTTCTAGTGAAGCTTTAGAGTATGGTATGATCGATACAATACTGAAGAGATAATCGTTTTATTTAAGATATAGAAAAGAGAAGAGTTCTTTGTTCGATCATTTCTTTTCTCTTTTATTATACAGATATTGGAGAACTTTATGGATAGATGTTCTTTTTGTGGGCGTCCGAAGAAAGAGGTAAATTTACTTATCGCTGGTGTGGATGGTCATATCTGTGATAGCTGTATTGAACAAGCTCATACAATTATTGCAGAAGAGTTTAAAGGATCTAGCAGTTTTGACTTATCAACGGTGGCTATACAAAAGCCTCAAGAGATTAAGAAGATGTTAGACCAATATGTTATTGGACAGGTCGAAGCAAAAAAGATCTTATCTGTCGCAGTTTATAACCACTATAAAAGACTTGGACAACCTGATCTCGATGCCGATGAGGTTGAGATAGAGAAGTCTAATATTATTATGGTTGGACCGACAGGAACAGGAAAGACTTTATTGGCTCGTACGATTGCCAAAATGCTTAATGTACCATTTACTATTGTGGATGCTACTGTTTTAACTGAAGCCGGTTATGTCGGAGAAGATATTGAAAGTCTCTTGACACGTCTACTTCAAGCTGCAGATTATGATGTAGAAGCAGCTGAAAGAGGAATCGTTTTTATTGATGAGATAGATAAGATTGCTCGAAAAGGAGACAACCCTTCAATCACTAGAGATGTATCTGGGGAAGGAGTACAGCAAGGATTACTTAAGCTACTCGAAGGTTCTGTTGTAAATGTACCACCTCAGGGGGGGCGTAAGCATCCAGATCAAAAAATGATTGCTGTAAATACAAAGAATATTCTTTTTGTTTGTGGTGGTGCGTTTGATGGTATTGAGAGAAAAATATCTCAACGTTTAAATGCTCAAGTAGTAGGTTACAATGCGAGTAAATCCTCTGACAAATTGGACCGTCAGAATATGCTTAAATATGTAGCTCCTCAAGATTTGAAATCATTTGGTTTGATTCCAGAAATTATAGGACGTTTACCTGTACTTACACATCTAGATCCTCTAGATCGTGAAGCATTGAGAAATATTCTTACCGAACCTAAAAATGCATTGATTAAGCAGTATACTAAATTATTCCAAATGGATGGGGTAGAACTTGCATTTACTGCTGGTGCATTGGACGAGATTGTAGATGTGGCAATGAAATATAAACTTGGAGCTCGTGGTCTTCGTGGTATATGTGAAACAATTATGGTAGATGTGATGTTTGATATGCCATCAGGTAATGAGAAGAAAGTGAAAATTGATAAAGCTTATTGTCAAAAGCATCTAGACAATTTTCATACTAGAGTATAGATTTTATACTACATATAAATAAAAAAGCAAAGTCTTTATGACTTTGCTTTTTTATTAATTGATATGAGAACGTATAAGTTGTGCGATCTCTTGAAATTCTTTAGCTTCTAATTGAAGTTTGGGATTAGAGAAGTTCACATCTTTTTCACTATTCATTGGAATTAAGTGAATGTGAGCATGTGGTACTTCAAGTCCAAGAACAATGCTTGCAACTTTATTACAAGGTATTGCACTTTTTAATCCTAATGCAACTTTGTGAGCGAATTGTTGTAATAATGCATATTCGTCTGCTTCCAAATCAAAGATATAGTCGACCTCTTTTTTTGGTACAACTAATAGGTGTCCTCTTGTTAATGGTGCAATATCAAGGAAAGCATAATGTTTATCATCTTCAGCTATTTTATAAGATGGAATCTGTCCTTCAATAATTTTAGTGAAAATTGTTGCCATAACATTCGTTTTCGGTTATAGTGAAATTTCAATGATCTCAAATGGAATGATACCATTAGGAACTTTGATCTCTACTTTGTCTCCAACTTTCTTACCAAGTAGTCCTTTTGCAATAGGAGTACTTACTGCAATTTTACCCTCTTTAAGATTTGCTTCTGTCTCAGAAACAAGAGTATATGTCATTACTGCGTTGTTTTTGCAGTTTTTGATTTTTACTTTGTTGAGAATCTGTACTGTCGATGTATCAATCTTAGATTCGTCTATGATACGTGCAATAGCGATCTGCCCTTGTACTTTAGAGATTTTAGCTTCAAGCATCCCCTGTGCATCTTTGGCTGCATCATACTCTGCATTCTCAGAGATATCTCCTTTTTCAATTGCTTCACCAATCTCTTTAGAAATACGAGGACGTTCTATTGTCGTTAAATACTCAAGTTTATCTCTCAGCTTCTTTAAGCCCTCTTTGGTCATATAGCTTACATTTGCCATAGTTCATCTATTTTAGATTCCTAAAGTGGACCGAGACCACTTAGGTATAATGTTTTTGTAATTATTATTAAAAAGAAAAAGAATCTTGACACAACTTTCGTATAGTCAAAACTCTTTTAAAGACTAGAACAAATGTAGCAATTAAATTTATAGCTACCTTATCTCTAGTCCTTAAAAAAAGAAATATATTTTTACTTGTTGCTAATATTTTCTGTTAAGAACAGTATCTGCTATAACAGCTTGCTTTAGATCAAAGTTTATTCTTGTTCTTTTTTTATGAATGGTAGTTTTCTTTTTTGGAGTCGTTTTAATAGGTTCTACACTCTTTTTCGTAATAGAACTATTTTTGTTGTGCTCTTTTTGTTTCGGAGAAGCAACTTTGTCATCTGTATTAAACCCTTCATGAAAAGACTTATTTGTAGTAGTATTTTTAAACTCCTTAAAAGGATCAAATATATTTTGATTTTCTTTTGTCTTAATATTTTCTTGATTATAAGCCTCTTTTATTTCATCCAGAAAGCTATTATTTTTCGTTGTTTTACTCTTTTGTTTACCTTTCTGTTTATTGATGGCAGAATAGATTAAAATTCCAACGAAGAATAATATTTTAAGTATAGCTGGAAACTCAGCATATATAACTTCAGGTGTATGTGAACTAATCTCTATCATTTTTTAGTAGATTTGTTGTAAGTATGGTTAAAAATAAGAAAATGAAACGAATAATCATATATTCAGTACTTATCTTTCTTTCTGCGTGTGTGGATGTAGTGAATGGGTCGAAAATTCCAAATGTACATTTTAGATATAGTGTAGACCTATATCAAGACCAATTCTTGCGTGCACCTGGTAATTATCGAATATATCCCAACATCGGATATAAGGGGTTAATTGTCTATAATCTTGATGGAAATATTTTCTATGCCTATGATTTGGCATGTACTTATAAGGACGGAATTCATGAGATATCAACAGGAACAAAAGGGTCAGAACCAATTATTGAATGTAAACATTGTGGATCTATATTTAACCTGATTAATGCAGGAGCCCCTGTGGAAGCCCCTGCAACTTATCCTTTGAAACAATATACATGTAGTAAAAGCAATATGAGTGTATGGATAACAAATTAAACAACTTCTACTCCTTGTTTTTTAAGCATGCAAAGACCAATATCCTTTAGTTTATATTTTTGAATTTTACCACTAGCAGTCATGGGATAAGTGTCTATGAAAAAGAGATATTTTGGAATCTTAAATCGTGCAATTTTGCCTCGGCAATATTCGTATATGTCTGCTTCTGAAAGAGATTCACCACTTTTGATTTTAATAAATGCACCAATAGACTCACCATATTTTTTACTCGGAATACCTACAACCTCTACACATTCTACAGCAGGATGTTGGTGGATAAAGTTCTCGATCTCTCTTGGGTATATATTTTCACCTCCACGAATGATCATATCTTTTATACGTCCTGTTATTTGTAGGTAGCCATTTTCGTCCATTCTTCCTAGATCCCCTGAATGCAACCAACCTTGCGAATCAATAGCTTTCGTAGTAGCTTCGTGATTCTTATAATACCCTTTCATCACATTGTATCCTTTACAACATACTTCTCCTTGTTTGTTGGCACAAAGTGATTCACCACTTTCAGGATCGATTATTTTTACCTCTACATTTGGTAGCGCTTTACCAACTGTCGTTGCTCGTATTTCAGGATCGTCATGAATCGTGGTAGCAGTCATCCCCGGAGAACTCTCTGTCAGACCATACACAATAATGATATTTTTCATGTGCATCTCTTTCATCACCTCTTTCATCACTTCTATTGGGCAAAGGGCTCCTGCCATAATTCCAGTTCTTAATGAACTAATATCAAATTGTGAGAACATTGGATGGTTCAGCTCAGCAATAAACATCGTTGGTACCCCATAGAGTGCTGTACATTTTTCCTTTTGAATAGATGCTAAGACAAGTATCGGGTCGAAATTTTCTGCCATTACCATGGTGCCTCCATGGGTAACGATAGCACAAAGAGCCAAGACACAACCAAAGCAGTGAAACATAGGGACACATGTTAATAGCTTTTCGTCTTCTGTAAATTGCATGCATTGCCCTACTGTATATCCATTATTTAGAATATTATAGTGTGATAGCATTACTCCTTTAGGAAAGCCTGTTGTTCCTGAAGTATATTGCATATTTACCGTATCGTGGGCAGAGAGTCCTTTTTGTACTTTTTTTAAGGTGTTGATGTCTTCCTGTTCTCCTAGAAGTAACAACTCTTGTGTATTATACATCCCTCTATATTTTTCAGGATTGATTAATACTACATTCTTCAGTTCAGGGAACTTCGTCGAATTTAGTCTACCTCTCGGATTGGTCTTCAGTTCAGGAACTAGATCATAGATCATAGAGATATAATCACTATCTCTATAAGAGTCTATAACAGCCAAAGTATGGAGATCTGAATTTTTAATTAGATACTCTAATTCATGAGATTTATAATTGGTGTTTATGGTGACCAATACTGCACCAATTTTTGCTGTAGCAAACATAAAGGTGATCCAATCAGGAACATTATTAGCCCAAATCCCAAGTTTATCCCCAGGTTTCATTCCTGTTTGTAACAGTCCAAGAGCTAGTTTATCTACTCTCTCATTAAACTCCTTATAGGTGAATCTTAAGTCTCGATCACTATAAACAAGAAACTCTTTACTTGGAAATCTCTCTACTTGTTCTTCTAAGACCTGACCTAATGTCTTCTCAAATAATTTCATGATACTGTAGGTTTAGAATGGAGAATAGATGTTGGCAATCACTTTTGCTCCAGACTCTTCTTCTGTATAAATCTGGTGTTCTACGATGGAGTCAAAATATATACTTTCCCCTTTATCAAGATGATAGTTCTGTTTTCCATATTCAATGTATACAGACCCCTCAATCACATATATAAACTCTTCTCCTTCATGAGATGATCTTTGGTAAGAGACATTTTTCCCCTTCTGAAGTTCAATGATAAAAGGCTCCATATGTCTACTAGATTTGTTGCTCGCAAGAGGTTTGTAAACGACCTTATCATTGTCATATTTTGCATCTCTTGAATGCATCTCATCTCCATTGGATTCTCCACCCTTACACAACACAGGTCCGACTTCTAGTTGGTCATCTAAGAAAGTGCCAACACGTACTCCTAATGCTCTTGATAGTCTAATTAGCGTTGAAATAGAAGGTGTGTGTAGATCTTTCTCTATACGATTTAATAACTCAATGTTGAGTTCACTTTGTTCGCAAAGTGTTTCACGAGACATCTCAAGTGAATTACGTAATGTAATTATTCTTTGCCCTATCGTGTTTTTTCTCATTACCTCTAGTTTATATTTTGTTATAATAATATAAAATTAAAATAATTAACGGTAAAAAACTTATGATATATTGATAAATAAACCGATGTGCTTTCATATTATTTGTGTGTTTTGATACAAACATTTTGACTCTCACGAGGTTATATTATATACTAATTAAATATAATATACGAGATATGGATTGTCGTATTTACCCTATTATCCTATCGATTGTACCCAAGATAACGGCAGCAGAGATCGATAGACTTGTTGAATTCTGTGGGGATATCCCTTCTATCTTTTCTGAAAGGAGAGAGGTTTTATACAAACTGGATGGAGTAAGAAAAGCAACAGTAGACTTTATGCATTCAAAAGATATAACTTCTAAAGCAGAAGAGGAATTAAAAAGGATGGATTATTATGGTATTCAATATGTGTTTTATTTAGATGATACTTTTCCTTTTAAATTGCTTCAAATCCCAGATGCTCCATTGATTCTTTTTTATAAAGGGAACCTGCCAAAGTTATCTTCTCATACTGTCTCGATTATAGGAACACGAAAGGCAACAAATTATGGAGTCCATTGGGTCGACCGTTTTGTGAAAAGCCTTAGTCTTGCTTACGATAACATAGAGATTGTAAGTGGTTTGGCTTATGGTATCGATCAACGAGCACATCAATGTTCTGTATCGTTTGACATTCCTACTTTTGGTATATTAGGGCATGGTTTGCATACTATATATCCTGCATCCAATGCAAGTTTGGCTGCAAAAATAATTGATTCAGGAGGAGGAATTATTTCGGAGTTTCCTACATTTCACTCTATTCGTCCACAGAACTTTATTCAACGAAATAGAATTATTGCTGGTTTGAGTGATGCGGTGGTAGTGGTAGAATCCAAAGTGAAAGGTGGTGCTATTCATACAGCCAATATGGCTTTTTCTTATTCACGAGAGGTATTTGCTCTTCCTGGTAGTTACCTTCACGACACCTCCGAGGGTTGTCATCAATTAATAAAAAGACAGGTTGCCTCTCTTATCGATTCAGCAGACGATATTGAACGTGTAATGGATTGGCCAAAGAGTAGAGAAGTGGAGTCAATATCTCAGAATATATTTGAAGCAACATTAGACTCTTTTGCAAAGAAAGTCTTACAGATGATTCAAGATCAAGATAAAATATCCATTGATGAGATGGGAACAAAGTTAAATATTCCTATTGCGAAATTATCTCCTATACTAACCCAGCTGGAGTTTATGAACCTTATTGAGGTCTTGCCAGGAAAGTATTATCGTTCTATTTAACACGAACTTTCGTATTTCTATAAAAAGTAAGTTATTTTTGTGTCAGATTTTCTTATTTATTAAATAAGAGAGAACTGTCTAAGTTGAGTTAGTTATAAATAAACAGAATATAGATGAAATCATTCCAAGAACTTGGAGTAAGCAAATCGATACTTAAAACGTTGGGTGAGATTGGGTTTGAAGAGCCTACACCCATTCAGGAAAAAGCCATCCCTGCAATTAAAAGTGGAAAGGATGTTTTGGGAATTGCACAAACAGGAACAGGTAAGACTGCAGCTTACTTAATGCCTATTTTTGGGAAACTAGTAAAAGCAGAAGGTGTAGATCCTCGTGTTGTTATTTTGGTGCCAACTAGAGAACTATCTATGCAGGTAGGAGAGGACATTGAGGAGTTATTAACTTATTCGAATCTTCGCTATGCTTCCGTTTATGGAGGTGTAGGGTGGACCAAACATGCTGAGCTAATCGAACCAGGAATTGATATCTTGGTTGCCACTCCAGGAAGATTATGGGATCTATATAGAGCCGGTGCAGTGTCATTTAAAAAAGTAAAAACTTTAGTAATTGATGAAGCAGATAGAATGTTAGATATGGGGTTTATGCCTCAAATTCGTAACTTTCTTGAGGTATTGCCTGTAAAGAGACAGAATCTTCTTTTCTCGGCTACTTTTCCAACAAAAGTAGAGGAAATGAGCTATGAGTTCTTGGATTTCCCTACTCGAATAGAAGTCGCTCCTAGTGCAACTCCTGCCGAAAAGGTCTCCCAATACTACTATCCTGTTCAGAATTATAGATCTAAGTTGAACCTTATTTCGAACCTTCTAAAAGATGAAGATACATTTAAACGTGTGATCGTCTTTTGTGGAACCAAAGGTGTTGCCGAAGGGGTATATAAGGTTATTAAACGAAAATCAGAAGGAGAAGTGCGAGTTCTTCACTCTAACAAAGGACAATCGACACGTATTAATGCCATCAATGCATTTAAAGAGGGGGAAGTACGTATTCTAATCTCTACTGATGTCTCTGCACGTGGAATTGACGTCTCTGAAGTGTCTCATGTGATTAATTTTGAGATGCCTAATGAATATGAGGATTATGTTCATCGTATTGGTCGTACTGCTAGAGCCAACATGCATGGGGTTGCTATCAGTTTTATCGGTGAAGATGAGTTGTTCCATAAAGAGAATATTGAAGAGTTGATGCGTGTGACGATCGAAGAGCTTCCTATTCCTGAGGATGTCGAGATTATTCCTCTTTCGAAAAAGGAGAAGTTAGCACAATTGAGGGAGATCGATCTTCAAAAGAAAAAATCAGATCCTAATTTTAAGGGAGCTTTTCATGAAAAGAAGAAGCGAACTCCTCGTAAGCATCCAACTTCTTTTAATCCTAAAAGTTCTAAACTTCGCGGGGGAAGAAAAAAAGGAGCTCCCAAGAATTAAGTTTTCATTTATGTAGAATATATAGGAAGATAGATTTTATGGAGTATAATAAAGAACGGACTGTTTCACTTGCCGGTTTTATCTCAATAATTGGCAATATTATTCTTTTTGCTGTCAAATATTGGGCAGGTATTGTTTCTGGTTCCATTGCCATCATTGCGGATGCTTGGCATACGCTTTCTGACTCCATAAGTTCTATCTTTGTAATTCTTGGAGCAAAGGTAGCAGCCAAACCTGCAGATGAAGAACATCCTTTTGGTCATGGTCGTTTTGAACATATCACCTCGATCATTATTGGAATGATGCTTGCTGCCATCGGTTTTGAGTTTATTATTGAGTCGATAAAGAAACTAAGCGATGGAGGAACTACTGAATATGGTATGGTTGCAAAAGTCGTTACAGTAGTCTCTATTCTCGGAAAGGAGCTTATGGCTCAAATGTCTTTCTTCCTTGGGAAGAAAGTGAATTCAAGAGTATTGAAAGCGGATGGTTGGCACCATCGAAGTGATGCACTGACCTCCATCATCATCCTTGTAGGGATCTTTTTCTCTGGATACTTTTGGTGGATTGATGGAGTATTAGGAATCCTTGTTGCTCTGATGATATTCTATACAAGTTATTCAATCATAAAAGAGGAGACGAATGCTTTATTGGGAGAAGTCCCTGACAAAGCAGTCGTTGCCAGAATCAAAACGATTGCTGCTGAAGAAACCAAAAGAGAGGTTTTTATGCACCATTTTCATATCCATCAGTATGGTGATCATACAGAGATAACATGTCATATTAAACTTCCCGCAAACTCAAGTCTCTTTTACACACATAAGGTATGTAATAAAATAGAGAGACGTGTCTTGTCTGAATTAAATATGGAGATGACCATCCATCCAGAACCTATGGAAGAGAAAGAGTATGATTGGTTGTAGTATCCTCCATCGGATATTTTCTTAGGGAGATATTTTCCCCATCAAATACTGCATAAGAGAACGTTTGAATCCACTCTCCCAGAATAATCAACCTCGCTCCTTTGGGCAATTGGTGATCTATAAAGACATGTCTATGACCAAAAATTAGATAGTCTACTTTCTCGACACTCTCAAAGGAAATAGCAAATCTTAATTGCTCTTCTTTATTCATATTCGCTTCAAAATATTCGCTCTCATCTGGGTGAGATAAACGGCTATGCTTAGACCACCTATTCGCGATAGAGAATGCAATATCTGGATGAATCCAAGAGAAGAGTCGTTGTGCGACTTTACTTTTAAATACTTTGTTGAGTAGTAGATAACCTGTGTCATCTGGGTTCAATCCATCCCCATGACCCACAAATATTTTTTTCCCATTACGAACAAACATCTTTGGTTTATAGTAAACCTTAAGACCAATCTCTTTTTGAAGATAATCGAATGCCCATACATCATGATTACCCGTAAAAAAATGAATTTCCACTCCTTGGTCAATCATATGACATAGCTGTCCGAAGAAACGAACAAAACCTTTAGGCACTACATATTTATATTCATACCAAAAGTCAAAAATATCTCCAACAAGGAATAGTTCTTTTGCGCTTGGTTCGATCTCTTTTAACCATTTTACAAGATGCAACTCTCTTTCTCTATTATTATCAAGAGCCGATGCGCCAAGATGCAGGTCGGAAATGAAATATATTTTGTCTCTAACTACCACTAGGATTCTATTTAATGTATGATATTACTCCTGTTCATAAACATCAACTGGATAATAATAGTTCTAAAAAAAACAACCCACCCAATGACTTATTGGATGGGTTATTATCTTACAAAGGTTTTATTATTTAAGTACTTTAGAAAGCACTTTATTAACTTCTGGTCCAATAAGATTTTTAGCTAAAATATTTCCTTTAGGATCAAGCAAATAGTTTGTTGGAATCATCTGTACGTTATAGTTAACTACTGCCTGGTTACTGCCTTGCATATCTCCAACATTAATCCATGTTAGACGATCTTGTTTGATGGCTTTTTCCCAAGATGATTTATTGGTATCTACACTCACTTGATATATCTCAAATCCTTTTTTATGGAAGATCTGATAGTTCTCCTTAAGAATCTCATTTTGGATTCTAGAGCCTTGATCGGTAGACGCCCAAAAATGAACCAAAACATATTTGCCACGAAGACTAGAAAGATTCACGACCTTTCCCTTTACATTTGGAAGTTTGATATCTGGACTATTTACAGCGTACTGTTTCAACATATTATGCATCTTTACATTTCGCTCTTTATTGATAAGGCGTAGTGTATTTTGATGCAATGTTTTGACATGCTTAGAGTCAGGATAGATTGCAGCCAATGCCGAAGCAGCAGTCTTCATGGTTTGAAGATCCTGCACTACATAATTGTTGTAATCAAACTTTTGGTAAAGTGCGATAATAGAGGCCATAGAGAAAGGATGCTCTTTTACAAATTTGGTAGAGAAATCCGTTTGCTCTTTCATGACTTTTTGGAAAGACTTTTCTATTCTATTTAGCTCTTGTATGTTTTTTGATCCATTCAATACGTTTCGATACTCTTTCTGAAGCTGCTTAATCTCTTTCTGTGTATCCATCATATGAAGGTTTAACACGCGAACCTCTTCAGATGCTTCTGATCCTTTAACAGAATAGTCTGTTGCAAGATCTTTGTAGGAACCATCAATTTCGACTGTTTGAAGTGAGTCTCCAACAACAGTTACAAAATTTGAGGGCGAAAGTTTTACAAGAAAAAATGTAGGGTATGATACATCACATCCAAATTCGAAAGCGCCGTCTCCATCTATTTTAGTAGAATCAATAGCTTCTTCTCCATCGGTATGTAGTTTATAGAGGTATACTTTTTTCCCTTTGCCTTCAAGTATCGTTCCTTTAATTTTAAGATTAGATTCTTTCTGACAAGCGACAAACGTAGCCAAGATAAGTGTGAAAAATAGAAATCGCTTCATCGTCATTGTGTATATGTGCTTTAATGATTGGTTGATCTTTTGTTTCATATGCAAACAAAAATAAAAAAACTTTGATGACTAAGTTGCCTAACTTGATTTTTATTCGATTCTTATTACATGACATTTCTTTCATCAGAGTGTTGTTAAATATAGTATGTTTAAAGCAATTTTATACGTAAAAAATGACATGTTGTGAAAAAATATTATTTTAGTTCTATCCGTTATCGGTTTTTTGTAGTAAGAAAAGTCCTTCTATTTTTTTGATTCAAATCTCATTTGTCGGATTCTATTTTTGCCGATTATTTACAATTCAGTGAATGATCTTTTGGCATATTTATTCGGACTAACTCAAAATGATATAAGTATAATATCACCCATTTTATAGGCTTCATTAAAGTGTTATATACTATTCCGATATGCTGTTTAAATGACCCTTTTGATCTTTCTATCTCCACCTAATTAGAGTGAATATTTAAATCTAGGATTTACGTTTTGTAGAATATCGAATTTAACTCAAAAAGGGTTGTGATATTTGATAGCTTTCTTGTTAAAATATGTTTACATTTAGAAATAACTAACAATAAACAAGACTATAATGAATACAACTTATGCAAGAAATTCTATCGGCATAATTCTAATGCTCTTTTTCTTTGTGGCCTGCAACGAGGGTTCGAATACAAAATTGAGTATTAAAGATGGGGCGTTTTTACTCGATAACGGACAGATAGACTTAAAAGAAAAAATAGTAGATATCAACGATCTCAACTTTGATATTACCCGAGTGGTTCCTTTAGAAACGAATGAGGAATGTTTGGTCGGGAGTTTTTCTGATTTTTTAATAGAGGATGGAAATATCTTTATTGCAGATGATAGAAAAACGAAATCTGTACTACAATTTTCTAGTGATGGAAAGTTTAAAAATAAAATACATCGAGTAGGAAAGGGGGATGGGGAGTATCTCTATATATCGAACTTTTTCAAGTTAAATGATGGTGCAGGCTATGCCATACAAGATATTAGATTACGAAAATTATTACTCTTCTCTAAAGATCTTGAGTTTCAAAAAGTAGTTCCATTTCCTTATTCTTTTGAGCAGATACAACCTTTAGGAGATAGCTATATCGCAGTGAATAGAAAAAGTGACAGCTATTATCTCTCTAAATTGGACAGCCACTTTAATATCGTGGACACCCTTTTTAAGAGGCCGAATTATGTGAAGAAATTCGAATTTGGATTATCAGATCATATGAAGTATAATGCCAAAACAGAAGAGATTCTTTTTCATCCCCAACTTTTTAATGGTCTTTATAAGTTCAATGGCAAAGAGATGAAACTTTCTTATGGAATAAAAAATAAAAATTTATTTCCAGATAAGTCTTTCTATGTGCAGCATAAAGATGGGGATTTCAATGCTTCAATGATGGATTTAACTTCAAATAAGAAGATCACATTCATGATAGCTCAAGAGACAAAGACGAAGGTGATGCTTCGATATCGAATCGCTAGAGAAAGTTATATATCCATATTCGATAAAAAGACAAAAAAAACTATTTCATTTCCAATTAACAAAGAGAATCCTATGTCCCTGTTAATTGCGAACACCCTTTATATAAACAAGAAGGGGGAACTTGTTTGTCTTATAAGGGCTTTCCATGGACTCAACTGTCCTGAAATCAAAAATAAACTAACCCAAAATGTTGGTGAGGAAGACAATCCAATAATCGTCTTCATCCATTTAGATAGTTTGACTTTGTAATTTATTGACGTGTTTTAATATCTCGTTGTTCTATGTTTCGCTTTTTTCGAAATGAAAGGATATTCAAAAACTCATAGATATTTGAGATCGTATCGAACCATATCATATTAAAGGATTCACCCAATCTTGAATTGGGTGAATCCTTCAGTGATCAGTATCTTTTGATCAATTCATCAAAGTCTACCTCCAACTTCTGTTGTTGCTTAAAGTCATACATTGTGTTGAGTCTTACAGTGTAATAACTCTTCCAAAAATTAAATTTTGATTGAATGACACTTACCAAAGCACTGGACCTTTTCATTTGTGCATTATTTAGCTGCATCACTTCGACACTTCCATTCATGAATCTTTGGGATATCAGTTTATAGCTATCTTCTGATATCTGTTGTGAACGTTCAGAAGCCTTTACTTTGTCGTATTGGATATTAAATTCAAGGACATTCGTTAGTATCATCTGCTCAAAATCGATTATCGATTGCTCCACCTTGATTCTATTCACCTCTTGTTGAGATTTCGCCTTCTGAACTTCTCCTCGACGTCTTCCCCAATCTAGAATAGGAATGGTTAGGGTTAGCTGTACACTTTGATAATCATCAAAGGATGGTTTATATACATTCGGTATCGTTCCATTATTAGGTTCTTGTTTTTTATAGTCATACATTCCATCTGTTTTATTTATACCATACGACAGTCCCAGGTTGGCTTGAAAACTTGCATTTGCTTTCGTCCTTGCTACATTTGCTTTATCTTGTAAAAGAGTAAGCTCATTCTCTAACATCTGTACATTAGATGCCTTGGCAAGGTCTAATGCTTCGCGTTCATCAATTTGTATTGAGTAGACGCTTGGAAGTATAATCTTGATCTCTTTAGTTGTGGGTAGACGTAAAAAAGACATCAATTTTTCTCTAGATTTACGTTCTGCTATTTCGCACTCTTTGAGTTTAATAGATTGATTATTTGATTCTAGTTCTAGCTGTAATAATTGGTCCTTTTCATAAGTTCCTAATTTAAAGCGCTCTCTAGCAATATGTACCATTTTTTCTGTTTGCCCAATATTGTATTGCGCAATTTTAAGATTCTCCATTGCCAATGCGTAAGAGAAAAAATAGGTACATGTGGTGATATATAGCTGTTGCAAACCATAAAGATACTGTCTCTTGGCCTTCTCATATCTTTTAGGTTCTAATATGCGACTCCACTTTAATTCATTGTATCCAAACATCTTTTGATTATACCCAATGGTGAAAGGACGGGATGCATATTGGGTATACGCTTCATCTCCAAAGTTTTGATTACGATCTAAATTGCTAGAGATAAACAACGATCCTCCGGTGAGTCCAACATTTTGCCTTATACTAGCCGAGATATTTGAATTAAGATTTTGTGTATGTACATAATCGTCTGTTTTCGTAACGGAGTTATACCTAAGATTATTAGAATTCTGATAAGAAAGCAACCTGGAGTTGAGGGACAACTCAGGCAAGAAATTTGCCTTATACGACTTGTACTGCCAGTAATTTGAAAGAAAATTATTTTTATTGATAAATTGACTCAAAGAACTACTCTCCGCCAAACGACATGCACCATCTAAAGTCAATGTAAGTTCTGACGTTTGCCCAAATAGAAGGGCTGGTATCAGTGTTGCTAAAGATAAAATAAGGGTTTTAATTTTTCTGTTTTTCATATGATTGTAGGTTTAGAATTTCTGTACAGAAAATAGTAACATAAGGGAACAAAATAGAGGCTTACAAAAGTTCCTAAGGTCATTCCTCCTATGATAACTAGAGCCAAAGGACGTTGAAGGATACTCCCCATGTCATTCCCAACAAGAAAAGGAATAAGTGCTAAAATAGTCGTGATACTAGTCATCAGTATCGGTTTCAGTCTACGATGACCTGCCACCTCAATGGCTTCCATTACACCCTTTCCCTGTTTTCTTAATTGGTTGATGGTATCGATCTTTAGAATGGAGTCATTAATGATAATACCACACATCACAACGATTCCAATCATGGCCATTAAGTTTATCGAATCTCCTCCAAGCCATAAGAGAAAAAGAGCTCCTGCAATATCCATCGGAACCTCTAGAAGAACAATAAGGGGCTGGGTAAAACTTTCAAACTGTGCAGCCAAGATAAAATATAGAAGAGACAGTGCGATCAACAACACCACTACCAACTCATGAATCATCCCTTCTGCTTTTATGATGCTCCCACCAAAAGTACAATTCATCTGCTTTTTTGCATGAACTTTCTGCTCTATCTCTTTAGAAAATGGCACGATCTTGTTTTTCCCTATGGATTTGAAGACAATAGGGAAAACAAGTCCATCTCTACTTCCATAGTAGGTTTTAAAGTTCTTTGTATGTTTAATTCTCAGAAAGGTAGATACCAGAATTTCCACCTGATTCTTATTAATTATTGTAACCTTTTTTAGTATTTGCTCCATGGAGCGTCTATTTTCTCCGACTACAATAGGGATAAATGATGCCCCTTTTAAAAGATCTACTTGGTTGCTCTTTAAGGATCCTTTTAATCTCTTTTGTAATTGGTACTCATCTATGTGATATAAGGCTAAGAGCTCTGGGATCAAAGATATTTCTACATAAGGTTCGCTTGCAAAAGGAGAGATGTTCGCAAATGGATATTGTTGGTTTAAATAACCCACAAATTGATTCAGACTATCCACATGGGTCCCTATCTGATTGCTGTTACTCTCTAAGTACACGATAAAGGGAGCCTCTTGCCCTTCAAACATCTGAGTAAAACCAGATGGTGGAATCGAGACTGAAAAGCTCGCATTCGTATTGTTCTTACTAAAATACTCGCTGATCTTTTTCTCTATGCTGTTTTTGTCTCTCCCTTCTTTTAATTGTAGGTAGATAGCACACTCGTTTTCGGAGAGCTCTAGATCATTGTGGTGAAAAAACTGTTGTACCCCTACATAACAATCGGAATGGTTCACTTCCGACTTAATATAATGGATAAACTCTTGAACACGTCGCCTGTTCTCCTCAATATTAATTTGGTTATTCCAATCCACCTTTACAACGACCTCGTTCTCATTTAATACAGGAAAACGCTCTTTGGGCAATACTCTTGTTAGTAAGAGTGCCACTCCGATAAGAAGGAGGAAGGAGACAAACATGGCACTACGATGTTTAAAAACCCAATGCCATCCCTGTTCATATAGATCCGTTGTAGAAAATATCTTAGGATGAGACCTTTTCTTAAGCTTACTCTTTTTAGCCTTTTTCCTCCATATCAGTAGATATAAGGTTGGAATCAATGTAATGGATACAAGCAGTGAAGCACTCAAGCCTATGGTTACTGCCATTGCTTGATCGTAGAAAAGAGCCCCGGATATTCCACTTAGATAGACCAAAGGAAGAAATACTGCACAGGTCGTCAATACCGAAGCGATAAGTGGTCGTATCACTTCATGGGTTCCTTTGGAAACACCCTCCATCAAACTTTCCCCCATCGAAATTCTTTGGGAGATATTATCAATCACAATAATTGAGTTATCGATCATCATCCCTACACCCAATATCAAACCAGAAAGAGAGATGATATTAATGGAAATTCCCAGAAGGTAGAAGAGGAGCAGAGAGATGACTAAGGATATCGGTACACTGACTCCAATCAACCAGGGAGATCTTCTGTCTCTTAGAAATAAAAACATGACTAGAAATGCCAACAATGCTCCCCACCATAAGCTTTGGAAGAGGTTACTCATCGCATATCTTAAGATTCCTGTTTGATCTCTTACCTTTTGAATCTCAATGAATGGATATCTTTCAGAAAAGTATTCAAGAACCTCGTCTATCTTTTCTGACATATCTTCCATCCTAGCATCTGCCTGTTTTACGATAGCCATAGAGATCCCATCTTTCCCATTGGTCATAAAGAGTCCACTTTTATCTTTTTCACACATCTCAACCTTTGCAATATCTTTTAGTTGGATGAGGTGATCATGAATATTAAAGTAGATATTCTTAATATCCTCCACTTGATTTAAACCATTGGATAGGATGATATTATATTGATATTGACCATCCTTCACCTTAATAGAGCCAAATCCTCTATTATGACTGTTAATGGTACGTCCAATTTCATCCACGGAGATATGGAGAGTACTCAGTTTCTCTAGATCTGGTGTGATGGAGATTTGTGAGAAAACTCTACCTGAAATATCAACCATGGCAACCTCTTCCAACTGCTCAATACGTTTGCGGATGATATTTGTGACGAGGTCACTCAGCTCTAGGAGTTCAATCTTTTGTTTGGTTTTATCCTTTATAGAGACGTCCAAGTAGAAAACAGGAAGATCTGTCGACGATGCTTTCATGATGGCTGGACGGTTAAACTCTTTCGGCATGTTTTGCATGATCTTATCGATCTTCTCATTCACATCGATGAAAGCATAATTAATATCCCTTCCGTAGGAGAATCGCAATTCAATGGTTGCTATGCCATCTCTTTAGATTAAAATTTCAAATCAGAAGAAGACTTTGTCAATTGATTACGAGATGCACATAACCGAATAATTACGTTAAAGCTATTAATTCTTTTCCCCCCGGAAATACTTTTTTCAAGATATTAAATCTGCTTGTATCCACTATTATGATACAATGGCGTAGAAAGGGTAAAATCATAAGTTTTTGAAAGGGTGATTAAAACGTATAAATCAATTATCTTATAAATTAAAGCAATAGCAAATGTTAATATATGTTAAATTACGAAAAAATAAATATTATATAGTTATTATTATACAATAAAAATAAAATTATGGTAAAATATCTTGACTTGTATTTCAAACTTAATACTTGGTTTGTATTAGCATTAATTAGCTGCATTTATTGCATCTCATTAATAATAGAATTGCATTTTATTTTTACAGATCAATTCTATTTCTCTTCATTAAGCAAAATATATTCCAATGAGTATATAGATAATATCATTATTGGTGAAAGAGAGTCAGAGTGGGTTAATTTCTTATTTATACCCTTTGTAATTTTTATACCCTCAGTACTTATTGCATTTATATTGAATTTGGTGGTCTTACTCAATAATATTGATTTGAGCTTTGTCAGGGTTCTTAGTGTTACAATAAAAGCCAACATCGTGTTTGCTATAAATTATTTAATATCTACTGTGTTAAAGACATTTAATGTTATTACCAAAGACATTTGGGATATTAATAATAATTACGACTATCAGTCACTATTGGTATTTTTTAAAGATTCAAATGTACCTCAATATCTAAAATATCCGCTGCAATTAGTTAATATATCAGAACTTATTTTTATACTATTTTTAAGTTTTGGTTTTTCACATATTAGAAGGGTAAGTTATAGGAACGGAGTCTCTTTTGTCTTTCCTACCTACCTTATATTATTAGTTATATGGGCAATTTTTACTTTGTTTATAGAGCGAGTTGTCACAAATTAAGGAAATTAAAAAGTCGTAATTGTCCGGTGACTTTATTAGACGGACATATATTATAATTATTCAAATTTAAGTTATGAAAGAACTATTATTATTAAATGAAATGGAAGAATCATTATTATTAAATGAAATGGAAGAAACCAATGGTGGTAAATTTTGGGGTAAAACACGTGGTGAACACCCTTGTGATGAAACTGGCCATAAACTTACTTGGGAAAGGCAATATATTTTTTGGATTGGTGTATCAATAGATTATAATTACGTAGCATGTTAATTGATTTAGCCAGCATTTATGCTGGCTATATTTTCTTATTTATGAAGAATGTATTATTTATTATAGTATCAATATTGATATCGTTCAATGCTCTGTCACAGATTAAAGGGATTGTTGTCGATTTACATACAAATGCACCTATAAATATTACTGCAGTATCAGTTCAAGGAAAAGCGATTGGGACATATACAAATCGCTTAGGATTTTTTAATCTGACTAATGTTGAAGCAACCGACTCAATAATATTTAAGCATCTTGTTTATGGCAAAAAGGTAATTAGTTGTACAAATGTGAAAGATACTATCCGTTTAAAACCAAGAATTATTAATTTAAATGAAATTTCGATTCACTCTTTTAAATATTATGAAAATAAAACTAAGATTAAATATAAAAATCCTTGCGCTTCCTTTTCAGGTTTTTCTGGTTTGGAGGTTTCAAGGTTAATCAATACAAATACGGATGATGAATTTATAAAAAAAATAAAGGTATTTGTTCGGAAACCTCAATTAATTGATTCGACGTATGTAAGATTTCATTTATATCTAAATAATAAAGGGAAGCCAGGTAAAGAAATTTTATTGAGTAATGGATTGTTTCTTTTTAACAAGTCAAATAACCATTTATCAATTGATATTGAATCAGATAATATTGTAATGCCTATGAAAGGTATATTTGTTGGAATTGAATGGATTAATCACGTAATTAATAATAACCTACAATTGACACCTAGACTGTTGCTGTCAACAAACAAACGTCTAAATCAAAACACATATTATCGATTCTGGGATGAACCATGGAAAGGTCTCAACTCTTTACTTCAATTAGAAAGAGTCAACGCTATTATCCAATTAACAACAGTTGGTAGAAAAAAATAAAGTTTTATATGAAAAAAAGTTTAGCTGTTCTAGTTTTAACTTTGATAACTATATTATTGGTTTTCATGATTTATTATATAATACAAAACCCATATGCGAAAGAAAAAAGCATTACACAGCTCCCTGAGTTTGACTTAGTAGATTGCGATGGAAATCTTTATAGTAAGGGGGATTTTTGTAACAGTAAGATTATGGTATTTTACAATACGGAATGTGATTACTGTCTTGATGAGATACATAGTCTTGTTACTAATATAGAAGAATTAAAGGGTTATGATGTAATATTTATAACTACAAAAAATAGTGATCATAGCTTGATGTTATCCAATAGTTACATTCACCCTAGGATATTTTTTTTATATGATAATAATGAAGTATTAAAGAATAAACTAGGTGCAGTCAATAATCCAACCATTTTTATTTTTGCGACATCCAATAAATTAGATAAGAGATATAACGGAGCACTACCTATTAGTACATTGTTAGATGAGATCAATTGAACGAAAAAGAATAAAGAAAACGTTTGTAAAACAATTATATCAGTCAGATTGTGGTGTGGCATGTTTACAATCGATATTACGATATCATAATATTAAGAATGTTTCTTATCAAGATATAAGAACTCTTAGTGGAACAGACCGACAAGGAACATCATTATTAGGATTGTATGAAGCTTCAAAGGATTTTGGGCTTGAGGCAAAGGGATTAAGAAGTTCTATTGATAAGTTAAAAGAATCAACAGATTTAGCCATACTTCATATAAGAAAGGATAGAGTTATGGAACATTATGTTGTTTTCTTTGGAATGCATAAAGGGAAATTTTTGATTGGAGATCCAGCTGTTGGAGTTAAATGTGTTAATGATTATGAATTAGAAAAAGTTTGGATGAGTAAAAAATGTCTTAGGTTAACTAGGACTGTTTCTCGAGAAAATAGTTCAAATTCAAATTCGCCTCAGAAAAGTTTAGTAATTAATTTAGTCAAGCAGGACTTAAATAAAATTATTAGTAGCGCAGTCATTGGCATTGTTGTGGCTATACTATCAATTATTACGGCTTTAATTACACAAAAGCTTATAGATAATATACTTCCTTCAAAGAGGACAGGAGAACTTTTAGTTATAGGTCTTTTATTCTTATTTATTTTGTGTTTCAGAAGCTTTCTTTCGTATCTAAGAGCTTCTATTTTAGCAGAACAGACTAAAACATTCAATTTAAGAATTATTTCATCATTCTTTAAGTCCTTGATAGAATTGCCTAAAATTGTTTTTGATACAAGAGCGATAGGTGATATGGTGGTACGGTTAAATGACACTGTTAGAATACAGAATTTCATTACAAATGTTATTGGCAATTCACTTATTGATTTAATGATGTTATTAACATCACTAGCTTTTGTATTATACCATTCTTCTGAGCTTTTTGTCGTATCTACTATTATATTTTGTATTTTCTTTATTGTAATTTTATCCTTAACAAAGAAAGTACTTAATAAACAAAAGGCTATTATGTCATCATTTTCGCAAGTTGAAACAAACTATATTGATTCTATACAAGGAATAGTCGAAATAAAGATGTCAAATCAAGAAGAAGAGTTCAGTAGAATAAATAAAAATACAATTGCACACAATCAGGACAAGGTATATGACTTAAATAAATTTAAGGCCAAACTGAATGTAATTAACGGCATCGTAACGGCTCTGTATTTATCAATAGTATTGATGTTTGGTGCAAATAAAGTACTTAGTGATGAAATGCAATTAGGTGTATTTATGGCTATTTTCGGGTTGTGCTCAGCAGCGATACCTTTTGTCATAAATCTGGCAATGATAATTGTTCCTTTAAATGAGGCAGTTTCTGCATTTAATAGGATTTATGAATTAACAAATGTAAGAGCTGAAAATAGAAGTGGAGAAAATGTTACTGAATTTGAGAGTTTAGAGGTAGAAAATTTGTCATTTAATTACCCTGGAAGAAAAAGGCTATTAAATAATATTTCGTTTTGTGTAAGAAAAAATGAGTTAATTTCTATTGTTGGAGAAAATGGGAGTGGGAAAAGCACGATCACTCAATTGATTTGTCGATTCTATAATCCCAAAGAAGGAAGGATTACCATAAATAATAAGACTGATATTAATTCGTTAGAGCTATCACAATGGAGGAATACAATTGGAGTTATATCACAAGACATCCATCTCTTTAATGGTACAATTATAGAAAATATTGCAATGAGCACAAGTCCAGAAGCTATTAACAGTACTATTGAAAGGCTAAAGGAGATTGAACTAATTGACCTGTTTAATCAATTTAGTGATAATATTTGGACTGTAGTAGGTGAAGTTGGAAGCAATATTTCGGGAGGACAGAGACAGTTAATAGGAATAGCAAGGGCATTAACGAAAAAGTCAAAGTTAATTATACTAGATGAAGCAACTTCTGCAATGGATGTTGAAACGGAAACAAAAATTATTAATATTATAAATACATTGAAAGCATCTGTTGCATTTATTTTTATTTCCCACAAGGTACATATATTAAAGAATATTTCTGATAGACTCTATTTAATTGATGATGGAGCTATAAATCATTGGGGAAATCATCAAGAATTAATGTCAACTAAAAATTTTTATAGCACATTCTGGAATAAATATTTTGATTCAGGGTTTGTTCATGAATTGCAGAAATGATAAAAGGTCGACTATTCATATTATATTTGGATTGCTAAAAACAGATATAAATTATGAATAACGACCTTTCAAGTGCCGAAATTAGAAGATTCTATGAGAAATTACAAGTTAAATTAGTAGATAATCGGAGTCATGTAGGACGTAATCACGAATTGGCATTTGTGATTACGCTGTTTATTATCTCTATTCTGACAAGTTATGATCATCTTAGCATAAATAAGATTCATCGTAATATGGTACATCATTACGAAAACTTATGTATCTGTTTACATAAAGATGTTGATCGTTGTATAAGTCGAGTTCGGTTGACAAGAGTTCTGTCTGGGGTTGATTATGAGCCCTTTTTAACAATTTGTAATGTGGTATACTCTTCGACAGAATGGATATCTATTGACGGTAAAAAACTTCGAGGAAGCATCGATTCTAAAAATAACGAAAAGAGAGGGTTAAGCATTGTTTATTCTATTGGGCACAACACAAGTATACAACAGTTGTTAGGTTTTTATGATGGGACAAAAGAGAGTGAAAAGAACATTGTTTATGATCATATTCTTAAGTTGCCAAATAAGGCAAGGATAACACTAGATGCAATGCACAATTCAGAAAATCTGTTGTCTAATATTCATCAAAATAGTCGATTCTATTTGACTCAAATCAAGTCCAATCAGAAGAAATTAAAGGATGACTTAGCACGGCTCTTTCCAAACTTTGGTGGGTAATCCTAAAAAGAGCGATAATGTTTGTTGACTTTTCTAAAATCTAATTTACCTGTGATCAAGTATATCATCGTAATGAAATTCTCTGTTTTTTTGAACCCACGTGCTCTTCTTTTTGCGGATTGGACAATAGAATTAAGGCCTTCTAAAATTCCATTATTAAGTTTAGTATCCATCCACTTAACGATTCCATCCCAATGATTTTTTATTGTTTTAGCCACCTTCTTAATGGGTTCTAATCTTGAGTGTGTCGCCTAATAATACCATTGTTTCAATAAACATTCAAACTCTTCAATCGTATTAGCATAGGAATAAATATCTTGGAAACTTTCTCTTATGCGTAATGCTCTAAAACTTTTTAAGTTACTATGAGATATCTTTAGATCATTAAAAGACTCCTCTTGCTTTTTTGTGTAATTCTCTTTATTCCTTAAAAACAAATAGCGGTGACCTTTTAAACACTCTTCTTCCTTACATTCAGTGCGTCGAACACTATCCACTGCTTCATTGATAAGTTTCATAATATGAAATTTATCAAATGTAATGGATGCTTTAGGTAGATGCTTTTGTACCCCGCTAATAAAGGAGGGTGACATATCACAACTAACTTGTTTGATACAATCTGATTCTATTGGCATGTCCTCTTCTTTCTTATGAGGGATAATCTCACAAAATGATGCAATCGTGTCAGACCCTTTTCCTTCCGAGACATGTACAGTTCTTCGTTCCTTTAAATCGACAAATAGTGTTACGTAATTATGGCCCTTTTTACATGAAGTCTCGTCAATACCAACCACTTCTAGGTCAGAAAAATCTTCAGTAGACCTAGATTTATCAACATATTTAGTCAGTAATGTCCATAATTTATCATCATAGATACCTGTAAGCTTTGGATATGCAACTTTTTACTGGACAAAGTTAAGCTACACATTGATTATATAATTCCATAAATTCCAATGGCGATCTGTAGCCCAATTTTGAGTGTATTCTTTTCTTGTTATACCAAACTTCTATAAAATGAAATATTTCTGTTTTTGCCTGAAATATAGAACGATAGTGTCTATGATCAATCATTTCATATTTTGATTATCTTAAAGAAATTTTCAGCTATTGCATTATCCCAGCATTTGCCTTTTCTTCTCATACTTTGAATTACATTTGCCTTTCTAAATTCTTTTTTTTAATTCTTCAGCTACATATCGCACCCCTTGATCAGAGTGAAATAGTCTTTCGGACTTAGGTTTACGATTGCGTTTGGCCATTTCCCAAGCCTTCATTACAGTGTTTTCTGCCGTCATATCCTCAGACATTGACCACCCTACAATAGAGTGGTCAAAGAGATCCATTATTGCAGTAAGATATAGCCAACCGTGCTCTGTAGGAACATATGTAAGATCAGATACCCAAACTTTGCAAGGCTCGTTAGTCTTGAATTCTCTGTTAAGATGATTTAGTGCAACTCGTTTGCCATGATCTGATCTAGTCGTTTGAGGTTTGTAACTTTTACAAATACAACTTTTTATACCATTTCGTTTCATAATCCGAGCAACACGATTTCTTGAAGTAGAGACACCATTTTGATTAAGAACTGCTGTAATCTTATGGCTACCGTAACGACATTTCGATTCATTATACTCTTTCAACACGAGCCTTGTATCCTTCTCCCATGCTATTTTTCTTTGGGATGGTATATCTTTTTTCCATTCATAATAAGCTGAGCTACTTATGTCTAGTGTTTTACACATACTCTCGACAGAAAACATCGTACTATTATCTGACACAAACTCATAGGTTAACTGTCGCTCTTGGAGAATATGTTGATGGCTTTTTTTAATATATCTCGTTCCATACGAACTTGCTTCAGCTCTTTTTCAAGTTGCGAGATTCTTGCTTCTTCGTCTGTCTGAACTGGATTACCATTACCCTGAAATGAGTTTTTTTCATATGTATGAAACTCATGAACTCAACGTCGTACCATATGAGCATCGATATCGTTCTCTTCAGCAACTGAACGAGCATCTCTTCCACTATCAACAAGATTAACAATCATCATCTTGAACTCTCTTTCGTAACTCTTTCTTTTTCGTATTCCCATAATACAAATTTATTATTTTTCTGTAATAAGGGGCTTAACCTGATATCCGTACAAATATACCACATCCATATGTATAATCTAGTTTTTCTGCGTTTACACGAAAGTGTTCATAGAAATCACAATCTTGTTTATATTGAGAAAGTCCCTTCCCTAAAAAATCAAAGTAGTATTTGGCTTCTATGGTATGCTGTTTTATAGAATATATTGTGTCAGAATAGCTTTTCACATACATGAGTTCTTCTTGGCAATAATAAAAGGGGTTATCTCCAAAAGATTTTCTATATACTTCTTCTGGGGTTATACGAAATGCCCTTTGAGATATCTCTCCTTTTACATCTCCAATAAAAAGTCTAGAGGATGCAATTCCATCTTTATCTTCACGCCAAGTGGCTTCATTATTATAGAATAGATTCCCATCATGGTTCCATGCAAAATAGTCAAAAACAAAGGGTATCTTATTTATACCTAATGGCTTGCCTGTCATGTCGTATATGTGAATACGCCCCTTGGCCCTATCATAGATATAGAGTCTGTCATTTTTGATATCTAGATTGCAAGCGGTTATCTCTAGATATTCATTTGGCTCTTTGCCAAACTGGTTTATCTTCCCAAGATATCTACCTGTATTATCAAAGAGAAAGACTGTATTCTCCTTGTCAGAATCAATGCATATAATGTACTTGTCAGAAACAATCACCTTATCTAATTCCCCGATGAGTGAGGCTTGGGTCGTTTCTAACCTAATATATTTTACGGAGTCGATCTCTTTGTTAATATCCAAAGGTTTGTTCATATCTCCTTTTGATAGATCACAAACAATTTGTGTTGGTTGAGTGTCTTGAACTTTTAGTTCAGGGATGTTGGACCTTTTACATCCATTAAGCAGTAGAAATGCCGAGATCGATAGGACTAGGAAAAGGTCTCTTCTATTCATATTATATCAAAGTAAAGATTAAGGTTAGAATCATTACTATGGTATTATCATAATCATGAACAACCTACGGTTAATTTTTATATTGGTTTATCTTTTCTTATCGGTATCGTAAGAGATATATGAGTAGAGTCATGAAACTTTTGTCCAAATATCCCGTAAGGTGCTTGTTTAATACTTAGTTAAGCTTGTGTAAATATATGTAAATAAAAGTGAAAATTATAATAATTAACTACATAAGGTCTTTCTATTCAGTAAAATATCAGCCACGTTGGGTTACGTGTCCATATGTGAATACGAAACTTACACACTTTTCGGGATCGTGTTCGTGTAGTTCAAAGTGTCTTTAAAGTGCTTTCATAGGGGATTCATAGGTACTTTGTCCATGGTTTGTCCATGGTTTGTTCATGGTTTGTCCATCGATTCTCCATCGATTCGATGGATGAACCATGCGTGAGATTCGAATAAAATATGGACAAATATGCCGTTATCTATTGAGGAAACACGATTTGGGTGGGGCAAATATAGCGTTTTTGGTGGGGGAGTTGCACTGTCTCGATAAAACCCTATTTGACTTTATCTCTTATTGAGAGGTAAAGGTGGACGAAGTACCTTACCTGGAGCCAAATTGCCAGAGTTTTTTTGGGGAGGATAAAGAAGAATTGTATAAACGGTTTTCAATATAGATAGAAAGATTATTGGAAACGAAATGGAATCACTATTTTTGTGGGGTCGAACTTAAAGGATAAACGTGGAAATAATATATCACTTGGAGTCGTTTGAAATTCCAAATGCAGCCATAACAGTTGGAACTTTTGATGGGGTCCATTTAGGACATCAATATTTAATTTCTCATTTGGTTCAAGAGGCGAGAACTAGAGGTCTCTGTTCTGTTGTATTTACTTTTGATCCGTATCCTCAAGAGGTATTTTCAAAAGATCCGTCGCATATCTCTATTCTTTCATCTCAGAATGAGAAGATTCGTAAAATAGAGTCTTTGGGTGTAGACTATCTTGTATTTTTCCCATTCTCTCGTGACTTTGCTTCGTTGACTGCCGAAATGTTTATTGAGAATATTTTGGTGGAAAAACTCTCTTTAAGGTTTCTTCTATTGGGATATGATCATAAGTTTGGCAAAGATCAAGTTTCAGAGGTTGCTGTTTTAGAGCGGTATGGTGACCAATATGGATTTCAGCTATCTAGATTGGGGCAAAAGAGAGTTTCTGATTATAATCTAAGCTCCTCTTTGATTCGAAAAAAGATAGAGTCGGGGGATCTTTTGCATATGAAAGAACTTCTTGGTGAATATTATGCTGTCTCTGGTAGTGTCGTTTATGGGAAGCAGATTGGAAGACAGATAAAGTTTCCAACAGCCAATATTGCAGTGGATGATCCACGTAAGTTGATTCCAAAGGTCGGAGTTTATGCTATTTTGATTCATTACAATGGAATAGTATATAAAGGTATGTTGAACATTGGGATTCGACCTACTTTAAACGAACAGAAACCTACTTGCTCTATTGAAGCACATATCTTTGATTTTAATCAAGATATTTATGGGAAGAACCTTCAGATCGATTTTGTTCAAAGGGTGAGAGATGAGATTCGTTTTGATTCGCTCGATGATTTGGTCTTGCAACTAAACAGAGACAAAACGGCTTGTTTGGAACTTCTAACTCATATGGAGTAGTAGATCGATCTTTTATTATTTGTGGAAAAGAGTGGTGGATTCAAGTGCTTTATAATAAAAATATAATCCCTCCTATGTTTTTTTATTAGCGATTGGATCGCTTAAGAGATATTATGCCTCCTCCCTTTAGTTTCAGATTGTAAGGTGGACTTTCATATTCTTTCAATTTCATTACTTTTCTCTCTCTTTTTATTTATACTCTCTATTTATAATCGTGTATTATAATTTAAATATCATTCTAAATAGTAAGCATATGTTATATATATAATTATGCTTTCAAACATTTAAAAGTTTCTAATGGTTTGTATAGTAGGGTTTTATAATAAAAAACTTGTGCTCAAAATATAATAAAAATCATTTTGTCATCTTAATTAAAACTATACCTTTGAATTAGTAATCCACCCAAACCAACCCGCTCAGTAATCGACTGGGGAGTTGATTTTTTCAAGGTGAAAAAATAACTATTTTAAACTTAGATCTATGAATACAGAGATTAATGAATTCATGGAGGCCTTAAAGGCCCGTACACCAGGAGAAAGCGAATTCCATCAAGCAGTAGAAGAAGTTGTTGAAACTGTATGGGATGTGTACAATGCAAATCCACGCTATAAAAAAGCGAAGATTCTTGAGCGAATGGTGGAACCTGAGCGTGTAATAATGTTCCGTGTACCATGGGTTAACGATCAAGGAGATGTAGAGATCAACCGTGGTTATCGTGTGGAGTTCAATAGCGCTATTGGACCTTATAAAGGTGGTTTAAGATTTCACCCTAGTGTGAACTTGAGTATTTTGAAGTTCTTAGGTTTTGAGCAAACTTTCAAAAACTCATTGACAACCCTACCTATGGGAGGTGGAAAAGGAGGTTCTGATTTCAATGCCAAAGGTCGTAGTGATAATGAGATCATGAGATTCTGTCAAAGCTTTATGACTGAATTGTCTCGCCACATTGGACCAAATACTGATGTTCCTGCAGGGGATATAGGTGTTGGTGGTCGTGAAATTGGATATCTTTTCGGACAGTATAAGAGACTACGGAATGAATTTACAGGTGTTTTAACTGGTAAAGGAACCAATTGGGGTGGTAGTTTAATTCGTCCAGAAGCAACAGGATATGGTGCTGTTTATTTTGTTCAGCATATGCTTCATGAGATGAACCAAGAGATTAAAGGAAAGACGTTCAGTGTTTCTGGTTTTGGTAATGTTGCTTGGGGATGTATCAAGAAGATTAACGAACTAGGTGGAAAAGTTGTTACTATTTCTGGCCCTGATGGTTATATCTATGATAAAGAGGGTATCACTGGCGAAAAAGTAGACTATATGCTTGAGCTTCGTGCTACAAATAACGATATCGTTTCTCCATATGCTGAAGAGTTCGGTGCAGAGTTCCATGCAGGTAAAAAACCATGGGAATGTAAAGTAGATGTTGCCCTTCCTTGTGCTTGTGAGAATGAGTTGAACGAAGAAGATGCTAAAAAGCTTCTTGCAAATGATGTGATGATGGTGGCAGAGGTGTCTAATATGGGATGTACTGCTGAAGCAGCATTCTTGTTGACAGACAAAACTACTTTTGCTCCAGGTAAAGCTGTTAACGCTGGTGGTGTTGCCGTTTCAGGTTTGGAGATGTCACAAAACAGCATGCGTTATTCTTGGAGAGAAGAAGAAGTGGATGAAAGATTGAAAATTATCATGAAAGATATTCACGATACTTGTGTTCGTTATGGCCGAAAAGGCGATAAAGTAAACTATATCCAAGGTGCAAACGTAGGTGGTTTCGTAAAAGTTGCGGACTCTATGATGGATCAAGGTTATGTATAAATAGCGATTTTCTAAATATTGATATACAGTAATGAAGTAAAAAGGGTTTCCGATTGGAAACCCTTTTTACTTTATGTTTTGATAAAATTGAAGCAGTGCTATCTCTTTCCCAAATGGTTGTGGGATGAGACTACTCTTTTTCCTCTTTTACAATAGCAATTGCATTCTCTTCAAGGACTACCTTTCGTTGTTTGTATAGCATTCCAAGCGTCTTTTTAAACGTTTTTTTACTCATACCAAAGATCTCTTTGATTGTCTCTGGATCCGATTTGTCTGTAATCTTAATCCTTCCACCAAACTGTTGAAGTGTAATCAATAGACGTTCTGCGGTATCGTCGACTTTCTTATATCCGAGAGGAGTCGTCTGTAGATCGATTTTGTAATCTTCTCTAACGTTTTTTACAAAGGCATCGATTCTGTCTCCAGGTTCGATGTTCTCGAAAGTTTCGTTTTTATAGACCATCCCTCGATATTTATTATTGACAATGACGGTATAACCAATCTCTCTTTCATCACATATAAGTGCCTCTACTTTATCTCCTCTCTCAAGCTCTGGTTTTATATTTCCTAAGAGTTTGTTTGTCTTCGTAGTAGCAACAATACGATTTGTAATAGGATCAAGATAGGTGAATACTAAGTAATATTCTCCTTCGCTCATCTTTGTATGTTGCTCTTTGAAAGGAACCAAAAGATCTTTTGGTAATCCCCAATCCATAAATGCACCGATATGATTTACCTGTTTTACTTCAAGAAACCCAAACTGTTCAACCATTACTTTAGGAAAGTCGGTGCTTGCCACGAGTCGATCTTCTGAGTCCAAGTAGATAAATACTTCTAAAAGGTCTCCAGGCGCACAATTCTCTGGTACATATCGGTTTGGAAGAAGTATCTCTCCAAGATCTTCTCCGTCAAGATATATCCCTGCAGTGTGGTCTTTAACGATGTGTAGTTGATTTATTTTTCCGATTTCTGTCATAATAAAACTTCGAATTTATTCTTTCGTATGCAAAAGTAGTGATTTAATTAGAGCAAATTGCTATTTTAATAGGGCTTCTTTTTGTGATAAGAAAAGAGAGGCTGTTTTTGGTTTTTGATTTAGATCTTGAACCATTACTTCTTTATTTAGAATATTGTTCACTTTATGGTCTACCGTAAGGGTTTTGTTTGTATTATATACTCCAATTACTTTGGATCCAATGTATTGAATATGACAATCATCTCTTTTTTCAATTTTAAATTTATCTGGAGTTTGATAGATCCATGAGTGAAATACTTCGAGGTATTTGCCATGTTTCTTTCCAGTCATTTCAATATTATAGAATACATTTCCTGGTCCTGCATGTGGCGTGTTTTGTGGTGCAGCACCTCCCATCACAGCGATTACGTTTGACATCTGTTCAAATAGATTATTCATTGGTGGCATAAAACCGATACCTCCTAGTCCATGTAGGTCTAATGGTTGCGGTGTTTTAAAAGTGAACAAACGGAAAACATTTCCTTGCGAGGCGCCCTCTATAGAAGGTCCGTGAGTTCTTTCAGCCTCTACATTAATATTCTGAAACAGGTTGTCATTGGAATGGTATAACTTTACGGAATAGTGACCCGGAATTCCTGTGATCGAGATGTCTTCAATGGTAGAGTTGCAGCTATTCACTAGTTGTACTCCTTGGGTATAGTTGTGAATGGTGATGTTTTGAATATGACCATTGATTACACGATTTAGTGCAATTGCAGACCAACCATAGTCGAATTCCTTGGTTTTATGGTGTACATATCCACCTTTCCACGTACTTTCAAAACGAAGGTTCGAGAAGGTGATATTTTGAAGCATCGGCATTTTTACCACTGAAGCATTGTATTTGGTCTCCAATGTGTGTCTTAATGCATGGGTTAGTTCTATATTGTGTTTGTCTATTACTTTAGAAACTCTTGTGAACCACTGATAGCTCCAGTCCTCTCTCTCTTTTGCTTGAATATAGCTTGTTTGAAAAGATTCAAACTTCACTTGATTCATCAATTTTTTCATTAGAGAGGGTTGGTCTTTCAAATTTTGCATCCCTATTAATATCACATCTCCACTCTTTATTCCTTCTGTAGAATCAATAGTGATTATGTTATTCCCTTTTGGAGTATCTTTCTGGACCTTATGTTTCTCTTTTTGATCTTTGATATCGTAAAAAGAGTAGGTGTCATGAATCTTTAATCCTGTATGAAAAACAGATGGGGATAACCAAGGGAACTCATCTTTATGTTGTGTTCTAGGATTCATAGAGACAATGATAGATCCATCAGAACCTTGTCCTTCTCCTTTGATATGGATGTTGCTATGATTGATTTCGATCACTTTAGTAGAAACATCCGAAAGGACTACATAGCGACCTTTAGGGATAAGTACTGTTCCGCCACCAGCATTTTCTGCAGCATTAATGGCTGCTTGGATTGCTTCGGTATCGTCTTTGGAATCATTGGCTATGGCACCGAACTTTGTGATGTCAAAAGTAGGTGGAAGCATTTTGGTTTGAGGTAGTTGTAGTTTTCCAGCCAGGCCAAAGAAAGGCAGTTTCGTTGAATTATCTTCCTCTTTTTTTGTTTTTATATTGGTGCATGAAGCCAGAGATAGAGTCACCAATAGCGAGGTAATTAATTTATTCATATGTTTGTTTTATAGATTTAAATCTTCGGGCAAGATACGAATAAAACATAATAGATCTAATGGCAATCTTTGTATTTCACGAGTAGGTCCGTGCGATGTTTATATTATGATTGTTTGATTTTTATGGTAAAGGTGGTTCCATCTTCTTTGCTTGTAGTAAAGTCAATAGAACCATTAATCGTTTCAATAATTTTTTTAACAATGGCCAATCCTAGTCCTGTCCCTTGACTCTTGGTGGTAAAATATGGTTCAAACAGACGATCTTGTATCTCTAAAGGAATTCCTGTACCATTATCTTTAATGACAATTTGATAGTAATTATCGATTGACTTAGTATCAATCTGAATAATACTCTCTTGTTCTTCTAATACCGCTTGTTGTGCATTCTTTATTAAGTTGATAAACAGACGCCCAAGTTGCTCTTTGTCAGCAAGAACAATCATCGGTTTGTCATCTTCTCTATTCCAGTGTATTGTGCCAGAGGAGGAGAATAGGTGGATTACCTCGTTAATCACACTATATAGGTCTACCTCTTGAATGCTCGCACTTGGGATTTTGGCAAAAGAGGAGAATGAGGTGGCAATGTTGGATAAGGTGTCAATTTGTTCAATGAGGGTTTGGGTTACCTTATCAAAATAGTTGTCGAAACGGTCTGAATTACTGTTGTGCATCTTTTGAAGATATTGGATATTCAGTTTCATTGGAGTCAACGGGTTCTTTATTTCGTGTGCGATTTGACGTGCCATCTCCCTCCAAGCTCCCTCTCTCTCATTTTTAGCAAGCAGTTTGGCACTTTTCTCTAGTTCATCTACCTTCTCATTGTATCTCTGTACAAGCTTTCCAATTTCATCATTGGCGGGATAGTGTATTTTTTCGTTACTCTCACCGAATCTCATGGTCTGTATCTTCTCTTCAATCATGGTGAGAGGAGAGGTTAGTTTTTGAGCAATAATAATTGCGACAGATAGACATACCAAAAGAATTATAACAAAGAGATTTACAAAGGTTATGACAAATGTTGTGATCTGTTTTACTAAATCATTTGTTCTTGAGAAGTAAGGAATATTGATATATCCTAGGATTTTATCCTTATCGTTTCTAAAAGGGACATAGATAGATAGGTATTCCAATCTACCTATGTGTTCGGTATGTATGAATTTATTGATATAATCTTTTTTGAGTTGGTTGTATGCTTTTCTATTCATGCGGTTTCCAATAAGCCCTTGTGTAAAGATCTCTGGCCTACTAGAAGTCGCTAGAATTCCATTGGTGTCATAAAAGTTAATATCTGTCCAAAGAATCTCAGAGAGATGATTTAGCTCTTGTCCGATATAAGAAGCTGTCTCGTGGTTTAACTCTTGAGTAGATCCAAAATTGATTTGTAGAGAGGTTGTCACCTCTTGTACTTTTTTATTCAAGTCATCTCTATTCTGGTCTTTGTATTGAAGGTATGTATAGGTTATCACCCCAATGGCTAAAATTAGCAGAGGAGTTAATACTAAGATGACGATTGAGTATTGAATTTTATACTTTAATTCATGAGTTTTTATTGGTACTCTTCGATTAAAAAAAAGCAGTAAGATGATTACCCCAAATGTGTAGAATAGTATTAGCGAGTAGGATATATTTACGATGATATCTCTCCAGCTCTTCTTTAAAAAGCTAATAACAATGGTTGTATTTTTATTGAGAGAAACGATGGAGTGGTCATAAACACGCGATTTTGTAAAAAAGAAATCGGATGTATCACTCTTCTCTATCTCACTCAATTGTGCTGGATATTTACAACTTCCTCTTTTCATTACTAGAATGCCATTATGGTATCTAGCATAGGAGAACTTTTCTGACTTGGTGCTATATACCTTTTTAATGTGATCATCTAGAAGTAGTTCTGGGTAACCTTTAGATTCATCAAAAGTTTTTGATGTAAGCTCAACAATAAGAATATAGTTTTGATATTCCCCTTTTATATCGAAACGTCCAAGATAGTTTATTCTCCCATCCATCGCTTTGATAGAAGAGAAGTGGGTATCATTAGTTGGAAGTCCTTTCTTTTTGATTAACTCATTAAAGAATTGATTCGCTGGAACCCATTGATCGCTATTCTCAATATTGAGGTTATCATATTCACTATAAAGCGAAACTGTCGTATTGTATTTGGCAAGGTATCCATTAAAATAACTTCTCAAAAGATAGTCATCTATTTTGCGCCCTTCAGATAACATCTCTGTGAGTGTAGAGTCTTTTAGAATTGCAGTACTGATCTTTTCAAAGGTGATTTCTGCATTGGGATCTCTCTCATTCTTTATCCTTTCTGCATATACTTCTCTGTGTTTTGTTAGTCTCTCCTGAACTCCTTGGCTGCAAATAATAACATAAGTAAATGCTCCTAATAATGTGTAAAGAAATAGAATAAGATAACGGTATTTATAGCGATCAGATTCTTTTGTTTTTATCTGTATGGTTGTTGCTAATCCAAAGAGTAGTGTCACTACCACAAGAAGTTTTAAGTTGTAAGAAATGACAGGGATAGAGCATAGAAGAATAATAGCACTCAGTATAATCTTAAAGGAATAACCTCGATGAAGACGCTCATTGATAAGATTCCATGATTGGAATGAGATAACAAATGAGAAGAATGTTAATACAATAGATAGAACAAATAGTATATTATTGAAGTTGAACTGCAGCTCTTTGGCGAAGAATGGATTAATATTTGAATCTTGAATTCCAATTTTAAGATAGTAACTGTAGAACATCCATAGTAGTAAGGTTAGTAGGTATATCCCAAAGTATACTATTTTAATGTGTTTCTCTTTTTTTTGATCGCTATTAATGATCAATATATTGTTGTTGATAACAAAACAGAAGATACATATACCTAATAGAAAAAATGTTCCTAATGAGTCGATGAATCCACATATCGCTAAATCATAGGGATCAAAAAAAGGTAGATTTAGATTGGGTATAATAAAGTATTTATACCCAAAAAAGACGATTACGTAGATACTTAACGTTGCTAATAGTTGGGAGAAAAAACTTTTATATATAGCTTTTATTACTCTTGTTGTAGCACCATATAAAAAGATTAGTGATAGGAATACTAATATAAAGAGGAGGGTAGACCTACTAGGATCGTCGTTAGATGATCTTGTTTGATAGGAGATATATAGCGCTGCTTTTCCTTCCGAAGAGTGTATTGGAATACTAAAAATCTGCTGCTTTGTATGTAAATTAATGTTGTGAATGCCTGAGAATGGTCCATTAAAGCATGGTTTTAAGTATTTATTAGAATAAGAGAACTCTTCTTTGATTAAAAAAGAGAGGACTAATGTGTTCTCTTGATTAATATCAATTGCTTTATTATAGTACCAGCCATTGGGATATTGATGAATACCATCTCCCATCAATTTGGGGTTATAGGTATTATAGAACGACCAATCGTTATTGCTCCAATAGGTAAGCTCTCCCGATTTATATAGTGATAATCTAAAGTTGGAGGGTAGACTTGTGGCAATGTTTTGAATCGTTGAGTCTAAAATATTGTCCTCATTGCTTATTTCGCTGATAATTGGATTTGAAAGGCTGTCAAGAAGTTCGATCTCTTGAAGGAAAATATTTTGGAATGTTTCAAATTCAATCTTTTTATCCCCTTTATTATGAAAAGTTCCATTCAATAGTGTAGCAGTAACTAATAGAATTAATGCAATCAAAAAACTATATGAGAAACTTTTGAAGGAACGATTCATAATGTTCATAGTCATACTCTATTATTGATGATGATATGGTTCGTTTTTTAGAATGGTCATGGCTCTATAAAGTTGTTCAACAAAAATAAGTCGAACCATCTGGTGTGAAAATGTCATCTTAGAGAGGGATATCTTTCCATTGGACCTGTCGTATATTTTCTGTGCAAATCCATAAGGCCCTCCAATTACAAAGATTAAATTTCGTGTCCCCATTACCATCTTTTTCTCAAGATATTTAGAAAAATCTACAGAATCAAACATTTGTCCCCTTTCGTCCATAAGAATCATCACATCACTGTTCTGTACTTGTTGAAGAATCATTTCACCTTCTTTCTCTTTCTGCTGATTCTCACTAAGATTTTTAGTGTTTTTGATGTCAGGAATAATTTTCATTTCGTAAGGAATATAGTGTCCCAACCTCTTTTCAAAGATGTTTATTCCTTCTTGGAGATATTTTTGATCTGTTTTGCCTATTACTAAAAATGTTATCTTCATTTTGATTGAAACTATTGGATGTACTGTTTGTTCGTTTTATATAAAATGATGGTACAAAGATATACAAATGGTTCTTTTGAAATAGAGATGTTATGGCATTTTAAAATGTTTAATCTCTTGACATTAATATGCTTTGTACTACTGATTATGAATCAATTTTAATTTTAATTTTAGGTTTTAAAAGTTGTAGTAAACATTTTTTGTGTATTTTTGATATTATAATTAGTGTTGTGTTTCTTGTGAAGATTCTTTTTTTGAGAAGGTAGTCATACGATACTGCATAGAAACTCTTTTTAATCGACAATGCTTGTGCTTTTATATTCTGTACTTCTAGAGATGATGTTATGATGAATATAAAACAATGTTTCTATTGAGAATCTCAATAATAAACAGATATGAGCGATATTGACTATGTGTCTTTAGATCTTTTAAAGAGAGTATATGTGTTGTTTTTTTAATGTATAAATGATTTTATTATGAAAAGTTTCATCCATAAGAGTATTTTAGCTATTCTTTTTATCTGTGTTGCGATGGTAGCCCAGGCTGGAATAGTAGATAAAGTATCCAATGCTTTAACTCAAGGAGATGCATCAAGACTTGCTGCTTTTTTTAATGAATCCGTAGAGTTAGTAGTATTAGATAAGGAGGGTATTTACAGTAAGGATCAGGCAAAAGTGATTGTGACTTCTTTCTTTAATAAATATCAACCTACCAAGTTTACCTCTCTCCATAATGGGGGGAAACCTGATGCTACCTATGTTATTGGTAATCTAGTTACTTCTAGTGGACAGTTTAGAGTCTATTTCTTAGTAAAAGGAACCGATTCAAATCAAAAAGTGTACCAGTTACGATTTGAGAAAGAGTAAGTGGACCTCTAATTATTTTCAATGAAGTGGAATAAGACCTATCTTAGAAGAAGGGGATTGGCTGTTTTTATTACTGCCCGAAAAGTTACTATCCCAATGATGGGAGGCGTGCCTCTCTATGATTTTATAATTTTCTTTATTAGGGGTATTGTGGGAGGCCGTCTGAGTGTTCGGGCTTCTGCCATTGCTTTTAATGTCTTTGTCGCAATGTTCCCTACCATCATTTTTCTTTTTACTCTCCTTCCGTATATTCCAATTGATGACTTTCAGGAACAGTTGATGGGAGTGCTATTTCAAGCGATGCCTCATAATGCATACTATGCGATAGAGGGAACGATTAATGATGTTTTGACGCAACCTCATGGAGGATTACTTAGCTTCGGTTTTATTGCAGCAATGATATTCTCCACAAGTGGTATTGATGCAATGATTAGTGCCTTTAATGCTTCGCTCCATGAAGTAGATTCTAGGTCTATATTGAATCAGCGATTGGTGGCACTAATGCTTGTCCTCATCATGACTTTATTTGTGACTATTGCTGTATCCTTGATTGTTGTAGGAAAATATCTCTACTCTTGGCTTATAATGAAAGGAATCCTGGAAGATAATATTTTCTCTTTTTTGCTGAATATCCTTCGCTGGATTGTGGGTTTTGCTTTTTTATATTGTGCTTATACATGCCTCTATATGTTTGCACCAGCCAAAAGAGCAAAATGGTCAACGGTATCTATTGGAGGTGCTATTGCAGCATTATTGACTGTTTTAATATCTACCGGATTTACCTATTATATCGACAATTTTGGACGTTATAACACCCTTTATGGTTCTATTGGTGCCATGTTGGTTGTGTTGATGTGGTTGTATCTAAATTCATACTCGTTGATTATTGGTTTTGAGTTTAATACCAGTCTGAAAGAGGCAGGCTCTCATTTAAATAGACAATCAAAGAGAAAAAAGATATCTTTGCTTTCTATTTTTGAATAAATCATTTATAAAAAAGGAGTTTGTGACATTGACAAAGGAACAGAAGAATAAAGTGATTCTTGGAATCGATCCAGGTACGAATGTGATGGGTTATGGTGTGGTTGAAGTCGTTCAAGGAAAGTTGAAACTTATATCTATGGGTGTCGTAAAGACTTCAGAGTTTAATACCCATTATGATAAGATACATCATATTTTTCAGCGAACCCTCTCTCTTGTGAAACAGTATAATCCAGATGAGGTGGCACTAGAAGCTCCTTTCTTTGGAAAGAATGTTCAGTCGATGTTGAAACTTGGAAGAGCTCAAGGGGTTGCAATGGTTGCTGCACTCTCTCTTGAAAAACAAGTGTTTGAATATGCTCCTTTGAAAATAAAACAAGCAATCACCGGAAGTGGTAGTGCTAGTAAAGAACAGGTAGCATACTTCTTAAAAAGTATGTTTAAAATAGAGATCCTGCCTAAAGAACTAGATGCTACTGATGGATTGGCTGCGGCAGTATGTCATCATCTACAAGAGAGAAATCCTTTAAAAAGATCTGGCGCCTCATCGTGGTCCGATTTTATAAAAAAGAATCCGAATAAAGTAGTCAAATGATAGATAAAAAAATAACCAGTTCTTTAGTGTGAATCAACCTATCTGTCTATGGTCCAGATATCAAATGAGTTCGATTCCTAAAAAACTGGTTACTGGTTTATTTTCGAAGAACAATAATTAAGCAAGCTCAAGTGCTACTTCCATCATCTTGGTGAAAGTGTTCTGTCTTTCTTCTGCGGTGGTTGCCTCACCTGTAATAATGTGGTCACTAACAGTTAGGATGGTTAACGCTTTTCTTTTGTGTTTCGCAGCAATTGTATAAAGTGCTGCAGCTTCCATCTCTACTGCCATAACGCCAAATTCTCTCCATGCTTTTGATACATCTCCAAGATGTTCATCATGATAGAATGTATCCGAACTAAGAATATTTCCAACATGCGTTGTAAATCCTTTGTCTGTAGCTTTGTTGTAAGCTTTTAGAAGAAGATCGAAGTCAGCAATTGCTGCATAATCTTTTCCTCCAAAACGGATACGGTTGACGTTACTATCTGTACATGCTCCAAGTCCTAGAATAAGATCTCTTACATGTACATCTTCCTGCATTGAACCACATGTTCCAATTCGAATAAGGTTTTTACAATCATACTCGGTGATAAGCTCTGTTACGACAATAGAAATAGATGGTATACCCATTCCAGTTCCTTGAACGCTCACTCTTTTCCCTTTGTATGTGCCGGTGTATCCCAACATTCCTCGAACATTGTTATAGCAAACAGCATCTTCTAGAAAATTCTCTGCGATAAATTTCGCTCTCTGTGGATCTCCAGGAAGAAGTACAGTTTCGGCAATATCCCCTTTTTTTGCTTCGTTATGTACACTCATAATTCAATTAATTTATTCAGGAAAAAACATATTTATACTCTCCATTTTTATAAAGAGAGATTTTACAAAGATAATTCTAATAAATATAAAATAAACTGTCAACCCTTATGAAAAGTTTATAAATTATTTTGTAAATGAAACATAATTTTAACCTCTTTTGGTTTTAAAGAAGTGATCCATCATCTCTTTGCATTGTTCTTCTAAGACTCCTGCTGTGATTTCTGTCTTGGGGTGAAGGGCCTTAGGTGAAATGTTTGTAAATCCTCTTTTGTTATCACCTGTTCCGTATACTACTTTACTAATTTGTGACCACCCTAATGCTCCAGCACACATAGAACATGGTTCGACAGTAACATATAGGGTACAGTTGTTTAAATATTTACCGCCAAGAGTTTCAGCAGCAGCAGTAATGGCTTGCATTTCTGCATGGGCTGTTACATCGTTTAGACATTCTGTCCGATTATGTCCCTTCCCAATAATATGCCCTTCCGAAACGATAATAGCGCCAATAGGGATTTCTCCTTCTTGAAACGCAATATCTGCTTCTATAAGGGCTTGTTTCATAAAGTAGTTGTCATTAAATGGCTCTATCATAGGTTTAATTTTTTTTGACCTCTTCGATAGTGAAACCTGCATTTTTCATGTCATCCCAAAATCTTGGATATGATTTGGTTACTACCATTGGTTCGTTGATATAGATGGGGTGATTGAACATTCCAACAGCACAGTATGACATCGCCATTCTGTGGTCTTTGTATGTGTCAAAGATATTGGGTTCTTGTTTTAGTGATTGATCGAAAGTTCCATCCCAAGAAAGACTTCCTTCTATTGGCTCTATTAGTTTCATCCCCATTTTTGCACACTCTACTTGAAGAGCATGGATTCGATCAGTCTCCTTAATCTTCAACGTCTCAAGACCGCTGAAATGGAAAGGTATTTTTAAAATACCACAAAGGACTGCCATCGTTTGGGCTACATCTGGATTTAGGATGAAGTCTAATTCTAGTTTATCCTCTGTGAATTGCCCCGTTTTTTTAATTTGTAACCCCTTATCTGTTTCGGTTGTTGTAATACCAAATTTCTCGAACCAGTTGATGATGGCACAGTCTCCTTGTAAGCTGTTTTTAAATAAATATGGTAAGGTGAGGTCTACGTTATCGCAAAGTGCAGCTATTTGATATATATAAGAGGCGCCTGTCCAGTCGCTCTCGCAAAGAAATTCTGTTGCTTTGTATTGTTGAGGTGTAATGGTGATTTTGTTCTCTTCAAAATGAGATTCTACCCCAAAATGCTTCATCATCTCTAATGTAAGCTCAATATAGGACCTCGAGATTACTCTGTTTGTTAATGTCAATTCGATTCCATCTTTTAGTGTAGGAGCTAACATTAATATTGCAGAGATATATTGACTGCTGACACTTCCATCCAATGATAGTGCACCCCCTTGTAGGTTTTTCCCTTTTATTTTTAGTGGAGGGTATCCCTCTTTTTCTGTATATGATATTTCAGCACCCATCTTCTTTAGAGCCTCTACAAGTACTGCTATAGGTCTCTCCTTCATTCTTGAAGAACCTGTAAGAATCCATTCTCCCTCTTTTTGTGAGAAAAAGGCGGTTAGGAATCTCATTGCTGTACCAGCATGTCCTATATCTATAGTATTGCTGTCTAGTGATAGTGCTTTGAGCATGACTTTAGAGTCATCACTTTCAGAAATATTCTCTATTTGGATAGGAGAGGGCGATAGTGCATTCATGATCAATGCTCTATTACAGATACTCTTTGATGCAGGAAGTGTAATTACTCCCTGTAAAGCGTTGTCTTTCTTTTCTATCTTATATCTCATCGTTATTTGCTGTTTTTTGTATTAAGAACTCGATTGAATCTAAAATCTCCTCTTGTGTGGCATCTTCATTAATACTATATTTCCCAATTTCGGATAATAGGGTGAAGTTAATTTTCTTCCCTTCGTTCTTCTTATCCTTGGAGATCCATTGTAGAAGTGTATCGTAATGTTTTTTCTCTATTTTAATAGGTAGATCTCCGAAGTGTTTGATTATCTCATTACTATAATGATCGACCTGTGACAGAGGTAGTTCTTTTCTTAGATAGGATAGATAGAGCTCTGCAATCATTCCCCAAGCAACAGCATAACCATGTTGTGGGTGTACATGATTGGATATAAAGAAACTTTCGAGTGAATGCCCTATAGTATGTCCGAAGTTTAGAGCTTTTCTTATCCCTTTTTCATTCGGGTCAATATGAACAAAATGGTCTTTGATCTCGATGGATCTTTTGATTAGACTTGAAACATCCTGTGAATCTATCTGAACGATATCTGTCTGAAGAAGAAGATCAAGATGCTTCTTATCAAAGATGAATCCATGTTTCAACATTTCAGCATATCCTGAAATAATATGATTTGATTCTAATGTCTTTAAAAATATTGGGTCGATAAACACTCTATTAGGTTGTCGAATTACACCTATTTCATTTTTTAAACCATTAAAATTAAATCCAGTTTTTCCTCCAACAGAAGCGTCTACTTGAGATAGTAGCGTAGTGGGAATATTTACAAAGTCCATCCCTCTTTTGAATGTGGATGCTGCAAAACCACCAATATCGGTAAGTAATCCACCACCTATCTGAATGACAAGAGATTTACGATCCGCTCCATTGTCTCCGAAAAAATTCCACATGTCAACGACTGTTTCCATTGACTTGTTTTCCTCACCCGGCTCCATTTCGAAATAGGATATAGGATATGTTTTAAAGAGGTCTGAAAAAATTGGTAAGCAAAACTTTGTGGTATTTATATCAGTAAATACAAAAATAGATCTATTTTCGTATTGTTTTAGAAGTTTTCGGATCTCATCAACAATCTGATTGGTGATGATTACATCGGATTGAATCTTTGCCTCTTTTATCATATGTGATTTAGATAAATTAATGTGTGACTACAAAATTAATACAATTCATAACGAAATGGTTCGTTTATCATATGATTTAAGCGTTAATTTAATGGAAAAAAAAGGAAAGTTAAGTCTGTTTGTTTATCTTTCCAATGTCTCAAAACTGAAGCTAATTAGGTATGAAAATATCAAATAAAATCTCACAGAAATCAATTTATGGCCTATTTAAAGGGTCTATGGTTGTTTATATCCTTGTGACTGTAATGTTTTTATTGTTTCATAAGAATGAGTATCTATGGTGGGTTGGTCTTTTTTTTATTTCGGATATTTCTTTGTTTCTCTATATGGAACCTGATCAGATTGATGTCATGGTTCATGAGGATGGGGTAGAGGTGAACCAAAAAGAGCTCTTTAAGAAAGATATCCGACGTTTTAATCTAAACAATAAATCAATTTCTAATATATTTATTAAGAATCATCTGTTTGGTATTAAAACAATATTGTGGTTTCAGTTGGATGGAGATTTTGGGCGATATTACTATATCAATCTCTCTCTATTTGATAACCCAAGTAGAGATCAAATTATGAATGCTTTCTTACAGAAGCTTATGAACAATAACCCCAATGAAGAGATTTAAAATGGTACAAACATTATTAATTGACCTAGATCACACCCTTTGGGATTTTGAGTCAAACTCTAAAGTAGCATTGATGCAGGCAATGGATCATATGAATATCTTCGATTGGGTGGATGATTATGATCTGTTTTTTGAAGAATACGAAAAGATAAATAAGCGCTATTGGGGCCTATATCGTCAACGTCAGATTGATAAAGATAAATTGATTGTTGGACGCTTTGAGGATACCTTTGAAATGGTATTACCGAAAGCGAAAGGGCTCGGGTTAAAGTTAAATGACACTTATTTAGAATTTATGCCTTTGCAAAATAAACTAATGCCTGGTGCATTAGAGTTTTTAGAATATGCAAAAGGACGATATACGATTGTTGTTGTAACCAATGGTTTTAAATCGGTTCAGAGAAAAAAAATGTATACTAGTAAAATTGATCAGTTTATTGATCATGTGGTAATCTCTGAGGAAGTTGGAGCACCTAAACCTTCTCCTAAGATCTTTCAACGTGCACTGTCTTGTGCTAATTCATCTAAAATAAACGCTTTAATGATTGGCGACTCTCTAGAAGCGGATGTTCAAGGTGGCGTTGACTTTGGTATCAAAACCATCTATTTTGGAGACAAAGAGAACGTTCCTAGTACACTAAAAGATTCTCCTTTTTTGATTGATTCTACAGATGATTGGGGACAAATTAGAAGAATATTACAACCTTCTTAGATCTCTTTAATAGAGACTTTGGAGATATTCATATTCAATTTTTTTAGATCTTTATGAAGTGAATGGATATTCACTTTACGTTCAAAGTTTACCAAGAAACTATGCTTAATTACTGTTTTCGGTGTATATTGTACTTCAATGTCAAGAGAGCGTATTTTGATCTTATTCTTTTTCAATATCTCTTCCAAATGTTTGTTATGGACTTCCAATTCGTGAGAGGTAACGATAATTCTTTTTAAGGAGCCATAGGAAAATACTTTGCTCTCTATGATACTAAATGTGATTAATACGAGTAGAACAATGAAAGTGGTTACGGCTGCAATTTTAAATAATCCGACTCCAACAGCAAGCCCAATAGCTCCACATGACCAAATAGAAGAAGCGGTAGTGATTCCTCGTATATTGGTTCCTAATTTAATGATTGCTCCTGCTCCTACAAAACCAATACCTGACACTACTTGTGCTGCAATTCTAGTTGGGTCGATTTCGTCATTGTAGTGGTAGAATTGAGGAATCCATATAGAGACTAACATGATCAATGTGGAGCCAATACATATGAGGGCATGAGTTCTTAGTCCTGCAGGTTGTCTGTTTAATTCTCTCTCTAGTCCAATGCATACTCCAAATATCATAGAGATTATAATTCGGATTAACATATGTTCAAATGAGATCTCTTGAGGGGTCTCTAATATAAAGTTCATAATAACTAACTTTGTTGTATAATATAAGATACAATTATATCACCAGATTGTTTTATCATAGAATATAGGATCTCTATTTAATATAATTTAATATACAATGGCGGCCCTATTAATATTTGGTCCGTTTTTTTTAGTTCCTTTGTTATTGTTAACCATTAAAACATAAACCATTATGAAATTAAATGTTGTAGCACGACTCTTTGTTGGGCTGGGAGCAATATTTACATCGACCTGTAGTATTGCGCAACAGAAACAACCCAATATTATATTCGTTTTTCCAGATCAAATGAGAGGAGAAGCAATGGGATTCGAGGATGAAGTTCTAGTAAAAACTCCTTCTTTGGATCAGTTTAAGAGTGAAGCGGTTAATTTTACCCAAGCGATTGCTAATTACCCCGTTTGTTCTCCGACTCGTGCCATGATCTTTTCAGGTCTCTATCCGATAAAGAATAAGGTGACTCTAAATGTGAATAGTGAAACCGAGAAATATGGAGTTGAACTTCAAAAAGATGCTGTTTGTTGGTCTGATATATTGGCTTCGAATGGTTATGATCTAGGATATGTTGGAAAGTGGCACCTTGATTCTCCAAGAGAACCATACATCAAGTGTAAGAACAATGTGGGAAAAATGAAGTGGAATGAGTGGTGTTCCCCAGATAGACGTCATGGATTCAGTTATTGGCATGCTTATGGAACTTATGATTATCATTTAAATCCAATGTATTGGGATACGGATTCTCCAAGAAACGGGTTTAAGTTCTATAATGAATGGGGACCTATACATGAAGCGAATAAAGCAATAGAATATATAAAAAACACTGAAGGTAAATATCGCGATGGTAGTAAACCTTTTGCTTTAGTCGTTAGTATCAACCCTCCTCACACACCTTACAGTCAAGTACCACAGAAATATAAAGATATTTATAAAGACCTTGATGTTGAAAAACTGTGTACCAAACCTAGTATCGAGGCAAAAGGTACGAAATGGGGCGATCATTATAGAAGGAATATTAAAAATTATTATGCTTGTATCTCTGGAGTAGATGAGCAATTTGGTCGCATTCTAAAGTCTTTGAAAGATCAAGGTATTGATGATAATACTATTGTAGTATTTACTTCTGATCATGGTGACTGTATGGGGATTCATGAAAAGATTACAAAAAATAATTGGTTCGAAGAGTCTATGAGAGTCCCTTTTATTGTTAAGGTGCCAGGTGTAACCGAAGGAGATGATGTGGACTACCAATTAGGTTCATTAGATATCTACCCAACGCTCTTAGGACTTCTTGGAATGGCTGATAAAGTGCCAAGTAACTTAAAAGGATATGACTATACTTCCGTTATTCATGGAGAGAAGGCGAAAGATGCACCATCGCATCAGTGGTATATGAGAATGGTCTATGGTACACACAAAAAAGGAAGTAGAGGAGTACGAAATGAACGCTATACATTTGTAATAAATCGAATGAAAGGGGAAGGACAAAAGATCCTACTTTATGATAGAAAGAAAGACCCATTTCAGATGAAAAATATTGCAGATAAGAATAAAAGAATCGTTCGTAAGATGGAAACTATTTTGAGAGAAGATCTGAAAAAGTATAATGATCCTTTTGTGATTAAATAGTTGATAATATCCTATTATAAAAAAAGCTATTCCTATGGGATAGCTTTTTTTATTTCTAATGATTTTATGAATTAATTATTAGAAGCCCATGGGCTCTATCGTAATTATATACAGGGCTTTTCCATAAAAACTAAAAAAGTCATCAAAAAGTGTTTTATTTGAATAACGACAAACATATAAAACCTTTAAGATGACTAAAAAAACGAAGTTAAGGAATACTATGAATATTTGAAAGAAAATTTAGTAGATCCTAGAGATACACGAGGGAAGAAGCATGATTTAGAGTTTGTCCTTGTAGGTATCACTCTATCAATTATTACTGGAAATACCTTGCTGTCTGAGATTTCTCGTTTTCTAGAGAATTATCATTCTATATTACGCAAGATCGTTGGACTGCCAAAATGTAAACCTATATCATATAGTCAATTACGTCGTATAATATCCTTTTTAGCTTCAACTAATTATCAAGAGGTTCAATCAAGCTATTTTGGATGGCAGAACACAAAAGATGATGATGACTGGATTTCTTTAGATGGCAAAGAGCTACGAGGAACAATAGCAAAGAGTCTAGGGCAAAAACGAGGTCTAAATATTGTATACGGCATAAGTCAAAAGGATAAAATATCTACAGCCGCAACATTTTATGAAGGAGCTAAAGAAAGTGAAATAACGACGGTAAGAGAGCTCTTAAATGATCTATCTTTGGCATCTTCGAACTTAACATTTGATGCGCTTCATACACAGTTTGAGACTCTTGAGAAATGTGAAAGTGCCAAAGGAATCTACATTGCACAAGTAAAGAATAACCAAAAGAATTTGAATGTAGAATTACGGAATCATGAACAGTCAAGTGTTGAGTTTATGAGCCTTTCAATTGATAATAAAGGACATGGAAGAAAAGAAACAAGAACTTACTCTTTTTATGACATCAGAAAGGTTACACTTGATGAAAAGTGGGTTCATTGTGGAATCAAGAGTTTAATTAAAGTCGATAGAGATCGCCTAATAGTAAACTCGAATAAAAGGTCGATAGAAACCTCATATTATATTAGTAACCGAGATTGTAATGAAATACATCCACATAAATATGCGAAAGCTATTAGGGGACACTGGACGATAGAAATGAGTAATTATATAAGAGATGTTCTATTCTCTGAAGATAATATACGATGCTCCAATAGAAATCAAGCAAAAGGAATGGCAATATTAATTACAACGGTAGTTAATTTAATACAACGAAATAAACCTAAAAACATTAAGGCTCAGAGAGAAAAGTTCTTATCTGATATTAGAAAGATGGCTTCTCTTTTTGTCATTTAACATTTTTATGAAAATGCCCTGTAATTATATATAAGTTGTATAAAACAACTTATATATAGAGAGAAAGAAAGGCCTACGTTGTTATTCGAAATCGTTCCTATTTTCAAATCTTCTCAGTGTTATCAAGCTATTATCTTGGTTTAATTTCGTGATTGTTAGTACCATTTTGATGCTTTGGTACTATTAATGAAGTGATGGGATTCAGTGCATGATTGTTTTGTTATTGTTAATTTATTTGTAATCAACCTTTTGTGTAGTTAATAATTGCATAAGACATGTAATTGTTGTGAATAATATGTTGTGATATGGCCATTTAGGTTAATGTAAGGTAAAAATTGTACGTAATTGAATAAAAAATGTGTAAAAGTGTCTCTTTATATCCTGTTTTTCTGATTTAATAGTTCGTATGATTGGGTGTAATTGTCCAATTTGAACCTTAATTAACTTACTATATATCATAGTTTATAGATTTGAATCGAATCAATAAAGTATTTGATGATCATTGATTTGTCCATTATGGGACTGTACTTAATATGACCGAAAGAGTTTTGGGTGTGAATATTTTAAGATGTGGTATTTGATGAACAAGATTTAAAATGAGAATCTATCATTACTTAGGGCTTCAGAAAGTAAGGTGTACATTATATCATCTTATGATCTTGATGGTCTTGGGGGACTTTTTAAATAACTAACTATAGATTATGAAACAAGTAGATCAAGCTTGGCATCGTAGACTTTTTATAGGGACGATGTTGTTGTTACTTTCTTTAGTAGGAGGTAATGTAATGGCACAGAAGGCGACGATAAAAGGAGTCGTAAAGGATGAAAAGGGAGTATCACTGCCTGGTGTTACTGTTCTTTTAAAGGGGACTACAGTTGGAACTATCACTGATTTTGAAGGAAATTATACTTTAAATATTTCAGATAGTAAAACGGCTGTTATTCGCTATTCATATGTAGGGTTCGTTACTCAAGAACTAGTTCCCTCAGGTAAATCCGTGATAAATATTACACTTAAAGAAGATGCAATCTCTCTTGGTGAGGTGGTTGCTGTTGGTTATGGTGTAATGAAAAAAAGTGATGTGACTGGTTCTACCGTTGGGGTAAAATCAGATGATATCTTAAAGGCAAACACAACAACAGTAAACGAGGCACTTCAAGGAAAGATGGCTGGTGTAACTGTTACATCAAATAGTGGTGCCCCAGGTGGAGATATCAAAATTCGTGTTCGTGGAGCCAACTCTATCTCTGGTAGCAATGCACCGCTAGTTGTAATTGATGGTTTTGTAGGTGGCTCATTAAAAGAGTTGAATCCAAACGATATTGCAAGTCTTGAAGTTCTAAAGGATGCATCTGCTACTGCAATATATGGATCTAGAGGATCAAATGGAGTCATCTTGGTAACTACAAAGTCTGGTAAAAAAGGAGATTTTAAAGTTTCATATAATGGATATTACGGACAACAAAGAGTCTCTAAGAAATTAGACGTACTAGATGCAGCATCTTATGCTGAGGTGGTGAATGCAAAAAGAGTGGCTTTTGGTAAAACGAATACATATACACAGGATCAGATTGATGCTTTCAGAAAGAGTGGTGGACATAATTGGCAAGATGAGATCTATACTTCGGCACCAGTTCAAAATCATAACTTGTCTTTTACAGGAGGTACTGATAAAATGCGTTTCATGTTTTCAGGTCAATATCTGAATCAAGATGGAATCATGAAAAATTCAAACTATAATAGATTAAATTATCGTTTGAATTTAGATGCAGATCTTACTGATAAATTGAACTTTAAAGTAAATATTAGTGGTTTTCGTTCTAAGGATAAAAAATTTAACTTGAAGTGGCCTAATGGAACTCCTCCAACAGATGCATTGGTTTTTGAACCAACGTTACCAATTTACGATGAGAATGGAGAATATACAGAATCTTCATTTCCTACTGTAAATAATCCTGTTGCAGATATCAATGAGTTGAATAAAGAGGCAACAAAAACGAATGCTACAGTTAATGCCTCATTATCTTATCGTATTACTCCTAAATTGATTTTGTCTGTTGCTGGAGGGTATGTGATGAACAGTAGCAATAACTATGGTTTTGATAACAAGTATCTATATTCTGGTCGTGGAAAAGAGAAGGGAAATGCTTCTAACTCTATGAATACACTATGGCAGAATACAAATACGCTGTCTTATATCAACAGTTTTGGAGATCATAACCTGAATATTACTTTGGCTAATGAGCAGAGTGGTTCATCTGGAAACAAAAACTCTTTTTCTGCAAATGATTTCTTCTTAAATAGAGGTTATTATATGTTAAACCTTGGAGCGATGTCTTCTAATTATAAGTCAAGCTTTACGAACCAATGGGCTTTGATGTCATTCTTGTCACGTGTAAACTACAGCTATAAAGGAAAATACCTTTTCACTGGTTCTGTACGTGCGGATGGTTCTTCTAAATTTGCAAAGGGAAACAAATGGGGTTATTTCCCAAGTGCTTCGGTTGCTTGGAGAGTGTCAGAAGAGAGCTTTATGGAAGATTCTGAAATAATCAATAACTTCAAACTAAGATTAGGTGTTGGTCAGACTGGTAGCCAGGCAACAGATCCATATCGTTCTAAGTCGATTATGACTCCATCAGGTAACTACTCTTTGAATGGTACTGATAAATATATCGGTTTGTCGGTAGCTTATCCTGATAGTCCTGATCTTTCATGGGAAACTACAACACAATCTAATATTGGAGCAGATCTTACTCTTTGGGAAGGAATGATCAGTTTGACGGCAGATTATTACTATAAGAAAACTTCTAATATTCTACTTTATGTAAACACTGCATATGTGTCAGGTTTCTCTAATGAGCTTAAGAATGTTGGTTCTCTTGAAAATAAAGGGGTTGATTTATCTCTAGGTCTTAATTTAGGAAAAGGAGATTTAAAATATAATGGTACCATTACTGCAACAAGTAACAACCAAAAGATTTTAGATCTGAATGGAGCAACAGAGATGCCATTTATTGGGGCTTCTGGACTTACTTCTAAGATTATTGTAGGTCGTCCTTCAGGAGAATTTTATGGTTATAAATATGAAGGAGTATGGAAATCTTCTCAAACAGCAGAAGCGGCTGTATATGGAGCTAAGCCAGGAGACCCTCGTTTTATGGACCAAAACAACGACAACACAATTAATACTTCAGATAAAACAATTATCGGAAATGCTACTCCTAGTTGGTATTTTGGATTCTCTAACAATGTATCATACAAGAATTTGGATGTGTCATTTATGTTCACTTCTACTGTTGGACAGGATGTATTCAACTATGTTCGTGCAAAAACAATGGGAGTAACCAATACAGATCCAGTGAATCCTGATATCTTGAATCGCTGGACTCCAGAAAATGAGAATACTGATATTCCTGGATTTGGATCCACTAGTAAAGATAACTATCAAGCATTGTCATCTATGTTTATTGAAGATGGTTCATTTATCCGATTGAAAAATGTGACTGTAGGATATACATTCAATGACAATATGCTAAAAGGTTTAGGATTGTCTAAACTGAGAGTATATGGTTCTATTCAGAATGTATTTACATTGACAAACTACACTGGTTATGACCCAGAAGTTAGTAATGGTACTTCTGATATGATGCCTGGATATGATATTGCACCATACCCATCAGCTAGAGTGTGGAACTTAGGTGTTAATATTAGTTTCTAATTTGGGATTCCGATTAATTGTGATTAAGATGAAAAGAATGAAAAAAAATATATTGACTTTAGCCTTAGGAGCAACGCTCCTAGGCGGAGCTTTTTCAAGCTGTGACTTACTAGAAGAAGACTCTTCAGTAATCATTGAGACAAAAACTTATTTTAAACAAGAGTCTGAGTTAGTTGGGGCGATCACTCCAATTTATAACTACATATTTAAAGATAATACACGTTTTGGTGGAATTAGTGGTAGAGGTTTCTCTTTAAATTGTGGAGATCCTGCGCTTACTTCAATCCGTGGTTTGAATAAGCAGAGAATGTTGGAGTTTGATGATTTCAATGTATCTGAAAACAACGATGATATCACTGCTGTATGGAAAGCAATGTATCGTGCAATTGGTGCTGCGAATAATGTGATTAGTAGTCGTGATAGAATCGAGAAAATTGCGATGGATGCAACCAAGCGTGAGGTGTATATGGCTGAAGCCCATTTTCTTAGAGCTTTGGCTTATTACAATATTGTAAGTTATTGGGGGAAAGGTCCTATCGTAGAAAAATTATTGACTGGTGACGAAGCAAAACTAGTGAAGAATGCTACTGCTGAGGAGATCTATAACTTTATTATCGCTGATTTAGAGATTGCTAAAGTAATTCCAGAAGAGCGAGGAGAGCTTGGTAGAGTAAATCAAGATGCTGTTAGAATGTTGAAAGCTTATGTCTATATGAATATGGCTGGATATCCTTTGAACAAAGGAAACGAATACTATAAGAAAGCTGCAGATGCAGCTGCTGAAGTAATTTCTACAGCAAGTCATTCATTGGATGACAATTTTGCTGACCTATGGAAAGCGGACAATCGTTTCAAGAAATCAGAACATATTTTCTTCTTTTATGGAAACTATGATTTAGGACGTGATCTTGCTTCTTATGGAGGAAAAGGTTTAAGAGGTACTGAAGAAGGTGGATGGAAAGATTATGTTGTGGAAACAGAGTTCTATAACAACTTTCCAAACGACAATCGTAAGAAGGAAACTATTTATGATGTGATTAAATTCAATAAAAAAGGTCTAAGCCTTCCTGAATCTAAATATATCAATTGCCTTGATGCGAAAGAGAAGCACACTTGGGTTGGTAAATATAGAGATCTTGGTGGTTCTCCTTGGAAGGATGTTACAACCAATACAATCTATCCTGTTTTCCGTTATGCGGATGCTTTGTTAATCCTTGCTGAGGCAGACAACTTGGCAAATGGAGGTCCTACTCCTAGAGCTTATGATGCATTGCGTCGTATCCAACATCGTGCTTATGATGGTACTGCAGAAGTAACTAGAATTATTGCAGATGGAGCAACGATGGATTCATTTGATAAGGTTGTTCTACAAGAGCGTATGTGGGAATTTGCTTTTGAAAATAAGACTTGGATCACCATGGTTCGTCGTCAAAAAGTGGAAGAATTTAATAAAAATCATGATAAAGAGGTTGCAGGTTTCTCTATAGCTAGTATCACGGAGTCAGACTATTTCTTCCCAATTCCAGAGCATGAAACACTAATCAATTCAAATCTTAAGTAAACAAGTTTCGTTGACTTATATATTCAAAAAAAGAGATAACATCGCGTTATCTCTTTTTTTGTTTTAACCTCATGAGGTCTATCGTTTTACATCTCTATTAAGTTGAAAGTCATTTTAAACACGCTATTTTATATCGTTGTTCTTTTGAAAACTGTTGTGGGCATCGTAATTAGGTGAAATATTTGGGTTGCTCTGTAGGTACATACATGATAGATTAGAAATATAGGTTTAACAACGAGCTTTTTATTACTCGACTCTCTTCCCTCGAATATACTTCGACCTGTCTTCTAGGCTCTCTTCGTTACCCTTTAGTTACCCTTTAGTTACCCTTTGGTTACTCCCAGAGTAACCAAAGGGTAACTAAAGGGTAATCGACATGTATCCTAACCTAGGTTTAATATCATCCTATATACATTGTATTTGAGAACTTAGTTTAACAGGGACTTCCTGGATTCTAATGAATTTTATTTTACAAGAGAGTGTTAATTTGTTTGTAAAACGGACAAGCTAAGTTGTGTTTGTGGGGTTAATGTATTGATAGTTAGTGTTTTGTTGAATTGTTAACCATTTCTGTTTATTGTTGATAACCTTCATCTCGACCAATTTGCACTTCAACCTAAAGTTTAAGTATGATGATATTTCAGCGTATTGTAGTCAATATATTAAATTGAATTTATCAAAAAAATTACTTCTCTATTTTATGGCTTAAGGAAAAACCTATCTTTGCATTATTAAGGTTGCATGATTCTTATTCTATTGAATCAGCTGAAAAGGGAATCTGGTGAAAATCCAGAACAGTCCCCGCTACTGTAATCCATATGTAATTGATGTTTATTCTACATGTCACTCTATATTTCTCAGGGGAAGGCGATAAACATTAATGGGAAGTCAGGAGACCTGCCTTATTTCATTCATCTTCGTTTGTGCTCGAGGGTAAAGCAGAGCGAACATTATTTTTATTATTATGAGATCATTTTTTCCATCTGTTTGGTTGCTCCTTGTGAGTGGAATGCTTCTAATAAGCAGCTGTGGTAGTCGTAAAAGTTATAGGAGAGAGGGTTTAGATACTTTAAAACAATCTTTTGCAGAGAATTTCATTGTTTTGAAAGGAGAACATGGCTATGATTGTAGCGTGATTACCAAAAAAAAGGATCATAAAGTAGAAGATCATTTCCGATTGGTAGATCGAAACTTCTATTCCGTTGAGCAAAGCAAAGCCAATTTACCTGTAATACCAATTCCTTGTAAGAGAATTGTTTGCTTATCTTCAACCCAATTGACCTATTTTTTTGCATTAGATTGTCTTGATCCCATTGTTGCGATTAATAGTAGTCGCCATCTTTTTCATAAGGAGATGAATAGAAGAGTTCGTTCTGGAGTCGTGAAGCGTATTGGTAAACAGGGAAGTTTTAACTTAGAGATGATCGCTGCACTTCAACCCGATGTAATCTTTGTTTCTCCTTTTAAGAAGGGTGGGTATGCATCTTTAAAGCAACTCGGTATCCCGCTTATTCCAATGGCTGCCTATAGCGAAGAGACTCCATTAGGAAGAGCCGAGTGGGTGAAGTTTATCTCTCTTTTTATTGGAAAAGAGAAAGAAGCGGATAAGAAATTTAAAGATATCGAGAAAGAATATCTAAGACTCAAAGGATTAACTGAAAATGTAAAGAGTAGGCCTACTGTTATCTCTGGAAAACTTAGATCAGGTACTTGGTATGTTCCTGGAGGGGATAGCTTTTATGCTCACTACTTTAGAGATGCAGGTGCAGAATATATTTTTAAAGACGATTACACAGGGGCTCGACCTCTTGATTTTGAAACGGTATATTCGAAAGGTATTCATGCAGATTTTTGGAGATTACTTCTACCTGAACCTGTAGGGTTTAATAGAGAAATGCTTTTAAAAGAGGATGCCCGCTATGGAGACTTTGATGCATTTAAAAATGATAAAGTTTTTATGTGTAATATTAGATCAAAGCCATTTTATGAGGAGAATGCAATGAAACCTCAGGTTGTTCTGTCTGACTATATTCATCTTTTCCACCCTGAGTTATTACCGAACTATCAACCCTATTTTTATGAAAAACTTCGATAGTAATAAAAGAAATTACTCTTTGGCTTCGATCTATATTCTTCTGGCTACTTTAGTCGTTTTATTGGCTTTATTTATTGCGAATTTGGTTTTTGGATCTATCTCAATCCCTGCAGATCAAGTTATTCGTTCTCTTTTCGGATTGTCTGTTGAAAACAATGTATGGGAGTTAATTGTGATAAAAACAAGGCTTCCACAAACTCTTGTAGCTCTTGGTGCTGGAATGGGATTAGGTATCTCTGGACTGTTGATGCAAACAATGTTTAGGAATCCTTTGGCAGGTCCATCTGTCCTTGGTATATCGTCAGGTTCTAGTCTTGGTGTTGCATTGGTTCTGTTGGTTGCAGATCAGTGTTTTCATATCGTATACTCTTCCGTTGGTTTTTGGGGTGATTTTGCTGTCATTGTGGCCTCTTTGCTTGGCGCTTTTATTGTTCTTTTTACTGTCTTGTATGTATCAAAGCATTTGGATGGGACTCTGGGGGTTCTTATAATGGGGGTAATGTTTGGTTATCTAACTAACGCCATTGTAAGCGTATTAAAATTCTATAGTACCGAGGAGAGTATACAAAGTTATGTTTTATGGGGATTAGGAAGTTTCTCTCGTCTAAATTTAGATCAATCGTTTCGTTTCTGTATTGCAATGATTGTTGGTAGTCTGTCTACTTTGTTCTTTAGTAAATCCTTAGATTTGCTCTCTTTGGGGGATCGTTATGCACAAAACCTTGGGTTAAATGTAGATAGAACAAGAAGGACTATTATTTTTCTTGCAGGGGTCTTGACTGCACTTGTTACCGCTTTCTGTGGTCCAGTGATCTTTGTTGGAGTTGCAGTTCCACATATATCAAAACTAATTTTAAAAACGAGTAAACATCTCCTACTGATCTTAGAGTGTTGCTTGATGGGAGGAGTTGTTACTCTGTTCTGTTGTTTGGTGTCACGAATGCCTGGTAGTGAATCTACTTTGCCTATCAACTCTGTTACTGCATTTATTGGTGCACCTATTATAATTTCTATTATTTGGAAAAAACGAAGAATGTAACTTTTATGGAGAACGATATGAATAGACCTGTATTAAGTTTTCATAATCTTACAATCGGATATGGAAAAGGACCGAAACAAAAGGTTGTTGCCAAAGAACTTATAGGGTCTCTTAAAAGAGGCGTTTTAACCTCTATTATTGGTAGCAACGGAACAGGAAAGAGTACATTATTGAGAACTTTAGCTGGTTTTCAAACTTTACTTGATGGGGAGGTTTTTTATGGAATGACTCCTATCTCTGAGATTTCTAATGCGGATTTATCAAAAAAAGTTTCTGTTGTATTAACTGATCGCATAGAGGTTCCTAATGCAACTGTTTTCGAAATAGCTTCTCTTGGAAGAAGTCCATATAATGGTCGTTGGAATCGTTTAGATGAGCATGATTATAACTTAATTATTGAAGCTCTCGATCAATGTGGTATCCTTCATAAAAAAGAGGATCTACTCTCCTCTTTAAGCGACGGGGAGAGACAAAAAGTATTTATAGCAAAAGCATTGATTCAGCAAACGGATATAATCATTCTTGATGAACCAGCGGCCTTTCTTGATTTTACTGCACGAATAGAGGTGATGAAGCTACTTCGAGATATTGCTAAATCTAGAAATATCTCCATCTTGTTGTCTTCTCATGACTTAGATCTAGCATTACAACTTTCAGATAACATATGGCTTTTTTATCCGCATGGACCTTTGGTTGAAGGCATTCCAGAGGATCTGTTATTTAAAGGTTGTTTTAATGATATTCTGAAATCGGATCATTTGAAATATAATCAGGTACGAGCTCGTTATGAAGTGTATTATGAAACGTTTCAAAAGTTAAGGGTAAGATGTACTCGTGAGATGTACTCTCTTCTCTCTTCTGCATTTAAAAGAGAAAATATAGAGGTTGTTTTGGTGGAAGAGATCACAAATGATGGCGTTATTTGGGAACAAGGACTCTTCTCATTTGTTAAACAAAATCAGACAGTCTTTCAATGTGAGACGATAGCGGAGATTGTTCATTATACAAAACGGAATCAATAGTTCGATGATAGAAGAAAATGGCAATATAGATAAAAGTTGGATTTCGTTTCAAAATGTATCGAAGTCTTTTGGGACATTTTTTGCTGTGGATAATTTCTCTCTTGAAATTCCACAAGGGCAATTCTTAGGTTTAATAGGTCCTAATGGCGCTGGAAAGACAACGCTTATACAGATGTTTATTGGGTTATTGATTCCAATATCAGGATCCATTACGGTGGATGGAAAAACGATATCTAGAAAGAATATTGCATTAAAGAGACTAATAGGTGTTGTACCCCAGCATATGAATTTGGACAAAGACCTTACCGTCTTGCAAAATATGACCTTCGCTGCAAAATTGTTTGGTATCAAGGGAAAACAACGAGATCAACGTATCCATGATTTGTTGAAATTGATGGGGCTAGATGAATATGAGAATCGAATTACTAGACGTCTCTCTGGAGGAATGGCTCGTAAATTGATGATTGCTCGTGCATTAATTCATGATCCAAAGATTCTTGTGCTTGATGAACCTACTACTGGAGTTGATCTTATCTCTAGAAGAAAGATATGGGAGATTATTGGAATGATGCGGAAAAGAGGATTGACGGTGATTCTTACTTCTCATTATATTGAAGAGGTCGAAACGCTCTCCGATCGAATTGTATTAATTAAAAATGGTTCTATTGTCGTACAGGGTAGTAGTAAAGAGTTGAAAGAATATGTAGGATCTACCACGGTAAGTTATAACGAAACCACGTCTAAAATAGCGTATCGTTTTTTTAAAGATCGTATGAAAGCCGAGAGCTTTGCAAATAGTTTGGATGTAGATCACTCTGTGCGTTCTTTAACATTAGAAGATGTGTTTTATCATTTTAGTAAGGAGGCATAAATTATGATGGAAATTCAAACAATACTGTGGCGTGAATTTATCTTTTTTAGAAACAATTTTTTTAGGATTACCTCTTCTGCTGTGATGAGTCCGTTGCTCTATTTTATTGCTTTTGGGTGGGGGCTAGGTCATGGTGTTGTGATTGATGGACATCCCTATAATCAGTATATTGTCCCTGGTATTATTGCGCTATCTTCTATGGGTACTAGCTTTAATGCGGTATCTATTCGTATTCTTGTATCAAAGCTTCATGAACGAAGTTTTGAGTTCTATATGACAGCACCTGTAAGGATGTCTTTTTTAACTTTAGGTAATATCATTGCAGGTGCACTTAGAGGCCTGTATGCTGCTTCTTTGATCTTGACTATCACCCTTTTATTTGGAATTCAAGTTCATCTATCGTTATCTCTTTTATTCGTGGTTTTCTTGAATTGTCTTCTGTTTGCCTCTTTTGGTTATATCGCAGCGATGGTTGTGAATACCCATTATGATATGAATAGATTTAACACCTTTGTAATCACTCCAATGACTTTCCTTTGTGGAACATTCTTCTCTTTAGATAACATGCCAGTTATCTTGAGAAATTTTATCAATATACTTCCATTAACACATGCAACAAAATCGATAAGATCTTTGATGCTATTAGGAGATACAAATTATAGTTCTGTTGTTATTTTACTTCTATTTTTTGTCTCATTGCTATCTATTGGTGTCTATGTAAGTAATCGAGAAATAAAAGGATGATATTAATTAACATTTGAAGTTTGTGGTGTGTTTTTGTTTTTAATTAAAATAGTTTACATATATTTGCATCGATTTTGGTAATCATAATGTGTTCATTGTGATGTAAGGGAACTCGGTGTAAATCCGAGGCTGTACCCGCAGCTGTAATACTCGTTTTAATTTTATCATTACTACAGCCACTGTAATTAATTTTATGGGAAGGCATGATAAAGGAGTTGAGCCAGAAGACCTACCAGATGATTATTCAAGCATTTACTTTCGGGATTTGAAGTGTTTTTATGCAATTTACATATTTAGGACTGTTCTTTTATGGGACATTCTATCATTTATTGTATTGTCTTTTCCTTTCCTTGTAGGTGCATGATTTGGTTTATAGTTTAACTTAATTATATCGATCATGTCGAAGTTTTTTTCTCTTACTTTCGTTTTTATTATAGGAACGATATCGCTTTTTGCTCAAGATCAAACTGTTCTACGGGGGAAAGTATTAAATGCCGATACCGGACTTCCTATCCAAGGTGTACAGATTGTCTTAGATGCTAGTCGATTGGGTACTTCTACCGATATCAGAGGATATTTTCAATTAAATATTTCAACTCAAATTAAAAGTAAAACTTTAAACCTTAGTTGTATTGGGTTTATAAAAAGATCCGTTCCAATTTCCAATTTCAATAATAAGAGAGAGTTTGTGATTAAACTATCCCCTTCTGTAGAGGGGTTGAGTGAAGTTGTGGTTACTGCTACAGGAACAAGTCATAGATTAGAGAGTGTTCCTGTTAGAACTGAGGTGATCCGTGGGAAACAGATTGAGCTAATGGGAGTTTCTAATGTAGAAGAGACTTTATCCTATGTCAACCCATCCCTTTCGTTCTCACCGAATGCAATGGGCTCTTTTATGAAGATGAATGGCTTAGGAAACGACTATATCCTTGTTCTTGTAAATGGAAAGAGGATGTATGGGGATATGGGTGGAAACAATGATTTGAATCGTATCCCTTTGAGTAATGTAAAACAGATCGAAGTGGTAAAGGGAGCCTCTTCTTCATTATATGGATCTGAAGCGATTGCTGGGGTTATTAATATTATCACCAAAGAACCTGTTTTTGGAGTTTCAGCTTATAATGATACTTATATCGGCGCTTATGGCCAACTACGTCAGAATAATCAAGTTGCATTTCGCTCTAAGAAATGGTCCTCGACTTCTACTGTTCAATATAAAAAATCTGATGGATGGCAACTTAGTGAGTACGAAAAGCCTTCTCGAAAGATGATCAAAAAAGGAAAGAAAGATCCTGTTCCTACCTTAGCAAAGGCATCCAATGCTTTTGATGATAGATCCTTCGTTCAATCTTTTGAGCTTAAACCAAATGATAAGTTGTCATTTAGGACTACTGGTTCTCTCTATGATAAAGAGGTTAAGTATCCTGTGGATTACAAAAGTTATAACTCATACTTTACTGATATGAATCTTTCAGTAGATGGAGAGTATCTACTTTCTGATGTAGCAAAGCTCTCTTTTGAAGGCTATTTTGATAACTACAAATATAAGTATCGTTATAATAGAAAGTATAATATAGCTTATAATGATAATGGGGAGTCTTTTCAGAAAACATTTTATGATGGAGATGTCCAACTAAATACAAACCAAAGTCTTAATAGCTATAATTTAAAAGGAGTCTTTACTCTGCCTTTTCAAAATACATTGAATGTGGGGGCAGAGTATATGGATGAATATCTTGAAGCACCATATCGTTTTGAAGGGGATAAGGCAGAGGCTTTCACGACCTCTATCTATGCACAGAATGAGTGGAAATATCAATTTATTACATTGGTAGGAGGTTTGAGATGGGTTAATCATGAAGCATTTGGATCGATTATCTGCCCCAAAGTATCTGCACTGATTGGGAACGATTGGGTTAAACTTCGTTCTTCATGGGGAGAAGGTTTTAAAGCCCCAACTTTAAAAGAACTTTATTATCACTATGAAAAAGAGGGGATGGGTTCTCACTATTTATACTTAGGGAATCCAGATTTAAAGCCTCAAGAGAGTAAATATGTAGATGCATCTTTAGAGTTCCGCTTTAAAAATGTGAACTTCTCAATATCGGGGTATCACAATAACGTTCATAATTTGATTAACTATAAGATCATTCCAAATACGGATGAAGCAGATATGCTAGGTGTTAAGATTACGAAACAGCAGGTAAATATTGACGAAGCTCTTACGCAAGGAGTAGATGTTGCTTTTGATTGGACGATAGGAACCCACTTAAAGTTCTCTACTGGGTATAGCTTTGTGGATGCTAAAGATGTGGAAACAGACTTTGTTCTTGATGGAGTTAGTAAACATCAAGCAACTGCACAACTGGCATGGTTAAGTCATACCAAACTAGTTGATTTTAATTATTCAATTCAAGGAAAAGGGCAGTCAGAGAGATATTATGGAAAAGAGAAGGTCGATGGCTTTATGTTATGGAATTTCACTACAAACCATCTGGTGACTTTCAATAAATGGCGCTGTAATGTAAAACTCGGAATAGACAACCTTCTTGATTATACTGATGATAAGCCTTATGGTTATCACTATAGCACATTAAACCCTGGTAGGACATACTTTGCTGGGGTGCAATTATATTTTAATTAATCATTTAATAGTTCTTGTATTAAGTCATATTTAAAACTAAACTGTAATGAAAAGATGTTTTGTGTTGATGATGATTCTATGGATCGTATCATCATGTGGAGTAAAGGATCGTGTTGGTGAGAAAGAGCATGAAGCAATATTGCTTGTTACTTTTGGTTCTTCGTATGAAGCACCAGCAAAGACATTCCAGAATATTGAGGATGAGTTTAAAAAAGCCTACCCTAACAAAGAGGTAACATGGGCATTTACGTCAAAATTTATTCGAAAGAAACTTCATAAAAGAGGGATAGGTAAATTTAAAGCGGTCTATTCTCCAGAGGATGCTTTGATTGCTCTAAAGAAGGACGGTTTCTCTCATATTGCGGTTCAATCTCTTCATGTCATCCCTGGATCAGAATATCATGACCTAAAGAAGAAAGTGTCAGACTTTAAGAAAGAGAATCCAAAGATGATCTTAACACTAGGAACTCCTTTAATGGATACACAACAAGATTTAATAAAACTAGCAGATCTCTTGATCCAAAAGTTTGATGACAAGAATAGAACTGTTGTCTTGATGGGGCATGGATCTGAACATCCAGCAAATAATAGATATACTCAATTTACTGAAGTACTAAGGGCTAAAAAAGCAAATTTTATTGTGGGAACAGTGGAGGCTACTCCTTCCATTGTTCAAGTGAAGGAGGAGTTGAAAAATACGTCTCATAAAAATATTCTTTTAATGCCTTTAATGAGTGTCGCAGGAGATCATGCAACAAACGATATGGCAGGAGATGAGCCAGATAGTTGGAAGACTATTTTAACAGGAGATGGATATCAAGTAAACTGCTTACTTCAGGGCCTATGTGACTATGATGAAGTGGTTGATATTTATATACAGCATTTAAAAAAATCAATGAGGTGATATTGAGTCAAATACATTACATCACCTATTTAAATTTCACTAATTCTTAATCTTTTTTTCTTATGAAAAATTTCTTTAAAAATGCATTGCTTTTAGCATTGCTTACTGGACTATTTGCGTCATGTTCAAAGGATGATGATATGGTTCCAACGAAAAAAACAAACGATAAAACCGCAATTTTATTGGTTACTTTTGGTTCTTCTTACACTGGTCCAGAGAAGTCCTTTGCGAATATTGAAGAAGAAGTGAAGAAAGCATATCCTAACGATGATATCTCATGGGCTTTTACTTCTCATATCATTCGAAATAAGTTAATTAAGAACGGGGTAGGTCCTTTTAAAGATATTGACTCTCCTGAAGAGGCAATGAAAAAATTGAAAGAGTCTGGATATAAGAAGATTGTTGTACAATCTTTACATGTTATTCCAGGTTCAGAGTTCAATGATCTTAAGAAAAAGGTTGAAGAGTTTAGATCTAATAATCCTACAATTAAAATGCCACTAGGTACACCTCTTATGAACACAGATGATGACATGAAGCAATTGTGTGATATAATGGTTAAAAAATTTGCCAAAGAGGATCAAACAGTCGTTATGATGGGGCATGGTACTAAACATGAGGCAAATGATCGTTATACTCGTGTTGGGAAGTTCTTTAAAGATAAAGATAAGAACTTTATCGTTGGAACAGTAGAGGCTACACCTGGCATTACGGAAGTGATTGCTGATGCAAAACAATTGGTGTCTAAAAATATTCTTTTGATGCCATTGATGAGTGTTGCTGGGGATCATGCAACCAATGATATGGCTGCTGATTTTGATCCTAAAAAAGATAAAGTGGAGGATAAGAGTTGGAAAGTGCTTCTTCAAGAGGAGGGGTATAAGGTGACTCCATTGATGAAAGGTCTTGCTGACTATGACGAAGTGGTAAGCCTTTGGTTAGAGCATCTTGCTACTGCTAAGAAAGAACTATAAGGTTTTTTCGACTTCAATAATTATTAAAAGGGTAACTCAGCTTCGGTTGATTTACCCTTTTTGGGGATTTACTTGTCTCTGAAATTATATTTGCACGTTAAGTAAAACCATATATATTATGATTACATTTGTTCTATTCTATGAAAGTATAAACGTTTCCAATTAATATTCCATGAGACATTCCTTCTGTTCATATTTACTCTTATTGGTAGCTCTCTTTTTGCTATACAGTTGTGGTAATTCTGAGAAAGAGTCGAATAAACAAGAGTCTATATCCAATCTTATCTCTTTTGTTTCGACTAATAATGTTAGTACGCAAGGTCCAATCGTTATTGAGTTTTCAGAAATTGTAAAAGATGCATCTATTGATTTGGATAAGGTAATTGACCTATCTCCAAACTTTAATTATAAATCACAATGGATTGCAAACCAGAAGTTAGTTTTAACTCCCACAGAAAAACTTAAACCGAGTACAGCATATGATGTCACTCTTGATTTAAAGAGGCTTTACCCAAATGCAAGTGAAGTGAAGCCTTATAAATTTAAATTTGTGACTTTAGTAACCTCTTTTAAAGTGGATGTTCAGAGTCTTGAATGCGATCCAAATAATCCCTCAAAAATGATTTGTAAGGGAGTATTTGTCTTTAATGATGCTATTAAAAAAAGGGATGTTGAGGACTTTTTGTCTATTGAAAAAAAGGGAGACTTTGATATTAAATGGAATCATAATGGACAGAAGCACTACTTTGAAATAAGCAATATAATTCGAAAATCTAAGGAATATAACTTCACTCTTAACTGGAACGGTAATTCAAAAGACATTGATATAGAGGGGAGCAAAACATTAGTGGTTCCTATCAAGGGAGACTTTAAGTTTCAGTCAATGGACATATCGACAGGTGGGTCTCCTGTTATTACCTTAACTTTTTCAGATGTATTAGCTCCTGAACAGAATCTAAAAGGATTGATCTACCTGAAAGGTTGTAAGTTAGGGACCTCTATTGTGGGAAATAAACTAGTGGTCTATCCTGATAAGTTGTTGGCTGGAGAGCAGTATCTTAAAGTGAATAGTGCTATTAAAAGTCTTTCAGGAAAGAGAATGGTTAAATCATTAACCATTGCAGTTAACTTTACTCCATCCAAGCCGAAGGTCCAATTTGTGCGTAAAGGAAATATTATCCCTAATGCTTCTGGATTTAAGATTCCATTCAGGGCAATAAACTTAGATGCGGTGTATGTTCGTATTGTGCGTGTATTTCAAAAAAATATTCCTTTTTTCCTTCAATCTACATCACTCAATTCTTCGACAAGCAGTGTGAGGCGTTTTGGAAGGATCGTTTATGAGGGAAAGATGACATTAGATGGAGTAGAGGTAAATAAGTATAAAACATTTGCTTTAAATATTCCTGATATCATTGAGGTGAAACCCAATGAAATTTATCAAGTGAATATCGGCATTCGTCCTAACTATTCAATTTATCCTTGTAAAAACCTTCAGGAGTTGCGTGATATGAAACTGGAAGAGGTTCAAGATAAGGACTTCTGGAATGGAGATAATTGGAGTGAATCAAATTACTATTCGAAAAATAATCTCTATAATTGGCGTAAGAGTGATGATCCTTCTCATCCTTCTTATTACTCTCCATCGAAGGCTATTTCAAGATATGTTATAAGTTCGAATATTGGCCTTATTGTCAAGAAAGAAGAGGATAACAACTATTATATTGCTGCAACGGATCTGCTCTCTTCTAAACCTAAAGAGGGGGTAGAGATAAAGATCTTAAATTTTCAAAATCAAGTTATCTCTACAGGGGAAACCGATACGAATGGATTCCTACGTGTAAAGACTCGAATGGAAGGATGTCTTGTACTTGCAAAGAAATTTAATGATTGGGGATTCTTAAAGATCAATTCTGATATGCAGGAGGTTAGTGATTTTAATGTTTCCGGTTATGATAACAAATCAGAGGTTTCTGCTTTTATTTATGGAGAACGTGATGTTTGGAGACCAGGAGACTCTATCTATGTATCTTCTGTGATACGAGATGAGAGTAAGAAATTAGAAGATAATTATCCTGTGATATTTGAATTGTATGATTCAAAAGGGGTGTTGAAAGATAAAAATGTTCAGACTAAAAAAGGAAGTATTATCTCTTATCGTACAGCAACGAATGTGGATGATCCAGTTGGAAACTGGTTATTGAAGATGAAAGTAGCTGGTAATACTTACTCTAAAGTTCTACGTATTGAGACAATTCGCCCTAATCGGATGAAAATTTTATGGGAGAATGAACCTAAGTATATTGAATCTAAAAGGCCTCAAATAAACTTTGATGTTAAATGGCTTCATGGTGCACCTGCAAAAGGGCATAAAATGATCGTAAATACTCGTATACGTAGAAAAAGCATTAATTTGAAAGGATTTCATGGCTATTGGTTTAGAAATGAAGCTGCATCAAATCGTTCTTCTTATTTCAAGTCATGGGAAGGGAAAACTGATGAGTCTGGAAAGGCCAAAGTGTTGCTTGATCTAGATCTTAAAAATGTAAAAGAACCTTTGGTTGCAATGGATTTAGAGAGCCGTGTCTTTGAGGATGGAGGCGCTGCTACTACAACTACTATGTCCAAAGATTTCTATCCTTTTAAGAAATTCTGTGGTGTAAAGCTTTCAGGTGTTCAAAGTTATGGTTCTTATTACGATACAGAAAAGGATATTCGTTGTGATCTAGTTGTACTAAACACTCAGTTAAAATATTCCAAAGGGACGGTTCGTTATTACCTTTATAAGGTAGATTATTCTTGGTGGTGGAATGCAGAATCTAGCTCCTCATTAGCAAAATATGTAGACGACCAAAAATATACTCCTTTTAAGCGGGGAGTGATTAATGTAGCTCAAGGAAAAGGATCCTTTTCATTTAGAATGAAGAATAATGAGTGGGGAAGGTATCTTTTAGTGGCAAAACTTTCTAATGGCAATACGGTTTCAAAGTTATTCTTCTGTGACTGGCCAGGAGGAGAGAAAAGTGATAATAGTGGACAGACCCTTCTATCGCTTAACGTGAAAAAAGATCGTTTAGTGAAAGGAGAAGATATCTCTTTAATGTTTCCTAGTGAAAATGGGGGCCATGCCTTGATATCAATTGAAAGGGGAGGGCGTGTGATTAAGCAATCATGGGTGCAAACCACAGAGAAGAATACTATTGTGACAATCCCTACTGGGGAAACGATGACACCAAATATCTATCTCTATGTAACATATATACAACCCTATCAGAACGTAAAGAATGATCGCCCTATTCGACTTTATGGTATCAAGAAAATTCATATTGAAGATCCAAACTCTAAGTTATCTCCAGAGATTGAATGCAATGATGAAGTTCGCGCAAAAAAGGATATTCATATAAAAGTGTCGGAAGCGAACAAAAAAGAAATTGATTATACTATTGCTGTAGTTGATGAAGGGCTGTTAGGTATTACGAACTATAGAACTCCATCTCCTTGGAACTACTTCAATCAAGATTTGGCTCTCCGTGTCAGTACTTGGGACCTCTATGATGATATCCTTGGTATGTATGCTGGTAAAATGGGCCGTTTAATTCCTGTTGGAGGAGACGGTATGCTTAAAGATCCATCGAAGAATAAAGCCAAACGTTTTAAACCTGTGGTACTTTTTGCTGGACCATTCCATCTAGATAAAGGAGAAAAGGCAGAACATCACTTTAAAATTCCTGCTTATACAGGGGAAGTGCGTGTGATGGTTATTGCTGCGAATGATGATAGTTATGGTTCTTCGCAAAAGCAGGTTAAGGTAGTCGACCCTTTAATGATACTTGCCGATGCACCACGTACCTTAGATCTGAACGAAAAATTCTTGCTTCCAATTACTCTCTTTACAAATAAAAAGATGACAGGAAAAATCTCTGTACACGTTGAGGTAAAGGGGGAATTAAAACTTGATGGTACAGATGATCTTCGTACTGAGATGGGAAATTTAAAAGAGAAAGATTTAGCGTTTAAGTTAAAAACAACGAATACTACTGGTAAAGGAGAGATTATCGTTACTGCAAAATGTGGTGATTATAATGCTCAATATAAGATCGAAATGGAGGTTGATAACTCAAATCCAATTCAATATGAAACGGTGTGGAAAAAGCTTAATCCTAAGCAGAAGATAAGCGATAATAAATCCATGTTAGATAACTGTGAAGGCGAACGTCTTGTTCTGAGTGCATCCACTATGATGGTTTGTAATATAGGAAAACGATTGGACCAATTGATTGTATATCCTCATGGATGTTTAGAACAGACAGTATCGAGTGTTTTTCCACAGCTTTTGTTACTTCAAAGCAGTCAACTCAATAAAGAAAATAAAGAGAAGATGATTATAAATGTGCAAAATGCACTTTCAAGACTTCTTCTATTTCAACATTCTGATGGATCATTTTCTTATTGGCCTGGTTCAAACTATAACTCTAAATGGGCCTCATGTTATGCCGGACACTTCTTGGTCATGGCTAAGAAAGCAGGATATTTTATTCCTGGTGATATGCTTAAAAGATGGACACGACACCAATTGTCTATGGCCAATCGTTGGAGAAGTGATGAGACTAAAGCAGTACAAGCCTATTGTTTATTTGTATTATCTCTTGCGGGAGAGGCTCCTTTGGGAGTGATGAATAGATTAAGAGAAGATCGTGAATTAAAAACACCAGACCGTTGGTTATTGGCTTCTGCATATGCTCAAATTGGTAGAATGAATACTGCTGAATCTCTATTTGATTTTCGTGATCTGTCTACTGTAACATATCCTCTTGGGGAGAAGAATGTCTCTTTTGGATCTCAACTTAGAGACAAATCATTATTACTTCTTTCATTAAATATGCTAGGGCGTGAAGATATTGCTTTCCCTCTTGCTGTTGAAATATCAAAAGAATTAAGTTCTGATCGATGGATGAGCACACAGACTACAAGTTTTGCTCTTCTTGCAGTACAAGATTTTATGAAGAGTAATACCAATCACGTTGAGACTTCTAGTTTATCTGTGAATATCGGTTCGAAAACAATGAAAACAGATATCTCTCCACAAACAGATATTATCTACCAAGGGACTTGGTCTAATAAAGAAAATATAGAGGTGGTGAATAGTGGCAATAGTCCTGTGTTTGCAGCTATAACAAAATCATTTAAACGTACGGATATCTCACAAAAGGCTTCATCGAATGGATTATCATTAAGGGTGGTACTAGTAGATGATAACGATAAAGTAGTTCAAGATACACTATTAGTACAGGGTAAAGATTACAAATTGAAGGTATATGTGAAGAATATCTCTAAATGGAATTTGAAAAATTTAGCGCTTAGAATTCCTATGCCTTCAGGTGCTGAGATTTTAAATAGATCTGATGTACTTCCAGAATCATGTACTTTCCAGCAGATCTTGGATGACGAAGTTCGTGAATATTTAAATATCAATAGAAATAAATCGGTATCGATCACAATTCCTTTTAACGCAAGTTTTAAAGGATATTATAAGTGGCCATCGATTTCAGTTGAAGCGATGTATAACCACCAATTTAATGCATCCACTGATGCTAAAATGGTGAGTATTAAATAAGAATTTATAAGATGAAACAGAACGTATTTAGAGGATATAAATATGGTATATGGTTTTGCTCAGCATTATTCATTCTTTCTATATTTTGGATGGTAATCCCTTCTGTTTCATTTAACAATCCTAGATCCACAGTATTGTTTTCTAAGAATGATTACCTTATTGGTGCTACATTAGCTAGTGATCAACAATGGCGTTTCCCTCCGGAGAAAAGTGTTGGGAATAAGTTTAAGAAAGCCTTAATAACTTATGAGGATGAAAATTTCTACAATCATTGGGGGATTGATATCAAAGCTGTTGCACGAGCTATTTACCTGAACATTAAAAGAGGACATATTGTTAGTGGTGCTAGCACTTTGTCTATGCAGATCTCTAGATTGGCATTGAATAACCAAGACAGAACATGGTGGGCTAAAATTAAAGAAGGCTTTGCTACACTCAAATTAGAAGTGCAATGTTCAAAAGAGGAGATCTTGTCTCTCTATGCCAATAATGCTCCTTTCGGAGGAAATATAGTAGGAATAGAAGCAGCATCATGGAGATATTTTAGTTGTGCATCCTCTAAGTTGACATGGGCAGAGTCGGCTACTTTGGCTGTACTTCCAAATGCACCTGCATTGATTTATCCTGGGCATAATAATAAGGTTTTAAGAAAGAAAAGAGATTTTCTTTTGAAGAAGCTCTATTTGAAAAAAGTCATTGATAAACAAACTTATGAGCTTTCAATACTAGAAAAACTTCCCCAACATGTGATGCCTTTTCCTAAAGATTTTATTCATGCTATGGAGTGGTTGAGGAGAATTGATCCTGGAAAATCAATCCATACAGCATTAGATCCACGATTACAAGATCAGATTTTGAGTCGTTTAGCGAACTATTCAATTAAATATAAGGCCAATCAGATTCATAATGTAGGAGTTTTGGTTTTATCTGTAAAAACAGGAAATGTAATTTCTTATATAGGGAATTCCGATTGGAAAGATCCAAATCAAGGGGCCGTGGATATGGTTCAGGCAGATCGAAGTACTGGAAGTCTACTAAAACCATTCCTTTATGCAGCCATGCAAGATGCGGGTTATATTACTCCTAATACAATTATCCCTGATTACCCTGTTTTTCTAAATGGATTTGCTCCGAAGAACTTTGATAGAAAGTTTCGTGGTGCAGTATCAGCATCTTTAGCTTTAAGTGAATCTTTGAATGTTCCATCTGTCTTTATGCTAAGACAATACTCTGCTGCGAGATTTCTTCATATTCTTCACAGTATGGGCTTGTCTTCTTTTGATAAAAGGGCTGATTACTATGGTCTTTCCTTAATTTTAGGAGGAGGAGAGTCTAGTCTTTGGCAAATGGTTGGTGCCTATGCTTCTATGTCAAGAGCACTCAGTTATGGAGAAAAAAATGCTATATTTGCTCCCTCGATCTCTTCCAATATCTCATATAAGAAGCATGACTCTCCTTTATCAAAAGCCGCTATTTGGAATACTTTTCAATCTCTTCAAACTGTAAATAGACCCATTAATGAGGTTGGTTGGAAATATTTAGATTCTTCTTCGCCTTTGGCTTGGAAAACGGGAACAAGCTATGGATTTAAAGATGCTTGGGCTATAGGGGTAAATCCTGAATATGCAATTGGAGTGTGGGTTGGTAACGCAGATGGTCAAGGACGTCCAGCCTGTACTGGTGTTACGATGGCTGCCCCAATTTTGTTTGATATCTTTCATTTTTTACCTAAGACACCTTGGTTTTCAAAACCAGATAGTGAACTATTTCCTCTTGCTGTTTGCCATGAGAGTGGTTATAGTGCTTCCAAATATTGTAATAATATAGATACATTACTTGTGGGGGAAGAGGTGCTGAAAACGGAGCCATGTCCTTATCATAAAGAAATAATGCTTGATAAAATGCAAAAATATAGAGTGAATAATACGAACTATCCCATTACTAAGATGGTAAAGAAGTGTTGGTTTATTCTTCCTCCTAAGATTGCCTACTATTACAAACAAAATCATCCTGAATATCACTCTTTGCCACCTCGATTCCCTTCGGGTAAATGGAATGAGCAGGCGACTGTTGGAATTTTGTATCCCTCTCAAGGACTTGTGGTAACTACTCCCAGAGATTTTATGGGTGTCGCAACGGAGGTTGTGTTCCAGGCTACAACTACTCTAGATGATACCCAACTTTATTGGTTTCTTGATGGTCAGAGTATAGGAACTACATCTATTGTGCATAAGATATCTTGTTCTCCTTCTGTTGGGACCCATAGATTGGTTGTCCAAGATAAAAATGGAAATGAAGATACGGTTGTTTTTAAAGTCGTTTGATCTCCTAAGATCATTCTAATATGTAAAAAAAACAAAGCCGGATACGCACTCTGCGTATTCGGCTTTTCCTGTTGTTGAGAAGTGCTTATTAACGTTTGTGCAAGCTCTTCTTGGGTATTTTGAATATCTTAATTATCTATTTTGGTGATAAGTAATTCCTCACAAATAATCTAATAGAGATGGGGAATAACCTTGTATATTAACATGCGGCTAATGTATGTTAATAATTCTGTTTTCCAAAATAATTTCAATTTATGTTCATTTTATTTCAATCAATGAGGTGCTTTCCACCGAAATTATTTTTTTGCGTTCATCAAAGCCTTACCAATAGTTTTGTCTATGTATAAATAATTTAAAATAATTTCTTTTTTATTCTCAATGTCACTTGATTCTAATACCGACTCTACGTGATTGAAACAAGACATATCTGTAAATCGTTGATTCAGAATAGATATTAATGATAGATTATGTTGATTGCAAAGTTCTATCAGTAGTTCCTTATCTATACCGTTATGAAAAAATAGATGTGCTAATAGAACTTCAATTACAAAATGTTTATTTTTGAAACTTTCTAGATATGCATATAAGTCATAGGTCTCACTCTCGATATTGTAACCGGGGATGTCATCGTAACCATCATCAAAATCATGATGATCCCACTTGAAATGCTCCCTTTCATCTTTTGCTTTCTGCCATTGATTCATTAGGCTAAGGGACTCCTCTTGTGTATTAATACCTATATTTTGAAACATGACTAATATGTCAATTGCTAGTATCCCTTCATTTGTGTTTTCTAATTTATGTTCTAAAAGAAGTTTTATCTCTTGTGGTATCTTCTTCTCCAGTCCGATATAGTAGTGATCCATAATAATAATCAGGGTGGTGATGTATCGGTCTTCTAATTCATTTATCAATGGAATAAAGAGAGGTTCTAGTCCTTCTGCAAGATATTCAATTTGAATATCCTGAATAATTTCAAATGCGAGAAGTGATAGAGGTACTTTTAATGTATCATCTTTTTTTACCTTAAGTATACGTATGGAGAATTTTAAAAGAATTTGGTGCAAACGATGAATCTTGGATATATATTTCTCATCTGGTTTGAGAACTGTGTCTGTATTATTCTCTGGTATATAGAAATGTAATAAGACTGGAATATGTTCAAGTAAATGAATTATTCTTAAAATATTGGGTGTGTCTTCTGATCTCTCTATATACCAAGAACCAAAATCGAGATGTAGCTCTAAATCTTGCAACGATTCTAATGCAAGATCTGTCCCTATTAAATAGAAGTATGAGTTTACATTGGAGATATACTGTGATATAGAACGATTCTTCTCTTGCCTATCTGTATCTAGTATGCGACGTTTTATATCGTTATACTGATGTGCAAATGGTGACCTTTTATTACCTATCATTTTATATTGATCATTTTATTCTCTCTTTATTTGCTACTTTTACCTCGTCATCTTAATCGTTGGATAAATGCAAAAAAAATTAGAATTAGTTTCATGTCATGTGATTCCTCAAATTGATGAGGGAATACGATTATATAACTATTTAATTGGAATTTTTGTTGAGCTACCGTCAGGCAAAAGTGTAAAAAAAGCTATAAAAAATGGGCATATTTTTGTAGATGGTGAAACTGCTTCTTCTGGACTATGGGTCAAAGAAGGGATGAATATAGCTTTGTATCACCCTGCTGAGGCTACACTCAAACCTTATAGTACGGATCTCGATATTGTTTATGAAGATAATTGGTTGGCTGTGGTGAACAAACCTGCTGGTTTAACGACTAGTGGAAATCGTTTTGATACACTTGAAAATGCTGTTCAGGGTAAACTCCAATATAGCAATGCCCCAGATGCATATGTAAACTTTAGAGCAGTCCATCGTCTTGATAAGGCTACTTCTGGATTAGTTATAATTGCTAAAACCAAGAAGTGTCGAATTATGCTAGGACAGATGTTAGAGTCAAAAGAGATTACCAAAAAGTATTATGCTATTATCATGGGGGACATTCAAGACAATGGTGTTTGTTGTAGCCCTATTAATAATACTAATGCCCGTACTCTATTCGAAAAGATTGATTCAGTTCCTTCTCTTAGATCTAAAAGACTCACCTTAGTTCAATTGTCGCCTATTACTGGTCGCACCCACCAGCTTAGGATACATATGGCTCAAAAGGGTACTCCTATACTAGGGGACACTCTTTATGGTACGCAAGGAAATATATTGAAGGGGAAAGGACTATTTCTTTGTGCATATTTTCTCTTTTTTAAACATCCATTTACACAGGAGTCTATGAATATGAAAATTGAACTCCCTCATAAGTATAAGAAGCGAATGGAAATAGAGAAAACACAGTATCACAAATATGTTTAGTTCTTAGTGAAAATGTCTGTTGTATATCTCTTTAATTTGAAACAAGTAAGAACTATATGATTCTAGTAGCAGAGTTTATACAAATCGTTTATATTCTTTATTATTTTGAATAAAATCATATTCTGATCTAAACGTAAAATTTATCATAAATTCCTAACACTAAGGAAAAAATATCTATGTATAGTGAAATTATACAAAGCGAAATAGTAATTTTGCGGTGTTATGGAAAAAATGAATGCAATATTAAAGAAGATTGAGAAATGGAGAATGGAACGCATCTCCGAAAGAAAATTTATTCTTCTTCTTAGTTTGGTAGTTGGAGCTTTAAGTGGACTTGCAGCTATCGTATTGAAAAATCTAATTCACTTTACAATTCATCATCTAACTGGTAATTTTAGTGTGGATGATGTGAGTTATCAATATTTGGCATATCCAATGATTGGGATATTGATAACAGTACTTCTAATACGTTATGTGATCAAAGAAGATCTGGGGCATGGTGTTTCAAAGATTCTTTATGCTTTTTCTAAAAAGAATAGTAAGATATCTAAACACAACATGTACTCTTCGATGCTTACTAGTACCATAACCATTGGTTTTGGTGGCTCTGTCGGTGCTGAGGCTCCTGTGGCACTTACTGGTGCTGCTATTGGCTCAAACCTAGCTCAAACATTTCGTTTAAATTATCGTGCAATTACCCTACTTGCTGGATGTGGTTCATCTGCTGCTATTGCTGGAATCTTTAATGCTCCTTTGGCAGGATTACTTTTTACGATAGAGGTACTAATGATTGACTTGACTATGTCATCATTGCTACCCCTATTGATCTCTGCCGTGACTGCAACAACTACTTCTTATTTTTTGATGGGGGATGGATACCACTTTAGATTCAGCTTAAATCAATCTTTTGATGTGAATAATCTTCATTGGGTCATTATCTTAGGAATCATATGTGGGTTAATTTCAGTCTACTTTACTCGTGTGATGAAATGGGTTGAGGGTTATTTTAAGAAACAGGATAGGTTCTTAAACAGAATCCTTATTGGTGGTGTTGGATTAGGAATATTGATTTTTCTATTCCCTTCGTTATGGGGTGAGGGGTATGTCTCTATCAATCAAATATTGAATGGAAATTATACGGATGTGTTAAATAATTCTGTTTTCTACTCTCTCAAGAATAATCAAACATTACTTATTATCGTTTTTATTGCCATATTGGCTTTTAAGGTGTTTGCTACAGCAATTACTACAGGTGCTGGTGGTGTTGGTGGTATCTTTGCACCAACGCTCTTTATGGGGTGTTTTGCTGGTTTTATATTTTCGTCGATAGTGAATCAAGGAAGCCCAGAGTTAGCTACTGAAAATTATGCCCTGTATGGAATGGCTGGAGTTATGTCTGGTGTAATGTTTGCTCCGATGACCGCGGTATTTCTTATCGCTGAAATAACTGGAGGGTATACGCTATTTGTTCCTTTATTGATCTCTTCGGCATGTGCTTATTTGACAATTTTGGCTTTCGAGAAACACTCTCTTTACCACTGCCATTTGGCAGAAAGAGGGGAGCTTTTAACACACAATAAAGATAAGACAGTTCTAACTTTAATGAAATTAAGAAAGGTGATCGAAACCGATCTTGTCACTATTGATGAAGAGGCTTGTCTTGGTGACTTGGTGAAGGTCATCTCTAAAAGTAAAAGAAATATTTTCCCTGTAATCGATAAGGATAATAATTTTAGAGGAGTCGTTCTTCTAGATAATATCCGTAGTATCATGTTCAATAAGGAGATGTATCATAAAACTTCTGTCACGGATTTGATGGTAATGCCACCAGAAATGGTGCACCCTGACGAAAGTATGGAAAAAGTTATGAAAAAATTTAAATCTTCGGGGGCGTGGAACTTACCGGTTGTGGAGAATCGAAAATATATTGGTTTTATCTCTAAAGCAACTATCTTTAGTGCTTATCGTAGTGTACTTGTACACTTCTCCGAAGAGTAAAACCTATTAGAATTACCAAAACCAAGAGTTCATTTTTATTTTTTAACCTTTTTGAATTTATTATCATGGTAATAGATAAGCAAGTGTTCGATCTTATCGAGCAAGAAAACCAAAGACAATTAGAAGGTATAGAGCTTATTGCTTCTGAAAACTTTGTTTCGGATCAGGTGATGTCTGCTGCAGGATCTTGTTTGACTAACAAGTATGCGGAGGGATATCCTGGTCATCGTTATTATGGCGGTTGTCAGGTAGTAGATCAAGTTGAACAGTTGGCAATTGATCGCCTATGTGAACTTTATGGTGCTACGTATGCTAATGTGCAACCTCACTCTGGTGCCCAAGCTAATATGGCGGTTCTATTGACATGTTTAAAGCCAGGGGATAAATTTATGGGACTTGATTTGGCCCATGGTGGACACCTTTCTCATGGATCTCCCGTTAATAGCTCTGGGATGCTATACAATCCTGTTGCTTATACAGTTGAGGAGTCTACTGGAATGATCGACTATGATAAGATGGAAGCAATTGCTTTGACAGAGAAACCAAAACTAATTATTGGTGGTGCTTCTGCATATTCTAGAGAGTGGGATTATGCTCGTATGAGAGAAATTGCAGATAAGGTGGGAGCTATCTTTATGGTGGATATGGCTCATACTGCTGGTTTAATTGCTGCTGGAGTTCTTTCTAACCCTGTTCCTTATGCTCATATCGTTACCTCTACAACACATAAAACACTTCGAGGCCCTCGTGGTGGTATTATTCTACTGGGAGAGGACTTTGTTAATCCTTGGGGGGTTAAAACGCCTAAAGGAGTAGAAAAGATGATGTCTGCAATGTTAAATACTTCTGTTTTTCCTGGTGTACAAGGTGGACCTCTTGAGCATATTATTGCGGCCAAAGCAGTGGCATTTGGTGAGGCTCTTAAACCTGAGTACAAAGAGTACCAAGAGCAGGTGAAGAAAAATGCGAATGTAATGGCTGAAGCTTTTGTTCGTAAAGGGTATAAGGTGATCTCTGATGGTACTGATAACCACTTGATGCTTATTGACCTTCGTACAAAGTTCCCTGAAATCACTGGAAAGAAGGTGGAAAACATATTAGTTAAGGCGGATATAACAATCAATAAAAATATGGTGCCTTTTGATTCAAGGTCACCATTCTCTACTTCTGGACTGCGTGTAGGAACTCCTGCAATCACAACCCGAGGATTAAAAGAAGAACATATGGCACCAATTGTTGACCTTATTGATGAAGTGATTTCTAATATCGACAATGATGAAGTAATTGCTTCAGTGAAAGAACGTGTTAATAAAATGATGTCTTCTTTCCCTAAGTTTGCTTGGTAGTTACAATTGTTACCATAATAGAGTATTATAGATAAATAAAATCCCTATTAAACGCCAATTGTTGACGTTTAAATAGGGATTTTTTATGTTCTTTTAATATGTTTGTGTGACTTCTCAGAAATACTTTAAAATTGTCGACATTTTAGAGCTCTTGTAATGAATTCTGTAATTTGAATCCTTCAATAGAAATTTGTTTTGATAACAAGGTTTTAATATATGTCGTAATACTATATGTATTTATAATCCAATACCAAGTCCAACAGCGAGATAGGCCATGTCATTTTTAATGTCCTCATGAAATTCTGCTATGGAATATCGATACCCAACTTCTAAGGTGAGGTATGTTCTTTTTATTGTTTCCGCATTGCCACTATTATCAAAAATACAGAAATTAAAGTTCGCTGCTGGCGTCAAATTTAAGTTTCTGCTAAATTTGTATTTATCCCCTTTAAATTCTAGATTCATTCCAGAATAGCCCAGTTTTCCTAATAGAATAAACCTGTGTTTTCTTAAAGGAATTATCCAACCTGCTCCTATATCTATTCCGTAGAATCTTTTTGTGGCATTATCCTCAGAAAACCGATTCCCATCATCTGTGATTATATCTAAACTTTGATGATCGAGTGTTATATCAATATCATACTTTGTATAAGTAGCACTTCCCTCGATATATAAACGTCCATTTGTTACACTTGTTTGACAAATTACTCCATTTTTGAAGACTAATCCGCTGATTGTTGATTCAGGTATTAGTAATGAAATACCAAGATTATAACTTGTACTTGTCTTCTGGAGATTAATTTCTGTGTCTGACGGATTGTCTTCTTTCATTATCTTGTTTTGTCCTTTTGTTATTGTATGTACGGTTATAAACAATAATAAAAGAAAAATTGTTAGATAGCATTTTGTCATAGTTTTGTATTTAAGTAATGTTTTTAATAATGAAACTACATAGATTTATTCTGATACATACTGTTTATTATCAGAGTGTAGAGAGTTTTTTTTGTTTTTTTTACAAAAAAAACATTGTTTTTTATTTGGAATTATGGATTAAAAAGATGTTTCTTTGCATCGCTTTTAACAACAAAAGCACTTCGTTCTAAGACAACATTGAGAGATTCTGAATATTATCCCTTCCGCTGTGTGACTCCATTGATTCTAGCGAGATGAGAAAGAGAGGACATAAGAAGCTGATAGAAGAGCAGAAGATTGACAAGGTTTTAGATTTTGAAATAATTGAGAGTGTGATTTTAAGTGAAAAAAATAAATCAATTTTTATTTGGATCTTAAAAATGTAAAGTGTTATCTTTGCACTCACGTTCTAAAAAAGCGAACATTGTTTTTTAGTTTTTCGGAGACGAAAAATAAATGAAAAAACATTTGGAGTTTAAAGATAAAATGATTTATCTTTGCAACCGCAAAAACATCGGAGCAACGGCGACGATGGATGAATAAGAGATAAGTTCTTTGAAGATATTTTTTTGATAATGACAAGTACAAAAAGCAACCGTCAATCAATAGATTTTTGAGTTTTTGTTGAGCTAAATTAATTAACTTTTTATACAACGAAGAGTTTGATCCTGGCTCAGGATGAACGCTAGCGGGAGGCCTAACACATGCAAGTCGAGGGGTAACGGAGGTAGCTTGCTACCAGACGACGACCGGCGCACGGGTGAGTAACGCGTATGTAATCTGCCTTGTACAGAGGGATAGCCCAGAGAAATTTGGATTAATACCTCATAGTATTATTGAGTCGCCTGGCTCGATAATTAAAGCTCCGGCGGTACAAGATGAACATGCGTGACATTAGCTAGTTGGTAAGGTAACGGCTTACCAAGGCAACGATGTCTAGGGGTTCTGAGAGGATGATCCCCCACACTGGTACTGAGACACGGACCAGACTCCTACGGGAGGCAGCAGTGAGGAATATTGGTCAATGGACGCAAGTCTGAACCAGCCATCCCGCGTGAAGGATGACTGCCCTATGGGTTGTAAACTTCTTTTATATGCAAATAAACCTACTTTCGTGAAAGTAGCTGAAGGTAGCATATGAATAAACACCGGCTAACTCCGTGCCAGCAGCCGCGGTAATACGGAGGGTGTAAGCGTTATCCGGATTTATTGGGTTTAAAGGGTACGTAGGCGGTAATATAAGTCAGTGGTGAAATCCTGCAGCTCAACTGTAGAACTGCCATTGAAACTGTATTACTTGAGTATACTTGAGGTAGGCGGAATGAGTAGTGTAGCGGTGAAATGCTTAGATATTACTCAGAACACCGATTGCGAAGGCAGCTTACTAAGGTATAACTGACGCTGATGTACGAAAGCGTGGGGAGCGAACAGGATTAGATACCCTGGTAGTCCACGCCGTAAACGATGATTACTCGCTGTTGGCGATACACAGTCAGTGGCTAAGCGAAAGTTTTAAGTAATCCACCTGGGGAGTACGATCGCAAGATTGAAACTCAAAGGAATTGACGGGGGCCCGCACAAGCGGAGGAACATGTGGTTTAATTCGATGATACGCGAGGAACCTTACCTGGGCTTAAATGTACGGCGACCGGTCTAGAGATAGACCTTTCTTCGGACGACGTACAAGGTGCTGCATGGTTGTCGTCAGCTCGTGCCGTGAGGTGTCGGGTTAAGTCCCATAACGAGCGCAACCCTTATCTTTAGTTGCTAACAGGTTAAGCTGAGGACTCTAGAGAGACTGCCACCGTAAGGTGAGAGGAAGGTGGGGATGACGTCAAATCAGCACGGCCCTTATGTCCAGGGCTACACACGTGTTACAATGGTCAGTACAAAGGGCAGCTACCTGGCGACAGGATGCTAATCTCTAAAACTGGTCTCAGTTCGGATCGGAGTCTGCAACTCGACTCCGTGAAGCTGGATTCGCTAGTAATCGCGCATCAGCCATGGCGCGGTGAATACGTTCCCGGGCCTTGTACACACCGCCCGTCAAACCATGGAAGCTGGGGGTGCCTGAAGTCTGTTACCGAGAGGAGCGGCCTAGGGTAAAACTAGTGACTGGGGTTAAGTCGTAACAAGGTAGCCGTACCGGAAGGTGTGGCTGGAACACCTCCTTTCTGGAGCCGACAAGAACGGTTTAAGAAAATCGACAGATTAGGTTGTTTTTTCTTGTCATATCAAAAAAACCTTATATACCCACATGACCAACGTGGTGATAGCGTAAGCTGAAAAACTAAGGTGGTTATGTTTTTATAGCATAGTCCCGTAGCTCAGCTGGTTAGAGCGCTACACTGATAATGTAGAGGTCCCCAGTTCAAGTCTGGGCGGGACTACATTTAAGATAACGCAGGTTATTGGGGGGATTAGCTCAGTTGGCTAGAGCGCCTGCCTTGCACGCAGGAGGTCATCGGTTCGACTCCGATATTCTCCACACATTTATACTGATTAACTAATTAGTGTATATAAGTTCTTTGACATTCTGGAAGAAGTAATCTGTAAAAAGAATACAACAGTAATATTTTAGATTAACGAAAAGGTTAATGTAATAGAAAGTAAGTAAGGGTGTATGGTGGATGCCTTGGCTCTTAGAGGCGATGAAAGACGTGATAAGCTGCGATAAGCTTTGGGGAGGTGCAAACAACCTATGATCCGAAGATTTCTGAATGGGGCAACCCAGCCAATTTATTGGTTATCTGATTATATCAGAGGCAAACCCGGAGAACTGAAACATCTAAGTACCCGGAGGAAGAGAAAACAAAAGTGATTCCGTTAGTAGTGGCGATCGAACGCGGATTAGCCCAAACCAATTACGTTTCGGCGTAATTGGGGTTGTAGGACTGCAATATGAGATTATGCGTGAAGTGGAAGTAACTGGAAAGTTACACCAAAGAGGGTGAAAGTCCTGTACACGTAAGCAAATATGATCTAGCAGTATCCTGAGTAGGGCGGGGCACGTGAAACCCTGTCTGAATCTGCCAGGACCATCTGGTAAGGCTAAATACTCCTAAGAGACCGATAGTGAACCAGTACCGTGAGGGAAAGGTGAAAAGTACCCCGAACAGGGGAGTGAAAAAGTACCTGAAACCATACACTTACAAGCGGTCGGAGCATATTTATATGTGACGGCGTGCCTTTTGCATAATGAGCCTACGAGTTACTCCTCACTGGCAAGGTTAATAGTTTAAGGCTAGGAGCCGAAGCGAAAGCGAGTCTGAATAGGGCGCTAAAGTCAGTGGGGGTAGACGCGAAACCGTGTGATCTACCCATGGGCAGGTTGAAGTCTTGGTAACACAAGAT